>SIAK01000036.1 GCA_009691805.1 Phycisphaerales bacterium
TGGCGCTGGTGCCGGTGCTGGGGTTGGAGGAGCAACCGGTGGTTGCGCGACGGAGAATGCGGCGAGGCTGAGGGTTGCGGTGGTCGCAACAGCGAGGAGAGTGTTCTTCAATTGCATGTGTGTCAATGTTCTTTCGGGAGAGTTGTGACTCGGTGCGGAGTCGTTGGTCGCCTCTGACGAACATTGAGTGATTTCTATTCCCGCCCGTGCAAAACTTTTTCACATTTTCTTTGATTTTGCGCAGCACGCATCTGCTGAACCGTTCGCGCCACATGCATCACCACATGCACACGCACTGCCTTCACGATTGCCGCAGCATGCATTCGACGCGGCTGTGTCATTCTCTGCGCTTCGCGTGGTGAGTGCTGCCAGGATGCAGACTTCATTGGCTTTGAGCATCACGCTCGAAAATCCGCTTGAAACAAGCGTTTCTCCGCGACGGACGAGTACCGATTCGCCATTCGCATCGATCGTGATGTCATTCTGACTCAGCGTGGGAACATGCACGAGGACAACTTCGCCTGTGATCGCGCCAGCAGTTGCGCGAACGAGCCGAAGCACACCGTTCCACTTCGCGCGATCGAATAGGAGATTGATGTCGCGAACATCTTTGCTGAGCGGAACACAGACGCATTGCTCTTCACCTTCAAACAACAATGCGGAACCGAGAAGCGGCACCGCGTCTGTTCCGTGCGCGCGTTCGAGCAGTAAGCCATCTCCTTCAAGACAGAGGATCGTGCGGCTCATCCCCGTGAAAGTGCTGCACGGGCTGCGGGAGGGAACATCCGCAATCGACAAGCGCCAACTCCAAGCGCCACTGCCATCCTGCGCGGCATTCGCATCGCTCGCGTCCGTTGCGAGTTCAAGTGTTGTGCCGAGACCGTTCTTCCACGGCATCAATTTGGCAGAGTTCGCGGCAAGAATTTGCATCGCGCGATCGTAGCAAACGTCGCGGTGCGCTATCGCTTGCGTGCGATGATTTCGAGCACGCTCGGCGCAATCAACACCGAGGCTGGATTTGCTTCCGCTGCTCGCAGTTCAGCTTCGATAGCCGCAAGCCACTGCTCGTCGGCATAGCCAAGTTTCACAAGCGTGGGTGAGTAGGTGCGGATGAAGCCTGCGGGCCAGTGCCAGAGTGGCTCGTGGGGACGCGCGGCACGCGCGATCGGTCGCATGGAAACCACTTCAAATCCTTGATCGACGAGCATCTGTGGGAGTTCGCGAGCAATACTTGCGTCACCGCCTTCCTTCGCGAAACTCGCCATCGCGAATTGCACGAACTCTCGCACGCGCGCGCCGCCGCCGAGCAGGGAATAGGCGTCGTACGCGTAATACTCATGCAGCGCGACGACGCCATTCGGCGCGAGAAGGTCACTCAGTTGCGAGATGAGCTTTTTCGGATCACGCACAAACATCGCAACCCAACGCATCCACACTGCATCGAACGCATGACGAAAATGCGGCGGCATCGAGTCCGTCATCAAGTCACATTGCAAGATCTCGCAATCCGAACGGCCCGCTGCCTCGCAACGCGCGCGCGCCTGTTGCGCGAATCGCGCGGAGATTTCAATGCCCGACACCGTGCCCGTTTCGCCGACTGCTTCAAGCAGCGCGACAGTCGCGAGACCAGGGCCGCATCCAACGTCGACGACGCGGCTGCCTTTGCGAATGCCGCATTGATTCCAGGCTGCGCGCGCCTCGTCGATCCACAGCGAATGCTGCAACGCGAGTCGATCACCTTCGGCGGTATGTGTTCCAAGAACGTAGTCGGCGGGCAGCTTGAGAGCCATATCAACACTGTACGCGCGTATGATTCTCGCGGAGGTTTCTATGGTTGAAGTCACTGCGGTCTACGAAGGTTCCTTGCGCTGTTCTGCTGCACACGCGCCCTCGCACTCGTCCATTCTCACCGACGCGCCGAAGGACAATCACGGAAAGGGTGAGGCGTTTTCGCCCACCGATCTCGTGGCTGCAGCGCTGCCCACATGCATAATGACGATCATGGGCATCGTGGCGGCTCGACACAATATTGAACTCAAGGGCATGCACGCGCGCACGGAGAAAGAGATGACCAAAGAAGGCCCGCGTCGCATCGCAAGTCTGAAGACCGTCATTCACGTACCGATTGCGGCGGATCACCCGCATCGCGAAGCACTTGAGCGCGCGGCGCACACTTGTCCGGTGCATGGAAGTTTGCATCCTGATGTTCACGCGCCGATTGAGTTTGCGTACACGGCTTAGAGACACGCGCTTCGGTGCTGTCGAAGAGATGCGAGGTGCCTTCCGCGAAATCAATCGTGGACATCACCGTGCCGATCGCATTGCCAGCCGAGTTGAGGCGAGAGAGAAAGGGAGAGTAATAGAGATCGCTCGATGGGCGCTCCGTGTGGTCAGAGAAACGCTGATGCGCTGCTGGTGTTAGCATCGATGCCTGACTTGTCGGGTCCCCTCGCTGCATGGATTGCATTGGAGTACACATGAATAAAATGAACTTCGTTGTAGCAGCATTCGCGAGTGCGGCGGCTGCGAGTACGCACGCGCAAGAGGTGTCGATAGACGACACGCTCGCGCAGATTCGCGCGGAAATCGCGGAACTTCGATCGCAAGGCATCGACGGAAGCGCCTGGCTCACGCAAGAACGCGCGGAGGCGATTCGCGGCGTCGTGCAAGATGTGTTGAGCGACGCTTCAACGCGGCAGTCGCTGCAGGAGACGAGCGCGACGGGCGGATGGAAGGACAAGTTCTTTCTTTCTTCGCCCGATGGCAACTACACGCTGGACATCAAGGGCTTCACGCAGGTGCGTTGGGCTTACGACTCTCGTGCATCGGTGAATGGGCTCACCAACGGTGGTTCCGAGGACACTTGGGGATTCGGCGTGCGCCGCATGAAGATTACGTTCGAAGGCACGGTGGTGGATCCGAGTTGGAAGTACAAGGTCGAACTCTCCTACATCTCAGGTGACGCAACGGTGGATGACAGCTGGGTCGAGAAGACGCTCGCGACGGGGCTTTCGCTCAAGGTTGGCCAGTTCAAAACTCCGTTCATGCGCGAGAGTTTGGCTGCCGACACCGTGACGCTGATGTTAGACCGATCTTCGGTGGATGGATTTTTCTCGTCAGGTCGAGCGCAAGGCTTGCAGCTCAATTGGTTGAGTGGCGATGTGCAATTCACCGCCGCGTATCTCAATGCGTTCGAAGTCAAGAGCAACTACATGTCCTCTGGCACCACGCGCAATCTCCCGTGGCCCTCCACGAAGACATCGCAGTACGCATTCGCGGGGCGGATGGAGTGGAAGCCCGCGGGCAAATGGGCGCAATTCAAGGACTTTTCGAGCGCGCGCGGCGAAGAGTTCGGCATGCTGATCGGACTCGCTGGCGAGATCGAGAAGAAGGACAACGCGCAAGGTGTTCCCGCGATGTACGGTGACATCAATCCATCGATCATGGCGGCGACTGTTGATCTCAGTTTCGATTTTTCAGGCGCCTCGCTCTTCACCTCGGGCGTCTGGCGCAGCATCGATCCTGAGACCGCGGGATACGCGACGGCGAATCAATTCGGCTTTGTGTTGCAAGGCGGCTTCTTCATTTCCGACACCGTGGAGTTGACCGCGCGATACGAGTACGGCGATGCAGATTCAAATCCCAACGACATCACGCCCGTGCTCAATACGCTCAACGGAAACGGGTACTCCATCTTCGAAGCCGTCACGGTGGGCGCGAACTGGTACATCGCGAAGCAGCGCGTGAAAGTTTCAACAGATCTCGGATACGCGTTCGATGGAGTCGGCGCATTCGCCAACGCAGGTAACGGATTCCTCGCGGACGGAACGAGTTCCACGGGTGCCTTCGATCAAGGCGGACAGGTCCTCGCGCGCATGCAGTTGCAACTCATTTGGTGAGATAAACCCGTTCAATCTTCGAACAACAACGGGGCTCGCCAATGGCGAGCCCCGTTGCGTTGCGTGATTCGACGTTCGACTCAGCGCACGCGCGTTGTGGAATGACGGAGACGCTCGAAGTGCTCTTCCTTCCAACTCGCGGGATACTCGAGGTCGTCGCTCGCGAGTGCATCGGTGTGCATCTCTTGATCGGTCTATGAAAACAACCTGCACCGTGCGCAACATGCGAACGGTGCAGGCGATTGTGGAGATCTTGGAAAGTCGCGTTAGTCGTCCGCGTCGTGGTGCGGCTTCCACGCGGAAATGAGTTGCTGTTGCACGAGTGCTGGCGCGAGATCGTCGTGGCTGTACTCCATCACGAAAGATCCCGTGCCTCGCGTCATGGACTTCAGCGTGTTGGCGTACGTCGCAACTTCCGCGAGTGGAGCGTGTGCTGTCACGACCGAGGTGTCACCTGCGAGTGATTGCGTGTCGAGAATGCGACCGCGCCGACCCGAGAGATCCGCGGCCACGGAGCCGAGCGAGTCGGTGGGCGCGGTGATTTCAAGTTCTACGAATGGCTCCATCAACACCGGGTTTGCTTTGCGGACGGCATCTAAAAATGCCTTTCTTCCTGCGGTGACGAAGGCAATTTCCTTACTATCGACCGCGTGTGTTTTCCCGTCGTAAATGCTGACTTTGATGCCGCGCAGTGGATACCCAGCAATTGCTCCCGCGATCATCGCTTGTCGCACACCCTTCTCGATGGCGGGGAAGAATTGTCGCGGCACACTTCCGCCGAATGTGTCATCCGCGAGTTCGAGTCCCTGCGGATCACTTTCAAAATCCGCGATCGGCTCGACGCGCAAGAAGACTTCTGCAAACTGTCCAGCGCCGCCTGTTTGCTTCTTGTGTCGGCAGTGGCCGTCGGCCTTCGTCGTAATCGTCTCGCGATAGGGGATGCGAGGCGGATGCGATGTGACCGCGACACCGAAGCGTTCCGACAACATGCGCACGATCACTCGCAGATGCAATTCACCCATGCCGCGAATGACGGTCTCGCCTGTCGAAGGCACATGATCGACACGGAACGCCGGATCTTCGAGTGCGAGCTTATGCAGCGCTTCGCCGAGCTTTGCTTCTGCGCCCTTCGTCTTCGCTTCGATCGCGAGACCTTGCATGGGTGTTGGCACATTGATCGCTTTGAGATGTAAACCGCCGGGCACGCGTCCATCATGCAGAATGCTTCCCGAGCGAAGCTCTTCAATCTTGGAGACTGCGCCGATGTCGCCCGCGACAAGGCGATCGACCTCCACAAGCTTCTTGCCTTGCACGCGATAGAGATGCGCGATGCGAATTGGTTTCTTCTGCGCATCGATGTGCACGTGCATGTCTTTGGCAATCGTGCCTTGATGCACGCGGAAGCTCGCGAGGCGACCCACGTAGGGATCAGCGGCGATTTTCCACACATGCGCAACGAGCGGAAGCGTCGCGTCGCATTGCGGTTTCCACGCCTCTCCGCCTTCTTCTGCATGCTCAAATGGCCGAGGATTTCCCTCTGTTGGGCAGGGCGCGAGCGCAATGAAATCCGCGAGAAGTTGCCGCACACCTGTGCGATCCTTCGCCGAGCAGAATGCAAGCGGCACGAGGTGCGCTTCGCGAAGCGCCTTCTCAAACGCATCGTGGAGCGGCAGTGGCGGAAGCGTCCCGTCGTTGAGGTAGCGCTCCATCAATGCTTCGTCGACTTCGACAATCTGATCGATGACGCTCGAGTGAAAACCAGCGACCGGTCCGAGGTCGCTGGTGCCAGAACTTGCTTCGAAGCAGTCGACCACGGCATGACCGTGATCCTGCGGAAGATCAATGGGGCGGAGGGTGGATCCAAACAGTTCAGTCAGCGTCGCGACGATCGGTCGCATGTCATCTTCGCGATCAATCTTGTTCACGACAACCATGCGCGGGAAGTTGCGATCTTCCGACAGCCGTGCGATGCGGCGGAGCGCTGGGTCATGGACCGAACGCGCATCGGTCACGATCACGACAAGGTCCGCGGCTTGCAACGCATTCGTTGCTTTCCCAATGAAGTCCATCGATCCTGGCGTGTCGATGATGTTGAGATGAATGTCGTGCGCCTCGAGAAACGCAAGCGTCGTTTCAATCGAGTGGCCGAGCTCGCGCGAAATCGGATCGTGATCTCCGATCGTGTCCCCGTGTTCAATCGTTCCAAGTTTTTTTGTGACGCCCGCTTCGAAGAGCAGTGCTTCAAGCAAGGATGTTTTTCCCGCTCCAGCGGGACCGACAAGAACAATGTTTCGGATGCCTAGCGTGGTCCTGGTGTTCGTCATAGAGATCTCCCGTATTGGTTGTAGGCGTGCGTGCTCTCTATCACACGCGTTCTGCGGCAGAATGCAAGGATCGTGCGGAGATTCACAAACTCCGCGAGAGATCATGTGTCGTGCATGGAACGCAGAATCCCGCGCAGTTTTCCGTGCTTGCGGTGTGCATGGTGATCAAAACGAACCACGCACCGATGCGTGCATCGGTGCGTGGTGGATCAAGGACAGATTCTGAATGGATGTTGGAGCATCAAACCATGCGGAGCATCAACCCCATGCGGAGCATCAACCCCATGCGTTGAGCAGTGCTGCGATGTCAGCCGCATCAACGATGCCACTTCCATCCACATCACCAACGCCCGTACCGCCCCAGTTGTTGAGCAGCATCGCGAGGTCCGCGCCATCGACGACTCCGTCGCCATTCAAGTCGGCTGGATTCAATGGAGGCGCGCTCGGTCCACGCACAGCAGCGAGCACAGAGGTTGGCGCGCCTGCGCCGCCTGGCTTGAACAGTTCAATCGAACCGTTCACATTCGTCGGCGCCTGATTCGCATCGAACCAGAAGTTGTACATCGTTGCGAAGCGAATCGCGTTTCCATTCACGCTTGCGGAGTATGTGCCGCCACTCCACTGGATCGCTCCACCAGCGACCGCACTCGTCCAATCCGTTGCTGACGATGGATCACCGGAGTGATAGTTCACATCGTGGAAACCAATGTTGGTGACCGTGACTCCGGCAGGAACGGGCACTGAGAACGCGCGCGCGGAGCGATCAGAATTGAGATTGTGAATCGCATACTCGTAGCGCCATGTTTCATTGCCGATGTAGTGGGCAGTGCATCCGACAAAGAATCGACCATCGTTGGGCACATCGACTGTCGCGACTGTCGCTGTGGCATCAAGCCCTGGCCACGCTTGAATTGCAGCCTTTTGTTGCGTCGTTCCGCCTGTGAGCGTGAGTGTGTACGCGCCGCTCGCGAGAGTTCCAACGGTGAAAGTGCGATACGACGCGTTGTTGTGCTTGTTGCCAGCGGTTGCATCTTGTTGATGCACGTACTGCGCTTCGAAGAAATACTGCGCGCCCGTGTTGAGCGCGGGGTCAAGATCTGCTCCGTTGATCTGCAATCGGCGACCGATGGTCGCTGCAGCACTAGGCATGCCTGCGTTGGTAGTCCCTGGGAAAGTTCCTGTTGCTGCATTCACTTCGCTGCGCGTACCAAGTCCGCCTTGACTTCCGTTCAAACTTGAGCTGTACGGATCAGAGCAACCAATGCCGAGGTATGTTCCTGTCGGCGACGGGGTGCATGCTCCGCACAGTGTTTGCTGCAACGCGGTGAATCCGTGCTTGCCCCAACTCATACCGACTTGTTCGAAGCGGCCGTTCTTAAGGCGGAACGCATTCATCGGAATGAAAGGGTGACGATTGTCTGGTGATGCGAACCACTCGAGTTGCGCAGTGCCGATGTTGCAACTCGTTGTGCCGATGGCATACGACATGATGGTCTGACCACTGACAACAACGGACCCGTACTTCGTGACGTTGGGAATCGCGCCGACAATCACATCCGCGCCGACGCTGGCGGTGCCGCCATCGGAACCTCCGCCACCCGCAGTGGCGCTGAGTTGTCCAATGAAGATGGCAGTTGTTCCGAGTGCGAGTGCTGACAGGATGTGCGTCGTTTTCATAGTGTGGCTTCTCAGGTGTGGAGATCAGGACAGCGGACGGCAGAAGCGTACTTCGAGATTTGGGAAAGTCGAGGCAGAAGGGAAACGAGAACACGCATGAGCTGCGCGCGGGGTTCTAGTAATCGAGGGGCAGTGCAGGTTTTTCGCGCAAAATGGCGGTTAGTCTCTCAAGCATGCCGCCCCGTGTACGCAATCTTCAACGGACGACTGTGGGGGATCCTCCGGCGGAGGTTGTTTCGCAATTGCAGAGCAGGCGGCTCTTGCTGCGCGGCTGCTCTCTGACGAACGCCCCGATCGCCGCGACAGTGAAGACGGTCAACAACCTCGTGCACGAGCTTGGTTTTCTTCAGCTCGACAGCATCAACAGTGTGGAGCGCGCGCATCACTTGATGTTGCACACGCGGCTTGATGGATACGCGCCTTCGATGCTCGCGCAACTCGTCGAAAAAAAGCGGTCGCTCTTTGAACACTGGACCCACGATGCCAGCATGATCCGATCGGACTGGCGCCATTGGTGGTCGCATCGATTTCTTTCCGCGCGTGAACGCATGCACAAGAGTGCGTGGTTTCAAGGTCAACTCGGTCGCAATGGGAAGAAGCACATCGCTGAGGTGCACGACGCGATTCGCGCGCGTGGTCCCTTGATGGCGCGCGATTTTCCCCGACCTCCTCGCGCGGGCACAGGCTGGTGGGATTGGTCGCCGCAGAAGGCCGCGCTCGAATACCTCTGGAGAACAGGGGAGATTGCGATTCACTCGCGACGTAAGTTTGACAAGGTCTACGACCTCGCCGAGCGTGTGTACGCCGCGCCGACTGCGCATCCGTCGCGCGCATCCATGATCGATTGGGCATGCGCTGCAGCACTCGAGAGGCTTGGCGGAGCGACTCCGCGCGAACTCGCGCACTTCATGAACAGCGTGACTCCACAAGAAGCGAAGCAGTGGTGCGCGACGGAAGTTGTTGCTCAGCGCGTCGTTCCCGTGCGTTTGCAACGGGGCGAAGAAAAATTCGTCGACGGTGTTGCGCGTCTTGATTGGAAGCAGCGTGCGGCGACGCCTGCGGCTGACGCGAGTGCGCGCTTGCTCGCGCCGTTTGATCCACTCATTCGTGATCGCGCGCGCGCGCTTGAACTCTTCAACTTCGATTATCGATTTGAAGCATTCGTGCCTGCGCCGAAGCGCCTCTATGGTTACTACACAATGCCCGTGCTGATGGGCGAGAACATCGTGGCGCGCGTCGATCTTGCGAGTGCGCGTGCGGAAGGCGTGTTGCGTGTTGCGCGAGTGTGGAACGAGCAGGGTTGTGCGACGCGAAAGACATTACAGGACACCGCGATGGCGTGCGAAAGACTCGGCGCGCAGCTTGGTTTGCGCGTTGAGATGCCCCGAGCGTGTTCCAAAAAAACACTCTCGTGAGCGATTGCTCACGCGAGTGCAATACATGCATCATTTCGAAAACTCGAACTTAGACAGCGCTCCATGCGCTGAGCAGAACCGCGAGATCTGCTGCATCGACGGTCCCTGATTCGTCAAAGTCGCCGCTGCCAGGACCGCCCCATTGAGCGAGCAAGTTTGCAAGATCAGCGGCATCCACAACGCCGTCGTCGTTCAAATCACCGAGCAATCCGGCTTGTGGTTGTCCGAGCGTTCCATCTGCGCCCACGCGTGCGGCATAGACATCGCTCGCGCCCGTCGTGATGCCACCTTGCCAGCAGAGCACAGAACCATCGTCGTCCGTCGTTGCGGAGGAGAGTCGATACTTCACGCCGGAGTTTGTCGCGACATTACTCGTCCAAGTGACAACGCCAGTGGCATCGAGCCCCGCGCATCGAATCGTCGACGCGACCGCGCTTGCGTTTTCGACGAAGTAGCACTGCACGCCAGTGCCTGCGCGCGCGGCGGTTGCGAAGTCGCGCGAGTAAGTCGTGGAGAGGGGCACAATCACTGCGCCATTCACTCCCCACTGGCGGGCACCCTTGAAGAAGCACTGACCGTAAATGCCGTAGAGCGAAGTGCTCGGTGTTTGTTGCGACCAGAAGGCGTAGAGGCGACCATCGGCTCCGAGGACGCACGACGGCCCTACACGTGACGCGTTCGTCGTCGTTGTTGTCACTGTGACGCCGCTGGCGCCGTACATAATCGCGCCCGCTTCACTCACGCGTTGGACGGAGCACTGCAGTGGAGTTGAGGTGTACCAAGTGAAATACGCGCCGCCCGCACCATCGGTGATGAAGCCTGGAAATGCGCCAAATTGCAGCGATCCCGTGGTAAACACGGCGGCGCCGAGCGCAGCCCACGGCTTCGTTCCATCAAGATTGATCTTGTGCGCGCGGAGCACTTTCGCGCCGGTGAATGTCGTGTATCGAACGCATGACACAATCACCGCGCCGTTGAGCGACGGTTGAATGTCCGCAGAGAGTTGATTCGCGCCCGTCTCAGAGATGATGATCGGCGTGCCGAAAGTTTTTCCGCCCGTCAGAGGATCGAAGCGTTGCACGCGCGTCGTTGCATCTTGGATGTGCGCAGCCCAAACCCCTCCATCACTCGCGACAGTCACCCGCCCAACTGCGATATACGCAGTCGTACTCTCCGTCACGACACTCTTCCACAGCATCGCGCCTGTTGGCGAAACAGCTTGAACGAGAATCGCAGGTGTCGTGCCGTTCACTCCATCGAATGCGATGTATGCGTTGCCCGCTGCATCGCTCGCAAGTCCGTAATCGGTTGTCGAGGAAACATTGCGATCGGCAACCATGACCGATTGCGCCTTCCAAACGAAACTGCCGTTCGCGTCGAGCCGCGCGAGCATCACGTCGTATCCGCTCCCGCTAAAGAAGCTCACATACTTGCCGCCGTTAGGTGCGGAGGCGAACTTCGGTTGTACATCATCAAATCCAGTCGCGCGCACGACGAGTGGTGCGGATGCGTCGGAGGAATACTGCGCGGCGGCAGCACAGCCGAACACGAGAACAACGCAAGCCGCTGCGGCCCAAGTGAAGAGACGGTTCATGCAGAGAAGATGCACGCAATGCCAAGGATGGCAAACTCCCTGAGCTGTAATTCGAGAATTATGCGCTCGCTCGCGCTTGGAATGCCTCGAGAACCAAAGAAAACTTGGTAGTGGAATGAGGTCTGCAGACGCACACCCTGAAGACTGCACGCATAATGAACTGGCTATGCATTCCAACCTCGCACGCGCCTCTTGTTTCGCCGCCGCGACAATCGCGTCATCGATGGCGTTCGCGGTTCCGCAGAACACCGAAATCGTCGCGTTTGGTTGGAACAGTTTCAACCAGAGTGATGTGCCGATCACGCTCGGCCCCGTGCTCTCAATCTCGGCGGGATACGCGCATTCCGCGACAGTTGAACTTGGCGGCACGGTGAAGTGTTGGGGTTACAACGGCGGGGGACAGAGCGTCGTGCCGGCTGAACTTAGTGGAGTGATTGCGGTTGCTGCCGGTGGATTTCATACCGTCGCGCTGCGATCGGGTGGCGCGCTCACATGCTGGGGAAGTAACGCACAAGGGCAATGCACTCCGCCGAAAAACATCGGCATCGTGAACGCGCTCGCAACGGGCGGCTATCTTACGATCGCGCTTAAGAATGGCGCGACTGTTGCATGCTTTGGTTACAACTTGTACGGTCAGTGCTCAGTACCGACAACACTTGGACAGGTCACCGCAATCGCAGCGGGCGAGGATCTCGCGATCCTGCTCTCGCAGTGGTGAATCTGGAAGACCAGCAACACCGATGCTTCTCGCAAACCGCTCTCATCCGATCCTCATTGAAGTGATCCCACTGTGGGCGGCACCGATCATCTGCGGCGGTTTGCTGGCCGAAGCGTTCATCGCGCGGCGCAAGTTCGGACTGAGCAACCGCAGCACGGTTCTTGCGGTACTTGCAGTGAACATCGTGACCGCGATGCTCGCGTTGCCAATTCTCTTATTCGGGACAGAGTTGCTCTATCCCGTTGAGGAAATGTTCGGGCTTCCGCTGAACTTCAACAGTCGGATATTCGCGGGCGTGCCGAGTTACGCCATTGCGTACTGCCTCACGACGCTGATCAACACAGCCGTCGAAGTTGCGATGCTCAGGCACATTTGGAAAGTACCAAGTTCGATGCATCCGTTCCGATGGTGGTTACTCGCGAATGCCACCAGCAACGGTTTGGCGTTCGCCGCGCTGATTGTGCTGCTGTGGCCGCGTTGAGTGCAGACATGTCGAACGCTCACCATCACGCCTTGCCAGACTCCTACTCTGCCGAAGAAATCTGTCGAGCGCTTGAACTTCAACCGCATCCTGAAGGTGGGTTCTATCGAGAAACGTGGCGCGAGAGTGCGAGCGGGGGCGCGCGCGGCGCGGGCACGGCGATTTATTTTCTCTTGTCAAGCGGCGTCATCAATCGTTGGCATCGCGTGGATGCAGCTGAAATATGGCACTTTTACGCGGGCGCTCCGCTGTTGCTTTCCATTGCGCGTGAGGGCGAAGCGGCATATTCGCAAACGCTTGGCAATGCGATCATGCAAGGCGAAAGACCGCAACTTGAAGTTCCTGCCAACGCGTGGCAACGCGCACAGACTCTCGGCGCGTGGACGCTTGTAGGTTGCACCGTCAGTCCCGCATTTCTCTTCGACAAACTCGAAATCGCGCGCGATGGCGACATCGATGGAAGCGCGCTCAATCGGTCAGGCTTGTCTGAGTTGCAGCAGTCGTAACTCGTTGATGATCGGATTCTCGGTGCCTACATTATTCACATCAACACCGATGACCTTGCGTCCCTCGCTGCGAAACTCATGAAGCGGGACAAAAGTGCGGGGCAAAGGCGAGTCGCGTTGAGTTCCTCGAACGCAGCATCGTCATCGGTCGGACGTTGATGACTGCTTGATCGGGAGCTGCGAGTTTCAGTGCAAATCGCCCCTCGAACAGCAACTTGAACAGCACCGTTCGAGTTCCACTTCGATTGTGCGCGGCGAGGCTCGCATTCAATCTAGCTTGTTTACGGGCGCGCTTGGAACCGCGCTGTCGTCAAGCAGTCGCTTCAAACGCGCACTCGTTTCAGGAGAGATACGCGCTCCGTTCGCTTCGAGGGCGAGCGCGCGGGCGGCGTACACCCTTGCCTTCTCGAGCGTACCCGAGGTTGCTTCGTGCATCGCGAGATCTGCCAACGGTCCGATGAGCGACATCGCGCGCTCACCGCCTTCAAGCTCTCGAATCGCGAGGCATAGACGCCAATCTACCGCAGCATCATCGTTGCGCCCGACGGCCTTCAGCAAGCAACTCCTGTTCCAATAGACGGAGGCAATGTTGGATTGTAGTTTTGGATCCGCGCCCAGAAGCGCGAGCGCTAGATCGAACGATGCCAGTGCGTTCTCGGTTTCTCCGAGCTCACCCTGTGCTGATGCGAGATTCTGCGCAAACATCGCTCGGCGAATCGATCCCACCGCATGCTCCGGCTTCATTGCGAGCATGTACTGCTCCACAGCTGCTCTTGTCTGATTCGCCTGCCGCAATGCAGTGCCGAGACTGTTGTAGGTTTCGGCAATTCGCGGATGAGCAGTACCGTACGCGCGTCCGTAAACCTCAAGTGCTTCGCCCAGTAATCGCGCGGCCTCCTGTGGATTTCCTTCTCGTCGCCGTATCGAAGCAAGGTTGTGAAGCGCAACTCCAACGGAGGGATATGCGTTGCCGTACGCGCCGCGCAAAATCTCAACAAGAGGTTCGAGTTCCGCCGCCGCTTCCTCAATTTTTCCTGCAGCGATCAAGGCGGCACCGAGCCCCGCTTGGAATCGAGCGATGGTTGCGGGATCGTCAATCGCTCTCGCCTTTAGGAGTGCGTTTCGAAGAAGCGGAATTGCCAAGAGCGGCTGTTGTTGCGCGAGTGCAATCTGCGCCTTCGTCTCGACCGCAAGAAACCACGCGGAATCAGGGCGTTCAGCGCTTCTCTTGGACGAGAGCACCGTGTCGAGGATGCGATTGGATTCCGTGAGATCTCCACGCGCCCATCGCGTCGCCGCGCGTCCTGCCGCCGCTTCTCGTTCGATTCCGCGCGCGAGATCGACTTCGTCTTCACGGAGCAACGCAGAGTCTGCGAGGAATTCCGTCGCGCGCGCGAAGTGTTGCTCCGCCGCGTCAAACGCTGCGATGGCGCGATAGGTTTGTGCGAGTGTGAGGTGGACTTGCGCCGCTGCATACGGATCGCCCGCGAGTTCTGCGTCTACTCGAGTCGCCGCTTCATCAATTGCATCACGCACGGTCACTTCTCGCCCTAGTTCTGTGGGACTACTTGTCGCGAGCAGTCCCGTGATGAAGCGAAGCGTGTTCTTCGCTCTCGACGCCTCTCGGAGTGCCGAGCGCGACTCATCGCGCGCGATCTGCTCTGAGAGCGTTGTTCGGTGGTTCGCGATCATCGTGAACACCGTCGCAGAAACGAGTGCGAGCATTGCGGTTGTAACCACGCCGACGAGTGCTCGGTTGCGCCGAGAGAAACATGAGCAGGAGTAGGCAGTGCTTGTCGGGATAGCGCGAACAGGAAGTCCTTCATCCGCTCGCGCGAGATCTTCTTCGAGTTCTGTTGCATCGCGATATCTTTGACGCGGGTCCTCCGATGCCGCCTTCTGGAGAATGGCTTCATACTCACGGGAACAATGAGCGTTCACACGGCGTAACGGCGGACGTTGCGTGCCGCCAACGCGCGCGGTCATGGTCAATCCCAACGCGCCCCGGACTGATGCGCATTCTCCGGTGAGAATTTCGTAGCCGAGGATTCCCAGTGAGTAGACATCGCTGCGGCGGCTCAATTCGTCACGCCCCGTGAGGAATGTTTCGGGACTCGAGTATGCGATTGTGCCGAAAGCGACCCCGCCGGTCGCTGGCGGATCGACCGCGAGACATCCAATCCCGAAATCCAGAACGCGAACGTGTCCCTCTGCATCGATGAGAACGTTGCTCGGTTTGAGATCCGCGTGCACCACTCCTCGCGCGTGCGCGTGAGCAACCGCAGCGATGATTTCGCGCAATACGCGTTTGCGGTCGATCAAACTTGGTTTTGACTTTGTGCTCCATGCATCGAGCCGCTCACCATCGACAAGCTCCATCGCAAACCACGGGCAACGCTCACCGGATGCGAGACCAAGAAGATGCACTGTGCCCATCTCATAAATCGAGACGATTCCGGGATGACGGAGTCGAAGCAGCAATTCCTGTTCGAGCGTAAATCGCTGGCGTTCCATCTCCGTGCTCTGCCCTCGACGCAGGCATTTGAGCGCGACTTGGCGCTTGGGATGTTCTCGTTCACCAAGCAGCACGACCGCCATGCCGCCTCGTCCGAGTTCGCGCAGCACACGGTAGGAGCCGATCGATGGGGGCAACACCTCGAGAAAGAGATCGGTCGACTCTGCAGGAAGTGCGGCGCGTACGTCCGCGTCGAGAACGCTGTACGTCGAGGCATGCGCGTGCAGCAATCCTGTCAAGGTCTCCGCGAGTGCGGCATCAGTACGTTCAAGTGCTCGAATCGCAACTTCACGCTCCAGTGGGGAGAGCACACGAATGCGATGGAATTCATGCTGTAGTTCTGTGACTTCAGGTTGGTCGAGTCTAGTCATGATGCGTCAATTCTCGCAACAGCATCGCGCGCGCGAACGCCCAATCCGCTTGAACGGTCGATCGCGCGCAGCCCAACACTTCGGCGATGATCGACATCGAGAGACCGCCAAAGAAATGCAGTTCCACGACATCGGCTGCGCGAGGGACGACGCGGCGGAGTCGTTCAAGCGCGAGACTGAGCTGCTCAAGGTCTCGTGAATCTCCGTTAGGTGCTGCGCGTTCTGCCGCTGGTGCATCGTTGATCGTGACATCCTCGACTCGGTGGAGGAAGCGAGGGTCAACCGTTCGCGCGCGCTTGGCTGCATGCCGTCGCCGAGAGTGATCGACAAGTACTTGCCGAATCACTCGAGAAGCGATCGCGAGCAATTCGGTGTCCTTGAATCGTCGGGCGTCTGTGTTCTTCGCGAGTCGCATAAACGCTTCGTGCACGACAGCGGTCGCTTGCAGAGTGTGCGCGGAATTTTCGTGCAAGAGCATGCTGGTCGCGATCTGTCGAAGATCGGCGTACACCGATTCAAATCCGAGTTCCGCGGTGCCTGATGCTGGTATTCGCGGCTCTGTCCTGTGCATTGCGTGCTCCGCAGCGACTCGAACGGTCCGTTCACTTCTGATCAACATACTACCGCGAGGCTTGGCCTGCGTCATGGAGTGCGACACTGACCAAGCCTCGTCGAAGAAGAACACCCATGCAGGGCACCGCTGACTCAGGTCCAGTTGTTCAGCAGAATTGCGAGATCCGCTGCGCCGACTGTGCCGTCACCGTTGAAATCAGCGGCGCAGGATCCACCGCATGCGCCCCAACCCCCCAACAGCATCGCAAGGTCCGCCGCGTCAACGATGCCATTAAGGTCTATGTCTCCAGGAGTGACGGGTACGCCGCGCAGGCAGATTTCGCCAGTCCAGGATGCTCCCGCTGAAGCCAACCAACCGTTCTTCACACGCACCGTCCATGCGCCCGTTCCCCCGAGACCGAACGCCGCGGTATTCATCGTGTACCAGCCGTAGTCGCCGTCGAGCGCCGAGTTCCATGCAGTGGGACTCGCTCCCGCATCGGGATAGCCGAAGGTGGTGTTGTATCCGCCGAATTCAACCGTCGCCCCATTGGGAGCAATGATTCCAACGAGGAGATCCGCAGCCCACGACTGGTCATTGTCGTAATTGTTAAACAGGGTGTTCAATGTGATCGACTCGAGTTCGATTGAGCTGGAAATGCTGAAGGAGCTTTCTGCGCCACCGGCACCTGCCACGAGGTAGTTGCCGCAGTCGAGTTGATCGCCACACTCTGCCGATCTCCAAGAGGCGAGTGCGTCACGGATGACCACGCGGGACAATTCGCGGAGACCCATGCCGAGTGCGTCGTTGATTTGAGGTTCGACTTGGTGGTTGTTGATAAAGCAGCCGAGGAAGAACTCTCGATCGACAATGGCGCACCCGACGCGGAAGGGAATCTTTGCGTACACGCCCCAGGAGTAGTGATATGTATATGGTAAGGGTGCAATGCCGTAGCTTCCGCCCTTCGCAGCGGTGTAGACATGACTTCTAAACTCACTCTGTTGCGCGGAGCTCAACCCACTCGTCGCAAGCTCTGCCGCGAGTGCTTGTTCAATTTTGTAGTTCACGCTGCCCAAATTCGTGCCGTGGAGGAAGTAACTATTGAACGTGCTTTCATACGTTCCTAACAGTCCACTTCGAGCGGCGGTATGAATCTTTCCAAGATCTCTTAGTGTCAATGTGTTCGGAACAGGACCCCCACAACCAAGCGTGTGATTCAACCCCACGCTGGTCGCGCCCACAGCCGCCGACAGATTCTCGATCGTGCTCGTGCCGAAGTGCGCGCGGATTCCTTCGGTCGCTTGGTTGTCGGAATTTCCGAGCATTAAGCTCAACGCCATGCTGAGCGACATCGGCGTCGTTGGTGATCCGACGGTCGGGCAACTGCCTGAAGATCCTGTTGGAACGGCGACTCTCTCACTCAGAGTGTTGTTTCCCAATGCCACGCGCCACATCGCGGCAAACGCGTGCGCGGTTTTCAAGGTCGACGCGGGTTCAAAGATCATTTCCTCGTTGAGGGAAACCGATTCCGCGCCGTCGAGTTCGTGCAATAGAATTCCGCTCTCGGTATAGGGATTCTGCAATTGGTCGCGCATCGCGCGATTCACCTTTAAGGTCGCGGCGTTTTCATTTTGTCGAGTGACGAGGGTAAACGTCCCATTGCCTACCCAACTGGTTCGCACTATGTCGACAATGCGGCCTGCATCTTGCACGACAACGTTGCCGATCTCCGAACTCGGAATTTCTGTGAAAACGCTGCCATCCATGCCGCCGCGCGCCACCATCACCGCAGACCACAGTCCATCGGAATGGCGCTCCATGTCGGTGATGCGATAACCACCTTCAGTCGCGGTCGCCAAGATTGCGTCGCGCGTGTCGCCGAGTTGCATGTTCCATTGGATGCCAGGATCACTCAGCGACACATTCGGCACTCCGATGAACGCGTAGCGCGTTCCTCCGGATGTGCTGTAAGGCGCGATGTCATAAATGCGACCAAAAGGTGCGAAAGGACCATCCTTGTCACACCAAGCGCCCACCTGCGCCGCGGTGTAGCCCGATTGAATGAACCAATGTACTGCTTCGGTGCCTGTGTTGGGGATCATGATCGCGGCATACCTCACCACACCACCATCGACATACGCACAGAGATCGACGATGCGTGCATTATTAGCAATCGCCGCAGTTACCAAATCTTGCGAGGTTACGCCTACATACCACCACCAGCCAGTCGTGTATGCGCCGCTATTGGCGACGAACGTGGCATCTAACTTCAGCGGGGCGGCACCTACAACATCAAGGTCAATGAGTCTGAATCCAGCGGCGATCTGCGCATTCACGGCAGCAGTGTCGACTCCTATGAGGATCACCCAGCCGGTGGGCGTCGTGAGATCAGTGTGTTTGTCCGCGCGCGCCGGGCTGTTGAACGCAAAGCTTGCGAGCGTGAAAACTGCCGCGAAGAAAAACTGCATCAATTGTTTTTTGTATTGCATCTTCAAATTTCTCCAGTGCTGAGTCCATCGGAACGCCATGGATTGGTCGACGTAGAGAGATGCGCAAAGACACGGGTGACTGTCCGAAGAATTGCGATTTTTGCCGGTGCCGTTGGTGCGATCGCGCAGCGCGGTCTCGCAAGTGATACAACAGCGAAATGATGCAACCCATCTTGCTTACGTTCGCACTAGTCCTTTCACCGACTGCGTTTGCACAGTCGGTACCCGTGCAATCGGCTCCCATCGCGACGGTCGAGTGGCCTAAGAATGATGCTGCGCGCAATGTTCTTGGTGAGTCACTGCTCAACACCTTCTTCGCGAAGCAACGGGCCAAGGATGCTGGGGGTGCTGGACAGCTTTTGCAAACGGGATTTCAGGCGTTGAACTATCAAGGGTCGATTGATCGCGCGGGCGAGCTCGCGGCGATCGCGGGCGCAGGCGCCGGAACGACGAAGATCAGCGATGTGCATGCGACGCGTGTGGGGGATGCGCTCATCGTGACGTGCCTCGCGACCGTGCATGAAACAGTTGGCGGTGTGAAACTCCCAACCGACGAAACGCCGCGCATGAGTGTGTGGACATGGGTGGATGGAGCGTGGCGCATGGCAGCATTTGGTTCGCTCAACATGCCCCAGACGCGCCCTGCGCCAGGGGCACCGAACTCTGCAGGCGACAGCGCGACGAATGCGATTGGCGAGACGTTGTTGAAGTCCTTCATCAACGCGCAAGTCAACAAAGATCTCACCGTCTTCAACGCAATGCTCGCGGACGGCATGCAGTCAGTCAACTTCAAAGGACAGAAGCTGCGCGACGATCTCATCAAAGGGGCGGATTACGCGAAGTCAGAAACGCCTGTGTTTGCAGCGATTCGCGGGACGCAGTGTGGTGACTTGACGATCGTCACCTGCAACCTCACACTCGGTCAGAAGATTGGATGGAGCACCTTGCCCGCCGCGAGCGCGCCGTTCATGGTCGTCTTTCAAGGTGCAGGCAGCCTTGCGAAAGTCATCGCAACGACGAACACGAACAAGCCGGTCTAAGTGTTCAATCTCACAGCATCGTGATCACGAGCAGTGATCCGCCCGCGACGACGATCCACAGCAGTGTGGCTTGCGCGATTGCACGGGCACCAACTTCTTTCAGCGCGCCGAGTGTCAGTCCACTACCGATGAGGAAGAGCGCGGCTTGAAATCCGACGCCTGAAACTTGCGCGATGTTTCCCTCGAGTGATTGCATTGCAGGAACGAGCGTTCGAATGCCGCTTGCTGCGAGGAAGCAGAGAATGAACCACGGAAATGGGGATTTCTTGCCGATCGCTGCATTCGATGACATGTACCGACCTGCCAAGATCGCAAGCGGAGAGATCCAAATCAC
The DNA here is from genome assembly GCA_009691805.1 of Phycisphaerales bacterium. GTDB lineage: Bacteria > Planctomycetota > Phycisphaerae > Phycisphaerales > SM1A02 > F1-140-MAGs142. Next base: position 19,917 of record SIAK01000036.1, read on the forward strand.
GCGCGTTAACTTTACGATCGTTGCAGTTTCAAATGCGACCGGCCCGTACTCCTTCGATGCGCCGCCTACCGATGCGATGTCATGGAGCGCGATGCCCGCCCATTGTCCAAACTGCACTTCCGTAAGACCGACCGCATGACCGATGCTCGGCAGCGTCCAAAGCCCGACTGCGTTGAGCATGAAGATCGCGCCGGTGGCGACTGCCATGTTGGACGTTGTTGCGCCGATCGATGCGCCGATCGCAACGATTGCGGAGCCGCCGCAAATTGCAGTGCCTGAAGTGACGAGCGTGGAAATCTCGCGGCCGGTGCGCAGCAATTTTCCGAGAAGCAATCCGATCAGAATCGCGCCGACGATCGTGCCAATCGCAAGCGCAAATCCGCTCGTTGCGGAATCCGCGAGCGTGCCAAGATCAAGACGAAAGCCCAGCAGCACAACGCATACTTGGATCAACCACTTCGAAGTGACCTTGCATTGCTTCGACCACGCGGTGACACCGAGCAGCGCGACTGCGATGCCGATGACAAGCGCCACGTCCGCGCGCGACCACGGACCTGCGGCAGCGACAAGGCATGCGATGAACAGATACGGCGCCCACCTTTCGCGCGGCGCGAACGGAGACGGAATCGTGGCGGCAGGTTGCGAAGTCGGCGTGCTGATACGAAGCAGGGTAGAGGCTGTCGCGCAATTCGGTCGGACTGCGATACGGGCGTCGTGCCTGAAAGTTCAGCCGATCGCAACCGTTGAAAGGGCGCGCCGCGCCGCGCCGCCGAGCGCTTCGGTTGGTGGAAGCAGTTAGAATCTTCAACATGGGATTCTTGAACGCATTAATCGGAAACTCTTCAGAGGTCGCACCCGAGGAACTGCAGAGGGAGTACGCCGTCCTGCTCTTGACTGACGAGAGAGTCTTGAAGGGATACAAACTCATTCGCGATGTCTTCCTCTTTACGGATAGGCGTCTGCTGCTGATCGACAAGCAAGGTCTCACGGGCAAGAAGATTGAGTATCAATCGATCCCGTACCGATCGATTGTGCGTTTCGCGGTGGAGACAGCGGGGACGTTTGATCTCGATGCAGAACTTCGCATCTGGGTCGCGAGTACGCCCGAACCTGTTTCGAAGCAGTTCACGAAGCAAGTGAACGTGTACGAAGTGCAGGCGATGCTCGCGGAGATGGTGTGTGGAGGAGACGCCGCGCGCCGGACGGTCTCTGCTCGCGTCGCGGTAGAGAGTGCGCCGATGGCTGCTGTTGCAACAGCGGTAGCACCGCCACCACCGCCGCCACCGCCGATGTTTCCTACGACGCACGCGCAACCGCCGCGCGTCGAGGAGCCCGTTCTTCAAGTCGCTGCGTCGACAGATGATGAAGCACAAGCGAAGGCGATGTTTGAACAAGCGCGGCTTCAAGTGAAACAGGGAAATGAAGACGCCGTCATGCAAACCCTTCGCGAAATCGTCCGTCGCTTTCCATCCACGCGCGCAGCAGACCATGCGCGCAAATCCTTGCGTGACCGAGCGCCAGCGAACTGAGATGATCAAGCGCGCCACTCAACTCGCGGTGTTGCTCTCGCTCAGCGCGTGTGTGACTCCGCAGCTGCAGACAGCAGAGGATGTATTGAAGATCGAAGTCCTTGGATTTGACGACTGCCCCAACACGCCGCCGGCATCGTTCGATGATTTCACCGTGGTGCCGAAGTCGTAGAGCGCGTCGTGCGGTTATGGCAACGCGGCGATTGGGACGCGGAGAAGTTTGACGCGGCGGGATTTTGTTCCGTTTGTGCCTTTGTCTTCGCCTTCGCCTTCACCTGCGCCTTCGACGGTGCATGCGATCCAGATGTCCATGCCTTGCAACGCAGCGCGCGGGAAGCCGCTGGAGCGATCGCCCGAAACTTTCGCGAGCGTGTGCGTTGCGCCGAGTGCGCCTGTTTGCGAGAGGCGTTTGAGTGCGATTGATCCGTCGTCGCCGTGGCGGTCGTACCAGAGGATGCACGCGTCGCCCGAAGGAAGCAAGATCGTCTCGACGCGTCCGAACGAGCCGTCTGTGTCAATGTTGAGAGGCGGACCAAATGTCGCGCCGCCGTTGTTGGATCGCACTGCGCGCACTGCGCCGTTGGTCGGTTCGCCCGTCCACCACGCGACGATCACATCGTCGCCCGATGCTGAAATGCTCGGTCCATTCACCGGGCAACCATTCAGCATCCAACCATCTTTGCCGATCGGTTGTGGTTGCGACCAACCTTCGCCGAGCCAACGCACGAGCGAGATGTCGCGCGTGCCGTCTTCGCCTCGATCGCGGTAGACGATGATTGGCCCGTTCTTTCCGATCGCGAGATCCGTTGGACAACACTCGCAGGTGCGTTCGTCGAGAATTTCTGAAGGCGGCGACACGCGCTGCGTTGTTGGTGCGACTCGCGCAGCGCGCAACGACATGTCGCCTCCGCCGCCGTGATCGTGACTCTCTGCATCAGGCTGCTCCATCGCGCGTCCATCGAGCCAGCAGAACATCGTTGCAGCGCCTTCTGTTTGCGCGCTCACGAATCCATGTTCTGCGGGCTTTCCATCATCATGGAGTGGTCCCAAGAGCGTCCATGTTTTTCCATCGTCCACCGACCGCGAAGCAACAGCGTCGTAGATATAGGTGCCGACCGCGCTCTTACGCAACCATGTCGCAAGCAGAGTTCCATCTTTCGTCCGCACGACTGTCGGCGTGTCCGCCCAGTTTGCGAAAAGATCATCACCCGCAGCGATTTCGCCCACTGCCGACCACGCGCCGTTTGAAAAGCGCGACATGCACACACGATGCGCACTCGGCTTGCCTTTCTCGGTGGATGCGATTGCCTCGATCCACGAGAAGATCATGCCATCGCCGTCAGCAAGAATGCGCGGCGCGAACGAGTCACCTTTCGCGGGTGAAGCGATTTCAACGACGGCCGCAGTTTCCTGTGCGCAATGTGCAAACGAACTCATGCAGT
>SIAK01000001.1 GCA_009691805.1 Phycisphaerales bacterium
AGAAAAATGTCGACCTGGGACTTCATTGCGCCCGCTGCAGGCGAATGTGAAGGCTGAGATAGGAACTGCAGATACGCGTGTAGATGCGACCGGGTGGCTGTAACGGCACGGGGGTTCAAATCCCCCCAGCTCCATTTTTTTAGCGAGCGTTCGCGCGGTGTGGGTTTCACACGCGCCGCGCGCGCTGAGGGTTTCACGCGCGCCGCTTCGCGCGCTGAGGGTTTCACGCGCGCCGCTTCGCGCGCTGAGGGGGGCGTTCGCCACCGCGAGTTTATTTTTCGGTCGTGATGCCGAGGCGATTGGCTGCGTTGTAGGCGGCAACTTTGTAGCACTCGGCGAGAGTGGGGTAGTTGAACACGGTTTCGAGGAAGTACTCGAGTCCGCCGCCGAGAATCAGCGCTGCCTGTCCGATGTGAATGAGTTCCGTTGCTTGCGTTCCGATGCAATGGACGCCGAGAAGTTTTCTTGTCTCGCGATGGAAGAGCATCTTGAAGACGCCGCTTTTATCGCCGAGGATTTGTCCGCGTGCGATTTCGCTGAAGCGCGCGACGCCGATTTCGTAGGGGATCTTTGCTTTGGAGAGTTCTTCTTCCGTCGCGCCGACCATCGAGATCTCGGGGATCGCGTAGATACCGTACGGAAATCCCGCGCCCATCGGCTTCGACTCGATGCCAAACATCGCGAGCGTCGCGAGTCGACCTTGCTCACTACTTGTCGATGCGAGCGAAGGAAATCCAATCACATCGCCCGCTGCGTAGATGTGGGGAACGGCGGTTCGGTAGTGCTCGTCGACTTTGAGTCGGCCGCGATCGTCGGCTGCGAGACCAGCCTTCTCCAAGCCGAGTCCTTCCGTCGCGCCCACGCGTCCAACGGAATACAGAACGCATTCCGCCGCGAGCAGTTTTCCGCTCGTGAGCAAAATCTCCGCGTGCTTCGTCGCGCCTTCGATCACGGAGATTTTTTCGACAGCATCGCCAAGCCGAAACACCACGCGCTTCTGCCGCATCTGATGAATCAGCTCATCGACGATTTCGCGATCCGCAAACTCAAGTGGTCGCTCATGTCGATCGAGCAGCGTGACCTCCACTCCAAGCTCCGCAAACATGGACGCGTACTCAATGCCAATGACACCGCCTCCCACGACGACGAGTGTCTTCGGCAAGGTCTTGCGACTGAGGATGAAGTCACTCGTCAGAATCGTGCATCCATCTGGGCTGATCTCCGGAGGATCGGAAGGGCGACTTCCGCACGCGATGAGAATGTTGTCCGCGCTCACGGAGCGCACTGTTCCTGAATCAGCGATGGCGATTGTGTGTGGATCGACGAAGCTCGATTCGCCATCAAGAAGTTGCACGCCGTTGCGCGCGAGTTGTCGCGCGACGATTGTCATCTCGCGCTCGACCACCGCCGCAACGCGCTGCGTGAGCGTCTCCATCGTTGGATGTGGTACTTCACTCGGTTCCGCGTACGCATGCGGCGGGCGCACGAGCGAGAGAACAGCTTCGCGGAATGTTTTCGAGGGCATCGTGCCTGTGTGCAGGCAGACGCCACCCACCATCTTGCGCCGTTCACAAATCGCAACACGTTTCCCGAGCTTTGCTGCTTGGACGGAGGCGCGCTGTCCTGCGGGTCCGCTGCCGATCACGATGAGGTCGAATTCGTATGCCATGTGCAAATCAAGAAGAGTGCGGGACGAGACTCGACGAGTTTACCCACAGCGCTACGATGGCGTTTGCATGCCGAACCCTTCGACGCAATCTTTTCCACCAACGAAAGTGCTCTTCGTTTGCCACGGCAACATTTGTCGAAGTCCCGCTGCGGAGTGCATCTTCGCTGCCCTCGCGACGCGCGCTGGAGTTCGTGCGCAGTTTGAGATTGATAGCGCAGCCACGCACAACGAACACAGCGGCGACGCGCCCTATCGCGATACGCAAATCGAACTCCGCGCACGAGGATATGAAGTCTTTGGACGCAGTCGACACATCACGACGCACGATGCGACGCACTTTGAGTACGTCGTGTGCATGGATCTGATGAATCACGCGAGCTTGATTTCGCGTGGATTTCCAGCCGCGCGCGTCTCACTGCTTCGATCGCATGACCCGCTCGCGACCGAACAGGAAGTCGGTGATCCGTGGGGTTACCCAGATCAGTTCAAGGGCATGGCAGATGTGATCGAAGCGGCATGCGTCGCACTGCTGTCGAAACTTCTCGCAGAGCGGAACGCGACATGAGTGCGTCGCAGTGCTTCGATATCGCATCGATCTCGCAGCGGCTGCGTTACAACTTTCTCATCGGCGCCATCGTGCCTCGACCTATCGCGGTGGTGGGAACAGTGTCTCCCGAGGGCTTGCTCAATCTCGCGCCGTTCTCATTCTTCAACGGTGTTGGAAGTGAGCCGATGTTGATCTCTTTCTGCCCAGCGAATCGCGTCGATGGTTCGCTCAAAGACACGCATCGCAACGTGATGCCGATTGCCGAGGGCGGAACAGGTTGCTTCAGCGTGAGTGTCGCGAGTTATGCGATTGCGCGGCAGGTCGTCGATTCGGGTGAAGAACTCGCGTACGGCGTGAGTGAGTTTGAAGCGGTTGGGCTCACGCCCGTCGTCGGCACACATATCGCTGCGCCACGCGTGCTTGAGGCTCCGATTTCTTTTGAGTGTGTGACGCATGCGGTGCACTCCTTCGCGCCAGGGATCGCTGGCGGCGCGAACATGGTCATCGGCCGCGTCGTGGCTGTGCATTGCGCGCCTGCGCTCTTAGACAAGTGGATGCATGTCGATGCTGCGCAACTCGATGCGGTGGGCCGCATGGGTGAGCGCTTCTACTGCACGACGCGCGATCGCTTTCTGTTCTGAACGACTCAAAGGCTCAGCCGTGTGTTCGCTTGAAGTCGTCCATGAACTGCGCGAGGAGTTCGCTGCCGTGTGCGGGAAATGCGTTGTAGACGCACGCACGAATGCCGCCCCAATCGCGGTGCCCGCGCAAACCGAACAGCCCAGCCTTTTCACTCTCTGTAACAAACGCATCGACGAGTGCGTCGCTCGGAAGTTGGAACGAGATCGACATCGCGCTGCGGCAATCGTCGCGCATCGAAGGTCGATAGAAGCCGTTGCTGCGATCGATCGCTGCGTAGATAGCGGCTGATTTCTTCGCGTTCAACAGCGCGAATGCCTTCGGTCCGCCGTGATCGGCGAGCCATTTCGCCATGAGTCCAACCACGCGCACGCCAAAGGTTGGTGGTGTATTCGGTCGCGACTCTGACTTCGCGAAGTTCGCGTAGCTCAGGAGTCCAGGAAGTGACGCGTCGGCCTTCGCGAGAAAACTCTTCTTCACGAGTATCAAGCAGATGCCGCTCGCGCCAAGATTTTTCTGACCGCTCGCGAAGATCAGTTCGTGCGCATCGAGTGGATACTCGCGGCTGAAGAGATCGCTCGTTGCATCACACACCAGCGGCGCGTTGACCTTCGGTGGTCGCGCGAACTGTGTGCCTTCGACAGTGTTGTTGGAGCAGTAACAAAAGTACGACGCGCCCGTGCAGTCTGCAATCTCGTTGTCAGAAGGCACATGATCGAATCGACACGATGCGCCATCAAACACCGTGCGCGTCTTGCGCACCGCGTTGGTTTCAATCTGCCCCTTGCGCGCCCACAGACCCGTGTCGGCGAAGGCAGCGAATCCATCTTTCGGAATGAAGTTGAGTGCGATGAGTGAGAAGTGCTGCATCGATCCACCAGGAAGAAAGAGCACTTCCCAATCGCTTCCCAATCCACTCACGCGGCGCACACTCTCGATTGCTTCCGTGAGCAGCCGGTCATAGGACGCGCCGCGATGGCTGTGCTCGAGCAGACCAATGCCCGTGCCGTCGAGATCCATGATTTCGCGTTGCAACTGCTCAAGCACGCTCTCCGGCATCTGCGCAGGACCAGGGGAGAAGTTGTAAACGCGACCTGCGCGAGGTGTTGTTGGAGGCATAAGGATCGTCATCGCAGAAACTCGAGTGGAGTGCATCGTGGTCATGAGGGGCGCTTTCAATGATTCAGAATGGCAACTGTAGCGTTGCGGGGCAATCCTGCGGTGAAACTGCGCCACGTGCCGATGCACAGATCCCTCGATGCTGCTCGAATCCATTCTCCAATCAGCGCAGGGCGACTGTCAACCGTTTCGGTTCGACCGCCGAGAGTCTTCGCGTTGGACGCTTCCTGGTTCCGCAAGTGTTATCGCGCTTGGAACAGAACTTGGTGCGACATTCGAACTTGAATGCCTCAAAGGCGCTCCGTGGTGGATGAGCGGAATCTCGATGCAGGCTCCGCCGTGCGTGGGAACAACTGTGAGCGTTGGATTCAGCGATCCAGCGTTTCGCCATGCGCGCGCAGTTGTGATGCGCATTGATGAACTTGATGATTGCGTTCGCGTCGCACTCAGGTTCGAAGATGCGCTTGTCGCATAACTGACGCGATTCTCATCAGGATGCAAGTATCGCTCGTGCAGCGTGGTGGATCTGCGCGGGCATCGTCAATGCGACTTTCTCGAAGTGATGCACGCATCGTTCGTTATGTCGAGCGATGCATCCGATGTTTGAGTTGTCCTGCGGAAAGGGACTCGTGCGACCCTCGGAGGGAATTGGTTGCATGGGAAGGGGATCCGCTTGACCGTCGACGCGGTGTCGAAACCGCGTTGGCAATTCCCGCTTCGCCGCCGAAAGGCGACGAGCGGATTTCGAGAGGGCGCCTGCGTCTGGCGCCACGGAGATTGAGGAGCGGAGTCTGACTCCGCAGCACGCGCCGCTAACCGCCATTCCGGGGTTTACGCGCACAACGAAAGGGATAGCACTATGAAGCGACGGAGCTCCAATGGTTTTACGCTCATCGAAATTCTGATTGTCGTCGTCATCCTCGGCATTCTTGCCGCGATTGTCATTCCCCAATTCACGAACGCTTCGCAGGAAGCTGCTGAGTCGAGCGTGAAGAGCCAGCTGCAAACGGTGCGAAGCCAAATTGAGCTTTATCGTGTGCGCAACAACGGCAATCTTCCATCGATGATGGATGACCTTGTGCAGCCACCAAACGGCGAAGATCCTTACCTGCAGCGCGTACCTGTGCTGCCATCGACCTTCGAGTTTGTCTGGGGCGACAACGCCACCAGCGCGACCATCACGGAAACTTGCTACTGCACTTTCACAGGCGCGACGCTTCCGGAAGGTCTCACGCTCGCTGAGATCGAGAACTGGTAAATCCTTCAAGACTGGCGCAAACACACAGCCGCGGGTCCCAACCACGCGGCTGTGTGTTTGTCGCGCGGCGCGTCGTTGAGCGCTCGTGCAGGTTTCTGGCCGCAGCGGCCAAAACGCTGCATTCGCTTTCGACTCAGGCGCTGCGAGTGAATCGCAGACACCTGAATTCATGCGTGCACTTCAGTCTTTCATCCCCTCACCGACTCCGTCGGTAGTTGTGTGAGAAGTTTGTCGCGCGGCGCGAGTGGATCATGTTGGAGGCGTGTCAGCACCTTGGAGCGATTTGGGGAACGATGCGAAAAAACGCCTTCACACTGATTGAAATCCTCACCGTTGTTGTGATTCTTGGAATCCTCGCCGCCATCGTGATGCCTTCGTTTCTCACCCCGGTGAGCGAAGCGCAAGTCTCGAGTGCGCGAGGGCAGCTCCAGACGATTCGAAGTCAGATTGAACTCTTTCGCTCGAAGAATGGCGATCTTCCGCCTGTGGCTGGAGCCAATGGAGTCGATGGACTTTGGGATGCGCTCATCTTGAACCCTCCGGATGGAAGTAGTTACCTTGATCGCATTCCTCGGCTGCCGAGTGATTATGCGTTGATTTGGGATGGCACTGAATTGCGCATGCGTTATGACGGTCTCGACACAACTCTTGCTCTGGAGGTTCCAACATGGTGAATCACAAACCACACGCTCGCGTTTCGCGCACGCTTCTTCTTTGCTGCGCAGTCGCGGGATTGTCTGCAGGATATTTTCTCGGTGCATCGCAGCGCGAAGCGAACGCCGGGCCGCCGGAGCCTTCGAATGGGGGCGGATCTTCGCGGTCGTCTACGGAACCACCAGGCTCCGCAACTGCTGCGCTCGATCCAGCACTGCAACGCGCGCAGCTCTCGAATGAGATGCGCGCGCTTCGTGCGGAAGTCGCGGCGCTGCGCGATACGATGACGAGTGGACGGATGAAAGTTGAAGTGACGAATCTGAAAGATCTCGGCATTGAAGAAGCGCTGCAGGCTGCACTGCGCACGACAAGCAAGCCGTAGTTCGACGAGCGGGAGGGGAGCAATCATGAGCGGGAACTGGAAGTCAATCCATCGTGGTTACACACTCATTGAAGTGTTGATCGTTGTCACTGTGCTCGGACTCGCGAGCGCGTTGCTCACGCCGCTCCTTGGCAATCGCGGTGACTTCGATGTGCAAGCAGCAGTTCGCATGTTGGTTGCCGATCTGACGTTCGCGCAATCCGACGCGCTCGCGCTACAAGAGCTTCGTCGCGTGCACTTCTATGAAGACGGGACAGGATGGTGTTTGGTGCGCATCGAGGAGAGCGATCTCAACAGCACATTTGATGCGTCGAGCGCGGATTACATTTCCGATCCGCTCGCGGGCAGTGATCGGCAACTCGCGTACATCGTGCAACTCGGCAATGGCAACTTCGGCGGCGCGCGTGTCGAGAGCGTGGAACTCGATGGAAACTCGCGCGATGTTTCCTTTGATGAACTTGGTGGAACTGTTTCCTCCACTGGACTTCCGGGCAGTGGGGGATCGATCGTGATTGCCGCGCCAGGAGTCCGATACCGCATCGAACTCGCGCCCGTCACGGGAAAAATTGTCGTCGCGCGCATCGACGGCGGGTAATGCCTCAACGCACGACGCGGCAGCGACGGCGCGCGAGACATCCTTCAGCATTCGACGAAATGGGGCAACAGGCCCCCTCGCATTGTGTCGACGCAATCGGTGTGGCTCCCGCCTTTTCCACCCGAGGACCGCGTCGTGTTGAGTTTCCGTCGATTCAAATCTGCAACAAGTCCAGTCGGTATCGACTGCGGCGCTGACGCATTGCGCATGCTGCAACTTCGCAGCAGCGCAGGCGAAGTTGCTTCCGCGCAACTTGAGATTCCCATCACGCGCGAACTCCCGCACGTCGCGTCATCGCGGCGTGACTGTGCCGCGGAGTGGATTCGCGCAGCGGAAAGCGCGGCGATGCAATGGAGAGCGGCGGGGTTTCGATCCACGCGTTTCGTGTTGAGCGTGCCAGCGCCGCGAACGCAGTTTCAAATTGTGTCGCTGCCATCGCTCGCACCTGTGGACTTTGATCGCGCGGCGAGTTGGGAGGCGAGCGATCGCTTCGGTATGGATCACGAGGACTTGAGCGCAGTTGCGCAGCCAACAAATGCGCCCGCAACGGTCGATGGCAAGAGCGAGTTTCTGCTTGTCGCGGCTGAACGATCGTTCATTGAAGCGATGCTTGAACCGTTCTTGCGTCGTGGGTTTGAACCGATTGCGGTCGAGCCGCGCTTTACTTCAGTTGCGCGTGTGGCGAGTCGACACGCGCGACGCGAGAGCGATCGCGCGCGTGTGCGAGGCGTCGTCGTTGTCGGCCTCGACGAAACAATAATCATGGTCTTGCGTGGCGACGAGATTGCATTCGCGCGTGAACTTCCCGTGGGAAGTCATGCGATGGATCAAGCCATTGCCGAACGCCTCGGACTCTCGATCGAAGACGCAGCCATGCTGCGCGCCGAGACTGCGAACGCGACGAGCGATTCGCATGCAGCGCGAGCGGCGCGCGATGTGAGGCGGGGCGTGCTCGCAGGCATTGCGAACGAAGCCACCATGTGCTTCCGTTACTACTCCGTGCGATTTCGCGGCGGCACACCACCAACCGTGCTGGTGCTTGGCGCAGGAGATGCGGCTTTGGCGCAGGAAATCAAGCATGCATCGGGGATCGCGACGACGCTTGATGACGAACGCGGATCGATCCTCGCGCTTGCGCAGTCCCTCGCGCTCGCGCAGTCACTCGCACAGCGAGCGCCGTGCGAAGTTCCGACAATCGCAGGTGCGGCACAATGGATCGCGGCGTTCGGTGCGGCATGTCGAACGACCGCAGCAGCGCGCGCAGTGAGTTCGCCGCGAAAGGACGCGGCATGAGCTGCGCCACTGACTTCAATCTGCTTCCGCCGCGTATTCGCGCGCTTGTCGCTGCTCGCAACGCAACGCGCCGTCTCACACGTTGGACCTGCGCGATCGCGCTTTGCGCTGGCGTCGTGTTCTCGTTGTTTGCGTGGCGCGCACGTGTTGCGGAAGCGCGCCTTGCGAGTTTGCGCACGGAAGCAGCGGCGATCGTCGTGCTCGAAGAGCAATTGCGAGAGCTTGGAGCATCGATCCATGCGACGGACGCACAGATCGCGCTGCAACGGAGCGTTGCTTCGCCCATCGACGCGAGCCGTCTCGTGCATGCGATTGCGGCGTTGGTTCCAGTGGACGCAGTACTCGAACGACTTTCATTACGCGGTGAAAATCTCAACGGCGAAGAACGCGCGAAGCGTCGCCGTGTGGAGAGCGCATCCGCGCGCCGCTATGTCTGCGAAGTGAGCGGTGTTGCCGCAGATGATGCGACGATCGCAAGATTCGTCGAAGACCTTGCGGCACGAGATCCATTCCAATCGGTCAATCTTGAGAGCAGTCGGAATCGCGAGTTCAACGGCGTGGAGGCGCGCGAGTTCCGCGTGTCGTTCAGCGTTGATCTCGACGAACGTTGGTCAGTGCGCACGGAGTCCGCGCATGCGCAGGCAGAAGGGGAGAAGTCGCCATGAGCGTTGATCGTGCGTCGTGTGAAGGATTTTCAACGGACTCTGCGCGCTGGTCGCGCGTGACGTTGCTGTTGGTGGTGCTGACGATCGGCGCCGCAACATGGTTCATGGCACTGCCTCTGTGGCAAGCGGGCAGCATCGCAGAGGCCGAGGCAACCAGGCTTGCAGGCCGCATCGCCGCTCGCGAACGACTCGAACAAGAACTTGAGCGCACGACAGATGCATTCGCCGAACTTCAGCGTGAGCGGGGCAATGCATTGCGTCGCATTCCGCAAGATCCAGCGCAAGCGCAGCTGATGCGCGCGTTGAGTGAACCTGTCAATGGTGTGGGATTGATTTCGCAAACTGTCGCTGCTGGTAAGAGTGTGTCCGCTGCGCGTGAAGGTCCCAAGTCTTGGCGCGCGGTACCTGTGACCGTGTCGATGAAGTCAGACTTTGCGACGTGCATGCGCGTGCTGCACCGCGCGGAGCATTCCGATCGACTTGTTCGCACACTTGAACTTGACCTCCGTCGAGACGCATCGGATGCGACCGGCATTCTCGATGTCTCGCTGGTTGTGGATGCAATCTGGAACGACTCCTCGCTCGAGAAGTCACTCGACACAGCAGGAGCGACGCGATGACGTTGAGCAATGCACAATCTCCGAAGACGGGTTTGCGAGGCTTTCGACAGAAGTTGCGCGGGAATCGACGGCTGCAGTCGCTGCTGTGGCTCGCCGCGTTCGGAACGGTCGTGTGGGCAAAGCCAATGGGTCTGCTGTTGTGGGCGCGTCTTCGTGTCTTGACCAACCTTCCTCGCACCGCGATTGCTGATGATCCGCAGGCGCGCGTGGACGATGCGAGCGCGCCGAAGGAGCGCGTGATCGAACTCCCTGACTTCACGGATGCAGATCCATTCCGTCTGCGTGGTTGCAGATTGTCCATCCCTCACACTCCACCACTGCCCGCGCAAGTTTCGAATCAACCATCGAAGTCATGCGCAATAGTTGCCGATGTCACTTCGTCTCTAGAGGCAGCTGATCTCGTTGCTCGCCGCGCGGAGCGGTTTCGCGTGCACTCGGCTGGAAATGGATTGTCATGCGCCGTGATCAATGGTCAGGCCTACAGGCTCGGCGACGAGCTCGACATGGAAGGTCTGAAATTCCAGCTCATTGAAATCCGTGAAGCTGGCGTCATCCTCGGACATGGGGAGCGCCGCTTCGAGATCAGGATTGGTCCGGTTGGATCCTGAAACGAAGGAGTGAATTATGCTTGATGCTCGCCTCTCTACCGTTTGCGCCCGTCCATTTTTTTCTGCGTTTTGCGGTCATTCCATCGCTTGCATGGTGACGTCAGCGATGGCGACAGCCTTTGCGACAACCATGTCGCACGCTGCTGTTGTGCAAGATGCCGCGCCTGCAGCCGCAGTCGCGCCACCACCCGATGTAAACGCACAAATGCAATCGACCTCTGGTCAAGCGGCCGCGGCGGAGACTTTCACGATCAAGTTCCAAGACACCGACGTCCTGCAGGCGCTGCAGATGCTGTCGATGCAAGCGCGTCGCAACATTGTCGCGGGGAAGGGCGTGAGTGGCACGGTGACCGCGAATCTATACGACGTCACGGTGCGTGAAGCGCTCGAGGTGATCCTCCGCTCGCTCGACTTGAAGGCGGACGAAGAAGGGCAATTCATTTATATCTACACCAGCGAAGATTGGGGAGCGCGACAACTTCTGAAGCTGCGCCGTGAGAGCAAGAACTTCTCGCTGCAATACCTGAGCGCGAAAGACGCCGCGGAGTTTGTGAAGCCATTGCTGACCGAACAGGGAAAAGTTTCGTTCGTCGGCACGGTGGAAGATGGCTTCCAGCCCTCGAACTCAGATGGCGGTAGTGATAGCTGGGCGTATGAAGGCATGCTTGTGATCAACGACTTCCCCGAGCAAATCGCGGCGGTCACGAAGTTGCTCGCGGACATTGACACGCCACCATCGCAAGTCGTCGTTGAAGCGACCGTCGTCTCCACGCGAGTGCATGAGCAGAACGCGTATGGCGTCGATGTCTCGGTGATTGGAGACCTTGATTTCTTGGACTTCACGAGCCCAGTTGCGGCAGCGAACGATCTCTTTAAGGGCAACAGTGGCGGCACGCCGACGAACGATGGGTCCGCCGTGACGACGAGTGTTGCGGGTTGGAGTGAGCCTTCCACTTTGCGTGCTGGTGTGGTCACCGACAATGTCGCGGTCTTCCTTCGATTGCTCGATCAAGTGACGGACACGACGATTCTTGCGCGACCACGCGTGATGGCGCTCAATCGTCAACGCGCGCAAGTACTCGTGGGTGATCGAGTGGGTTACCTCTCGACGACCACCACACAAACTTCCACGACGCAAACGGTTGAGTTTCTCGATACCGGTATTAAGCTGATTTTCCGTCCGTTCATCTCGCGCGACGGTTCGATTCGAATGGAACTCGCCCCTTCGATTTCGTCGGCGACATTAGAAAAAGTCATTCAGCCAGGCGGCGGCGTGTTGCCGATTCCCAACGAGAAGACGAATGAAATCGTCACGAATGTCCGGGTGAAAGATGGCCAGACGCTCGTGCTCGGTGGTCTCTTCACCGAAGAGACGGAGATCACTCGCCGTCAGGTGCCAGGGCTTGGCGACATTCCGCTCCTCGGCAATGCGTTCAAGGGTCAAGATGATTCTGTGGAACGACGCGAGATCATCTTCTTGATCACGCCCAACATCGTCAAGGACGAGATCGCGAAGGTCTGGTCGGACGAGGCGAACGAGTTTGTCAACGCGGTGCGTATCGGTTCGCGCGAAGGTCTGCTTCCTTGGAGCCGCGAACTCATTTCGACGAATCACAATCAGGATGCTGTGCAAGCGATGGCCAGCGGTGATCGTGAACTCGCGATGTTCCATGTGGAAAGTTCGCTGCGCGTCACGCCGAATCAGCCTGAAATGCAGCGCATGCGTTCGGAGTTGGACGCGGGCGCGGATGAGCGCGCGTACGAGCGATCGATCTTCCAGCGCATCGTCGACAAGCAACTTCAGCAAGCCGAGGCAGATCGTGACGCGAAGGATGGACTTCCGTCTTCAGCGCCAACGCCTGCAGCCGTGCCTGCTGCAGGGGCGCAATCGCACGCGAGCGCGGCGCAATCGGCGAATGCGCCGATGCAGATCACAACAATCGCGGCAACGCCAACCGCTCCGACATTTTCTTCTCGATGGCGTGCGCCTTGGTGGAACCGACCTTCCGCCCTCGCAGCCACTTCCAATGCCGCGCCTTCCGGCACGCTTGCGGCAGAAACCCCAATTTGCCCTGAATGAGTGCATCGCTCGTGCCGATGCCATGAGTGGAGATCGCTGCACGCGCAGCGAATAAGGAAACTTGCATGCACGCATTTCGATCACGATCTTTCACCACTGTGTTGACGCTGCTTGCGGTCAGTTCCTCATGCCTTGTCGGATGCGGTGGGCCGACGAAGCAAGGTATCGTCGCGCGGCAAGAGGCGAATAGTCGTTTCGCGAAAACGACGAGCGTGGTGAGCTACGACCAGGCGCGGCAGGCGTTTGAGTCGGGCGATCTTTCGAGTGCGCAGAAGCACATTCGCGAGGCGATTGCTCGCTCTGATCAAGAGCCGCGCTACTGGGCGCTCTTGGGTCGTATCGAATTGGAATCCCGTCGACTCGAAGAGGCGCGCGTGGCTCTCGACAAGGCGGTGACGCTCGACCCAAACTACGCAGAAGGCTATTACTTCCGCGGAGTGGTGATGGAGCGATGGTCGCAAGACGAGAAGGCGCTCGCGGATTACCAGAAGGCTGCGGAACTCGATGGCGCGAAACTGTCCTATGTCCTCGCGACCGCCGAGACGATGGTCGCGATGCAGCACATCGAAGAGTCGCGCGAATTCTTACTCTCGAAACTCGCCTACTTTGAACACAACGCGGCGCTCAATGAACTGCTTGGCGATCTCTCCTCGATGGAGAACGATGACAAGGCTGCATGGCGTTACTTCGAAGTGGCATCGCTCATCGACCCTGAAGCGCCGATGATTTGCGAGAAACTCTTGCGAGCGCTCTACGCCGCACAAGAGTGGCAGAAGTGCCTCGATCAAGCGCGACGATTAACACGCGCGGAGAAAGACAAACTCAACGGCGTCGCGCCTGAATCCTTCGGCATGTACGAGGGACGCAGCTTGGCGATGCTCGGTCGATTCACCGAGGCACGCAATGCCTTCGCGAATGTCGTGCATCAGAACCCCGAACATCTCGAGGGTTGGATCGATCTCGGTCAAGCCGCGTGGAATGCGGGCGATGATGTGCGCGCGGAGGCTGCGTCGCAGCGCGTGATCGCGCTTGCGGAGAGCCGATTCGAAGGCTATTGGCTGCGCGGGCTCGTTGCGGAGAAGCGAGGCGAAACGGCCGCTGCGGTGCAGTGGTTTCAAAGGGCAGTCTCGTGCGCACCTGAGAATGCCACGCCACTCGTGAGTCTCGCGATCGCGTTGCGTCGAAACGGACAGGATGCAGAGAGTGCTGTGATGCTGGCAAAGGCGATGAAGGCTGACCCTTCCTTCGCGCCAGCGAAGCGAGCCTTCACCGCGATTGATCCCACAGGTGAAGCGACCGAGTAACTGGGCATTGGAGGAGTATTGTGCAGAGGGGCTGGTCTACGTATTGCACGATTGCTGTTTCTCTCGCGGTACTTTTCGCGGGTGCGCTGTCGACCGTGGTGTACTTGCGCGCTTCTGGAGTGTCGATGAGCATCGCAGCCATCGCGTGCGTGCCCATGTTCAGTGTCGGCGTGTTCGGACTGATCTTCAACATGCGTCGCAGCGCAGTGCAGCGCGCGATGCGCGAAGAACTAGCGTCGCAACGAGAAATCGAAGCGCGCAATCGAGCATCGCTCGAGCGATCGAAGCGAGCAACGGAGGTCGCCGCGGATCAGTTTCGCGCGATGCTCGAGCAACTTCCACAGGCGGTGATCGCGGTGGATCAATCCAAGGAAATCGTGCTCATGAATGCGGCTGCGCAGAGCATGCTGCATGAGGGTCGTCTCTTGCGATCGAGCGCGCTGCCCAGTGAAATTGCAGCGTTGCTGACGGCGACGGCTGCTGCGTCGGAAGGCACGCGTCGCTCGCGTGAAGTGACGCTGTCGATGCATGAAGCGACGCTCGCGCTGCGTGTGGAGTGTGTGGCGAGCGGTGGTCTTGCGATCGCTGTGCTGTTCGATCTTGCTGGCGAACGCGATGCAGAGCGCCGCATGGGTGAGTTTGTCGCGAAGGCAAGCCACGAATTGCGCACGCCGCTCGCGTCGATTCGCGCGTATGCGGAGATGCTCGAAGACGCTGACATGATCGCGGAGTCGGAACGCCGTCAACTTTGCGCCACGATGTTGTCGGAGAGTGATCGTCTCGCGCGCATGGTGGATCAGATGCTCTCGATCAGCCGCATTGAGAGCGGCATCGCGCGCATCAGTGCTGCACGAGTTGATCTCTTCGCCCTCGCGACAGAAGCAGTCGACGCGATGCGCGGTGAAGCGTCGACGAAGGACATCACGTTGATCGTGCAACCGTGTGCAGTCTCTGCGACCGCCGAGGGTGATCGTGACATGCTGCAGCAAGTGCTCGTGAATCTCATTTCGAATGGCATCAAGTACACACCTGCGGGTGGAACGGTCACGCTCTCGATGGATACGGATCACCTGGCGCGCAGCGTGGTCGTACATGTCACCGACACGGGCCCGGGGATCCCACTTGAGGCAAAGGGCAGACTTTTCGAAAAGTTTTATCGCATCGAAAACTATCGCCGTTTGGCGAAGGGAACGGGACTTGGGCTCAATTTGTGCCGCTCGGTTATTGAACAATTGCACGGTGGACAGATCGGAGTGGAGTCGACTCTTGGAATGGGCTCACGCTTCTGGTTTTCTGTGCCGATGGAAAGGGTAGGTCGAGTCGCAGCGTAGGAGCCCTAGAGATGCAATCCGTGCGAACCATACTTGTGGTTGATGACGAACCAGCAATCGTGCATGTCGTCGCCATGAAATTCACGCAATGTGGATTTCGAGTGCTGACAGCATGGAATGGATCGATCGCGCTTGAAATCGTGCGCGCCAACGAAGTCGATCTCATCATCAGCGATTTCCAAATGCCGATCCTCGATGGGATGCAACTCGCTGCAGCTCTCCGAGCGGACACGCGAACCTGCAATATTCCCGTCATCGTGCTCACCGCGCGTGGTCATCTGCTTGGTGATGATTGGGAAGGCGCGTCGAATGTTCGACATGTTGTTTCAAAGCCATTTAGTCCGCGCGAACTCGTCGCCATGAGCGAGCGAGTCCTTGCGGATGATCGCGGTCGTGCGGCCAAGCGGGAGGTCGCATGATGCCGAGTGGAACACCAGCTTTGCTCGCCGATGCGCGCGGCGCTTCGCTCGCGGAGCGCTTGCGTGGCGCAGGCGTTGTGTGGATTGAAACCGATGAGACCGGCGCGTCGTTGCGTTCCTACATCGATGATCCCAAGGACTGGCTGGTCCATCTCGTCGTGCGTTCGCGCGTCTTCCGCGCGGCACTGCGACGGGCGGCGACGGCGTGGAATGCGCAGCGCGCGTCGCACGCACCACTTAGTAACGGCGATGAATCGCTCGATGGATTGGTACTCATTCCGTTGCGGACGCAGGGCAGTGGCGCGTCTACCTATGGTGTCGCTGTGTTGGTCCTTGACGAAGCGATTTCATCAGGGACGCTTCGATTGCTCTGTGAAGGCGCGGAACTCGACACAACGTTCATCGCGGCGCGATTGACCGTCGAAGGACTTCCGACGCGACGCGAAGTTGCGCGACTCAGTGCATTCATTCGCGCACTCGCCGCGTGCGATGCAGAGCGCGTCGATGGCAACGCCTGCGGCACGCAACTCTCCACCGCGTGGGAGGAATTACACCTTCTCCACTCGCTCATCGGCGGGCTGGAAATGACTTCAGGTCCCCGTGGTGTGTTGACGAGGGCTTGTGAAGAATTGAGTACGACGCTGCAATCGAGTTGGACTGGCGCGTGGATTGCTGATGCCAAGGGCGGCGACGGATTCGTCGTCGTGACGGGCAACATCTCGCCCGATGCGTTCCGCGCATTCGCCGGACGATTGGGCAAATCGCCCGCAGGAATCTTCACTGCGGATGGTCGCGCCAATGCGCGTCCTGGCACGGTTGCAGCCGCGCCGATTTTCCAACGAGGTCGTTGCGTGGGTTGGCTCGCGACTGGTGATCGCAAACTTGGTGACCATGAAATGTCGAGCGTCGAGCTGAAGCTTGTCGCAAGTGTTGCCGCGCATACCGCGATCTTCTTGGAGAATGCGCGGCTGTTTGCGGATCTCGACGATGCGTTTGTCGGCACGCTCGCAGCGCTCGTCAATGCGATCGACGCGAAGGATCCTTACACGCGTGGACATTCGCAACGCGTGGCTGCACTCGCTCGCGATCTCGCGCTCAAGCATGGCGTGAGCGCGGAGGAAGCTCGATTGGTTCATGTCGCTGGACTCGTCCACGACATCGGCAAGATTGGTGTTTCCGAAGCGATCCTTCTGAAGCCAGGAGCATTGCTTCCCGAAGAACGCACCGCGATCAATGAGCACCCAGAAATTGGCTATCGCATCTTGAAAGATGTGCCGCAACTCGCGGGCGTGCTCGGCGGCGTGCGTCATCACCATGAACGATGGGATGGCAAGGGCTATGGGCATGGACTTGCGAGCACGGACATTCCGCTCTTTGCTCGCATCATCGCGCTCGCGGACACGTTCGATGCGATGTGCTCTTCGCGCACCTACCGCGCAGGTCGGCCGATTGATGTGACGCTGGTGGAAATGGCGAAGTGCGGCGGCTCGCAGTTTGACCCTGTGTTGCTGCGTCAATTCTTGACACTCGATCTCTCCAACTATCGAGCGATGCTCGCCGCGGGAACTTCGGCGCATCTTGCTGCGCCCGACGCGACGCGGAGGGCTGCGTGAAACTTTCCTACGAAGAGCATGGCATGGTCGCGCTTGTCGTCGCGAGCGGTGATTGCACGGGCGATGCGAGCGAGCGATTGCGCCGCACGGTCGCGGATCGATTCGCTGCGGGCGCGCGTTCGGTCATTCTCGACTTTGCGGCGGTGCCGCTGGTGGATAGCGCGGCGCTTGAGACGATGCTCTGGATGAACGAAGAAACTGCGCGCAGCGGCGGGGCACTTCGTCTTGTCGCGCCGCAAGAGGCGGTGCTCGCGATTCTTCGACTCACGCGCCTCGCGGATCGATTTGAATCGAGTGCGTCGGTCGAACTTGCAGCAAGGAGCCTTCGATGAAGCAGCCACGCGCGGATGTTTCACGCGAGCCGTTTGCGATGGCGAGTGCGCCGTCGCGTTCGATGCAGCGCGCAATGCTGGGCGAAATGCTGGTCGCGAAGGGCGTGCTCACGAGCGCACAGTTGGCGGACGCGCTGGCACAACAGCAGAAGGATGGACATCAACGATTGCTCGGCGAAATGCTGGTCCAGTTGGGTTACTGCGATGAACATCAAGTGATGGAAACGGTCGCCGATGGATACGGAATTCCGTATGCGCGAGACATCGCACGCATCGCCGATCCGAAATGCATTGAACTGCTGCCGCGAGAGTTTCTCTCTGAACACGCGGTGTTGCCGCTGTTTTGCGTGCGTGGCGTGGTGACGGTCGCGGTGGGTGAGCCTGCGAATCTCTATCTCTTCGAAGAGATCGCGCGACGCACAGGCAAGCAGGTGCAAACAGTCGCAACGACGGTGGGAGAGATTCGCGCGGCACTTGAGTCGTACCTGCCTGCCGCAAATGTGTTCGTCATTGACGACACGTATGGCGAAGTGGACGAAGGAACATTCAGCGTCGTGGAACGCGATCTCGCGGAGATTGCAGATCTACGCGAAGTCTCTGGTCACTCGCCGGTTGTGAAACTTGTGAACTGGCTCTTGTGGACGGCTGTCCACGAGGGCGCATCGGACATTCATATCGAGCCAGGAGATCGCCGACTTCGTATTCGCTTGCGTGTGGATGGCGCGCTCTTTGAAAAAATGCAGCCGCCGTGGCAGATGGCCGCGGCGTTGACAAGTCGCATCAAGATCATGGCTGGGCTTGATATCTCGGAGCGGCGCTTGCCGCAGGACGGTGATATTCACGTGATGATGGAAGGTCGGCCGGTCGATCTTCGCGTCTCCACGATGCCAGGTCGTCACGGCGAGAAGACTGTGATTCGCGTGATTGATAGTCGTCAATCCATCGTGCCGCTTGAACGGCTTGGTATGGACGAAGCCACGCTTGCGCAGTGGATGGACATCGTGCGTCGACCGAACGGCATCGCGCTTGTCACTGGTCCAACAGGCAGCGGAAAGTCAACGACGCTCTACAGCGTGCTCGCGATGCTGAACGATGCAGACGCGAATCTCTCGACGGTTGAAGATCCGATTGAAGCGACGCTGCCAGGCATCAATCAGTTTCAAGTGAATGAGAAGGCGGGCTTCGGATTCGCCACCGCGCTGCGATCGCTCTTGCGGCAAGATCCGGACACGATCATGGTCGGAGAAATTCGCGACGAAGCGACAGCGTCTGTCGCAGTGCAGGCGGCGCTCACTGGCCACCTTGTGTTGAGCACGCTGCACACGAACGATGCAACAGCGGCGGTGACGCGACTTGTGAACATCGGCGTGGAACCGTATCTCGTTGCGGCGACCGTGCGCGGAGTGCTCGCGCAACGACTCGTGCGAAAAATTTGCCCGCATTGCCGCGTGCGAGTTGAGCCAGACGCCATGATGCGTGCCGCGCTTCTGCAAGGTGCACACACGATCGAATCGTGCAGCAAGGGAACGGGTTGTGCGCGCTGCCGAACGACCGGATTTGCTGGACGCATCGGGATCTTCGAAATCATGGTGCCTGACGAGGCGTTCAACGTCCTCGTTGCGCGGGGCGCAAGTCTGCAAGAACTTCACGCGTATCTCGCGTCGCAAGGTCATCGATTGCTCCGTGACGATGCAATGCGCAAAGTGCGCGAAGGTCTGACGACGCTTGATGAAGCTATGGCTGTGACTGCTTACTGAGTTCACCGCAATGCAACTCGACGCGAATGCAACCTTTGTTTTCCGAGCCATCGACGCGCAGGGTCGCGAGTCGAGTGGAACTATCTCTGCGCCAAGTGCTGCAGAGGTCGCGTTTCGTCTGCGACGCGAAGGCAAGACGGTGCTCGAAGTCGCCCGCGACGCGCTCGCTCGTGGAAACGCGTCGGATGCAACAGAGACAACAGCATCGCGTTCGATGTTCACCTCTTCGCGAGTGCGTCGAACTGACGCGATAGATCTCTGTCGACAGGTCGGCGTGATGGTGGAGACTGGTGTGGGCATCGTTGAAGCACTTGACGCGTACGCAACGGAAGGTGCGCGTCCTGAGTTCAAAGAAATTGTCGAGTCAGTTCGGCTTGAAGTCTCTTCAGGAGTTCCGCTTTCGCAAGCGTTCGCGAAACGACCGCACGCGTTTCCGCCTGTGGTTGCGGCGTTGACACGCGCTGCAGAAGCGACAGGTCAGCTTGGCGAGATGCTGGCGCGTGCTGCGGAGCATCTTGCGCGCATTGAGAAGATTCGACGACAAGTCAAAGCAGCGGCCACGTATCCGATGTTTATGCTCGGGACGGGCATGCTCATCGTGAGTTTACTTGTCGCCTTCGTGCTGCCTCGCTTTGCGAAGTTGTACGAAGACCGCGGCGCCGAACTGCCCGCACTCACGAAAGCCTTGCTCTGGGTCGGTCGCACGATCGGAACGCATGGATTGTCGATCCTGATCGTCGTGGCCGCGCTCGTCACCGCGTTCGTGTTCTGGAACCGCAGCGAATCCGCGCGGCACTTCTTCGATCGCCTGCGTTTCGGATTCCCAATCATCGGACGACTCGTCCGCGCTGCATTCGTTGCGCGATCCATGCGCACGCTTTCGACCTTGCTTTCTAGTGGAATCCATCTGCTCGACGCGATTGCGATCGTGCGAGGCCTTGACCGGTCACCACGCACAGAGCGCTTTTGGAGCAGCGTGGATGCCTCCGTGCGGGAAGGACGATTGCTCGCAGAATCCGTGCGTCGTGAAGGTCTCTTGCCAGCAACAGTTGCATCGATGATCGCAGCGGGCGAACGCGGTGGACGGTTGCCTGATGTGCTTGAGCGAGTTGCGACCTTTGCGGAAGAGGATCTTGAAATTGCGATCAAGCAGGCGATGAGTTTGCTTGAGCCCATCCTCGTGGTCGTCCTCGGTTCTGTGCTTGGAGGACTCGCGATCGCATTGCTGCTTCCGCTCTTCTCACTGAGCAAAGTTGTCGCAGGCAATTCATAACCGCGCTTGACAGGACAGCCGCAGTCTCTACCTTGCGCATCGAAGTCGTCATGGATGGCGATTTGTTCTCAAACGAAAAGGGGTGTTGCCATGGATGGCGTTCTCACTCAGCACGGCGTTCCGACGCCAACTCAAATCCTCAAGTCACTCGCGGTGGAATTCACACGCACAGAGCGGTTGGTGCTTATGTTGAGTTACACCGAAGAACTCACCGTGAAAGAAGTTGCAGCGGTGCTCGAACTCGCGCAAGGCGAGGTTGAAAAAATCCTCGGGCGCGTTCGCAAGCAAGTGAGCAAACGCCTCAAGATGCAAATCGCGTCGGCTTAGTTCGACCACGCGTTGAGCAGCATCGAGAGATCCGCCGCATCGGTGACGCCATCACCATTGATGTCTGCGCTGCCCGCGTTGCCCCAATCACTCAGCAGCGTCGCAAGATCAGCAGCATCGACGACTCCGTTGCAGTCAAGATCCTCAGGAAAACAAGCGGGATTGAGTCCAACATGCAACTCAATGCGCGCGGCACTCGCGAGATTGAATTCGACAAGCGGGTTTTCGCGACAGTAGAACGAAGGAAAGTTCGAACCCTGTTGCACCGTCTTCGTCAGTGACGTGAGAGAGAACAAGAGCCGTCCCTGATGGAGCGACTCCGCGATGTACTGCACGACGGATGGTCGGCTCATGTCGAGCTCGAAACGCATCACCGTATTCATCGGAACGCCGTCGCCTTCCACCACCGTGTCGATCATGCCCACCGCAAACGGCGCAGGTGTCCATCGTTGTCGCACGCTGTTGGAAACATCGACCGCGACTCCTTTGTGATTGAATCCCAACGCAAACGCATTGCGCACCTCAGGATTGAGCACGCTTCCAGTTCCGTAGGGCGATGTCTCTTGCCAGTTCGCCAGCGAGAACGCGCCGCGAAAACCTGTTCCGTACAATTCGATCGGTTGACCAACATCGCTGTCGATCTGATACGCGCTGTCGCTCGTAGGCAAGAAGACGGTGAACGGATCGACTGTCGAGTCGTACGCGAAGACGAAATCGTTCGCGACCATGATTTCGATCGTGCAGGAGAGCACGGCATACGCGTCGCTGCCATTGCCCACAGGAATCTCACTCGACGTATTCCAACCAACGATCATCTGTCCATCGCGATTGTCAAACATCACGGAGCCTGCTTCGTTGCCAAAGGTCGAAGCGGTTGGACGAACACCAGGCGAAGAGTTGAACGGGTAGTTCCATCGATCGAGATCGGGGCCTGTTCTTGTGAACACCGTTTCGTCTGCGATTGCGACGGTCGAGCACGAAAGTGTTGCGAGCAGCAGAATCGCGGCAGAAAGAGAGGTAGAACGCATGAGAGGGGAGTGCGAGTTCGGGGGAGACGTGGAAGTGAGCCTAGGCAACGAGTGTTGCCTCGTTCAACGCACCGTTGAGGAAACTCGTTCTTCAGAGGTGCGAATAATGCGAAACATGACTCCATTCTGGAGCGTTGCCAAGTGCTGTACGGAGATTGTTGAAGACCGTAGACTTCGACCCCTCCTCGCATTCCAGATTGGGACTCGAGTCGCCTTCATGCAAACGCCAATGAGTATCTCATCCACCGACTATGACGCGATTGCTCTGGCGCCAACGCGTGCGATCAAGCGCGCGCGTCGTTGTCCGCTGCGACCGTTCGTGGATGCCGCCGGATTCACGTTGGTGGAGTTACTCGTCGTCGTTGGAATCCTGGCGATGCTCATTGGCATTCTTGTTCCTGTCATCGCGCAAGTCCGATCCGCAGCGAGTCGCGCGAAGGAGATTGTTTCCGCTCGAACACTCGCGCAGGCGTGGCTCTCGTATGCGGAGGATCACAACGGCGCGTTGCTGCCTGGTTACAAATCTGGATTGGATGCGTTTGATGCGCAAGGCGAACCGATTGCGACGCAGACGATTGGGATCGCAGCAAACCGCTGGCCGTGGCGACTTGCGCCGTACATCGGTCATGCATTCGACGCGATGTACATCAACGAGAATGAGCGCACGCTGCGCGAACTTGAAACCACCGATGTCTCGAACTACCTCTATCAAACGAGTGTCTTCCCGAGTTTCGGCTTGAATTCCGTGTGGCTTGGTGGCGATGAAAACTACGGCGGCTTCAATCCGATCTTCGTCGGAAACTTTGGACGCTTCTACGCAACGCGCACTTCCGAGTTGAAGCGTCCCGCAGACACACTCGTCTTCGCGAGTTCGCGCGCGTTCGCGGCCGAAGCCGCCAGTGGCGAAATTGTCGAAGGCTATTTCCGAATTCGCAGTCCCAATTTCACGAACGTTGTGTGGACTCCCGACTACGACGCGAGTGAGCCATCGAGTTGGGGCAATCTCAGCGCGCGCTATGGCGGCGACAGCGTCGTGTCGTTTGCGGATGGACACGCGGAATCGAAACCAGCAGACGCGTTGAAAGACATGCGCATGTGGACCGATCGCGCGGACGCTCCGAACTGGATGTTGACGCCTGGCTCAGGTGGTTAAGGCTCAGGTGGTTAAGCGCGACGACGGAGTGCGTGCGAGAGAGGCACCGCGATCGCGAGCACAACTGCAATCATCCCCGCAGAGTTGAGTGCTGTGGGTGTGCCAAAGAGTTGCGGCGCAAGTGCCGCGATGCTGTAGCCCAGCACGGAAAGCAGCGCACCCGCGGCGAGGCTGATTATGATCTGTCCCTTGACGCTTTTCGCGTGCGGCGCAGCAAGGAGCGCGGGGCACGCGAGAATGCCGATCACGAGCACGCTGCCGACCGCTTCGAAACTTGCGACGATGCTCGCGGAAACAATCACGAGAAACGCGCGTTCGAGCCAACGCGGCGCAACGCCGAGATGACGCGCCGCGCTTGGATCAAACGCGAGGAGCGACAGCTCTTTCAGAAAGAGCAGCGCGAACATGAGCGCGAGCGCTGCTGCTGCGCCGAGTGTCCAGATTGCACGCGGCACGCCGGTGTACCACGGCGCATCAAGCACAGGCACATAGAAGAGCGTCTCGAGTGAACCGAAGAGGACGCACTCGGGATCGAGATCCACTTGGCGCGCGCCTTGTGTCTCGAGCAACACAACACCGAGTGCGAACAATCCCGTGAAGACGATGCCGAGTGGCGCGCCTGGCTCAAGCCGCGTCGCGCGGCGCGCCCATCCTGAGAGCAAGATCGATGCGATGCCAGCGCATGCCGCGCCGATGAACATCGCCGAGATCGATCGCGTGCCCGTCACAAGAAATCCTGCAACAAGTCCCGGCAAGACAGAGTGCGCGATCGCATCGCCCGTCATCGCCTCTTTGCGGAGCACGAGAAAATTACCGAGAGTTCCGCACGCGACAAGCGCGCAGAGCAGCGCGATCAATGCTGGCACATCGACGGCAAGCGAGATCGTCATACCGCGAGTTCTTTCGCGACATGCTCGCGCTTGGAGTGGAAGAATCGCGCCACGGGAATCGAGAGAAAAAATGCACCCGTTGCCGCGAGTGTCATCGCACTTCCAGTGGGCACATGGTCGATGGCACGTGAAGCGATTGCGCCTGTCACCGCGCACGCGACGCCGATGCATGCGGCGAGTGTGGCTGTTTTCGCGAAGGATCCGCCGATGACACGCGCCGCTGCAGCGGGGGCGATGAGCATCGAGACAACGAGGGCGACACCTGCGACTTGCATGCCCGCGACAACAGTGGCAACGAGCAGCAAGAGCAGCATCCAATCCAAGATGCGCGTTGGGAAGCCGAGCACTTTCGCCGCTGCCTCATCAAACGCGAGCAGGGAAAACTCTTTGAAGTACAGCACGAGAACAAGAAGCGCGATGAGCGCAATGGACGCGAGTGCGAACGCGTCGCTACTTGTGATTGCAGCGGCGTTGCCAAACAGCAGTTTGCGAAGTCCGCCCTGCGCGCCCGTTGGATGAGATTGCACCAACGAGAAAAGGACGGTTCCCAATCCGAAGAATCCAGCGAGGGCAACGGCGTTCGCGCCGTCAGCGCCGAGTCTGCGTTTGTTCGCGAGCCACGGCGTGCACCATGCAGCGAGCCATGCGGTGGTTCCGCCACCGAGAAAAAGTAACCACGGCGAACGGCCATTAATCTCGAGCCATTCACCCATCAGAAATGCGAGTGCGACACCAGGCAGTGCTGCGTGCCCCGCGACATCCGCAAGTAGTGATTGCTTGCGCGCGAGGACGAACGTGCCAACGCTGCCCGCGAGTGCGCCGAAGACAGCGCAGCCGAGCGTGACCATGATCGTGTTCGCGCCCCAAAATGGAATGTCGAACGTCGCGCCGCTCGTCATCACGGAATCGCTTCCTCAGGTGGCGGTCCCAACCGAAATGCTTCATGCAGATTTGCATCCGCGAGCGCAACGTCGATTGCTCCGTGCGCCACGACTGTTCCATCAAAGAGCACGGCTTCGTCGAAGTACCGACGGACATCGCCGAGATCGTGATGTACTGCGAAGACGCTCATGCCGCGCTGGCACGCCTCGCGAAGAACCGCGCCAAGTCGTTCTTCTGTCGCGAAGTCCACATTCACAAACGGCTCATCAAGCATGAGGAGATCTGCGCCTTGTGCGAGACTCCGCGCGAGCAGGACGCGCTGCTGCTGACCGCCCGAAAGTTCGCCAATAGGCATGTTTTCAAGCGATTCCATGCCAACCAGCGCGAGCGCCTTGCGTGCTTCGGCTTTCCATCGACCAGTCACGCGATGAAAGAATCCGATCTTGCGATAGAGACCCATGGCTGCGACATCCAGTGCGCTTGCTGGAAAGGTCCAATCAATCTCCGCGCGCTGCGGCAGGTACGCCACGCGCGCGCGAACCTCTTCGAGCGGCCTTCCGAAAAAGCGAACGCATGCGGTGTCCGCATGCGTCAAGAGTCCGAGTGCGCCCTTGAGGAGCGTGCTCTTGCCCGCACCATTTGGACCAACGAGCGCGGTCATCGCGCCAGCGCGCAATCGAAAGGACGCATCGCGAACAACAAGCTCGCCATTGCCGTAACCCGCAGAAAAATTTTGAATGTCGAGTGGACAAGGCTTTGCACTCACGCGCCGCCCCGCAATCCGTTGGCAACCGAACTTGCATTATGGCGAATCATGCCGGGCCACGTGCCGGCTGGCGTTCCGCGTGCGCCCATCGAATCGCTGAAGAGTGCGTCTCCGATCTTGAGCGAGTGCCCGCGCGCCGCGCATCCATCAACGAGCGCGCGAATCGTGCGATCGGAGACAGTCGTTTCGATAAACACTGTTGGAATGGATCGTTCGCAAATCTCCGCGACGAGTCGTTCGATGTCGCTCACGCTTGCTTCGCTCTCCGTGGAAATCCCCTGAATTCCACGCACTTCGAAGCCGAATCGCTTGCCGAAATATCCAAACGCATCATGCGAACTAATGAGGACACGATTTGCGCTCGGAACAGATTCGAGCATCGCTGCTGCATCGTCGCGGACTTTCTTCGCTTCGGTGGCATACTGCACCGCGTTCTTCTGGAACTCCTCCGCGTGCGCGGGATCGAGTTGCGACGCAATCTCTGCGACCGCGAGCGCGGTGGCTCCCCAAAGTCCAGGATCCATCCACACGTGTGGGTTGGGATGATTCGGATTCGAAGGATCGCGAAGGAGATCTCCATCAGGAAGATGCGCCGTTACAGCGCAGACTGGTCGACCAGCATTGGAGACTCGCGAAAAAGCTTCGCCCGCACGACCTTCAAGTCCAAGTCCATTCATGAACAGCGCGTCCGCTTCGAGGAGTTGCATGATGTCCGTGCGTGTAGGTGTCCAGAGATGCGGATCTGCTCCCGCGGGAATGAGCGTGATCACGCGCGCGTGATTTCCAACGACCTGTTCGACGACATCCGCAACCATGCCCGTGGTTGCAACGAGCGTGAGGGAGGATGTATTCGCTGCCGCACCGCTCGCACTTGCTTTCGTCTCGACCCCATCTTTGTCGCCGCAACTCCACTGCAAACACGAAACGAAAAGTGCGGCCAGACAGATGAGCGGCATGCGCAGATGGCTTGAACAACTCGGCATGGAGCAATAGTAGCATATGCTACGGTCGATGCAAAGGTGCTGTTTCTCCGAGGCTCTCGTACACTCGCGGACATGTATTCACTCGAGGTCGAAGCGGAGTTCAGCGCAGCGCATGCGATCGTGCTGCGCGGCGTGCGCGAAGTGACGCACGGTCATAACTGGCACGTCCGATGCGAAGTTGAGGGGCCTGCGCTTGATCCTGAGGGACTGCTGTGCGACTTTCACGCACTTGAAGCGGCGCTTGCGCGAGTGATCGCGCCGTTTCGCAACGCGGACCTCAATGCAACCGCAGCATTTGCATCAACGAATCCAACCGCGGAACATGTTGCAAAGCACATCGCGGAAGAACTTCTCGCGAGAATTCCGAAGGGCGTTCGACTTGTCGCAGTGCGCGTCACGGAAGCGCCGCGGTGCGTTGCAGTCTATCGTCCGGTCGCGCACCGCTGATGTCCCTCTGAATTTCTTATGACGCCTACTGAGCTCTCCTCGAAATCACCACGCAAGCCGATCGCGCCCAATGACATTCTGCCGGTCGGGCTTGATGACCCTGCGCGGTTTCTGAACCGCGATTTGCAATGGCTCGAGTTCAACTGCCGTGTGCTTGCGCAAGCGTCGGATCCGCATGTGCCGCTGCTTGAACGCGTGCGCTTTCTCGCGATCTTCGGCTCCAATCTCGACGAATTCTTCATGAAGCGCGTCGGTGGGTTGCGTCGGCAGATTGATGCGGGCGTTGCGAGCCCCGCGTGGGAGCCGCTCTCGCCTGAAGATCAGGTGACGTTGATTCGTGAACGAACGATTGCACAAAACGCTGTCGCGCAGCACTTGTGGCGCGATGTGCTGTTGCCCGAGCTCAGCGAGCAGAGCATTCAACTGCTCACATGGAATGAACTTTCCAATGCAGAATGTCAAGAGGTCGAAGCGTGGTATCGCCGCAATCTCTTTCCAATTCTCACGCCGCTCGCTGTTGATCCTGGCCATCGCTTTCCGTTCATCTCGAATATGTCAGTGTCGCTCGGTGTGATGTTGCGTCGTCCTGGTGAGAGCGAGCAGCTTTTCGCGCGTGTGAAGGTCCCTGAGTTTGGCGGAAACCTGTTTCGATTCGCGAACTCCAAGCGCTTCGTGCCGCTGCAAGAAGTCATCGCGCACAACCTCGACGATCTATTTCCTGGCATGGAGATCATCAAGGTCTTGCCTTTCCGTGTGACACGCAATGCAGAGACCGAGCGAGACAACGAAGACGCAGAGGATTTGCTCGAACTCATTCAACAGCAATTGCGCGAGCGTCGGTTTGCGCGCGTCGTGCGCTTGGAAGTAGCGTCGAATGCAGGTGATCGCGTGCAGCGGTTTCTCGAAGAGGAACTTGAACTCACGGACGAAGATATTTACGAAGTCGATGGATTGCTCGATTGGGGCGTGCTCAATGAGATTGCCGACATCGACGCGCCTGAACTGCATTGGCCCAAGTGGACTCCACTCGCGCCACCTGGACTTGAAGCGGAAGACTCTGATGTCTTCGCGCTCATTCGCAAGCGAGACATACTGCTGCATCATCCGTACCAGAGCTTCGATCATTCGGTCGAGCGATTCATTGAAGCGGCAGCTGTGGATCCCAAAGTCCTCGCGATCAAGCAAGCGCTGTATCGCACGAGCGGTGATAGCCCGTTCATTCCGAGTCTCATTCGCGCCGCAGAAGCGGGCAAGCAAGTCGCAGTGCTGGTGGAATTGCGCGCGCGCTTTGATGAAGCACGCAACATCGTGTGGGCACGCAAGCTTGAAGACGCGGGCGTGCATGTGGCGTATGGAGTTGTTGGTCTGAAGACGCACACGAAGGTCGCGCTGGTCGTGCGACAAGAGGCGGGCAGCATTCGTTGCTATGCGCACGTGGGCACCGGCAACTACAACTCTAAGACCGCGCGACTCTACGAAGACATCGGGCTCCTCACGTGTGACCCTGCGATCACGGAAGACCTCATCGGTCTCTTCAATTACATGACGGGGCGAAGCCGTCAAAAGGAATACCAACGTTTGCTCATCGCGCCTGTGGCGATGAAGCGACGCTTCCTTGAGTTGATCGACGAAGAGATTGAAGTCCAACAGCGCGGCATGCGCGGACGCATCATCGTGAAGATGAATCAGCTTGAAGACCGCAGCGTCACCGACGCGCTCTATCGAGCATCGAACGCGGGTGTCTCAGTCGACATTATCTGTCGAGGTTTCTGCTGTGTGCGACCTGGCGTGCCGCACTTGAGTGAGAACATCCGCGTGACCTCCACGATCGGTCGCTTCCTCGAGCACAGCCGCATTTTCTGGTTCGGTCGCGGCGCCGCGGATCCACTTGACGGTGAGTTCTACATCGGCAGCGCAGACTGGATGTATCGCAATCTCAACACGCGGGTCGAATGTGCAACACCGATTGCATTGCGTGACCATCGCGAGCGGTTGTGGCAGATTCTCCAGATGCACTTGAACGATTGTCGTCAGCAGTGGCGCATGGGCAGTGATGGCATTTACAAGCGCGCGCCCACCGAAGGCATTCCAGAATCAAGTGAAGCGCTCGTTGGCCCGCATGTGCTTCTGATGCGGCAAGAGTTTGAACGCAAGCACCGCGTTTCACCAAGCGAGCCGACGTGGCATGGTGCTGCCGACGAGCCGTAACGGCTGCACGTGATTGCCTTCGAGCTCGACGTTCACATCATCATCGCCGAGGACCGTGAGGTCGAACGTCGCGCGCCGCAACGTGCGTCCATTTTCGTATTCCAGCAGAAACGCACCCACAGGGTCGCCATCGGCGTCGACGGGGCCACTCACGCCTCCAAGAAATGCGTACGCAGTTCCGCCGTCCACAGCGAACGTCAACTTCCCATTCGCGCGGTCGAGTCGAATCTCAATGACGCGGTCTTGGTCGTCGAGAAATTGAATTTCATCGGATGCAAGAAAGCGCTCGCGCACATCGCTCGGCATCGGTCCAAACTCACGACCGTTGCGCACAAGCGCTTGCACACGATGGATCACGAGTCGCGCGATGGTGTGCGTCGATGCTTGCTCTGTCGTGGTTTGATACGCAATGAAACTGGCGTTCAGTGAGACGAGCACAGCAGCGAGCAGCGTGCCTGTGATCGAGAGCGCGATGAGCATCTCGATGAGGCTGAAAGCGCGTACGCGGCGCGGACAAGGTCGAGTTCGATCGCTGATCACGCGGCGCCTCCGCCTTCTCGGTAACTGTCGCGCTGTGGAATCGCCGTGATTGGCCACGGAATGCCGTCGGGCAACTTCGCATCGGGGTCATAGTGCAAACGAATCTCTCCGAACCCAAGGAATCCAGCGTCATTCGGAAGCAAGCCTTCGCCATCACCATCGAGTGGACCGAAGTATCCAAGTGTGGTGTTGAACGCTTCAGGCGCTCCGCCGTAGAAGAGCGGCCCAAGCGCAGTGGCAGGGCGGTAGGTGAGCAGCAGCGTGCCGTGCACTTCTGCACTGCCGCGCACATCCATCACGCCTGCGATCACAGTGCCCTTCAATTTCACGCGCGGTGTCAAGTCAGGATCAATGTTCTGTTCGTTCGCGAAGCTGCCCACATCGACCGACCAACCAGGAAGAAAAATCGAACTGCGCTGCATGTTGTCGAGCGCTTCTTCGCTGAATCCTGCGAGCACGGCCTGCAACTGTGCGCCATCCGTCTGCGACATGATTTCTGGATCCTCGGGGTCGATGAAGAATCGGGTTGCGCCCGTGAACTGCACTTTGTTGCGCCAGTGGGTGTACTCGCTTGGAACATCGCCGGTCACGGCGCCGAGGAACGTACAGCCATCGAATCGGAGTGAGTTACTGAGCGGTTTCGTATCTGCAACCGCCGAGCCATTCACGGCGCTTTGCATATCAGGAAAGCGCGGCACATACGCGAATGCGCCTCCGCCTTGATCGACTTGTTCGATCGCACCCGCGTAATTCCAATTGATGTCGGTGCAGCCAGCAGTGGTCTCTACATAGGTCACGCCTTCGAACGTGCAGCCGACGAACAGCGCATTGGTTCCGCTTGGAATGCGAACATCACGAAAGGTGATGCCGGTGTACACAGGACGTTGGTAGTAGTCATACGCCGCGAGTGAACCGAATGGAATCGCTTCGTAGTTTGCAGCCTCCGCTGGTGTGAAGGATCCGCCAGCGCTGACACCGGCGGTCGTTTGTTGAAGGAGAACTCCCTGCGCAGCATCGGAAAGCCAAGACGCGCTGCCAGCGAAATCTGCCGTGGAAACAAGGCGAAGTTCATCTGCGGGAACTTCAAAGCGCGCGGGAGGAACATCCAGTGGGCTCTTCACGGCGCCTTGCGCGATGCCGCGCCAAGGTTCGCCCGCAGCGAGCTCCCATGCTTCTTTCGTCACACCAAACGCCAGCGCGCCTGTGACTTTCGCGTAGAGGTCATGCGCGTTGAGCACACCATCGTCGTAGCCGAGGCGCGTGTCACTTGCATCCACATCGCCATCGCCATCGCGATCAGGTGCACGTCGATCGATCAGCCGTGCGAGTTGCGCGTCGACATCGACAAACTCTGGAGAGACGGAACCAAGTCCTGCCGCCATCGCGCGGGCTGCATCCCACACAACACCAGCATCACCATCGACATCGAACTCACTGAGAAAGAGATCAAACTCGTCGACGTATTGATTCTGATCGAGATCGACGAGTTCGGGGTGCGCAGAAAGTCCTTGCGACTCTTCAGGGTGTGCGGGTCGAAGGCGTCCATCGCCGTCGACATCGTGCGCAACGACTGCGTCACGCAGCGTGTCGATCTTGGTGGTCAGTGCTGTGGAGAGGTAGCGAAAGTCGCTGCGCATGACGATCGGATCACCGTTGCCCGCGGAGAGTTCATTAGGCTCCGTGCCGTAGCGCGTGCCGACAGGTCCATCGATGAGTACGTTTTTTCCAACCATGATGCGGTTGGGGCTGAGCACCGCAAACTCGATGCGCTTGGCAAGTCGGCAACGCATGCTCACGGTGCGTGAGACGTTGCCGTCCGTGCCTGAGCAGGTGATGAGAATGTCCGACGAGTCCTGCAGCGGTTGGTAAGAAAGTCGGAAGTAGAGTTGGTCGTTGTTCGCTTCCATCCGCATCGGCGGACAGAGCAGCGTTCCATCTTCAAGAACACGCGGCAAAATGGAATCGCCAAACGCAACAGCAAATGCGCTTCCATCTTCGGCGTGCGCATCTTGCAGCGCTTCGGCGAGACTCGCGGGAGTTCCGGAGCCTGGGTAACCAACAGGCGGGCTCACCGTCACGCCGTCTTGGGGAGTCCAGTTGCCTTGCCAGAGTCTGTCTGCGAAATCTGCATCGACGACACCGCGCTTCACGACAAAGCGCGTGGCTTCCGAGACCATGCGACGCTGCGCGAAGACGAGTCCAGTCTCGGCAGCGCTCTGCGCACGAGAAACTTTGAGTGAGCTATCTGCGGTGCGAAGGTTGCCTTGCGCGACCACAGCCATCGCTGCAGCGAGTGAACTAAAGATCACGAGGAAGAGCATCGCGAGCACACTCGAAACACCGCGTCGAGCGCGCGCGCGGAAAGTCGGTTGATGTCCAAGCGTGCGTCGTGCTTCCATAGAGTGTGCCGCAGTTCCGTCGCCACGAACCCGTGTTGTGAGTCGTCTATCCCCCTGAAGTATCGCATTCACTTCGGGGCAATCCAAGAGACGCGCGTCATTTCTCGTGGCGCGCTGTCTTGCACTCCTTGAAATCGCACAGTGACGAGCATGCGGATCATGTCGGTCGCGTTGTCATCGACGCGGACGACGATGTCGAATGGATCGACGCATTCCACCGTAACTTCTTGCGACCAGCCTTCCATCTTGTCAATGACAGCGCGCGCTGCGGCGACAGGTCCATTGCCGATGGCGGAACTCCACACCGTGCCGGTACCGCCTTCGCCATCAAAGTCATCGAGATCGTCGTAATCTTCGAGCGAAGTTTCATCAGGCTCTGGTCCCCAGAATGTCGTGCCAGTCACAGGGTCATGCGCGGGAAGGCGCCATGTCATTTCGCGGAACTCATTGCCGAGGCGTTCCGCAGTCGACGCGTGCGTCGACCATTCGTTCTTGAGAAAAAATGCCTGCTGCGCCGAGACAATCGCCAGCACGCCCGTGCCGACGATCACCGTCGCGAGCGCAGTCTCGATGAGCGTGAAACCGCGCGTTCTTGAGTGGATTCGTGATGGTTGCAAGCGCCGCAGCATTCCAACTCCTTAGTGCCCCGATACCAGATTGGACATCTTGAAGATCGGAAGAATGATCGCCATCGCGATGAAGCCAACGACTCCACCCATCAGCACGATCATGAGCGGTTCGATCATGCCGGTGACGGACTTGATCGCGTCCTTCAACGCTTTCGCGTAGTAGTGTGAGATTTCATCAAGCGTCTCGCCGAGGCGACCAGATTCTTCACCCGCGCCGATCATCTGCACGACGGCGCGCGGAAGCAGCGTGGTCTTTTGCAATTGTGATTGCACCTTCTTGCCTTGTCGAACCGCGGAGGAGACGCTGCGCCAGAGTCTGCGGTAATGACGATTGCCGCTCACATCCGCCGTGATTTGCAGCGTGTCGAGCATGGGGACGCCTGCATTCAACAGTTCGCCCATCGTGTGCAGACTTCGACTGATGTAGAGCGCTCGGAACATGCGGCGCAGAATCGGCATCGTGATCTTGAATCGATCCCACCACAATCCGCCAACATCCGTCTTGATAAATGTGAGGAAGCTCACCACAACGCCGCCGCCGAGCGTGACAATCACCCACCAATACTGCACCATGAATGCCGACAGGCTCATGAGAAATCGAGTGGGACCAGGCAGCGCGTCTTCCTTACCTTTGAAGACGCCCGCGAACTGCGGCAACACAAACGTCAAGAGAAAAATCGTCGTGCCGATCGCCATCAGCGCAATGATGCCCGGATAGATGCTCGCGCCGATGACCATCTTGCGCGTTTCAATCTCCTGCGTGAGATAGCTCGCAATGCGGTCGAGCATTTTCGCGAACGAACCAGACATTTCCGAGGCGCGCACCATGTTCACATAGAGCGGTCCGAAGAGATTGGGGTACTTCGAGATTGCCTCGCTGAAACTCTTGCCGCTTTCAACGTCAGATCGAACCTGCGAGAGGATCCGTTTGAATTTCGGATTCGCGGTTTGATCTGTGATGCCCTCAAGCGCCGCGCGAATCGAGATACCTGCACGAATCATGACGGCGAGTTGCGTCGTGAAGTCGAGAATGTCGCTCGAGGAAGGTCCGCTGCTGTAATTGAGGATCGCGGAAAATGTGGACTCGCTCCCATCCTTGTTGGCGGTCGGAACAAGTTGCACGATGAATTCGCCGCGGCCGCGAATGAGACTCGCAGCGGTCGTGGCGTTTTCTGCAACGAGCACTCCCGCGTGGAGTTCGCCTTTCGCAGTTCGGGATTGGTAGCGATAGTGCGCCATGAACAAATCCTCAGGCAGCGAGCATGCGATCGAGCTTGTCGGGGTGGCTGGCTTGCGCGACCGCGTCCTCGCGAGCGATCATGCCGTTGAAATAAAGTTCCGCGATCGCGTTGTCCAAACTCTGCATGCCCATCGCGCGATTGGTTTCGATGACGTTCGGGATTTCATACGTGCGCGCTTCGCGAATGATGTTGCGCACGGCGGGCGTACACAGCAGCACTTCAATCGCAGGAACCATGCCTGGTCGATCCTTGCGGCGGAAGAGTGTTTGCGACACGACTGCTTGCAGCGTGTTGGCAAGCATCGATCGCACTTGATTCTGCTGGCCGGCGGGATAGATGTCGACGATACGTTCGACCGATTGACTTGCGTTCACGGTGTGCAACGTCGAGAGCACAAGGTGTCCCGTTTCTGCAGCGGTGATGGCGAGCGCGGTGGTTTCGAGATCTCGCATTTCACCGACGAGAATGATGTCGGGATCTTGGCGCAGCGCGTGACGAAGACCGCTCGCGAACGTGGGAATATCCGAGCCCAATTCACGTTGTTCGATGAGACATCGATCGCTTTGAAAGGTGTACTCCACGGGATCTTCGAGCGTGATGATGTGCTTGCGATACCGCTCATTCATCGCTTGAATCATCGCTGCGAGGGTTGTCGATTTACCGGAACCTGTGTCGCCCGTCACGAGCACGAGCCCGCGCGGCAGATAGGTGAGTCGCGAGATGACTTCAGGAAGGTTGAGCGACGCAAGGGGCGGCACCTTCGTGCGAATCGCGCGCAGCGCAAGACCAACCACGCCGCGCTGGAGATGCGCGTTCACGCGATAGCGCTTGAATCCCGCGATTTCGTAGGAGAAATCGAGATCTCGCGCCCGAGCGAATTGTTCGGATTGCTCGGCGCTCATCACTTCATGCACCATGCGACGGGTGTCTTCCGCACTGAGCGGCGGAAGATCCATTGGGGTCACGACGGTGTTGATGCGCGCTGTCGGAGGATTCCCCGCAACGAGGTGAATGTCCGAGGCGTCGAGTTCATGCGCCTTGCGAAGAATGTCATTGAGCATCGATTCCCTCGGCGAATGCAGAGCGAGCTGAAACGGACGAGTTTCAGCGAATCTCTCTGCGCACCTGTGTGTGATCGGCGCGATTGCCCGTAGGAATCACGTGGCTCGGTCAGGATGTGCGTGGATACGCAGCGACGCGGTGATGCGTGAGAGTTGCGCCGTGCAAACCTACTTGGCAGGCGCAATCGGCGCAGGGGTTGCAGGTGTCACAGATGCACCCGTCGTAGTGGAAGCCGCGGCCGCAATGGGCAAGGGGCGGAGGTCTTCGACGACAATGGCACTTCCTTCAAACGCGCTGCGCGATGCCAGGAGTCCCATCTGTCGAAGGAGGCGCGCGAGATTGCCAGGATCGCGATAGCCGAGTTCGCCATGCACGCGAAGCGAGGTGCCTGGTGCTGTGCTTGGAGTCGCATCAAGAACCGCAGGGATGATGAGCGATTTCGTCGCGCTTCCGGGCAGCACCGCAAGCGCCGCCCATGTTCCACCGTAGGTTGAACCATCCGGCGCGGTGACGCTGTAAGTCCACGCTTCAAGTTCAACAGCAGCATCGTCGGTGTTGCGAACTGCAAACTCGAGTTCGTACTCATTCGCGTGCGTGTTCGTTGCAGCGCGTCGAACCGAGGTGAGTGTGATGCTGGGCGGCGCGATCGTGCAACCGACGAGAGTCGTGCAACTGAGTGCGAGAGCGAAAGAAAATTTTCGTGAAATCAGAAGCATGCGCGGACGCAGCGTAACCGAACTTCACGCAGGTTTGCGGAGAGCGGCTACGCTTGCATGGTCATGCGAAACGCAGGTCTTCGACGCACGCTTCGCGCATTCCGTGCGCAACATGTGGGTGGCTCCGCAGTCCTTCTGCTGCTTGGCTTGTGCGCGCCTCTCGCCCTTGCATCTCCATGGCAAGAAAGTGTGCTTCCCGCGGTCGCGGATTCACCGACAGCGCAATCGCTTGTCGAGCAGATGCGCGCGCAATCAATCGTGAATCCCGCGGAAGCTGCGCATATTGCCCGACGACTGCTTGATGAGTTCGGCGCGCGCATCGTGCAAGTGGGGGATGCGGAAGAAGGACGCTTTGTCTCCGTCGCTGAAGAAGTCGAAACGTTGCTCTTGGCTGTTCCCGAAGTGATGTCGCGTTTTCTTCGCAGCGAATCGGAAGAGGCGGATCGGTTGCTCGCGCAAGACGGTCCGCAATCGATCGCCGCGCGTCGACGCTGGACCTCTGCAGGACTGACCGCCTCTTTGCTTCTCGCCCAAGACGCGCTGCGTGCGGGACAATTCGCGCGTGCAGTTGTCGTGCTTGAAAGAGTGCGCAAGCATCCGATGCTCACCGACGACGCGACGCAGAGTTCCGATGTCGTCGGTCGACGCGCGGAATACCTCGCATTGCTTTCGATGAGTTTGCGCGCGAGTGGAGAAAGTGCGTCCTCGCTCCACGCACTCGCGGCGCTCGAGCAACTCGCAGCGCGTGTTCCAACCGAGCAGCGAGTTGCAACTGCGCGAGACGCGGCGCGTCAGTTTCATGCGCCGCCGAAGAGCGTGCACCCCGCGAGCGCTGTGACGGGCGGTCAGCGCGCGGCGTTGCCCGATGCCGCTTGGCGTCGCGTTTTCACTGCGACACTCGACGACTCGCTGTTTCTTCGATACTACGGCGCGGAAACGCTCGCAAGACTTCCGGAGCACGCAGCAGAGCGGGCACGCGCCGATGCATCTTGGTTGACGGCGGAGCCGACTGTCTTTGGTGACACGATCTATGTGAGCGAGGGCCGCACACTTCGTGCGTTTGATGCGACCACTGCGCGAGAGCGTTGGAGTGTTGAACTTGCGCTTGCGGGAACGGGTCGTGAGACGGGCATTGCGGTGGATCTCTCGAGCGTTGCTATCCATGGGTTTGACGCGGCGGTGATTGCTGGCAATGGTTTCTCCAACGCACGCACGGACGGAGGTCGCGTGTTTCTTGTTGACGTTCGCGACGGCACGCAACGATGGAGTTTGTCCGTCGATGCTCTTGAAGGTCGCACGGAACTCATGGGCGCGTATCCGATTGGCTCTCCGATCATTGCAGGCGATGTAGTCTTGGTGACGGTGCGTCGACCGTCCACGCGCCTCGAACAAGCGGACTCCGTACTTGCCCTCGCACGAAGCGATGGCAGCATTCGATGGTTGACTCTTGCAGCGGCTGCGGGCGGAACGCGTGCAGTTTCCGTTCGTCGAGCGCCTGGCATGATCGTGCACGATGGTGCGCTGTATGTTTCCACGCCGCTGGGCGCGGTGGCGCGCCTTCGCATGAGTGATGGCGCAATCGAGTGGTTGCGTCGATTCCGTGTTCCGTTGCGCGAGCCGCGTTTTTCAGGTGAAGCGTGGGAGTTTGCACGACCACTGGTGCTTGCGGGCCTCGTCTACAGCGTGGCACCAGATGAATCGGAAGTCGTCGCTCTCGACGCGGACACTGGCGAGACACACGGTGTTGCGGTGATTGGTCCGGGGACAGCGTGGGGAAGTCCGCGCTCGCTGGTGTCAGGTGATGGGCTGATCATTGCAGTTGGAAGTGATGTCATTGCGTTTGATCCATCGAATCTTGCAACACCGCGCTGGAAACTGAGCGAGACAGAAGTAGTGCTTTGGGAAGCGCGCGAAGGTCGCGACAATCGCGGAGGCATTCGTGGACGTGTGAGCATCGCGGGGGACCTCGCGCTCGTGCCAGGAGTGACTGCGTTGTGGTTTGTGGAACTCGCAACCGGTCGACGCGTTGCGACGCTTGAAACTGGTGAGCCGGTGAATGCAGTGCTTGTCGAGGATCGTGTTGTTGCGGTCGGTGTCGATCACGTCGATGTGTATATGTCGGGACTTGATGCTGTGAAAGTCTTGCGCGCGCGGCTTGACAGCGCGCAAGATGCATCGGCTGCGCTCGTACTTTTCGATCTTGCGATTGAAGGTGGCGATCTCGCGCTTGCTCTCGATGCCGCGCAGCGCGCGAGTCTCATTCTCAAGTCGCGTGAAGGGGACCCGCTGCGAGCACTGCTTGCCGATCGTCTTGTGGAGCATGCGCCCGCGGCAGGCGGACTCGGGGAGCGATTTTTCGCGCTTGCTGCTGAGCTTGTGGACGACGCGCAATTGCGAGTGCGACTTGCATTCGCGCGCGCGGAGTGGTTCGCACGGCGGGGCGATGCGCCCGCTGCAATCGAGGCATGGCGCGAGATTGCCGCGACGGATGCGGAAAATGTCGCCCTCTTGGAGACGGGTGCGGTGCGCGCAACACGCGCGGTGGCGCTTCCGCTGCTGGCGCAATTTCTCGCACAGCCAGATCAAGTTGAGGCGGCGAACGCGTATGAATTGCTCGCCGCGAATGCGTTGCGCGAAGTGTCGTCGCCGCTGACCGCAGCGTCGTGCATCGCGATCGTGCAATCGTTCCCTCGAAGTCGCGCGGGTGCGGAGGCAGCGCGAGCGGGCGCCGAGATCTTGAAGTCGCAGGATCAACTGCGTGCGCGAGATGCATTGATCGATATGGCGCTCCGTGAAGCACACATCGCACCCGAGCGCAAGGATCTCATCGCGCTGCTCGCAGGCAGTGCAACTGCGCATGTCGCGGCAATTGCGCCGCCTCAGATTGGTGCGCCGACATTCACTGTGACAGAGATTCCGGGCAGACTTGTGCGTCGCGCATTTCAAGCCTTCGATGCAGGAGCGCAGAAGACGGTGTATGTGATGGAAGAGTTTGATCTGGTTGCGCGCGACACGAAGGCATTCGAAGAGCGCTGGCGTTTCGCGATGCACGATCGCGATCCTGTGCTGCTCGCCGACGGCGCGACGCTCGTCTTGATGGAGAGTGGCAAAGGTCGCGCGGAGAACTACATCGCGATTGATCGTGTCACAGGTGCTGAACTGTGGAGAACTCCGTCTGGCGAGGAGCTCTTTGGTGCGCTTGCGCGAGCGGATGGTGATCTCAACGCACTTCAAGTACTTCCTGAAGGCGCGCCGTTTTTCGCAGCGCAAGTCTTGCCGATGATTGCGGGTGGGCGCCTCGTGCTCGTTCGACGTGACGGCGAGGCAGCGAGTTTCGCGCCTCGCGCGGGGACGCGCACGATTGCGCACGATCTCTTGCCGCAGGTTTACGCGACGGCAGGCGACGAGGATCTGCTCGCGCTTGGAGGTCGCAGCGCGCCGGAACGATTCTCACAGCCGACCGTGCTGTTGTGCGATCCAGTGTCGCTCGTTCCGTTCGCGCAGTTCGCGACAGCATCAGGCGGCGATGTCCGTTGGATCCGGCGTTCATCGTTCGGCGTGATCGCGATTGGAACGACAGCGGGTATCGAGATGTGGACGCTGCAGCCGAGTGCCAACGGCGTCGATGCGCGCTTTCTCATGGGTGTTGCGGATGCACGCAGTTGGGATTCAACCTCGCCTGTGTGGTGCGACGGCCGACTCTTTGCGCTCGATCGAAACGGACAGTTGCTGACCGTTGATCTGTGGAGTGCGGGTGTTGCCGAGGTTGGGTTTGGTGATGGTCCTGCTGGCTACGCGCGCGTTGTGCGAGCGATCTCGCGATTTGGCAGTGGGCTTGTCGCGCATGCAGATAGCCGCATCGCGCTTGTCGACGCAGCAGCACATGTCATCGGTCGCGATGGCACAACGGGCGATCCGAATTTCATCGCCGCGATCATTGGTGCAGACCGCATCGTCTTGGTGAACGGTATAGGCGCCCGGCAGGCGCCCAATGCCAAGCGAACGGCGCTCGTTTCGGAGTACGTCTACATCCTCACGACGGCCGATCCTGCGCAGGGGCTTCGTTTGACGAGCGCTCCAATCGAGGTGCGTTCCATAAATCAGCGATTCAGCCGAACGATTGCGGCTGACGGATGGGTTCTACTCTCGAATGACAGTAGTACCCTCATTGTCGGATTTTGAAATTCCGTAAAACTGCCTACGGAAGAGGGTTGACAGAATGGCAACGGGGCGCGACAACTTCGCCCCCGAAGGTATATGGAGTGCTTTGGCACTCTGTGCCGATACCTCG
The DNA here is from genome assembly GCA_009691805.1 of Phycisphaerales bacterium. Classification (GTDB taxonomy): domain Bacteria; phylum Planctomycetota; class Phycisphaerae; order Phycisphaerales; family SM1A02; genus F1-140-MAGs142. Next base: position 39,721 of record SIAK01000001.1, read on the forward strand.
CCCGCGCGGAACCTCGGATAGGCCGACCGCAACCGCTTGGAGTTTCTATGCGAATGCCCACGTTTATGTCGAACCACGCTACGACCATGATGAGATCCACCCGCGCAACGATGCAATCATCATCAGCGCGCGGTTTCACTTCCTTCGAACTTCTCGCGAGCGGTGATGACGAAGAAGAGACGGATCTCAATTTCCTTGAGGACGACGACGAATTCAGTGAAGACGAATTCGACGATGACGAGGCCAAGGAAGAAGAAGAAGAGGAAGAGGAAGAAGAAGACGACGATTTTGGCGACGACTTTGAGGACGAGGAAGAGGAAGAAGAAAAGGTAGAGGAATCCGACGACGCGACTGAGGAAGAACCTGCAGAAGAAGAACCCCAAGGCGAAGAAGAAGATGAAGACGAAGCAGAAGCAGAAGAGGAGTAATCCCTCGCTTCGTGGACGACTCGCGCTTCCATTGAACGACCAACAACCCTCGCACAGGCGAGGGTTGTTTTTTATGGCTTGGATGCTGGCGCGAACGGCAGCGGACGCAACGCAGCGAGCCTAAGCGTCTGCCCCTCGGGTGCGACGAGGAGCACGCCGTTCTGTCCATCGGCACTCGGAAGTCGGCGAGGAACGGCGACTGATTCAACGAGTTGTGTGCCTGTGCCCTGATCGTCGCCCATGGTTCGAATGCGAACGCTTGTGCCTGAAAGCGCCGCGACATGCATGCTGTCGATGCACGACAGCGCCATTGGTTGCCCTGGAAATGAAACCAGTTTCCCGCTGCTCGGATTCCACGCGACTATCGCGCGCACGGTTGGATCGAAGAAAAGCACATCGCCCGTCAGCGTGATTGCATCAAGACCTTGTTGCGGCGCGAACATCTGCGACGCCGCATACATGTCGATGCGATCCGAAATGCGCGTGAGTGTCGGAGGCGAATGCAACGACGCGGTGTTGGTAGGATCAAACGTTGCGAACGACGCGACGCCATCGCGCAAATGCACGGCGCACACACACGTTCGATGCACTGCGACAGGGAAAAGCCACGCGGCACCTTCAGGCGGCGCGATGAGAATGTCCTCTTCGACGCCCTCGATGCGAATCGCGAGACTCCACGCGCCGCCGATCGCCTCACGCGTGCTCCACGCTAGCGTCGCATCAGGGGCGAGTGACGCGAACGCATTCGTTCGTCCATCGTCGACGATCCACTCGACTTCACTCTTGCCCCACGGAAGAACGCCAAGCGCGCGAGCGCCGCCTGGTCGCGGTCCTTCACACAGGCAACCTGCGAAACTTGCGCCGCGTCCAAGCAGCACACCAGCTTCGCTTTCGCTGATGCGTGAGAGTCCGTTGCTTTCTATTCGATACGTTGCGATGCGCGCATTGGGGACACTCGCATTGGGCATTGCGAGCCGAGTCTTGACGCTCGCGTTGCTTGAAGACTGAATCGCGAAGTGTCGTCCGTCAGGGCTGACCACAGGCAGCGTGAAGCCGTCGTATGGAATGCTCCCGAGCGTTTGCACGGCGCCGCGCAAACCTGTGGACACCGCCGATGCCTGCACCGCCGTCGGCGCGCTGCTTGCGAGCGCATCCTTGAGAATGCCCGGCTTTTTCGCATGCGGCGCGCAGCTCAGTGCGACAGCAAGGAGCGCGAGCACTCCGACGGGCATGCTGATCATGCGGATCATGCGCGCGTCATCAAGGATTCTTGTTCGGCGCTGTTGCATCGCCTAATGGTGCGGCGCCTGGAACTTCGCCGAGATCAGGAACAGGCGTGACGAGATCCTTACCGTTTCGAAGATCATCGAAGAACTTACTTCCCTTGATGAGCGACTCTGCAGACTTATCGAGTGGCTCGGAAAGTTCTCGTAGTCGCAGGAGCTCGTTGACGTTGTAGTTGTGATCGTTCGCGTCTGGATTCTCGATCACGACAGGTGTGAGGAAGACCACCAGTTCGACGACTTCATTCTGAATCTCGTTGAGCGCGAACGCGGCACCGATGATCGGAATGTCGCCAAGGAAAGGGATGCGACGATTCTTCTTCGTCTCTTGTTCGCGGCGGATGCCGGAGATGATGATCGTCTGTCCGTTCTTCAGCGTGACTTCCGTATTCGTCTGACGGCGCTCGATGATCGGATTCGAGTTCACGATCGCGGCCGAAAGATTCGAGAGCAGAATCTCGATCTCCATGTTCACGTTGTTGTCCTGCGTGATGCGAGGACGGACGTTGAGGCCGATGCCGACGGCAGTTTGGTTGTACGAGGCGGTTGTGCCTGTCGTGCCGAAACCAGAAGTTTCACCCGTGAGCAGTGACACGTCGCGACCCGCGAAGAACTTCGCTTCCTTGTTGTCGCTCGTCACGATGCGAGGTTGTTGCAGAATGCGAACATCCGAATCGCTCGCGAGCGCCTGCATGAAGAATGCCGTTTGATCGGAAGTCGTGATGTTGAGTTCTGAACTATCAAACCACGGATACGCGAAGTTGCTGTTGGTGTTGCCCGTGCCGCCCTTATCGAGCGTGAGCCCGATGTTGCCCGTGACGGAATTGGTGGCACCGTTCAGTGGCGAAGCGAAGTCATCAAGACGACCGATGGCAGCGCCGTAACTAAACCCATCGCCAAGCGAAACCTCCGCGAGCACCGCGGTGATCATGACTTGCTTTCCTGGCTTATCGAGATCAATGATGATCTCCTCAAGTTTCTTCTGCACCTCAGGCGGCGCGAGCACGAGCAAAGAATTTTGCCCTGCGTTCGGCACAACGCGCGCGCGCCCAATGAGACCGCTGCTTTCGCCTTCATCCGCACCGTTCGCGCCACCACGGCCGACGCCGCCTTGCCAGGGGAATTGCACGGCGTTCTGCTGCTGGCCTTGCGCTGCAGCGCCCCCAGTGGATGAGGAACCCTCCTCGTTGAACGAGTCGGCGATACCTGTGAGACCTTCTTCAGGAAGCGTGAATGTTGTCTGCGCGCCGGTCTGCGCGAGCAACGTGTTGAGAATTTCTGCGAGCTTGATCGCGCTCGCGTACTTCAGCGGAATGTTGACAGGCACACCGGTGGTGAACGGTTGATCAAGTTCTTTGATCCAACGATCGAGCCATTCGAAATTTTCTGGCGTCTTCGAGATGACGACGAGACGATTGGATTCTGGATACGACTCAATCTGAAAGATGTTCGCAACCGCAACGCCCGCTCCACTCTCACCACCCGATTGCGGCATACGACCGCCAGCGATGGCACGATTTCCACCTGTGGATTGCGAACTAGCGCCTGGATTCAAGAGATTCGAGAGCAGTCCCTTGATCTTCCCTGGATCTGCGTACTCAAGGTCATAGGTGCGGAAGATCGAACCGCCCGTGTTCGGCGGCAAGTCCCACGCTTCACGAACGAGTCGTTCGATCTGCGCGAGATTGTCAGGCGTTGTGCGCACAGTTAACGAATTGAGCGTGGGAAGCACAGTGACAATCAGTGTGCTGCCGCCAGAAGCGCCGCCTCCTTGTGCCTGTTGACCACCCGGAATATTCTGCCCGCGATTCTGTCCGCGCTGCGCTTGATTGCGGCCCCCGTTCGAGCGACTGGATTGTCCACTCGAATCAGGGAAGAGTTCGTAGATGAGATCCGCGATGGTTTGCGCGTCTTGATATTCGAGTCGGAATGTCTTGGTCACATGGTCGACCCATGTTTCAACATCAAGCGCAGCAACGAGTGCTTGCACTTTGCGCGCGAGCCCGATGTCGCCCTGCAGCAAGAGTTGATTGGAGTTCGCGTCCGCTTCGAACTTCGCGTAATCATCGGGAATAAGCGCAGCAATGCGTTCGTGCAGATCTGTGGCCTTCGCGCGCTTCACTTGGAAGAGCTTGATGACGATGTTGCCGTTCTCGGAGAGATTCGAAACATCGTCATCCGGACCGAGCACCACGAGCGGCTGCACTTTGGAAAGATCCGTCAGCGTCTCGATGATGATCGTGTCGGGAGTTTCCACAACGCCCATACCGTTCAGCCGAAACGCTTCGAAGAGATAGTCGAGTGCGCGTTCTTTCGAAATCAACACATCGTTGACGAGCGTGATCTTCGCGTTGCCGATGTCCGTCTTCTGGAACATCACGACTTTGCCCGTCCAACTGATGATCGTCGGAACGATTTCTTCGATGGGCGTTTCTTTGAACCCGAGCGTGACGAGTTCGCTATCCATCGCGCGGCGACCACTCTTCACTTTGTTGTCGCCGGGCACGGTCGGAGTCGATTGCGCATTCGACGCAGCAGCACCGAGGGCTGGCGTCGCATGAGGTTGCGCGATCGGAGGCGCGCGATCATCGTCGCGACTTGGCGCAACAGGTGTGACGACAGCAGGAGCTGCCTGCGGAGCGACAGCCGGTGCAGCAGCCGGTGCAGCAGCAGGTGCAGCAGCAGGTGCAGCCGGTGTTGCAACAGGTTGCTCTTGCGGCGCTGCGCGCGCAGGTTCTTCGATCATCGATGCAGCAGCTTGCAAGGTGCTCGTCACGAGAGTGAGCGACGCAATGCAAGCGCCGAGCAGGTTTGCCCGTCCACAACGCGAAACGCGGAACGGGCTTGAGGAGAGAAGCGAGATCTTCAAATTGCGCAAAGTGGGGACTCCAGAGGGCTAACAGATTTTCGGCTGAGTGCAGTTTGTGAGTGCACGGAATGCGCGTACTTCACAGAGGCTGCCATCGCGAGGCGAACTGACTTCGGACTGAACTGCGGACTGCTCTTCAATCGATTACGGATCTCCGCCGCCTTGCAACGCTTGGATGCGCTCAAGGAGGAGTGTTCGTTCATTGGCGAGTCGATCGCGATTCGTCGGATCAACTTGCAAACTGTTTGTTCCATCGATCGCGCCGAGTGCGTTGCGCGCAGTCGCCATATCCATCATGCTGATGCGAGCATCAGAAATCGGCTGAGGCAGCGTTGCGGGATCGACGTAGTTGGATTCGTCTTGAGGCGCGGGCTCTGGCGGCGGAAGATTGACCGGGTCCATCGCGGGAGATTGCTCTTGGTTGGGCTCGTCGCCAGGACCAGGTCCTTGCGGTTGATCTCCACCAGGTTCGTCACCAGGAGGAGAGAGTGGTGCGCCGCCTCGGGTCGCGTTTCGGTTTGCGCCAGCAACCGCGGCTGCACTTGGTGAGGCTGCGGAACCTGCTGCGCCGCTCCCGCCGCGACCACTTGGAGTTGAGGTGCTTGCAGCACCAACCGCGCCGCTCGTGCTTCCATTTAGATTTGGAGTTCCATCAGGACGAAGTGAACCGTATGCAGTTCCTGCAGTTCCAGTTCCCGTGCGCGTCGCGCCGCTTGATGCGCCACTCGTTGCGCTTCCAGCAGCACTCGCGCCACTCGTTCCTGTCGAAACGAATCCGCCAGCACCTGTCAATGGATAGGGATTCGTCTTAAAGAATGAGCTGTTGCCCTTGCCCCAAATCGGAACGGTGTACTCGCCGCGCATGTGGCCGAGTTTCACATCCCAAGGCGCGCGCGTCTCGATGACGGTGATGCCGTTGATCGTTTGACCTTTGCGGATCTGCACGTTCGATGCGAAGAAAACAATGTCGCCCAGGATGCTCGAGGGCATTGGTCCTGTGTAGCTCGATGGTGGTGGCGGTGGACCAGGGTCGGGAGGAGGTGTGGGAGGAACGAGCGGTGTGGGTGGCGTCTTCGGCTTGCGCACAGGCGCGGTCGGCATCACGAACACACTGCGTCCATCAAATCGCTTGCGTGCATCGGCGAGTGACTTCGTCGCTTCTTCTGTCAACGGCGAAAGCGGATCGGCGTCGGATTCGCTCACGCTTGAGGTGAACACAGCGCCTGAAAGATCTCGCAACCCTATGCCAACGGCGATCAGCGCGATGGTTGTGGCGATGCCAGAAACGATGAGTGGCGCGGATGGGCGAAAGCCGCCACGCACGAGTTCCGAGATGCGAAATCGTTCACTCACGCGTCACCTCCACGTGCAAGAGTCCATGCTTCGGCGCTTAACTGCACAGCGACGCGGCGCGTTTGCGGTTGGTAGTTCAATTTGAGATCGGAGATCGAATCGATTTCAGGAGCTGCTTCAAGTTGCGCGATGATTGCACTCACTGTATCGGGCGTCGCTTCGAATCGAATCTCGGCGACGACCTTCTCAATCCTGCTGCCCACAGCGCCTTCAAGCTCGCGTGAACCAATGCGTTGCTCGCGAAGACCGAGTCCAAAGTTGGTGTTGTTCGCTTTGAAAATCGCAGCGATGGATGTCGTCAACGCGTTCGCGCCTTCATCTTTGTTCGCAGGCGCATCGACTGGTCCAAACGCGCGCACGGAACTTTCAATCGCACCGCTGATGGTCGATGCGCGTTGCTTCGAGCTGGCAATCGCACTCTCGATACGGTCGCCGCGCGCGGCGAGTCCCGAGGAAACCTGCCAGAAACCGTAGTCAAGGATGAGATATGCGACGAGGATCGGTATGGCAATCGCTGCCCATTTGATCGCGCGTTCTTGGAGGCAGTACCACCCGATCGCTCGATCGAGCTGCAAATCAAACTTGGAGTTGAGAGAGCGTAAAAACTTCATCCGTGTCTTTCGTTACGACTGCGACTTCAAGAAATCGAGCAGACGTTTCCAATCTTTGTTGAGTCGCGCGAGCACTTCGGGTTCGAGTCCTGGTTGCTTGCGCGCGGTCGCGATTTCGCCAATCAATCCGCGTGCTTGTTCTTTGCTCATGCCCTTCAACTCTTCGTCCGTGAACTCCGCAGGGAGCAACACGGCAACCGCAGTCGAGGCGGGACCTGCGACTGCGCCTGCCTCGCCTTCCTTTGGTGTTTCCGTGCGACGACCGATGCCGCGCGTGGGCGTGGAATAACCTGCGGATGGACTGTCTGGTGATGCCGGCGTCGCACCGGCTGCTGATGCAAGGTCAACCGAGGGCGCAGGCGTTGTCGCGTCCGCGGTCACGATGGGCGCTGTTGTTGTGGTCGCCGTCGAAGCAGGTGTGGCAGTCGTGGCAGTCGTGGCAGGCGTGGCAGTCGTGGCAGGCGTGGCGTCACTACTTTCATCCTCACCGAGTTTGCCCCACTTGCGTTCGGAGAATGTCTTCACCGACCAATCGCGCTCTTCCGGAATGCGCGCTGCAATCGTCGGTGTTTCAACATCCGCGTTGAGCGTGAAGACATAGATTCCACGTGCATCAGGCGGTGCAAAGCTCACCGTGACCGCATCGAAAATCTTCGAGTCGCGCAGTTGCGAAACCATGCGCGCAACCAGATCGCTACCTGCAGCATCCGACTGCGTGCGCGCGGTTCCGCGCAGCACGAGCCCTTGATTCTTCGAGAGGTGAATCGAGATCAGCTCAATGCCTTCCGTCGTGCAGCACGCGAGGTCACCGAGCATCTTCGCGACAGGCATGCCTTCGTCCGCGAGTTCTTTGTAGATGGCAACACGACGATCGACAGCGCGCTGTTGCCGTTCGAACGTGCTCAGCTCCGCGGGTAGTTTCCATTCGAGAATCGTGACGCGCATCCAACCGAAGAGCATCGGCAGGATGCCCAAGAGAAGCATGACGGCAATCGTCAGTTTCAATGCGCGACGACGATTGGAGAACCGCTGAATAAAGCGATCCGTCAGGGTTGGCGCTTCGCGTTCCGTTTCACGGCGAAGTTGCGTCAAGCCCGCGAACTCACCTTGCGATGCAATCGCGGCGCCGACCAAGAGCGCCCATGTATTCCACCAGGATCGTTCGTCCACAGGAATGCCGAGTTCGAAGTTGAACTTCGCACGAGCAGCGGCGATCGAACTCATCGGAATCTCGCGCAGACCATCCTCGGTGTCGAGTGCGCGCGCGAGCAGATGATCGGCTTCACTCGCAGCGTCTTGAGGCGCGCGCCCCGCGTTCATCAGACTTTCAACGAGTGAACGTCGAATGCCAGCACGCCATGATGTTTCGTCGCTCGCATCTTCTCGCGTCGACCGCAGAATGAGTCCCGATTCGCCCCGCATCCCAAGGAGCACCGTGCCACTCGCTCGATCGGCGATGAAACTCGGCGCTTGACTCGTGATGAATGGAAGCAGCGCCGCGGGTTCAGGAATGAACTGCGCGTCTGCGGGAATCTTCGAATCTGTCAGTCCGATCGATGACTCTGGCCAGACGAGAATCAAGCCTTGTCGATCGGCGCCACTTGTTGTTTCTGGAATTGCCGCAAGACCAACGCGGCACGCAGGGGTCGCGCCAAGCAGCATGCCTTCCGCTTGCAATTTGAGTGCTTGCGACATCTGCGCCGCAGCGATCATCGGAAGATGCACGATCTTCACGATCGTCGCGCTCGTCGGATGCAGCACGCGAAGATCCGCGCACTTCGCATCCTGCAAAACTTTGACCGCTTCAACAATCGACTCGTGCGAGGTCGCAGCAAGTACGCGCGGCGCGCCTTCTTCCTTGCGTACAAGTAAGAGGTTCCACGCGCCGCGTTGGCATGCAACGATGCCGAGCAAAGATCGGTCGATCGCGGGAGAGTCTGTGGGCTTTGCAACTCGTGGATTCACTGCTCTCGGTACTCCAAAATGCGCGCAGGCAGGGTAGAACGATCAACAACGGCTGTGATTTCAACCTCAAGACCCGTGGACGCAGATCGTCCACGACTTGTGATAGTAAAAACTGCGCTCTGTGTATCGAGCACACCACCCAGACGCGCCAGCGTGTCGGGGGAGACTCTACTTGACTGCAGGAGGTCAGAGAGCGCGAGCACGCCACCGGGCTTCGAGTTTCGCAAGGTCATGATCGCATCCGCACTGATCGGATCATCGACAAAGAGAATGCGAAGGACGGAAGGCAGCGCGGTGTTGACATTGACTCGACCGGGTGCGGGCTTCGTTGGATCATCGAGCGTTGCTTCTTGGAAGACGCGTCGCAATTGATTCTGGTCGAGCTTAGGAACATTCGAAGCGCGCTGATTTCCACCAGTCGCACCCTGCGAACTTCGACCGGATCGACCCGCTCCACCGCCGCCCGTCGCATCGCGACCGCGTTGATTCTGCGGTTGCGACTGACTGCTGAGGTTGCCGACATCTCCGCTCAGTAACTGCTCCATGCGAGCGGATGAAGTTGTAGCCCACGTCTTGATGAGCGCGGCTTGTTCCGCAGAAATCGTGAGTCGCTCCGTCATGTCTTCAACTGCGGCGTCCTTCAGATACAACTTGGGTTCGCCGCTCGCGCCCATCTGCAGGGAATGACTTCGCGCAGTGACATATCCACTCCAACCAGCGTCGAGAAGCCCATCGCCATCGTCGGCGGGTTCGGATTCGCCGCGATCATTTTCGTTGGGATCGAGGCGACCATTGAGATTCGCATCTTCGCCGCGCACGTTCTGCGGGAACGCGCCGAGCACGAGCTCAAGTTCCGCGACGCTGCGGAAGTCAGCGTTGCGCGGTCCGTAGGTCAGACCGCGATTCTTGTAAAACTCGTTTTCCGCGCCCATCATGCCAGGCGAATTGTCCGTGTCGCGGAAGTCGACGATCGCGTCAGAAACATCAAGGCTCATGCCCGAGAGTTGCTGAAGTTGCGTCTTCGAAATCGTGTTGAGGTTGATCTTCGCAGACTCATCCTGCGGACCCTTCTTCTCGAATCCATCCTCGCTGTGGCGAATGCTCCACTCACCTGAGGCGAGCGAACCATCAGCGACCGATTCGAGATCGCGGAAAATCTGCCGAGCGTCATCCGCTTCAGGTTTCTCCGTGTGATATTCGAGGACAGCAATCGTCTCTTCGAGCCCAGCGCGTGCCGCCCAGCGCGCTTCCACTTTTGCGAGCGCTTCACGTCCGAGCGTCGCCTGCCGAAACGCCAGCATCTGCGCCCCAGCAACAATCACCGCAGCAATCGCGACCGCCCAAATCACGATGACAATCGCCGAGCCGCGAGCGGCGTGGCGAAATCGTGTTGGAGGGGGAGGCGTCATGATCCGTGCTATCGGCTGAATCACCAACAATCGCAGCAAGTCCGCCGAGATCTGTCGGCAGATTTTGAAGCGTCGAACAGGCCGAGGATTTCGGCAAGGAGCGTTACCTTCGACTCAGGGTATCGCTGCGAAAACCGCGCGCTTGGAGGCGCGTTCCTACTACTTCGCCGAAGAGAGTTTGGATCAAACGCTGTTGTGGACCGCGGTGAACTCTGGGCGCGTCGAAACTAGCCGCCACGGTTGCCGCGAGTACTGCTACTTGGGCTGCTTGGTCGTCCGACGGTTGATCCGCGGCCGCGGCCCGAACCGCCATTGAACGGGGGTCGGCCAGGTTGGCGGGTTGCGCCGCCACCCCCGGTTCCCATGCCAGGACCTCCGCCTCCAGGTTGGCCAAAGTCGCCACCGCCAGGACCGCCACCGGGTGTTTGAGGACCAGTTATGCCGCCACCAGCGCCTCCGCCGGCGTCGCCGCCTGGCGCAGGAAGTCCAGTCGCAGGGTCGGTTGGAGTTCCGCCACCGGCAGCATCAGCCGCTGCAGCATCGCCTTCGGCAGCAGACTCTTCCTTTGATTGCTCCGCGTCGGTCTCCTCAAGGGGAGGAACGATGCGATCAAGCGCGATCTGTGTGCGCAGGACGATCGTCGACTTGGTTGCATCCGATGGTTCGCTACCTGCAGGATCGCCTGTTGCAACGACCGTAATGCGAAGCGCCCATGGAATTCCGTCGAAGTCGCTATCCCAATCTGGATACCACGACTCGCCGTCGTAGGCTTCGACCTTGAATCCGATGATCCCGTCGACAAGCGGAGTCACTGTGCCGCCGCCTTCGGGATTCTCATCAGGTACCGCATCGCGACGCTGCCAAAGCGCACTGCCCGCGTAATCATCTTCAACGCGATATTGCGTTTCGTACTCGCCGCCTTCGCCGCTGTATCGATCACCCTGGATTGGACGCATGCGATTGTTGAAGATCACGAGTTCGTCGCGATCCACCACACCATAAGGGCTGAACGCTTCGCCGTCGTAGATCACGACGCGCGCGCGAAAAAGATCTTCATCGCGAACCGTCGAAACAATGTCCCGTCGCACTGCATCAAGTGCACCTTGCGCGCGAGTCGTTGCTTCGAGGCGAAGCTTGGTGATACTTCGACCGCGCGAGAGTTGTGAAGTACTCAGTGTGATCGTGCCCACCACGAGCGCGGTGATCATCGTCGCAACAATGAGTTCGATGACCGTGAAGCCGCGACGCATGCGGGAGATGTCGTGTTGCTTCTGCGGAAGCACTCGGTCAATCGGCTTCGAGTTTTGCGCGTTCTTCTTCATAGCGGGCCTCTCTATCAATCGGGCTCGTGGGGTATCGAACAGGGTCTGGTTCTGCACCGCGTTTGAGCGCGATGTGCGTTTCAATCGAGTACTTCTTGCCCGTCTCGTGCAGCACTGTTGCGACGACGCGTGCAGGAACCCCGACATCGCCCGCTTCAATCAGGATGTCAAACTCAAAGTCAGAGTACGGAGAGTTTGCCTCAAAACGACCACTTGTCGGCTGTATTTCAGAAAAAGTCTCCACTCCTTCCGTCACAACTGAAGAAAGTAGCTCATCAAGCGCACTCGCAGCACGGATCTCGATTTCGCCCTTCTGCTCCATCGTGAGCGCACGACCGGCGATCGAGAGAATCGCCGACAGCCCAATCGCGAGAATCACGCCCGCGATGACCGCATCGATGAGCGCGAAACCTGAGCGCGATCGCGCAATTTGCCGCGAAGCGCGGACAAATTCCATCGATCGCTCTGGACTCGCTGCGGTCGGCAGAGCCGACGCGGCAGCGAAGTTTGTTGTCGATTGCTCGAAGGCGAAACCGCGACGACTTCGTGAGGGTGCCACAGCTTTCACCATCGTTCGAATCCTCTTCCTTCGTGATCAAGATCAATCACGCTTCGGCTCGCCTCACCAAGGTCGAGGCGCTGCGGTCCTGTTGCCCAAGGCTCGAGCACGATCGTAGACACTTTCGTCTCGCCAAGGATATGCAGTTCAATGCGCGGGCGCGAACCATCTGGTCGCGTTGCGATCGTCCACGGATTCATCGAGACCGAAGCACCATCCGCAAGCGCATCGTCGATCGTCATGCCTGTCGGAAGTTGCACGGGCATACTCAGTCGATCTTCATGCCAGATGCGCGGGCCATCGGGATTCTCAGGATCAATGTCTTTGATCCAAAGTGAAACGACGCCCGTTTCCGCGTCATGCCAGAGCGCAATTTCTTGTGTCATGGAACTATGACGAAACGCGTACATACGCAGGAGATCCGCGACAGAATCAATGCCCGTTTCATCGCGTTGACGATCGACCGACGCCATGCGCGGAACGATCATCGCTGCAAGCAGCGCAAGGAGCGCCGCCACAACCATCACTTCAAGCAGTGAGAAGCCGCGCAGATCCGCGCGGCTTCTGGTGCGAGTTGGAGTGGTGGTCAGACGCTGCAATGCTTACTTCTTTCCGTGCACGATGTCGGCGTTGTTGTCTTCGCCGCCTTCAACTTTGTCTTCGCCGTAACTCACGATGTCGAAGTCGCGATGATCACCAGGCATGCGCAAGATGTACGGCATACCCCAAGGATCAGTGAGCCCATCGATGCTCTCCAAGTAATCAGGAACGAGCATTTCCAATTCAAAATCTTGCGACAAGCCGGAGACGTTTTTCTCCGTCATGTACAGACGCACTTGCTGTGCGAGCGCGTTCGTTTCCGTGATCGCCTTCGAGCGCTTCGCGTAGCTCAATCGAGCCCACAGATTCGGACCAATGATGGCGGCGAAGAGCGCGATGATCGTGACGGCGACGATGACTTCGAGAAGACTGAAGCCACGGCGAGCGGAGCGTTGTTTGGACTTGGAGCGCGTGTGGTGCATGGTTGGAGATACCTGATTTGGAGGGCGTTCAGTTCTACGGGCGAGTCGTCGCTTGGATCAACCCACCGACTGCTGAAGTTCAAGAATCGGAAGAAGAATCGCTGCAAGCACAAAGACGGCAACAACCGCCATGATGACAAGCAGGAAGCTCGGCAAGATGCGAGTGAAGAGTTTCAGTGAGTTGTTGACTTGTCGGTCAAACGAACCCGCGGCATGCATGAGCATCTGCTCAAGGCGACCGGAGCGTTCGCCAATGTTCACAATCTGCACAAGCAGCGGCGGAAAGAGGCCACAACGTTCGAGCGGATCGGCAAGCGACTGTCCCGTCGTGACCTTCTCACTCACCTGGTCGATGGCGTGCATCAATGCATGATTGCCAAGCGTGTCGCGCACGATGCGCAGGGCAGAGAGAATTGGGATGCCTGCGGAGACCAGCGTTCCAAGAGTGCGCGTGAAACGCGCGACGGCGATGTCGCGAAGGAGTCGACCAACGACAGGGAAACGCAGAATCGCCGTATCAAACTTCAATCGATTGTCTGGGTTCGCGTACCACGCTCTGCCTGCGTACCAAGCCAAGATGAGCACGGCGATGATCAGATACCACCACTGCGCGACGAATCCGCTCATGCCGAGGAGAATCTCCGTCGGAAGCGGCATCGGTCGTCCGCTCGCGAGAATCGGCGCCATGATGCGAGGCAGCACGAACACGATCATGATGACCACGCTCACAGCGATGAGCCCTGCAACCATCGCGGGATAAATCACAGCACCCACAACTTCGCGTCGCAGTTCAACCGAACGCTCAAGAAGATCTGCAAGCTGATGGAGCACTTCGCTCGTGCGCCCCGTCGCATCAGCAGCACGGAGCATGCCGACAGTCATGTCATCAAACGGCGCGCCGTATTCTTTCGCGGCTTGGTAGAGCGGAACGCCAGCCTCCACGCGCTCGATGAGGTAATCCAGAATCGCGCGAAGTTTCGGCGTGCCCGCCTGCTTATGCACGACGCGTAGCGCGCTCATGAGCGGCAATCCCGCTTCGAGTGCAGTTGCTACTTCGCGGATGAAATCTGCAAGCTCAGGCCGCGAGATCGTTGGTCGTCGCTTCGCGCGTGCGCTTGTGTCATCCGTGCCATCCACGACGTGCATCGTGAGCGCCGTCTCGCCGCGTTGCGTGAGCGTGCGCACCGCGCCCGCACGATCGTTTGCGCTGAGTGATCCCGCGGTGACTGCGCCGTCGGCGCCAATGGACTGGTATCGGAAAGTGGGCATCGGTTTTCAGCAGAGAGCGGCGAAGCGGGAGACGCGATCAAGTCGTGAAATCATCGACATCTTGCGTTGCACGGAGCACTTCTTCAATCGTGCTAATGCCTTCAAGTGCCTTGCGCATGCCATCCTCGCGCATGTTGATGAAGTCACCGTCGAAGAGTTTGCGCAATTCATGCACAGGGCGGTTCTGGCTGATCGCGTTGCGGAGCGCGCCAGTCACCTTGACGATTTCATAGAAACCCAAACGCCCGCGGAATCCACTATTGGAACACTTGTCGCAGCCACGACCGACAGTCTGCACGCCAGCAAAGCGCGCGCGTTCATCGGCAGAGAGGCGGTGATCCGTTTCTTCCGAAATTGGTTTTCGCTCGCTGCAGTGCGTGCAGTTGCGTCGACCAAGTCGCTGCGCAATGAGTCCTTCAATGACGCTCGCGACGAGGTAGGGCTCGGCACCCATGTCGACCATACGACCGATCGAACTGATCGCATCGTTCGTGTGAAGCGTCGAGAAGATTAAGTGACCTGTGAGTGCAGAACGAATCGCGATGTCAACCGTTTCCGCATCGCGCACTTCACCGACGAAAATGATGTCGGGATCTTGGCGCAAGATTGCACGCAGCCCTGTCGCGAAGGTCAATCCGCGCTTGGGATTCACAGGGATCTGATTGATGCCGGAGAGTTCGTACTCCACCGGATCTTCAATCGTGATGATCTTCTTGCGTGGGTCGTACAACTTCGAAAGCGACGCGTAGAGCGTTGTCGTCTTGCCCGAACCTGTCGGACCTGTGACGAGCACAAGCCCGTGCGGCTTCGTGATCATGCGATCCACGATCGCGCGATGCGGTTCGCTCATGCCGAGCGCCGCAAGATCCAGCGGAAGGTTGCTCTTGTCGAGAATACGCATGACGACGGATTCGCCGTAGAGCGTGGGTACGGTCGAGACGCGGATGTCGACCTTGCGCCCTTCGAATCGCAGCGTGATGTGACCATCTTGGGGAACGTAGCGCTCCGCGATATTCATCGAAGCCATGATCTTCACGCGACCGATGAGCGCGGCTTGCAGATGTTTCGGCGGATGCGGCTGTTCAACGAGCACGCCGTCGATGCGGTACTTCACTTTGAGATCGTGTTCGAACGGCTCGATGTGCACGTCGCTCGCTCGGCCTTGAATTGCTTCGAGCAACAACAGGTTGACGAGATTGATGAGCGTCGGCTGCTCCGCCATGCGATGGACGTCGTCTGCTTCGATCGCATCCAGATTGTGCTCTGCGTCTTGGCTTCCGCCGTGCACTTCGGACGCAAGCGATTCCGCCATGCGCGCGGCCGTCGTGCCGTATCGATCTCGCATGAGATCGCGAAACGCGGCGGGTTCGAGCCCGACACGTTGCACAGGTTTTCTCGTGAGCGCAGCGACTTCATCCAGCGCCGTAGTATCGAGCGGATTGAGCATCGCGAGCACGAGCCGCGCGCCATCGAGCGCAACAGGCACGACACCCAGCCGCACTGCGACTTCAGGCGCGAGGAGCTCGCCGACTTTGGGGTCGGAGTTTGGAAGTTGTTCGAACCACTCGATGCCGAGAATGGCGCAACGCTCGCGCATCGCGTTCTCGGTGTTCGGTGGTTTGATCTCGGTGGACACGCTTGTCGTCGCAGACACTTCGGCTCCCTTGCATTAGCGATGCTTCAACTCTGGCAGTCCTGCATTCGTCTGAAGCCGCGCATGCGCTGCAACAAAGCGTTGTCCTTCGATGTTCGGTTCAGCGTTAGTCCGCGGCTTGACGAGGCGCGCCTGACGGAACGCCGCGTCCGCCCGACGAACGATCAGCCCCTGTTGTCCGCGAAGCTTTCTCGCCTGTGGTTTCCTTCGGGTTGTTTCCTGTAAGCCCAGGCGTGCCGTGCTTTGCGGCTGGTCCGCGGTCGGTCGCTCCCAGGCTCGTTGCGGCGCTTGAAGATCGTCCAGTCTGCGTTTTACCCGCAGTTTCCGCCTGATCGGGTTTCCCAACGCCAGGCAGGTTCTCGCGTTCTTCATCGCTGAGGAGTTCGTACAGCTTGTTGCGGTACTTCTCCCACACAGCTTCGCGGGCGTCGCGCGCTGCGGCAACGCCTTCCGCCTCAGCGGAACGAACCGTCGCGCCACCCTGTTTGCGCGCCTGGATCGCTTCGGTGCGGCGGCGCGGCTCTTGCGGCTCGGAGATTCGCATCGCTTGCATGAGTGTCATGTTCGCGCCGAAGTTTTGTGGGACGAATTCCAAGAAAAGCGAGTCGATCGACGCGCGCTTCTCCGCAGTGAGATCGGTCA
The DNA here is from genome assembly GCA_009691805.1 of Phycisphaerales bacterium. GTDB lineage: Bacteria > Planctomycetota > Phycisphaerae > Phycisphaerales > SM1A02 > F1-140-MAGs142. Next base: position 56,107 of record SIAK01000001.1, read on the forward strand.
TCGAGAGCGCGGATTCAAAGAGCGGGGTGACGGGATCTGGGCGGAAAACTTGCGGAAACGCGCGCTCAAGCACCTTCATTTCAAACTGCGCGCCGAGATCGGCGCCAAGCGCATCCTTGATCTGTGCCGTCGCGTTCTCCTGCACCGCGCGCACCGCGATGCGCTTCTCCATGATGCGCTCTTGCGCAGTGATGCCACGCTGTGGATCGTTCGCGCTCATCGCCTGCATGAGTTCTTTCGACGCATTCTCAATCGTAAGATCGCGATCGGCGAGCGCGACGTCAAGTGTGAGCTCGTATTGATCGAGCATCGGTTGAATCGCGTCGATTTGCAGCGCACCCATTTGCATGTCGCGCGCAACACCCATGAGATTTACCGCTTCACCGCTGAGCTCTGCCATCGGCAAAGACTTCTCGCGACGGAGCGCGCGCTCAAGGCGTGGCCATTGTTCGAGCTGCTGATCGCTCAACTGGCTCTTGAGATTGTTGAGGAAATCGTCGCGAAGCACGCGCTTCTCGGTCTGCCACTTTTCCATTGGTCCTGTGATGAGCGACATCACGGAGTTCGCGTCAACTCCTGAGACCTTGTCCTTCAGTGAGGCCATCTCGCCGCGAACACCTTCAATACCTGCGTTGAAACCGGAGGAGTAATCGTCGAGAAGCACTTCGAGAACGGGGCGCTGCCATTCTTCGAGTCCGAGCGAATCGATGAAGACAACAAGATCGCGCGGCGTGAAGTCAGGGACGAACGAACTCGCGAGCGAACTTCGTCCGCCGAATTGCGCTTGCGCACTCGGCGTGAATCCGAATGCGAGTGCGGCGGCGGTGAATCCGATGGCGAGGGTGGAACGAAGTGGTTGCAGGCGATAGATCATGACAACTTCCTTTGTGCAAACCTGAGTGTGGCGCGACCGCCTGTCTACCAGTGGAGACGAAGAACGATGACATCCACTTTAGAATGCGTAGAAATCAGTATCGGGCGGAGATAGGTTGATGTGTAAAGGATCGCGCAGGTTTCCGTGCAACGCCCAATTGTGCGAAAACAGAAAGCGTCGCCGCGCAGACCTCCGCAATTCCGTCTGATAACGCACGACTACCGCGCCGTGACCGTGCGTTGTTCGATCCGCTTCTCAGAAACGGTCTGCACAATGCGGTCGACGAAGATTCCAGGCGTGTGAATCTGGTCGGGGTCGAGGCTGCCGAGGGGAACAATTTCTTCAACCTCGGCGATACACGCCTTGCCTGCGGTTGCCACCATCGGATTGAAGTTGCGCGCGGTCTTGCGGAAGACAAGATTGCCAAACGGATCCGCCTTCCACGCCTTCACGAGCGAGAGGTCCGCGCGAATGCCGCGTTCAAACACATACTGCTCGCCATCGAACTCACGAATCTCTTTGCCGTCAGCGACGATCGTTCCTACGCCAGTTTTCGTGAAGAACCCCGCGATGCCCGCGCCACCTGCGCGCAGTCGTTCCGCGAGTGTGCCCTGTGGGTTGAACTCAAGTTCAAGTTCGCCCGCCATGTATTGCCGCTCAAACTCCGCATTCTCACCGACATAACTCGAAACCATGCGACGAATCTGACGGGTCTTGAGCAGCAGCCCGAGTCCCCAATCATCGATGCCCGCGTTGTTGCTCACAGCCGTGAGATTCTTCGTTCCTGAATCACGCAGCGCGATGATGAGTTGCTCAGGAATGCCGCACAGTCCGAATCCGCCGACAGCGACGGTCATGCCATCGTGCGCGAGTCCAGCGAGTGCAAGAGCGGGGGTAGCAAAGACTTTGTTGGGCATTGGCGGGAAGACTCCAAGGGCGCAGGAACAGCGGAGTTTTGATTGTACGGGCGACCACAAAAAGATGAACCCAGCGCAGGCTGGGTTCATCGGAAGTGCGTCAAGATGTGTCTATCTCAGTTCTGATTCGGCGCGGGCGCTTGCGCAAGCGTTGGGCGGGATTCGAGCGCTGTGCGGAGCTTCTCGAGAGCGCGGTTCTGAATCTGGCGCACGCGCTCCTTCGTCAAACCGATCTCGCGACCGACCTGTTCAAGCGTTGCTTGCGGAGTGCCTGGAGCCTTCTCCAGACCGAATCGCGAGGTGATGACCTGCTTCTCAAGCTGGCTCAGATCGGCGCAATCCGTCTCGACGAGGTGACGCGCTTCGCGGGCGGAATCCCGCTCGCTTTGTGCGCGCACGGTCTCGAGATGATTCGATCGCTCCATGTTGGGATCGAACTCCGCAACAATCTTCGAACGATTCTTTGCGACCTTCATCGAGTAGCGGCTGAATGCCTTGAGAATCGCGCGGCACGCGTAGGTGCTGAACTTGAAGCCGCGCATGCAATCGAACTTGTCGACGCTGCGCATGAGTGCCATGTTGCCTTCACCGATGAGATCGGAAAGATCAACATCGATGTTGCGGACACGCTTCGCCATCGCAAGCACGAGTGCAAGATTTGTTTCTGCGATCTGTTCGCGGAATTGCTTCGAAAGATCGTAGAACTTGATCATCTCACGCGCTTGACCGACGCTCGGCTTCCCGAGTTCGCCTTGCTCGTCGGTCAGAGTGTTCTGCACCTGACGCACGCGCCAACGCGCATAGTTGTACTTGAGGAACAGCACGCGCTCTTGTGCACCAGTCAGGAGCACAGTGCTCTGCGAATTCGCCGTGCGCGCGCGACGATGGCGCGCGCTGATGAAGTCATCCATCAAGGGGCGGTACCAGGTCACATCAGGACGCTCGATGCTCGGCGCGTTCGCCAGAATGCGGCTCTCTGCGCCCTCGAGTTCAAACTCCGAGCTCGCCATGAAATCCATTGGCTTCACGGAAATCTGCGTGATGATCTGCGCGAGGCGAGCCTTCTCACCGAGCGAAAGTCCGCGCGCCTTCGCGGCTGGAGTGGATCGCGCGTGCGCGGGAGCGGCGGTCTTTGTCGCGGGGCTCTTGCTAAGCGTTGCCTTGCGAACAGGCTTGCTGCGAAGGGTGGTCTCTCGCGCACGCGACGCGTTGGGCGCGTGGATTGTCTCGGTACGGGCAGCCGCAACGACAGTCGAAGACTTTCGCACAGACGCGCGCGGAGAATCTGCATTGGGTTGGGTTTGTCGTGCCATAGTGAGAGTGCCTTTGCGAGAAGAGGGTGAGTCAGTATTTCCGCAGCGGCGCGGTAGAAGTTCCAGAAAAGAGGATCCGCAGACTTGAAATCAGTTCTTGAACACCTGTTCGAAACGCCCCAACTAGAGCTGGAGATGCTTGAACCGACAGTGGTGTTTGGCGTTGCTGCTCGCCATCGAACAGGTGCCCAGGAAAGACGCCTTGAACGGCATCTGCATTTCACAGAAGCGTCCGAAGACGCGAAATCAACCAAAGCTTGATAGAGAGGGATAAACCTCGCCAACGACCATCACTTCCAGTCCAGTATTTCGTACGCAACACGCGGGTCAATAGGGGAGATTTCCCAGCGTGCGTTTGCCCATCAGAGGGTCAAAGCTGTGTGCGGAGCGGTCGTCGTTTTGCGAACAAAACGGCGTCCCTCCGTATACACGGTCGAGGATCCCAAAAATCGTGGTTATTCGGACTAAGAAAATTCAAAATTCCAAAAAAAGAATCCGCCGTGACTGGCGGATTCTCTTGAAGTTGATTTTATCAGTCACCGAGTAAAAAACTTACTCTGGCTTTCCACCGGAGCTGTCGTAGACCCAACGGTCTCCAGCGCGGCAGTACTCGAGCACTTCACCAACACCAAAGAAGAGGCCGAGTTCCCTGGTCGCCGCTTCTGGGCTATCGGAACCGTGGATCAGATTGAACGAGTTCGAGACGCCGAAGTCGCCGCGGATGGTTCCGGCGGCAGCCTTGGATCCGAATGTCGCGCCCATGAGGTTTCGGCAAATTGTGATCGCGCCGATTCCACGGACGGCAAGGATGAGCACCGGCGCGCTCGTCATGAATCCAACCAAGCCCGGGTAGAAGCCCTTGCCTTGGTGATCCTTGTAGTGCGTCGCGGCGAGTTCAGGCGCGATGACCGTGAGCTTCGCGCCGACGATCTGCAAGCCCTTCTCTTCGAAGCGAGTGATGATGCGACCCATGAGACCGCGTTGAACGGCGTCTGGCTTGAGGATGAGGAGGGTAGTTTCCATAGGTTCTCGTTTGTGAGGGCGGAGAGTATAGCCCGTGTTGGCAGCGAGGAATATCTCTTCACGCGCTTCACGCAGAGAGAGACTCGGCTATGTTCTCGTCGCTAGGACACACGGCGATGGAGCGCCATATCGACATGACCAGTGCAGCCAAGGATGTGAAGCGACGAGGTTCAAACGCAGAGGAGATGGGCGCGCGCCAGCGTGACATCTCGGTCAGCGAGTTCTTCGCAAAGAACCGCCATTTGCTCGGATTCGACAATCCGCGCAAGGCGCTCCTGACCACCGTCAAGGAAGCGGTCGACAACTCGCTCGATGCGTGTGAAGAAGGCGGCATTCTTCCTGAGCTCGCGGTGGTGATTGAAGATTTGCAGCCCGATCGCGCTGCCACGGTGAAGAGCTCGCGCTATCGCGTCACGATCGTGGACAACGGTCCTGGCATCGTGCGCAAGCAAGTCGAGAACATCTTTGGTCGTCTGCTCTACGGCTCGAAGTTTCATCGATTGAAGATGTCGCGCGGACAGCAGGGCATCGGTATTTCTGCGGCAGGCATGTACGGTCTCATCACGACTGGGAAGCCGATGACGATCGTGACGCGACCGAAGGCGACCGCGCTTGCGCATCGCATCGAGCTTGCGATGAACACGAAGACGAATCGTGCAGAAGTCATCGCCGACGAAGAGACGCAGGATTTTCCGCCCGAGCGATTGCGAAGCGTGACTCTCGGTGCGCGCGCGCTTGCGGGCGAAAAAGGATTCCTCGACGCGATTGAGTTTCCGACGGGCACGAGCGTTTCGATTGAACTTGAAGGTCGCTATCAACGCGGTCGCGGTTCGGTCGATGAGTTTCTTGAACTCACCGCGATCGCCAATCCACACGCGAAGTTTGTCTTCGTCCCTCCATCCCGCGAGAGCGCGACGGAAGAAGATGATATGCCGCTCGTCACGCAAGGCGCGGCAAGTGCTGCGAGTAGCGCGACGACGACGACCGAAACGCACGGCGTGTTGATCTTCCCTCGCGGCGTGCAAGAACTTCCGCGCGAGACGCAAGAGATTCAGCCGCATCCGAAAGGCATCGAACTCGGCATCCTGTTGCAGATGTTGAAGGAGTACGAGGCGACGGAGAAGGGTTCGCTCTACAGCTTCCTGCAAGAGCGTTTTTGCCGTATTTCGCCGACAACCGCAGCACTGATGTGCAAGAAGATCGGTGTCACGACGCGCACACGCGCATCCGACATTGATCCGACCGTGGCGGAAAAACTGTTCAAAGAATTCGAAGCCACGAAGCTTGCGCCGCCTCCGACAGATTGTCTCGCGCCCATTGGTGTGCGACAAATGCTTGCGGGGATGTTGAAGGGTGTGCGCGCGGAATTTTATGCGGCGTCGAGTCGCGAGGCGGCGGTGTATCGCGGGCGACCCTTTCAAATTGAAGCGGCGATCGCGTTTGGCGGCGATCTTCCATGTGAAGAATCTGCGCGCGTCATTCGATTCGCCAATCGCGTGCCGCTGCTCTTCCAGCAATCTGCGTGTAGTTCCTTCAAGGCGATTGCGGAGACTGCGTGGAAGAACTACGGATTGCAGCAGCCGCGCGGCAACGTGCCAACAGGACCGCTGGTCGTCATGATTCATATGGCGAGTGTGTGGGTTCCCTTCACGAGCGAATCGAAAGAAGCGATTGCGGACTACGACGAGATTCGCAAAGAGATGAAGCTCGCACTCATGGAGTGTGGACGTAAGCTCGGAACGTATCTACGCAAACGATTGAAGATGAAGCGCGAGAGCGATCGACGCGATGTGTTTGAACGATACATTGGCGAGATCGCGAAGGCGTTGCATCAGATCACAGGGCACAACCCAAAGCCGATCTACGACGCGTTGCTTGTCCAGGCGCGTGCGAAAACAAAGGTGGCGGATGTCGAGCTTGATGAAGATGGTCGCGTGCTCAAGTCTGAAGCTGCATCGAGTGAGGAAGACGACGACGACGACGGCGTGATCATCCTTCAAAGCGCGATTCCGAATCTGCCGACGACCACGCTTCGCGCGATTGCGCCTATCGAGTTTGACGAGGTCCCGGCAGTGACGAAAACACGCGCAAGCAAGGCGAAAGTGAGTGCGCCTGTCGCGTCAGCAGCACTCAAACCAACAGCTTCAAAGGCGCCAGTCGCAAAGTCGACGACGAAGAAGTCCGCAAGCCGCAGCGTCGCGGATACACCAAGTCTCTTTTGATGCGTGATGTGCAAGTTGTGTGGACTCTGTAGATTCTGAACGAAAGCAATTGCCATGGCAGCGAAGAAAACAACCACCACGCCCGCGTCCGATTTGAGTGGACGACTCAAGGAGCGCGATGCGCGCACGACGAAAAAGATCATCGACCTCGCGGAAGAGATGGTGCGCCGCGCATTGAGCGGGCAGGATCCAATCATCCAGATCCCAACCCGCGCAAAGTCCAACACACTGTGGAATGCAAAGCGCGGGATTCTTGAGATGGGAAAGGCGACTGCGGCGCGACCACTCTTTGATCTCAAGACCGCCAAGCAGTTCATGCAGACGATGCTGCACTCGAACACGATTAGTGATCTGATTGCAGCAGGCAAGACTAGTAGCCTTCGTGGTGTGTTTTACAAAGCGAAGCACACCGTTGCAGGCACGCGCGAGAACACGTTTGATGGTCAAGACGAATCGGATCCGATTCTCGAAGATCTCGAAGTCGCGCTCGGCGCGCTGCGTGAGGAACTGCATGTTTTTGCGGAAAATCGCGGATCGATGGTGGGCAACATCACGATCGTCGACCGCGGAGACGAGATTAACTGTCGCAAGATGGGCTCCGGCGGCTACGCGCTTCCTTCCATCGTCGAGCCCGACATCATTCAGTTCAAGAAGTCCGAAGCGAAGTTCATCCTGCACGTCGAGAAAGGCACGGTCTGGAATCGCTTCAACGAAGATCGATTCTGGGAGAAGAACAATTGCATTCTCACGCACGGAGCGGGGCAGCCGCCGCGTGGTTGTCGTCGGCTACTCCAGCGCATGACACAGGAGTTGAAACTGCCGCTCATCTGCGTGCTCGATTGCGATCCTTGGGGTCACTACATTTACAGCGTCATCAAGCAAGGATCGATCTCGCTCGCGTTTGAGAGTTCACGTCTTGCGATTCCTGAAGCGAAGTTCCTCGGCATTCGCGCGAAAGACTTCCATCAGTGCAAACTTGATGACGCGGTGAAGATTGACCTCACCGACAACGACATCAAACGCGCGGGCGAAATCGCCGCGTACCCCTGGTTTGAAAAGCACAAGGGATGGCAGCGCGAGATCGATCAACTCTTGAAGAACGGATTCAAGATGGAAGTCGAGTCGCTCATCACGAAGGACATTTCTTACGTGACAGACACCTATGTTCCCGAACGTCTCAAGGCGCGTGACTGGATCGATTGACGCGCGGTGTCAGCGCGATGGAGCAGCGGTAGGTTCCGCGCGACGCAAGAGTGTGTCGAGCAATCCGCGGCGCGCGTTGTCTTCCGCACTGAGTGCTCTGGTTGCGGGCGGCCCTGACTTTGGTAGTCGGATGCAGAAATCGCTGCCCTTGCCAAGCTCGCTGCGCAGGTCAATACTTCCACCGTGCTCTTCCACGATGCGCCGCGTCACCGCGAGGCCGAGTCCAGATCCGCCGCCTGTTCGACTGCTGACATAGGGACGGAAAATCTCCGCGCAGCGTTCGGGTGCGATGCCAGGACCTGTGTCGACGACATGCAGGACCGCAACATCGGTGGAAGTGGGCGCATCAAGCACAAGCAAGAGCTCGCGATTGGAACCTGTGGGCATCGCGCTCAGCGCATGGTGCGCGTTGATCATGAGATTCAGGAGCGCCTGCTTGAGCAGTTGTTCGTCGACAATCGCTTCGACCGCAGTCGCGGGCGTGGCAACCCGGAGCACGACTCCGCTGCGCTCTGTTTGTGGGCGGAAGAATTCCGCGAGATCGCCGAGCGTGCTCGCGAGATTCGTCGCCGTCGGTGCGAGATGAATGCGACCAGCGAACTTCAAGAAGTCTTCGAGGATGTGTTGAAGCCGCGCAGCTTCTCGTCCCACACTGGCGACTTTGCGTGAGAGTTGTTCGCGCGCCGCAAGAGGCAGCGCAGCGAAGTCGATCTCTTCAAGCGCGAGTTGGACATTGAGTTGAATCGTCGAAAGCGGGTTCTTGATTTCGTGCGCAAGTCCGCCTGTCATCGAACCAAGTTCCGCAAGCCGCTCTTGTCGACGCGCGCGATCTTCTGCATGTTGCAGCCGCCGCAATCGTCGACGCACAACGATTGCGGTCACGCTCAGCGCGACGATCGCGCCAATCACCAGACCGAGTAAAAATTCCATGCAGCGTGAGCCTATGCGGTAGAAGCGCGCGAATACACGCGAGACCTGCGTCTAGGACGGAAAGCGCAACTCAGGCTTCCGCAATGTCTTTGGTATTCGATAGATTCGTGCGTTCCGCACGCGGCACGCGAGAGCCGAGCGAGCGCACCAGTGTTGCGGACCAACCCTTTTCGGATTCGCGCGCCGAGTACACGACGCGTTCACCGTCGCGCACCGTTCGGAAACCTTCGGATTGTTCGATGACGGTGAAGTGCAGAAAAATGTCTTGATTCTGCGGACCCACGATGAATCCAAATCCCTTGCGAGGATCGAACCACTTCACAACGCCTTCAATTTCGTGGATGGGGTCGGGGGAATTCTGGTTGCCATCTGACTGTTGTCCACTCGCCATGCCACGACTCCCAGAATGAGTTCCCACTACACCGCTCTAGGGAACTCCTCAGTACCCAGTCAGCACCTGTGATTGTGGTGCGTAAATATGGGTTGTGCAAGTAAAGAGGGCCGAGCTTTTGAAGCTCGGCCCTCGGGGACTGCATTTTTTGCCGACTGCGATGGCGGGTAAAAAATCCGAAGGCTTGCGCCAAACGGGTTTTAGACGCCAGTCGCTGCGGGTTCAGACCTTTGCTCGCGGAGGATCGCCTTGCGAGAAAGTTTGATGCGCCCGTTCTCGTCGACCTGCACAACCTTGACGGTGATGGTGTCGCCGATTTTCACGACCTCGTTGACGTTCTTCACGAAGCCGTCTGCGAGCTCGGAAACGTGGCACATGCCGTCGGTTCCTGGCGCGAGTTCGACAAAGCAACCGAACTCCTTGATCGCCACAACCTTGCCTGTGTAGACCGCGCCGACGCGGATTTCCGCGCCGAGTGCTTCGACCGCAGCCTTCGCACGCATCGCCGCTTCAGCGTTCGAGCATGCGATGAAGACGGTGCCGTCTTCTTCGATGTCGATCTGTGCGCCTGTCGACTCTTGAATGCCGCGAATCGTCTTGCCGCCAGGACCGATGAGCTTGCCGATCTTCTCAGGGTCGATCTTCACGATGGTGATGCGTGGAGCCAATGGAGAAATGTCAGCGCGTGGAGCGGCAATCGTCTCTTCCATCAACTTGATGATGTGAAGACGACCGCGAAGTGCCTGCGCGAAGATCATTTCAATCTCCTTCACACCAAGACCGCGTGCCTTGAGATCGAGCTGAATGCCGGTGATGCCTTCGCGCGTTCCCGAGACCTTGAAGTCCATCTCGCCGAAGAAATCTTCTTCGCCGATGATGTCCGTCACGTGCGTGACCTTACCGTCGGTGTCGGTGAAACGACCAACGGAGATGCCCGCGCATGTGCCCTTGATAGGGACGCCTGCGTCCATGAGTGCGAGGCAACCGCCGCACACGCTAGCCATGCTTGAAGAACCGTTCGACTCGGTGATGTCGCTCACGATGCGAATCGTGTATGGGAAATCTTCAGGTGCAGGAAGAATGCCCAAGAGCGAACGTTCCGCAAGCGCGCCGTGACCGACTTCGCGTCGACCAGGACCTGCGATGCGTCCCGCTTCACCCGTGCAGAAGGGAGGGAAGTTGTAGTGGAGGTAGAACTTCTTCGCGTACTCAGAGAGAAGACCGTCGACGATTTGCTCGTCTTTCTTCGTACCAAGTGTGCACGTGACGAGGCTCTGCGTTTCGCCGCGTTGGAAGAACGCCGAACCGTGCGTGCGTGGGAAAATCGCCGTCGACATATCGAGCGCACGAATCTCATCGAGCCCACGACCGTCTGCGCGAATGCCGTACTGCGACACAAGCTTGTGCGTGACCTTCTTCTCAAGCTTCTGGAATGCTTCCTTCGCTTGACGCTGACGCTTCTCTGCCTTCATGTGCTCGCCGTAGGTGAGCCCGTCAGCGATCGAGAAGTGTGTCTTGAGGATCTCATCGCGCAGTGCGCCGACTGCCGCATTGCGCGCAGCCTTGCTGTGAATCTTGCGCGCTTCGATCATGCGGTCGTACGCCTTCTCGGTGACGAGCGCGGTGACTTCCGCCGCTGGAAGTTGAAGTTCGCCCATGCGCTTCTCGGGTGCGCCGCACTTCGCGCGGAGCTCTTCCATGAGATCGAGAATTGGCTTGACGCCCTCTTCGTACGCGAAGTTCACTGCGCGCAACATCGTGGCTTCATCCACTTCCGCTGCGCCGACTTCGATCATGTTGATGCCGTCCTTGTGCCCTGAGAGCACAAGGTCGAGATCGCTGTAATCCATCTGCGCTTGGGTTGGATTGAGGACGAAGGCTTCGCCTGATTCCGTGATGATGCGACCAACGCGAACGGTCGCGACTGGGCCGAGGAACGGTGCATCGGTGATGTGCAGCGCCGCAGCAGCTGCGCAGCATGCGATCATGTCCGCGTCATTCTGTCCGTCATGGCTGAAGACGATCGTCTGCAACTGAATCTCGTCGAGGAATCCCTCGGGAAACAGTGGACGAATCGGACGATCCATCATTCTCATCGTGAGGACTTCCTTCTCCGAAGGCTGACCTTCACGCTTGCGGAAACCGCCGGGATACTTGCCTGCTGCAGGCGTCTTCTCGCGGTAATCGCAGGTGAGTGGGAAGAAGTCGATACCCAAACGTGGGTTCGCGCGCACAGCGGTCGCGAGGACGACTGTGTCGGCGTAGGTTGCCATGACGGCGCCGTGCGCGAGCTTCGCGACGCGGCCTGTTTCAAGACGGAGCATGCGCCCGCCGATGAGCTTTTCAACAATTGTGACTGCCATAAATGAACTGAACTTCCTGCTCCGCATTCGACGGAGCGCTTTGAGGTGATTCGCGCGCGAATCACGTGGAGTCGATCAGAAGGATGACCCCACACGCGCACGAAGCGCCGCGTTGGACGGAAGCAGGCATGGAGCAGTCTGCATGGAGGAATGTGGGATTAACGCGTGAGCACGCGGCAACCTTCCAATCTCTCGCAATCTGTTCGACGCCCGCTGCCGCCCTACATATCTGGTTGCGGCGCGATGACGAAGAACGAGATTACTTGCGCAGACCGAGTCGCTTGATAAGGTCTTGGTAGACCGAGCGATCCGTGCGCGCGAGATACTTGAGAAGACGATTGCGCTGACCCACCATGAGAAGCAATCCGCGACGCGACGCGTGATCTTTCGCGTGAACGCGGAAATGATCTTGAAGCGAAGTGATGCGCTCGGTGAGGATCGAGACTTGAACTTCGGGAGATCCCGTGTCCTTGTCGTGGCGTGCGCCGCCCTGAATGGTTTCGGACATTTTTGCTGCTGAGATAGTCATAAACTGCTTGGACGGCAATCCCGCCGTCGGCTCCTGTGCTCGTGGTTGCGAATCGAAGAGGATAGTGGAGCCATCGCTCCTCTGCAAGCGCTCGGGCAGTTTCTTGCAGACTTCTGCGCTTGGTCGAAGAACGTCCTGAGGTGGTTATTCTCCGAAAGCCGTCTTGAACTGTTCTCCCTGGTGGCGGCTTCCTATCTTCCGTACCCTGCGACGCATCCAATGCCCTCTTCGAGCACCTCTTCCCACGCTTTGACGCCACTCGGACTCGCGACTGCCGAATATCTCGCGGAAGCGACGCTCATCGAAGCGGGCGGCGGCGCGTCGGGGGTGAAGCGGCAGCATGCGAATGGGCGGCTGACCGCCCGCGAACGCATCGCGAATCTGGTCGACGAAGGCGCGGAGATCTTTGAGTGCGGGTTGTTTTTCGCTCGCAAGATGTACACGGAGTACGGCGGCGCAGCGGCGGCTGGTGTCGTGACGGTCATTGCGAAAGTGGATGGTCGGCTTTCGATGATCGTCGCCAACGACGCGACGGTGAAGGCGGGCGCGTTTTTCCCGATGACGTGTAAGAAGGTGATTCGCGCGCAGATGATTGCGGAGCGCGCGCGATTGCCGCTGCTCTATCTCGTCGACAGCGCGGGCGTGTTTCTTCCGCTGCAAGAAGACATCTTTCCAGACACGGATGATTTCGGGCGCATCTTTCGCAACAACGCAGTGATCAGCGCGAAGGGCATTCCGCAAATCGCAGCGATCATGGGAAATTGCGTCGCGGGTGGCGGCTATCTCCCGGTGCTGTGCGACACCATTCTCATGACGGAAGGCAGCGGCTTGTATCTCGCAGGTCCTGCGCTTGTGAAAGCAGCGATCGGTCAAGAGGTCACGAGTGAAGATCTCGGCGGCGCAGCGATGCACGCGCAGATTGCAGGCACGATTGATTTTCGCGAGAAGGATGATGCGTCGTGTCTCAAGCGCATTCGCAGTCTCATGCAAGCGAATCGATCTTCGCCCGCAGCAGCGATCCCGCCGATTGCCGCGCGCGCGCCGCGTCGAGCAGCGGAGGATGTGTACAGCGTGTTCAAGAGCGAATCGGGAACGCAGTACGACGCAGTGGAGTTGCTCGCGTGCATCGTCGATGAAGGCGCGTTTGATGAGTATCGCGCGGAATTCGGCATGAGCATCGTCTGTGCGTACGCGCGCATCGGTGGATTTCCCTGCGGCATCGTGGCGAATCAGAAGAAGCTCACGCAACGCAAGATGCCAGGTGGCAAGGTTGGTCCATCGGTTGCGGCGAACATGCCCGCGGTGATTTATGACGACAGCGCGGACAAGTCAGCGCGCTTCATCATGGATTGCAATCAGAAGCGATTGCCGATCATCTTCGTATGCGACACAACAGGATTCATGGTCGGTCGGGATAGCGAACAGGGCGGCATCATTCGCTCGGGCGCGAAAATGGTGAACGCAATGGCGAACTGCGCGGTGCCGAAAATCACACTGGTGGTTGGCGGTTCCTATGGCGCGGGCAACTACGCGATGTGTGGACGCGCGTTCGATCCGCTCTTCACGATGGCGTGGCCAGGCGCGAAGTTTGCAGTGATGGGCGCAGCGCAAGCAGCAGGCACGCTGTTACAAATCGATCTCTCCGCGCGGGAAAAACGCGGCGAACAGATCGACGAAGCAACGCGCAAACAACTGCACGCCGCCGTGAGCGCGAGTTACAACGAGCAACAAGATATTCGTTACGCAGCGAGCCGCGGTTGGGTCGATCGCATCATCGAACCGCACAACACGCGCGCGGAACTCATCCTCGCGCTGCGCGTTGCTGCGCAAGCGCCGTTTGAATCACCCGCAGGCGCTGTCGCAACCGACGCGCCGTTTCGCACAGGCGTGCTGCAAACTTAACTTTTGTCTTGCGTGGTTCGTCGCTTGCGTGTGAACGCGAGCAAGCCTGCGACGCCAAAGAGCGCGATCGCGCCTGGCGCTGGAATGATGGTGTATTCGAGCTCGAGGCTCGGAACAAATCCGCCCGCCGCTGCGTGTGCGCTGTCGAGTCGTCGCGCTGTACCGATGGCGGATTCATCGCCGAGCAGGAGCCAACCGAAGTTCTCTGTTGGGTTCGCGAGCCACGCTTCGACATCTGCGCGCAATGACTCGCTCGTCAAATGCTGCATCCCCAACACCGTGGTGCTCGCCGTCGCGCTCGCGATCGATTCAAAACTTCCGCCTGATTGCGACCATGCGGTTCCTCCAAGCGCGCCGTTCGACGAAGCCCACTGCCAGGTGCAATCACCGAGCATTGCAGCAACACCGACGGACTCCGTGCCCGCTGGATCACTCGCACCCGTCGTCCATTGCGCGGTGCCGCGATGCAGTGACATGGGACGGACTCCGCCATTGCCCTGCGCGACATTCATGTTCACGCGCGCCGAGAGCAAGAGTGCGCCTTCTGGCAGCGCGGCGAGATCGAAGCGCAGTAACGCGCGGCGGGTGAGTCCTTGATTCGTTCTTCCCGCGAAGAGGTACTGCCCACTGCCATTGGCGCCGTTCGCGTCCTCTTGATAGATCGTCGCACTCTGCGTTGCAGCGAGGGTGACAAAATCACCAAGCGCGTTCGAGGCGCATGCGCATGCAGTACTGCAGAGGAAGATGGAAAGTGCGCGTTGCATAGAGACTCAGAACGCTCCGACGGGAGTGCGTGCTACTCTGACACCAACCGCCGCTCATGCAAACGACACTTCTCATCGCGACATCGAATCCACACAAGGTGGATGAAATCCGCGCAGTTCTTGGTCCTCTCGGCATAACCTGCGAGTCGCTCGCATCGCTTGTGCAGACGATTGCGGAACCTGAAGAGACCGAAACCACATTCGAAGCGAACGCATTGCTCAAGGCGCGTTGGTACGCGCAGCAGAGCGGCCGGGTTGCGCTTGCCGATGATTCAGGTCTTGAAGTCGATGCACTCGATGGCGCTCCTGGCATTTACAGCGCGCGTTACGCGGGAGTTGGAGAGACACGCCAAGCGCGCGACGAGGCGAACAACAGCAAATTGCTCACGGCGCTCGCAGCGGTAGCAGATGCTCAGCGCACCGCGCGCTTTGTCTGTGCGTTGAGTATCGCAACGCCGGATGGTGCAGAACTCGCAAGTGCGCGGGGGACATTCGAAGGCGTCATTGGACACGCAGCGCGCGGCACGCATGGATTCGGGTACGACCCACTCCTCGTGCTTGAGGATGGTCGCACGAGTGCGGAACTTTCTTCAGATGAGAAGAACGCGCGGAGTCATCGCGGTGCGGCGCTGCGCGCGCTGGCGCAGACGCTGTCGACAACGCGCATGCCTGACTCGATCGCGCCTGCGTGAACATCGCATGGATCACCCGCTTCCAATTCTTTCTTTACAAGTCCGCGAGCAGCGCTACAGCTGTCATGGCTGCGGCAACTGTTGCAAAGATTTCACCGTGCAATTGCGCGCGCGCGACCTAGAGAAACTGCGCGAGCAACGTTGGGAAGAGCGACTTGGCGAACCCGTGACGGTGGAGTTTCGAGATCGCACGTGGCTTCGTCAACGCGCCGATGGCGCATGCATCTTCTTGCAAGAGGATGGAAAGTGCCGCATTCATGCGGAGTTTGGCTTCGCCGAGAAACCCACGGCGTGCCAACTGTTTCCGTTCGTGCTTGTGCCTGATGAAACCCGCACGCGCGCAGGATTGAGCTTCGCGTGTCAGAGTGTGCGCGAGAACAAGGGCGCTGCACTCTCCACGCATCTGTCGGAACTCGTGCGCATGAGCGCAGACATTCCTGAGACGCGTCGACCGACGGACAGACTCTTGCTTGCGGATGCGTTGCATGCGAAGCCGAACGAGATCGCGTGCATCGAAGCGACGATGGACGCGTGGTTCTCGCGCACGGACATCACGCTGCGCGATCGATGGGATGGATTTGCGTGGTTGAGTACATCGCTTGCACGCGCGCAGTTGAAGACTGTGCGGGAGACACGATTTCGAGAGTTGCTGCAACTCCTCGCGTCCGCACTGCCTGAAGAATTGCATCAACTGGGCATCGAACACGCGTCGAAGCGGCAATTGAAGTTGCTTCGTCAAGGTGTTTTCGCGCGACTCGAAGATGTGAAGATCGCCGATGCGAAGTCGCGTGGTCGACTGCGCACCGTGCTTGCACAACTTGTGCGATCCTCGCGTTTTTCTCGAGGAAAGGGCGCCATTCCTGACATCGCGCAAGGCTTCCTCAAAGGCGCTCGCTTTGAACTCGTCGCCGCAAGCGCGCCGCTTTCTGACTCGCCGGATGCGAATGAAATCGACATGCTCTTCGCCCGTTACGCACGCGCGATGCTGCTCGGCGGACGCGCGTGGGGCGTGGGCTATTACGGATGGCCTGCAGTGCGAGGGTTGCAAGCGCTCGCATTGAATGTCGCATGCACCGCGTGGGTCGCGCGCGCGAGAGCGGTGAGCCAAGGTCGCAGCATCGCACTTATCTGCGATGTCGAAGACGCGCTCGGAAGAATCGATCGCGCAGCAGGACGCGCGCCGTGGCTCGGCGCAGTCGGCGAACGCGTGCGACTCGAGTACCTCAGACTTGACGACGGTCTGCGTCGCATCCTTCGAAGTTCGCTGTGAAAGGCGCTGTTCGCGCGCGGCGCATTTTCGCGGCGCACCAGATTGTGCCGAGGATTCCTAGTGGAATTGTGATGGCTGCTTCGCCGGCGCTTTCGAGCAATGCGAGTTGCGAGGTGAGGGCGTCGAGGCTTTCTTTCGAATCGCCGATGGTGATGACGTAGGGCGCGACGAGCGCGACGATGGCTTCGCGCCAGCCGATGCGGCCGAGTGGATTTCCTGCACCAAGAATCGCGACTGCCGCGAGCAGCGCCGCTTGCGCGGGATGCAACTCCACTCCCACAATCTTCGCTGCTGCCCACATGCGTAGGGTCCACATCGAAAGATCGACGGTGCGAAACGCGAGACTCTCTGCGAGCGCACGTGGACTTGTCAGCACGCGCTCGCCGCCTTTGAGAAATCGTCGTAGCAGGGGCGCGCGTCCGATGAGCAGCGTCACCGCAGATCCAAGGATGATGCACGCGGCGTAGGTCGCAAACCAGAGCCAATCGAGTGCGAGTTCGCTTCGACCGAACGGAATCTGAATGAGCCCCGCAGCCAGCGCGGAACCAAGCGCGCCGAGCGTGACGATCGCGACACCCGCGATCCATGCGCCGATGTCGATCGCGCTCATCCGATCGACGCGCCAGTGAAACATGCAACGCAACAGCAATCCCAATCGAATCGGCGCGTAGTTGAACAACGACGCCATCAGATTCACCGCTTGCATCTCGACGACGCTGAATCTTCGGAGCGGTCGAGCGACGGACCAGAAGGTGAAGCCACCGCACAGAATCGATCCGAGTGTGCTCGCGAGCAAGACGCACACATAGAAAGGATCCGCATCGCGAAGTTTCGCGATACCGTCGGTTCCGCCTTCGAACGCGCGTCGTGCGCACCAGACCACGAGCGCGCATCCGAGGAGAAATCCAACGAGCTGCAACATCGCGCGCTTGCCCGTCATGCTCGGGAGCAGGCGCTGCCAGGTGCGGAATCGTTCGCGCGCGAGCACGACAAAGACGCGCACGCCGTCTTTCGCGCGGATCTTCTTGCCTTCTTGAAATCCGCGCGGCGCGTAAGTTACTGGCGCTTCTGCAATCTTGATGGAATGGCGCGCGGCGGCGCTGACAATCTGCGGCTCGATGCCGAAGCGATCTTCATCAAGGTCCGCGGCGATGCATTGCAGTGCTGCGCGTGTGAACAACTTCGTGCAGCATTCCATGTCAGCCACGCGCACGCCTGTCGTGAGATTGCTTGCGAGCGTGAGCAATCCATTCGCGAGTCGATGGATGCGGCGATGCGCAGTGTTCGGAACGCCATGAGCCCAGCGATTGCCGAGCGTGAGTCCTGCGCTTGTTTCCTGCTGCCGCGCGAGCAACGCGTTCCAATCAGCGGGGTCGTATTCCGCGTCGGCATCGTGGATGAGCACGAGGTCGTCGTCCTGCATGCGCGCGAGCACTTCGGCAAATCCCGTGCGAATCGCCGCGCCTTTGCCGCGATTCTTTGGATGCACCAACAGAGTGACGCGAGCGCTTGACGCAGCCACACGCTCCGTTGCGCGTCGTGTGGCGTCATTCGAACCGTCGTTCACAAGAATGACGGACACGTCGAATGCGCACGGTCGCTGCGCGAGAACACGCGCAACGCACGCGTCGAGCGTGTCTGGTTCGTTGTAGACGGGAACAATCGCAAAGAGCGTCGGCATGCGTTGATCCGTCACACCCGAGTCGTCACTCAGTGCTGCTTGTCAGAAGGATTGCCGCCGATCGCGGAACGCATGCCTGTGTCGGCTTGCAGATTCTGCATGCGGTAGTAGTCCATGAGACCAAGCTTGCCCGAGCGCAATGCTTCCGCAACAGCCTTGGGGACTTCGGCGTCCGCAAGCACGACAAGTGCGCGGTTCTTCGCAGCGTCCGCGTCGTGCTCCGCAGCGAGCGCGATGGCAAGCGCGCGGCGCTGTTCGGCTTGCGCTTGGAATCGCTTCGTGTCTGCTTCAGCCTGCGCAGTTTGTAGATTCGCGCCGATGTTCTCGCCCACATCGATGTCGGCAATGTCGATGGAGAGAATCTCAAATGCAGTGCCGCTATCGAGACCCTTCGCAAGCACAGTCTTCGAGATGCGATCGGGATTCTCGAGCACGCTCTTGTGATCGTCCGCAGCACCAATCGTCGAGATGATGCCTTCGCCCACACGCGCGATGATCGTCTCTTCCGTCGCGCCGCCGACAAGGCGCGCGATGTTTGTGCGCACAGTGACGCGCGCGCGCGCCTTGAGTTGAATGCCGTCCTTCGCGACAGCGTCAATCGTCATACGTCCTGATTGCACGCTTGGGCAATCGATGACTTTGGGATCGACGCTCGTCTTGACAGCTTCTTGAATGTCGCGACCTGCAAGATCAATCGCTGTCGCGCGATCCCAGGTGAGATCAATCTGCGCCTTGTCCGCGGCGATCATCGAACGCACCACGCGCGTGACATTGCCGCCCGCGAGGTAATGCGCCTCCAGCATGTTGGTGGGGATGTCGCGACCTGCCTTCTTCGCACTGATGCGATTGATGACGATCATTTCGGGTGGCACTTTGCGGAAGCGCATCATGATGAGGTCAAGCAAGTCAACGCGCGCATCGCTGAGAAGCGCTTGCACATAGAGCTTCAAGACTTGCAGCACCATGAAAAGAAGCACGAGACCGATGATGCCGATGACGATGAGCACTGCCCAGAGCACGACGTCGCCAGGCGTTGGCGAGGTTGAGGCGCCCGCTTGCGCGAGCGTGTGCGAGAAGTGAGAGTGCATCGAGGAGAGTGTGTGCATGGTGGGGTTCCGATCTGCGAGCGAGTGCGCAGAATATCCGACAGGCTCGCGTTAGGTGGCTGGAGGTTGCGTGCGCGCGCGGCGAACGCGCACCGCGCCTTCGCGATGGGCGGTGACTTCGACCCATTCGTTGGCGTCGACAAAGTCGGTTTCGGTGCTCGCGTCGAGGCGCACACCTTCAAACTCGATGAATCCAATAGGGCGGAGCGCGGTCAGCGCGCGGCAACGGGCACCAATTGCAGGGAGCGCGAGCACGGAGGGACGCGCAGCGTCGGTGTGTTCGGAATCTTGCGCAGTCAGGATCATGCTCTTGCCAAGCGGTGAGCGCTCCCAGAATTTCAGCCCCACAACGATGAGGACGGGCGCCGCGAGCGCATAGCCCGCGAGCAGAATCATGCCGAAGGTCGGGGAGTAGAGAAATCCAACGAGGATCGATGCGATGCCGAGTGAACCGCAGAGGAGTGCGAGGACGCCGCCCGTTGGAATGAAGAGTTCGATGACGAAGATCGCGAGTGCGGCGCCGCCGAGAATGAGCGCGAGTGCGGGGAGCATGGAATCATCAGGCATCATGTTGCACCTCGCGTGGCGCAGTCGACGGCGCGATGTCGACGATGAGTGTGCCCGTGCTCAGACGAAGCACGACGAGCGATGCACCACGATCGATGTATCCACCTGTTGATTGCACATCAAACGGTTCGCCAAGAAACTCCGCGCGACCTGCGGGACGAAGGTCGGTGATCGCAATGCCGCATGCGCCTACAAGCGGTGTTGCTGCGCCTGCGCGTGGTGGTCCATCATTGGGTCCGCCGAGTGATGTCGCGAGCATCGCGCGTCGAAACAGCGGTGATTCTCGAAATGTTCGTGACATGAACCAGAAGACGAGCACACCAACAACACCGCCCGCAGCGAGTGTGGCGAGTGCGTTGGCGAGTGCGCCGCGCGTCGGCGCAGATTCGGGATCGGTCGAAGCGAGCGTCAGCACGAGTCCGACGATGAGCATGCCGCTTCCCGCGATCGCGGCGATACCGATGCCAGGCGCGATGAAGATTTCCGCAAGCAGAAGCACCACGCCAGCGCCGACAAGCAGCACGTGCCACCACGCAGCGAGTCCGATGAGCGCAGGCGCACTGACGAGCAGTGCCAAGCAGATTGTGGCGAGGATGCCGAACACGCCAAAGCCTGGGTGGACAAACTCAATCGCAACAAAGACGAGAAACGCCGCGACAAGCAGGATGCGTATAGGCCAGCTCATCAGGAAACGCGCGACTGGTTCCATCCAACTCTCGGTGAATCGCGTCGTCGATTGCGCCCCGAAAAACGCTTGCAGTTGCGCGTCGTTGTCAATGACAGCAACGGCAAGTCCGTAGCGCAATGCTTCGGATTCGCGGACGACAAGCAGCGCGTCGGCGGCGACGAGTGGTTCGACAATGCGCCACGCATCAGTCGAGGAGAAGTCCGACGCAGATGCTCGCGTGGGTTTGCGAGGGGAGGATTGTGGTCGAGATCCGCCTGGCGGGAGCGCGGTGGGTTGAAGTCCGAATCGCGCGAGATCCTCTGCATCCGCAGTGCGTTGACTGCCATCGCTCGCGCGCTCAACGAGCCACAGCGGATGGCCTGTTTGCACGAAAGCGTTGAGAAGCCGCACATCGTCGCCGCGTTTTTCCGCAGCCTCGGCGAGCACTTCGAGCAGTGGCGATTCTAGTTTCGCGCGTTCGGTTTCAGGAAGCGGCTCAAGGCCAGTAAACGCGGAAACCGCGATAGGCGCGGCATCGCCGAACACGCCGCCAGTGGAGATCACAACTTCGCGACAACTCAGCGCGATGAGCGTTCCTGCGGAATACGCCTTCGGATGAATCCACGCGATGGTGTTCGAGGGAGCGTCGCTGCGCAGGCGCTGAATGATGTCGAGGGTCGCGGTGACCTCGCCACCTGGCGTATCGATTTCAATCACCACGGCATCGAAGCCCTGCGCGCGCGCGGCTTGCAATCGCCGTTCCACGGACTGCATCGTGAGGTCATCGATTTCGCCGGTGATCGGCACGATTGCGACACGCGTTGCTTGGCGGTCGGAGGGGACTGCCGTGGTTTCCTGTGCGTGCACAGAAACGCTTGTCCATGCGAGGAGCAGTAGCGTGATGCGCGCGATCGGAGAATGAAGCAAGCTTCGGAGAAGCGCCATGAAGTGCGGAGGATACCTCGCTCGCGGCAAGGACTTGCGCGGAATAAAAAGAACCAGGGCGGCGCAAGCGCCGCCCTGGTTGAGTTGCTGTTTTCCAACAGTTTCACGAAGGTTCCATCGGCCGAAGGCGAATCAATCCCTCGGCCGAAGGCGAATCAATCCCACGTGATGTTGTAGGTGTAGGTCGTGCCAGCGCCGGTCACGCCCTTGCAAAGGGTGAGGAATGCGTCGCCGCCCTGGTCGCCTTCGTCAGCCTTGAAGATGTTGTCATCAACGTTGGCGTTGTTGACGCGAGCGAACTGGTGGCCGAGTGGCGTGAAACCTTCTTCGTAGGTGACGTGATTGTCGTTGTAGCAAATGCCGCCTTCCCAAGACTTATCGTTACCGTGGATGCCGAGCGTGCGCGATGCGTTGTAGATGGCGTCGGTGAGATCACCGTTCTGCACACCGCGGTTGCCGAGCACTGCGTAACGAGAATTCTTGGTGTCCTTCCACTCCTTGGTCTTGCGAGTTCCACCGAGAAGGTGGGTGCCGTAAGAAACATTCGAGAGGACGAGGAGATCAGCCTTGAGCTGTGGATCCCACCACAGATCCTGCGCGACGTTCTTCGACGCGTAGTTGTAGTTCGCCATCGAGATCACATTCGGGCTGTTCTCGGAAGGAGAGATGAGGATCTGAGGATCGAACGCGTTTTCCATAACGCACACGGAGTACAGCGCGCCGTGATCGTTCTTGGTTTGATCTTCCGCACCGCGACCTGGCACGGTACCGAAGCGGTTCTTCCAACCTGGAGTTGGGAAGAGACCATTGTTGTCAATGGCGAGTGTGAGGAAACCCTTGTGGATCTGCTGGACTTGCGTCTGATCCTTCACGCGACGAGTTGTGGCGCGTGCTTTGTTGAGGGCGGGGAGGAGGATCGCGAGGAGAAGGGCAATGATGCCCATCACGACGAGGAGCTCGATGAGCGTGAAGCCCTTCGACGCGCGTGGTTGTTTGTTCTGATTCATCTGAGTAGATACTCCTGAACGGAAGAAGTTGAGTGTGAATGTTGGGAAATCATTGGCAAGTTGGAGTCGTGCCGTCGTAGAGACGCTCTGGCGCTTCAGTCGCCATTGTGACGGATGGATTGCCAATGATGATGCACATCCAAGTGTCGCCTTCGGTCATGCCCTTGCAACTGTTGCCCACAAAATCCCACTTGTAGCAGTTGTCCTTGCGGAGGTTGATCGCGCCGCACTCGTACTGCACGGTGTCTGGGATCATCGACTTTTCGAGCTGCGTGTGATTGTCTCCGAAGCACATAATGCCTTCCCAAGTGTCATCTGGGGAGATGGCTTGGTTCCAATACGCCTTCTGGTAGTTGTTGCCGCTGAGCGCGCCGCAGTAGGTACCGCGGTTGCCCATGACTGGACGAGTACCGTCAGCCTTGTTGCTCCAGCTGAACTTCTTGCGATCGCCAACGAGCACGAGATGTGCGTACGAGGTGTTGCTCGCGCCTACGGTCGTTTGGTGAATGTTTGCCTTGAAACCTGCAGTTGCTGAAGTGTCCCAGTAGGTTGGAGCAACCGCGCCTGGTTGCGCTGCGTTGTAGTTGTAATCCCTCTTCTCATCAACGACTGGATTCGTATCAATCGGGCTCACGACGAGCTTCGCACTGATGAAGTCCTTCTGGATCATGCTTGCGTAGAGGTTCGCAGTGTTATTCAGCGAGATGTTCTCTTCGCCCTGACCAGAGACGAAACCGAGGCCTGGAACCGCGAGGCGCGCGATGCGGCCTGGGAGCGGAAGTCGGCCGCGGTCATCCTGGTTCGACCAGGTGAGGAACGCCTTGTGGATCATCGCGATGTTCGAGATGTCCTGCACAGTCTTCGCGTTGCGCTGAGCCTTGCTCAGAGCGGGAAGGAGCAGACTGATGAGGAGGGCGATGATCGCCACGACAACGAGGAGTTCAACGAGGGTGAACCCGTTCTTCAGACGGTTGGTTCGCATAAGCGGACTCTCCTTACTTCCTAAAACTATGTTCGAAACACGGAAACTTCGTTTGTGTTGCGAACCGGTGCGAGAAAAAATGGTCCCCAGATAAGGGTGACCCATGAATGAGACGATGAACGGACCCATGAACGGATGAATGTGCGGTGATGTTCCGCGCAGCAGGTGCCCCTGTTGAGTGCATTCGATAGCGTGCAAGGCGTTCGTTGCTTTGCGATGCGTATCGGAGGGATGGCGCAAGGCGAGCGGCTCGAACATGATCTTGTTCATGTCGTGATCATGCGATCAAGACATACGAGATCAAAGCGCGTTCTATGCGAGATGAAGTCGCATTCACGCAAACGTTCCCAGGATCTGAAAGGATGAGGGGAAACAGCCGCAGCACGAAAGCCCAAGTATCGATTCGTCTCATCAGCACGAACAGGAGGGGTGGGCGATTCAGGATGTCGGCGGCTGCGGCAGATAAGGGCGTCGGTCGAACCGACAATCAGAACGGTTTGAGAACAAGTCTCGGAATGGTCGCAGCCGTCAGGTACATACGATATTGCGTATCAATGATCTGTCAAGTTCCCACAATCAATCCGATTGCAAGAAAAAGTTTTTTCAAGGTTGCTGCTTGGTACGCTTGCGCGCTCTTCGCCACTGTTCCCCAACCCCGATTTACGCAAGGAATGCCATGAATTCAGCCGCGCCTACGACCACCGATCCACACGCACAGCTCGAAACATTGGGGCTTTCGCTACCGGCGGCGCCGAAGCCTGTTGCTGCCTACGTCCCTGCGGTGCGATCTGGAAATCTCCTCTTTGTGTCGGGTCAGTTGCCGTTCTTGAACGGGCAACTCCTTGCCACAGGAGCAGTTCCATCCGTTGTGAGCATCGAAGCTGCGCAGGCGGCCGCTCGGCAGTGCCTTCTGAATGGACTCGCCGTCATCGCAGATCATCTCGGCGGCGATCTCAAGCGGGTGCGCCGCGTCGTGCGGCTCGGCGTGTTCGTCCAAAGTGACGACGGATTTGGCGACCAGCCAAAGATCGCCAACGGGGCGAGCGAGTTGTGTGCGCAGATCTTTGGCGAAAACGGGCGACACGCGCGTGCAGCGGTCGGCACGAATGCGCTTCCCTTGAATGCGACTGTCGAAATTGAGTTTCTTGTCGAAGTCGACTGAGCGGCTCAGAGGACTAGCGCGGCGACGAGCGCGAGGTTCAGGATCACGCTGATCACTGCGACCGCGACGAGCACGATGAATCCAACCGAGACGGGCGTGCCGATGCGGCGCACGGATGTCGCCTCGTCGCCGGTGGGAGCGGTGTCGTTGGCAAGTTTCGCAAGATCAACCGCTGCGCGGGCGTACTCGGGGCTTCGTCCGGCAGCTGCGCAGTCGAGATCGATCAAGAGTTCGTTTGCGGTTTGATATCGATCGCGCGGGTCCTTGCGGAGCATCATCTCAACGATGAGCGCGGTCGGTTCGCTCAGCGAAGTATTGATGTGATCCGGTGGCGTCGGCGTCACCTTTAAATGCTTGTGCATCACCTGAGAAGGCGTGGTTCCATCGAAAGGAACTCGACCAGTCAGCATGTGATAGAAGGTCGCGCCGAGCCCGTAAAGATCTGCGGGCGGGCCAATCTCAACGGCGCCGCGAATCTGCTCAGGAGAGATGTAGTAGGGCGTTCCAAAGGCGCGGCCAGCTTCCGCCTCCGCAGCTTCCCGATCGCTCATCGCGCGCGCGAGGCCGAGGTCGGCGAGTTTCGCGACGCCAGACTTCGTGAGCATGATGTTCTTCGGCTTGATGTCGCGATGGACAAAGCCCATTTCATGCGCATGTTTCAGGGCAGAAGCGACCTGACGGATGAGCACGAGCGCCTCGCGCTCGGGGATGCGCTTGCGCTCAAGAATTCGGTCGTGGAGCGTTTCGCCATCGACATACTCCATGACAAAGTAGTGATGCTCGCCCGCTTGACCGACGTCGAGCGCGCCCACGATGTTGGCATCGTTGAGCCTCGCTGCGGCGCGACCTTCGCGATAGAAACGGTCAATGAAGGTCTGATTCGACGAAAACTTCTTCGGAAGGACTTTGATCGCGACGAACCGATCCAGCGAAAGCTGTTTGGCGAGGAAAACAGTCGCCATCGCGCCCGCGCCAAGCTTCCGAATGATTTGGTAGCCAGGAATCTGCTGCGTCGACCGAACGGCTTCGAGATCGGTTCGCAATCGATCGATTTGTCGCTTCGTGACGTACTCGTTCTCGAGAAGCAGTTCCGTCAGCGAGACAGGGAAGCCGTTCGCTTCTGTTCGACTTCGCGCGATGTGCGCGCACTGCTGCAGTTCATCTGCGCTGACGAGACCGCGTTCAACCACGATCTTTCCGATGAGCGTGTCGAAACCCGTTGCGGAGCGATTGCTCTCGCTTGCCGCACGATTTGCCGCTTCCGCCGCAGCGATATCGCTCACGGGCTTCGGCTCGTCGTCGGAAAGTCCGATCTCAGGTTGGCTGTCTGGCATCATCACGAGAGTCTGTTGAACTTCAACTCCTCGAGCAGATTTGATCGGCGGAGTGATTGCGGAAGGGGCAATAGTGCTGACAGCGGGGCTCGATGTCAACTCGCATGCCGGAACCTCCTCGTTCATGAGAGATGGATACGACGCTCTTGCCTCATGGATCCGAGTCTCTTCGAAGAAATCTTCTGATCCCACGAGCTTGAGAGGCAGATCAACCTCTGGGGCAGCGTGACTGTGCGTTCCCTCAAGCGTGCGCGCCTATCCCTTACCCTTCTCTCCACCGATGGAGCCCGAACGCATACTCCTTATTAGACCAAGCGCGCTCGGCGATGTCGCGCGAAGCGCAGCGGTGCTTGCGTCGCTTCGGCATGCGTTTCCAAAGGCGCACATCGCGTGGCTGTTGCAAGAAGGTTTCGAAGATGTCATTCGCGCGCATCCTGCGCTCTCTGAAATTGTGCCGTTTCCGCGAAAGCGTCTCGCGCGCTGGTGGACGCCGAAAGGGCTGCGCGACAGTTTCGCGTTTCTCTCATCGTTACGCGACCGGTTCGATCTTGTGATTGACGCGCAAGGGCTGCTGCGTTCGGGACTCTGCTCCTGGTCGACCCGCGCACGGCGGCGCATTGGATTTCGCGACGCGCGTGAATGCAGTTGGATTTTTCACAACACGCGTGTGCGCATCGGTGCAACGGAGCGCGCGCGACACGCGGTTGGTCGGATGCTTGCGTTGCTCGAAGGCGCGGGGATTCCAACGGTAGATGATGGTCGTCTCTATGCGCCGCCGGATGCAGGCGAGCGATGGAATGACTTTGCGCGACGCGAAGGGGTGAGCGGAAAAGTTGCGCTGCTTGCATCGACTTCGCGATGGGCGAGTAAGGATTGGCCGCGCGCATCTTGGAGTGCGCTTGCCGAAGCGTTGCTTGCGCGAGGGTACGAGCGCGTGCTGTTTACCGGCATGGCGAGCGAGCGTGATGCGGTGGAAGCAGCGATGCCGCAAGGTCGCGCGCGTCAAGCTTCGATTGATCTCGCTGGTCGAACGGACTTGGGCATGACGATGGCGGCGATTGCATCGAGCGCGCTGGTGATTTCGAATGACTCGGCAGCGATGCACATCGCAGCGGGTTTACAGCGACCACTCTTGGGGCTGTTTGGTCCGACGGATCCGAAAGAGGCTGCGCCGTTCCAAAGGAGCGAGTCGATTGTGACGAGTGATGCCGCACGGGCGTTTCTTGCGAAGGGCGGTCACTATCGAGACCGTGGTCTCGGCGACGAACTCATGCGCGCGATTTCTGTGGAGAGCGTGCTTGCAGCCATCGACGCGGAGCAACATTGCGCGGGGCTTCGCGCTTGTGAGGCGCTCGCGTGAACGTGCGATTTCCTCTGGTGCTTGCGAGTGGTTCACCGCGTCGCGCGCTCATGTTGCGCGACGCAGGGTTCGCGCCGATTGTTGAACCCGCAGACATTGATGATGCGTCGGTGATGCTCGAAACAGATTCCATCGCCGATCTCACGCTGGCATTGGCGTTGTTCAAAGTGCGCCGCGTCGATGCTGCGAGGCGCGCGCGCGGCGCAGCATCCGCGGTGATTCTCGG
This sequence comes from Phycisphaerales bacterium, assembly GCA_009691805.1. Classification (GTDB taxonomy): domain Bacteria; phylum Planctomycetota; class Phycisphaerae; order Phycisphaerales; family SM1A02; genus F1-140-MAGs142. Next base: position 83,537 of record SIAK01000001.1, read on the forward strand.
TGCAGACACAATGTGCGCGCTCGATGGAGAACTCATCGGCAAACCACGCGACGAGGCGCATGCGGAATCGATGCTGCGCGCGTTTGAGCAGCGGCCGCATGAGGTCGTGACGGCGTGGTGCATTCTTGCGCCGGATGGCACGCGCGTCCTCGAATCTGATCTCGCGATCGTGCATGTGGGCGCGTTGACGGATGCGCAGCGCACGCAACATCTCACGAGTGGCGCGTGGCGGGGGAAAGCTGGCGGATACAACTTTCCTGAAGCCGTCGCCGCAGGTTGGCCTGTGACTTGCGACGGATTGTGGGAGACGGTCGTTGGACTTCCACTCGTGCGCTTTGCTGTTGTGTTGGAAGCGACATTGCGCGCTGGTTCCGTCCCACGCATGCGTGTGAAAGGCGGTGCTGCGTGATGTTCGCGCACACGCTTCTTGCGATGACCGTCCAAGATCCCGCGCCATGGATGCGTGTGCCGATTTCGATTGGCGTGAGCGTGCTGTGTGTCCTCCTTGCGATGTGCATCTGGTACGCGCGTGTGCTTCTGCGCGCTGAACTCTCGCGTGTCACACGCGTCTTGCGACTCTGTTCACTCGGGATCGGCGCACTCGCGTTCGTCGCGATCTTCCTCGGACTCTGCGTGTTCGATCCCGATTCGGCGCGCAAAGCGGAACGCGTCAGTTTTCTGATCGCGTGGATCGCCGTTGGCGTTGGAGTGCTTGCAGCGAGTTTGCTTGCGCTCATCGAGTTGGCGTTTGTCTCGCGACGTGGATTGCATGACTACCGCGCGATGCGCCGCGAAGTCTTCGGTGGCGAACAGAAGGGGGCGCGATCGTGACGAGCATGCGCGGACCATTGCCTCGCGTGCTGACGCCGCTCACATGGATTGCTGCGCGCATCTATGGAGTTGGAGTCGCGCTGCGCAACGCGCGATTTGATGGAGCAGAAGGCATTGAGATTCTCGAAGTGCATGGATGTCGAGTCCCTGTGATCTCGGTGGGGAACATCACTGCGGGCGGGACAGGAAAGAGCCCATATACCGCGTGGATTTGCAACGAACTCCTGCGCATCGGCAAGCGTCCAGTCATTGCGCTGCGCGGATATCGCGCGTCGACCGACGCGCAAGGCAAGGTCACAAGCGATGAAGCAGAGGAGTACGCGGAGTCCGCGCCCGGTGCGCTCGTCGTGGTTGGCGCGCATCGGTACGACCGATTGCGCGAAGCGCTTTCTAAACCAGAGTGCGCGTCGTGGATTGGAGATGCGGTGGTTGTCTTGGATGACGGATTTCAACATCGACAACTTGCGCGCACGCTTGACATCGTGCTCGTGGATGCGACGAAGCATGGTCTTGATGGCGACCTGCTGCCGCATGGATGGCTGCGCGAGCCTGCGTGCGCCTTGCGTCGCGCGTCGATGGTGATCGTCACGAAGGCGAACAACGAAGCAGAACGAATTGCAGCGTGCCGAGCGGTCGCGCGTGAACGAGGCGTCGCTCCTGAAGCAACATGCACGCATGCGTGGAGTGCACTCGCGGTCTACGAGGATGGCGTGCAACGAAGCGAGGATGTCTCCTGGTTGCGTATGCGCCGCGTGGGAGTTGCGAGCGCAATCGGCAACCCAGCGCAGTTTCTTGCTGCTGTGGAAAGCGCGGGCGCGGTGGTAGTGCGCGAGTTACGACAGAGCGATCACCGCGCGTTCTCTGTGCGAGCGCTCGAAGCGTTCATGCAGCAAGCAGAGCGCGTGGACGCGTGCGTGTTGACGCGCAAAGACTTCGTGAAATTGAACGGCCTCGTGCGCGGCACGCTCATCGTCCCGAAACTCACGATCGCAATGGACGCGAGTGATCAAGAGCGCGTCCTCGCTGCTCTCGCGCTCGTAGTGCACGCAGGGCGTTGACGAACAACGCTCGCGCCGCGCTACACTGACCCCGATGCCTTCGCACGAAGATCGTCTCCTTGCCCACCTCGCGAAATGGTCGCGTTTCAAGTTGCTCGTGGTGGGCGACTTCATGCTCGATCAAATGGTGATGGGCGCAGCGGAACGCCTCAGCCCAGATGCGCCTGTCCCTGTGCTTCGCGTGCAGAGCGTGCATGATGTGCAGGAGACGCCAGGCGGCGCGAGCAATGTTGCAGTCTGTGCAGCGGCACTTGGTGGCGAGGTGCGCTGCATCGGAGTCACAGGAAACGACGCTGCATCGACCGGCTTGCGCGCAGCGCTTGCGCTCGCGGGTTGTGATGCTTCAATGCTGATTGTGGATCCATCGCGACCAACGACCGTGAAGCGATCACTCGTCGGTCTCGCACAACATCGACACCCACAGAAGATGTTTCGCCTTGATTTTGAGAGTCAAGAACCACTCAGCGCTGCGATCGAAGCGCAGTTACTTGCGGCAGTGGAACGAGAACTTGCCTGGTGCGATGTGGTTGCGCTTGAGGATTACAACAAGGGCGTGTGCTCTGCGCACTGCTGCGCGGAACTCATGCGCATGGCGCGCGCGGCAGGCAAGCGTGTGCTGGTGGATCCTGCGGCGATTGAGTGCTACGCGAAGTATTCGGGCGCGTTTCTCGTCACGCCCAATCGAACAGAGGCAGAGCTTGCGACAGGCATGGACACGCCGCTTGACGCGAGTGTGCCGCACAACAAGTTGCTCGCGGAAAAAATTCTCGAGACATGCGCGCTTGATGCAGTGGTGCTGACGCTGGATCGTCATGGCGCGTTGCTGTTGGAGAAGGGCGGCGAAGTTGTCACGGTGCCCACCGTCGCGCGCGCGATTTATGATGTGACCGGCGCTGGTGACATGGTGCTCGCAGCACTCGCCGCAGCAATTGCAAACGGCATTCCACTCCCGGAAGCGGTCGCGTTTGCAAATCATGCAGCGGGTCTTGAAGTGGAAGTGTTCGGAGTGCAGCCGATTCCGTTTGCGATGATTCGACAGAGCGTTCTTGCGCGCACGACGCGCGCGGATGGTCGCGTGCGTCGACTCGAGGATCTCAGCATCGAGCTTGATGTGCATCGCGCATCAGGCAAGCGCATTGTGTTGACGAATGGAAACTTTGATGTGTTGCACGCAGGTCATGTTGCCTATCTTCGCGAAGCGAAGGCACTCGGCGATGTGCTGGTGGTGGGCGTGAACAGCGATGCGCAGGTGCGCGCACAGAAGGGCCCGATGCGCCCAATCTTCCAAGAGTCTGAGCGATTGGAAATGTTGTCCGAGTGCCGAAGCATTGATTATCTCGTCGTGTTCGAAGAGCCGACCGCGCACGAACTCATTCGCGCAGTGCGTCCAGATTTTTATGTGAAGGGCGGCGATTACAAGCCGGCAGAGATCGCAGAGTTTGCGCTGGTGGAAGCATTGGGAATCTGTCTAAAAACGCTCGCACATCGGGAAGGGCTCGGTTCTCGCGTCGTGATTGAGCGTCTTCAGGTTGCCGAACGTGCCGAGAACTCAGCTCGTCTTGGTGTGTGAAGTCCCCTCAGCGCGCAGGAGTGCGGTTTGAGAGGGTGGAGAAGATCGCCGTGGCAACTTCGTGACAATTTCGCTTGCAGTCGCGGGAATTTGAGGCAGATTTGCGCTCGGAGAGACAAATGAAGAGTAGACCTCGCACGAGTTTTGTGTGCGTCAATATTGTGGCTTCCATGTTGATAGCGACGCTGACCGCGTGCGCGTCTTCAACAGCAGCGAAGCAACCACCATCTGTGGGTACCACTCGGCGGAGTTGCGCGCAGCGTGTTTTGCCTTCACTCGTTTTTGCCGATCCAACAATTGATCGCGTGCTGCTTGCTGACGCGCCACTCGCAGGTCGCAACGACGCACGGCTTGGATCGGATCGTCAGCCCTTCATTCGAGTCTCTGAGAGCAATCGTTACTGGGCATACGATCAGTATTGGATCGTGAACGGGCGAACCTTCCAGAACTATCAACTCACGACATCTTCGAAAGAGCATCTCGTTCGTTGAGAGGTTTCTCGCGCATTGCGGACCTGTCGAAAAAGTTCTCTCACGGATGCCACTTGACTTCAGAGCATGGATCTCTGCATACTCCACCATTGTGCGCAGTGCTCGCAGGCGTTCCTGCAGAGACTGCCGTATGCAAAGAAACCTCTCAGGCGGAGTAATTGAATGGCTACCACGACAAAGAAGGAACTCATCGATCGCGTCGCTCAGGAAACTGGGCTTGCACGTGGTGATGTGCGACTTGCGATTCAATCCTTTCTCGATCAAGTCATTCGTGAACTCGGCACGGGCAACCGCCTTGAGTTCCGCGACTTCGGTGTTTTCGAAATCAAGGATCGTGCAGGTCGTGTTGCGCAGAATCCAAAGACCCTCGAGCGCGTGACGGTGCCGCCACGTCGTAGTGTTCGCTTTAAGGTTGGACGGCTCATGCAGGACTCGCTCGATACGCGCGGACAAGTTGCCGTGGTCGCGTCGAACGGCGTTGCCTGATTCGGCGGCGTAGGACTTTTGCACTTCATGCGGAAAAGCTGTCTCGTTGCGCGCGCGCCGCGCAATCGCGGGTACGGTGGCGATCGTGGAATCCTTCGAATCAAAAGACAGTGGCTTCGGCCCAGATGGCGCATCGCGCGGACGCTTCAAGAAGCGCACCGGCGTTGCGGACGGCGTCGCCTTACAACAAGTAGCGTCGCTGTTTTCAGCAACGCCACCGATGGCAGTCGAAGCTGAGCAAAGTTTGATTGGCTCGATCTTGTGGGATCCGAAGGTGCTCGGCGATGTCTTGCAGATTGTGCGCAGCGGTGTGGACTTCTCGCAGCCGCGACATGCGCGCATCTACGACGCGATGATCGAGCTCTACGATAAGACTGCATCGGTCGATGCGATTGCGTTGCAAACGCTGTTGCGGGATCGAGGCATTCTTGAAGAAGTCGGCGGCATCGATTACATCCTCTCGCTCGCGGAAGCTGTCGCGAGTCCTGTGCATGCGCCGCACTACGCGCGCATCATTCGCGAGAAGGCAACTGTGCGCGAGCTTATCGAAGCCGCGGGCGAGATTCTGGCGGAAGCGCATCAGAGTCATGACCCCGCGCAGCAGGTGCTTGAACGCGCGGAGCAGCGGATCTTCCGCATCGCGCAGCGCCGAGAGAGTGCAAGCTTCGCATCCATGAAAGACCTCGTCGATGAGACGATGCGCATCATTGAGGCAAGCGATGGCAAGGGATTCATGGGTGTGCGCACGGGCTATCTAGCCATCGATGAGATGATGAACGGATTGCAGAATGGCGAGATGATCATTCTCGCGGCGCGGCCTTCGATGGGCAAGACAGCGCTCGCGCTCAACCTCATGGAGAACATCGCGCTGTTGGGCGTGCCCTCGGCGATGTTCAGTCTTGAAATGAGTCGGCAGCAACTGGTGCAGCGCATGTTGAGCGCGCGCGGCGGCATCGATGGTCAGAAGATGCGTCGACACATGCTTGGTGGAGATGATCACCGTCGTCTCATGAGCGCGTGCGACGACTTGTCGAAGGCGCCGATCTACATCGACGACTCGCCAGGTCTTTCTCTGCTCGGCATGCGTTCGAAGGCGCGTCGATTGAAGGAGCAGTTTGGAATTGGCTTCATCGCGATTGATTACCTGCAGCTCATGTCGAGCGGTACGAAGGTCGAAAGTCGACAGATTGAAGTCTCGGAGATTTCGCGCGGTATCAAAGCGATGGCGCGCGAACTCGAGCTGCCCGTGCTCTGTCTTTCGCAGCTCAATCGCGCAGCGGAACAACGCGAAGGACATCGTCCGCGCATGAGCGACCTTCGCGAGTCAGGGTCGATTGAACAGGACGCCGACGTTGTTGCGATGCTCCACCGTGAGGCGTACTACCACCGACAGGATCCTAATTGGCTTGACGCGAATCCTGAGAAGGAGAACACGGCAGAGTTGATCGTCTGCAAGCAGCGCAACGGTCCAACAGGCACGGTGAATCTCATCTGGGATGGCGACACGACGCGATTCAAGACGATGGCGTATTCAAGTTCCGACATTCATTGATGCTCGCACCGCTCGGGCATTGATGCTCGCACGGCTCGGGCATTGATGCTCGCACGGCTCGGGCATTGATGCTCGCACGGCTCGGGCATTGATGCTCGCACGGCTCGGGCATTGATGCTCGCACGGCTCGGGCATTGATGCTCGCACCGCTCGGGCATTGATGCTCGCACGGCTCGGGCATTGATGCTCGCACGGCTCGGGCATTGACTCTCGCGCCATTCGGGCTGAATCACTTCTTCTATGCTGTTGCAATCCTTGGCGCTGTTGGGCGTTTCATGCCCGCGCCTAGGGAGTTCGCCGCGACAGCATGCCGATGGAACCGCTTTCTGATTCGAAGCCTGAAGCAGCACCGACTCCGCTCGCGGATGCGGTCGTGCATGCGACTGCCAATGCGACCGACCGTGCAGCTGAAGATGCGTCGACAAATGGTTTGCAAGGAGCGGCGCTTGAGCGTGTGCTTCGCGATGCAGTCGCAGGCGACGCGCGCGCGTGGGAGCAATTGGTCGCGAGTTTCGCTCCGCGTATTCATGGTCTCGTGCGCGCGCATGTGACCGACACCGATCTTGCGATGGAGATCGTGCAGTCGACCTTCACCACAGTCGCCACGAAACTTGCGGGTTATGTGGAGAGTGGACGGTTTGAGCCGTGGATTTTTCGCATCGCGATGAATCGACTGCGTGATGAGCTGCGCCGACGCAAGCGTCACGCGAAGCCGATGGATCAGAATTTTTTCGAAGGTGCGCGCAAGGTCGGTGGCAGCGATGCTGTGGAAGTTGCGGGTGCAGCGATGGACCGTGCGATCACGGCGGATCGACTGCAGGCAGCACTCGCGCAACTGAATGAAACGGATCGCGAGATTGTCGACCTTCGCCACTTTGGTGGCATGAGTTTCAAAGAACTGACCGAGCATTTCAAGGAGCCGCTCGGCACCTTGCTCGCTCGTCACCACCGCGCTCTTCGCAAGCTTCGCGGGCTCTTGGAAGGTCTGGGGGTCGACGATGTTTGAGTGCGGGTTGTGTTGCCGAGACCGAGAATGTGCGTTTCTACGCTCTCACACGGACACATCATATTTGCGCATCCACAGTACGTTCGGCAATGGCAGGGTACGCGCGGCGTTGAACACACCAGACAAGAGTCGAGTCTGGACAGGAGCACGAGCATGACGCAGGATTCAGAATGCAATCTTTTCGATGAAGGCGACGAGCAGCTTGCAATGCAGCTTGACGCGCTGGGTCGCAACGCGCGACGCCTCGATCCCGAATCGATCGCGCGCATCGCGCGAATTTCTGCGGCGTCACTTCCGAAGCGCCGAGCTTCTGCTCCATCGTCGCTGCGTTTGTTCTTCGCTACGCCGGCGGCGCGTTACGCGATGGCTGCCGCGTTGATCGCGGCGATCACACTTGCCACCGCGTATCTCACGACTCGAAAGACTGCGACCAACGATGTATTCGTCGCGCCGCGCGAATTGGCGATCGAAGACAGCAACGACGAATTGCTTCCGATGCACGTCGAGCGCGCGCTCGCACGCGAAGTTTCTTTCGAAGAATCTTCACCTGCTCGGCTCAGCGAATCAGCATTGCTCCAACTCGCGTCGCATGATCTTGAGCCAACGGCGTCCGTGGAACCCTTCGGTGCGGTGCTTGCGTCGCGCGCTGTTCGCTACGACGAGTTTGAAGCGGAGATGCGTGACCTTGCAGGTGAAGGCTCTACCTTCTAGTCTTCGCGTGCTGCTCTCGACGCGCTTTGAGGATTTACCATGCTCATGTTCACGCAACTGACACGCCGCATTGTTCGACATTCACTTTCGCACGGGTGCGTGTTGCTTGTGATGACTTCCGCGCTGTCCGCGCCTTCGTTCGCAAGCGCTCCACCTACAACGCCGCCGGACTGGCCACGCGCAGGCGGATTCGGTCCATCAGGACATTCCTTCGGCTCTCCTGGCAGTGGCACGAACATCATTGATACGTTGGTGGGCGACACGAGCGGACGTGATTGGACCGACAAGGATCTTGCGAGCATCATTGAGATTGGCGCGCAGATTTCTCCACGCTGGGGAAAGGCGTTGCAAGAGCGATTCGACTCTGATCCTCAAGAAATGAAACGCTCGCTGCGCGGTGGCGGTCGACGACTGGCAGCGATGCTCGTCTTGCGCGAGAAGGCGCCCGCCGTCTTCGAAGCGAAGATCGCAGAACTTCGCGCAGCCGCAGAATCACAGCGGTTGATGGACACATTGCTGCAAGCGCGTGCGCGCAATGCATCGCCTGAAGAGGTCGATGCGCTCGATGCCGCGCTCCTTGCAGCCGCACGCGTTGAAGTCGATCTCTCCCTGAAGACTCGCGCGGAAGAATTGCGCGCACTTGAAGATGCGCTCACCCGTTTCAAAGATGAACTCGCCGCCGACGCGGCGCACCGCGAAGAACTCTCCGCGGCATTGGTGGAACGATTGCACTCTGCGCCGCGTGGTCCCAAGCGGCCGCTGCAGTAGTCGCATCGCGTCGTGGCGCATCGCGTCAATCGCCATCGCAGCGCCGCGGTACGCTTGCCGCCTTGACCGCGAATTCCTTCACAACAGTTGAATCCCTGCATGCGCGAGGTCGCGCGCGTCATCGACTTGGCGTCACGGGGCGCATTGGTTTCGCGGTGTTCCTGACGATCGCTCTCGCATGCTCACTGAGTTTGCCGTGGAGCCTCGGCGCAGTGGGCGGGACGAGTTCCGCTGCGCGTATCGCACGCAGTGAAGCGTCGAATCTCTCGCTCAATCTTCTGCCGCCTGTGTGGAGCACCTTGGATGCAGCGGATGCCGCGCGCGTAGAGATTGCGACGAACGCGGGTCAATACATTCCTGGGCGCATGCTCGGTACGGATCGACTTGGTCGCGATGTGTTTGCGCGGTTGCTTGCGGGCGGCGCTGTGAGTTTGCTCGTGGGACTTTCTGCAGCGTTTGTCGCAGTCCTCATCGGAACGCTGTACGGCGCGCTCGCAGGCGCAGCGGCAGGGAAGACCGACGCCATTCTCATGCGCATTGTGGACATTCTCTTCGGACTTCCATCGATCTTGCTCGTCGTGCTGCTCGCCGTCGCGGTCGATGGCATTCTAGAAAGACGCGGTGATGATCTCGGTCCCGTCGCGCGGCAAGCACTCAACATCGCGACGCTGCTCGTCGCCATCGGTGGAGTTTCGTGGCTCACGATGGCGCGCGTGATTCGCGGACAAGTCTTGTCGCTGCGCGCGCAGCCGTTCATGGAGAGTTGCCGCGCCGTCGGTGTCAGTCCAGCGCGTCAATTTTTCCGTCATCTCTTGCCGAACCTGATTGGTCCCATCACGGTCTACGCCGCGCTCGCTGTGCCTGCGGCGATTCTTTCGGAAGGGTTTCTCAGTTTTCTTGGTATCGGCGTGAAAGAGCCGTTGCCGAGTTGGGGCAATCTTTGTTCAGATGCACTTCCTGAATTGAATCCCATCGAGAGTCGTTGGTGGTTGCTTGCTGCGCCTTGCCTGATGATCGCATGCACGCTCGTTTCACTGAATTTCCTCGGGGATGAATTGCAAGCGCGCTTCGATCCGATCCGCGCCAAACGCTAGCCGCCGCGCGAGCGATCCATCGGTATCTGCTAGTCTTCATCTCCCCGCTGTCCTCCCGACAAGCGTGGTCGCCCGACGCTTCGGTCGTTCGAAAAATTTGCTCGAGGTAGCGCATGCAGAATCGCTTTGGATTCAAGGATTTCGTTCAGTTCCTCTTGCTCGGAACCATCGTCGTGCTCGGTTGGCTGCAACTTGTGCAGCAAGACCGCGATCGCGTGCTGCAACAAGACGTGCTCGCGAAACTCAGCGCTGTGGAGAAGAGTCTCGCGAAAGGCATCGTGGGTACCGCCGCTGCGACTCGATCTTCTGAGACGGCCGCGATCGCCGCTAGCAGTACCGCGAAGGACCCCGCGAAGGACACCGCGTGGGCACGCCCAGGAGTCGAGATTGCATGGCAGGAGCCGTTCTCCTTCGCCACGGATCCTCGCAGCGAACCAGGGTTTCAAGAGGGCGGGGAGTTCACCGATCTCTTCGAAGCGCAACCATCGAAGCTCACGCCGATTCTCGCAGGCGATGTCTACTCAACGCGCGTCGGTGATCGCGTCTTTGATTCGCTCGGCGGATTTGATCCGAACACTCTGCGATTCGGTGGCGTGCTCGCATCCGCATGGCAACAGGATCCCGCGGGTATGTGGATTCGTGTGCGCATCCGAGACGACGCGCGCTTCTCCGACGGCGAGCCGTTGACCGCGGCGGATGTGCGTTTCACTTTCATGGACTACATCTTCAATATGTCGATCGAAGCAGAGCGCGCGCGCTCCACGCTCGATCAGATCACCGATGTCGTCGTCATCGATCCGCACACGGTGGAGTTTCAGTTTTCGAAATCACTCTCGTTCAATCTTCCGTACGCGCTCGGCGTCTACATCCTGCCGAAGCACTTTTATTCGAAGTTTGAGCCTGCGCAGATCAACAGTTCGACCGGCCTCATGATGGGTTCCGGTCCCTATCGATTGGAACGACTCGATCCAAGTGCGCAGTGGGCGCCTGGTCAGGACATCGTGCTCGTGCGCAACGAGAATTACTGGGGTCCGCGCTCTCCGTTGGATAAACTGCGCTATCGCGTCGTCACCGATGATCTTGCTCGTCTTGTCGCATACACCAACGGCGAAGGCGACCAGACGCTGCCCACAAGCCCGCAGTTTGTGAAGATGACGAAGGACGCGGATTGGGACAAGGAAAATCAATCGCTCAAGTGGATCAACATGCGCTCGGGGTATTCCTTCATCGCATGGAACGGCGGCGCGCGCAACGGCAAGCCCACACCCTTTAGCGATGTGCGCGTGCGACAGGCGATGACAATGTGCCTCGATCGTGAACGGATGATCAAGGATATTTGGGAAGGCATCGGCATTGTCTCGAAGGGTTCCGTGAACCCCGAGAGCCCTGCGTCCGATCCTGCGGTGAAGCCGTGGCCGTTTGATCCCGTGCGCGGCAAAGCACTGCTTGCGGAAGCAGGTTGGATGGATCGCGACGGCGACGGCGTGTTGGAGAACGCAGCGGGTGAGCCATTCGCATTTGAGTTGACGCGTTCAAGCGGCGGCGAAATCGCCGAGCGCATCGCAAACTTCTTGAAAGATGCGTATTCCAAAGTCGGCATTCGCATGGAACCGAAAGTCATCGATTGGTCGGTGATGTCAGAGATTCAGAAGGCGCGCGACTTTGATGCGCTGATCATGGGATGGAGCGCCACGGCGCCAGAAAGTGATCCGAAGCAGATCTTCCATTCGGAATCGATCAAAGAAGGCGGCGACAACTTCGCCCAATGGAATAGCCCGCGCGCGGACAAACTGATCGACAAGATTCGCACGACGATCGACTATGACGAACGCATGAAGGTGTGGCATGAGTTTGAGGCGACGCTCCACGAGGAGCAGCCCTACACCTTCGTGCGCGTCGCGCCGTGGCTTCGCTTCGTGAAGAAGTCCATTGGCAATGTGCATCCCTACAAGTCCGCGCTTGAACCGTGGGAATTTTTCCGCTCGGGCGCGCAGGCAACACCAGCCAACTAATCGCATGCGCACGCCTTGCTTCATGTTCTGTGAGTTTTTCCAAGGGCGCACCGGATGCTGAATTACATCATCCGACGGATGCTCTTCATGCTGCCGACGATCATCGGCATCACGTTCGTGGTGTTCTTGCTGCTCGCGCTTTCTCCGGGCGGCATCGGTGCTGCGGCGAGTGTCTCAGGTGGTCAACAAGATGCCTCAAAGGCGGCGATGTTGCAGGCGTATCTGGAGGATCGGTACGGACTCAATGATCCGGTGCTCGTGCAGTACGGCCGCTGGCTGCACCGCATTTCGCCGGTGAAGTTCGGTGTGCGCGATCAAGTCACCCCCGCGGGCGAACGGTTGCAGCCGCCGAAAGTGCTCGCGCCGCCGCCGATGTTGGAGTGGCTTGGGGAAACGAAGTACCTCGCGAGTGTGGATGCATCGATCGCGCAAGTCGTCGCTGAGCGTAAGGGAAGCGCAGGTGCGGTTCTTGTCGCGACGGCCACAGACGACAATCCACGGCAGTATCGAAAAGTTGCCAATGACGCGCTGACGGCGCGCTCGAAATACCTCGGTGCAAAGCGCGTCTTTGAAAGTGCGCTCGCGGAGTACGCAGTGGCGAGTGGTCATGGTGATGCGGGTGGCGCGTTGCTCGACCGCAAGGGCAAGATCAAGCTCGATGCACTCGCGATTACGACGCTGGATCGCAACAACGCCGCGTGGCCGAAGGTCGATGCGTCCGCGAAAGCGATGCTGGTTGCATGGGAGTTCGCGCGCGCGCAGCGAGAGGTCCTCGCGACGGCGTTTACGGAAATGCCTTTTCAGCAAGCAGGTTTCGTCGTGATCCCGGATCTCTTGTGGATCGGTCCACCAGACCTTGGCACAGCGTTTTCCAAGAGCCGTCCTGTCTCAAGTTTGATTCTCGCAGCCTTGCCTGTGACGCTGCTCTTGAATCTCATCGCGTTCCCGATCATCTACCTCATCGCGATTCCATCGGGCGTGCTTGCAAGCGCGCGCAAAGGCTCGTGGTTTGATAAAGCGTCAGGCGCGCTCTACGTCGGACTCTGGTCGATTCCAACGGTGTGGGCGGGCGTGCTCGCGATTGGCTATCTCGCGAACAAGCAGTACCTCGGCCTCTTTCCTGTCGCGGGCATGCATGATCGCGCCGCGGACGGATGGACATTCTTACCCGGCGTCCAGTACGGCGGCGACTGGCAGATGGGTTGGCTCCTCGACATGGCGTGGCATGTGGTGCTTCCTGTGGCGTGCCTGGTGTATGGCGGATTCGCAGTGCTTTCGAAGCAGACGCGCGCGGCGATGCTCGACAATTTCAACGCGGACTACGTACGCACTGCTAAAGCTAAAGGTGTGTCACGCAAGGACGTGATCATCCACCATGTTTTCCGCAACAGCCTCCTTCCGCTCATCACGATGTTTGTCACGGTGTTTCCCGCGACGCTTGCTGGATCAGTCGTGATCGAGCGCATCTTCAGCGTGCCTGGCATGGGCAGTTTGATTCTTGACGCGATTGCGCAGCGCGATCGCGAACTCATTCTCGCGAACACATTCATGATCGCGTGCGTGAATCTTTCCGCGCTGCTCATTGCGGACATTCTCTATGCGGTCGCCGACCCACGGGTGAGTTATGAGTGATGCTCAAAGCAACGACAGCGTGCGAGACGGCGCGCCCTCAAGTATCTCGGGCATCGAAGCGATGCGCGGCGTCGGCGCGTTGCAAGCGAAGGGATTCTGGGCGGACGCGTGGGATCGTGTCGTCGTTCGAGTGGGCGCGAAAATCGCGCTCACGTGGATCTGCGTGATCGCGTTCTTCGCGCTCTTCGCGCCGGTGATCGCAAACGCGCACCCGATCTTGCGCACGAATCTCAAGACCGGCGTGACGGATTCGCCGCTCTGGACGAATCTCACTAGCGTCGATCTCGCGCTCTTGTGCGCGGGCTTCTTCGCGCTGCCGTGGATTTATCTTTCGACGGGTCTCGCGAGCAAATGTGGCGTGAAGCAGCGGTCAACGCGTCTGGGAATGTTGCTGCTCATCGCGATGCAGGCGGGCGCGACGATCGTGGTTTGTGGCGGGATCAGCGCATGGTCACGCGACACAGATGGCGAACCGTGGATCCGCAATCTCGCATCGATGTCGATGTTTCCGCTTCTGTCGTCCGCGCTTGTCGGCATCGTCATCGCGGGTATCGCGTTGGTTGCGGCAAGCGGATCGAAGGCGCCCGCGAAAACGCGGACGGTTCTCATTCTGTGCGCGGCATGCATTGCGATCTTCTCGAGTTCGTCGCGTTGGACCGATCGACTGGTGAACTTCGATGTGTACGACGAACAAGAAGCGTCGGGCGAATGCTCGATGATCTACACACTCATTCCGTTCTCTCCGAATTACGGTCGCAGCGATCTTTATGTGCTTGAACCAATGACCAACATTGGCGAGGCCGTTCCTGAGCTCGCCGATCGCGGCGTCGGATCCCGCACGATGCTCCTCGGCAGCGACGCGCTCGGCAAGGATGTGCTGGCGCAAATGCTCTGGGCGTGTCGCCTCTCGATTTCCATCGGACTGCTTTCGACCGGCATCGCGGTGACGATTGGTGTAACACTCGGCGCGTTGATGGGCTACTTCGGTGGATGGGTCGATCTCTTGCTCTACCGCGTCGTGGAAATCTTCATGGCGATTCCCGTGCTCTTCCTCTTGATCGTTGCTGCTGCGGTGCTGCCTCGCAACACGTACGTGATGATGGCGATCATCGGTTGCGTCTCGTGGACAGGCGCTGCGCGATTCACGCGCGCGGAGTTCTTGAAGTTACGCAAGCAAGATTTCGTGCAGGGCGCGCAAGCGGCGGGGCTTCCGTTGCGATCCGTGTTGTTCAAGCACATGTTGCCGAACGGTGTCACACCTGTTCTTGTGGATGCATCGTTTGCGGTTGCCGCCGCGATCATCGCGGAAGCAACGCTGTCGTACTTAGGCCTTGGTCCTGATGGGCAAGCATCGTGGGGAAAACTGCTCTCGAGCGCGACTGGAACGACAGGCACCTTCGTATGGTGGCTCGCGATTTTCCCTGGATTTGCGATCTTTTTCACCGTCCTCAGTTACAACGTGCTCGGCGAAGCGATGCGCGACGCGATTGATCCCAAGCTCCGAAAGGCTGCGCATTGATGTCGTCGCAAACGCAAGCATCCACCAGCACGCCCAACGACGTTGCGACGAAACCGATTTTCGAAGTCGCCGATCTTGCGGTGAGTTTCGCAAACTCGGCGGGCGGTCCTCGCATTCAAGCAGTCGCAGGCGTGTCGATGACGGTGCATGCGAATCAAACGCTCGCAGTCGTGGGCGAGAGCGGTTGCGGCAAGAGCGTTACCGCGATGAGCGCCATGCAACTCATTCCGCGCCCACCTGGACGATTCGATCGCGGCTCGATTCTTTTCGAAGGCAAAGACATTCTCTCGATGAGCGAGCATGAGATGCTCGCGATTCGCGGCGGCAAGATCGCGATGATCTTTCAGGAGCCGATGACGAGTCTGAATCCCGTCTACACGATTGGCGATCAGATTCTTGAAGCGATCTATCTGCATCAAGATGCGCGCGGTAAGGAAGCGGAGAAGCTCGCGATGCAAGCGCTCAATGAAGTCGGCATCCCTGATCCTGAGGGACGGCTGCGGATGTATCCGCATCAATTCTCAGGCGGCATGCGGCAGCGCGTCATGATTGCGATGGCGCTCGCGTGCCAGCCGACGCTTCTGCTCGCCGACGAACCAACGACCGCGCTGGATGTCACGATTCAAGCGCAAATCCTAGAGCTTTTGCGCACACTGCAGCGTTCGCGTGGCATGGGCATCATGCTCATCACGCACAATCTTGGTGTCGTTGCCGAGAATGCGGATGTCGTCTGCGTCATGTACGCAGGTCGCGTGGTCGAGTACGCGAAGGTGTTCGAACTCTTCGACAAGCCACTCCATCCGTACACACGCGGACTCTTCAATTCGATCCCCGGTCTGCACGACACGAAGCCTCGACTCACGACGGTGGAAGAAGTGGTGCTCGATCCCACGCAATACACCCTGCCCGACAGTCCGCTCGTACCGTGGTGGCCCGATGCACCCGCAGGCGTGCGACCTCAAATTGCTGCTGGTCGTGATGAGTACACGCTCGTTGAAGTGTCGAAGGATCGTTGGGTCGCCTGCTTCAACACGACATACGCAGAGAGTCATCCGACGCGTCGGCCGGATTTGGATTTCCGACGCACTGATCATTGAGAGTCACGCATGAGTAGTGATGTTCAACTTCGAGTCAAGCGACTTCGTCCGAGTGCAGTCTTGCCGTGCGCGCAATCAGCGCTGGCTGCTGGGCTTGATCTCAGCGCGGATCTCGACGCTCCAATCGTGATTGAAGTCGGCGCGATCGCGCTTGTGCCGTGTGGGTTTGCGATGTCGTTGCCGCGTGGATTCGAGGGTCAAGTTCGTCCGCGTTCCGGACTCGCGACGAAGCACGGCATCTCGATTCCAAACTCGCCAGGCACGATCGACGCGGACTACCGAGGCGAAGTGTTGGTGCCGCTGATCAATCTCGGACGCGTGCCGTTCACCGTCGAACCCAAAATGCGCATCGCCCAGATGGTGATTGCGCGCGCATTTACAGCGCAAGTGCTTGAAGTGCAAGAACTTACGGATACTGAACGGGGCGCATCGGGATTCGGTTCGACGGGAACTCACTGACGCGATTTTTGCCACAATGTCGCATCCTCGAAGTCCAGCAGGACATCAGTGTTTGACGGTCTGATGTTAGAGAAGCAGTTGTTCCCGATGAATCTGAACTACCGACGGAAGAAGCGCGAACGCCACCACGAAGCCTCGCATGATGACGCCGAGAGCAGCACACCGCCGCTTGAGCATGCACTTGTTCCGAAGGGTGATGTCGAATGGATCGATGATCCTCAAGCGCTCGCGGAATTTCTTGCGCATGTAAAAACGCAGCCGCTCTTCGCCTTCGACACGGAGTTCATCGGTGAAGAAACGTACTGGCCAAAAATCTGCGTCGTGCAGTTAGCAACGGCTAAGCGCATCGCGCTTGTCGATGCGATTGCGATTCAAGATCTCACGCCTGTCTACGAACTCGTCTGTGATGAAGCGCATCTCACGCTTGTGCATGCAGGTGGACAAGATCTCGAGCCCGCACAACGCGCAGTTGGTCGGGGACCGAAGGGCGTTGTCGATGTACAGATTTGCGCGGCGTTCGCAGAGATGCCGTGGCCAGCGGGTCTCGAAAAACTCGTCGATCATTTCGCCGAGCATCGCCTCACGAAGGGTCACACGTTTACGAATTGGGATGCGCGACCACTCACGGCATCGCAGCTGCGTTACGCAGCGGATGATGTGCGCTATCTGCCACTCGTGTGGGAGCAGTTGAAGGCACGACTCACGGAACGCGGCACGCTCGCGTGGGCACTCAAGGAGTGTGAAGTCTCGCTGAAGCTTCCGCAGCGCTACGACGAAGAAGGGCAGATTCGGCGCATTCTCAAGGTGTGGCCGCTGCGACCTGCGCAATTGCCTGTGCTGCGTAAAGTGCTTGCTGCGCGCAACGACATAGCGCTTGAGGAAAATCTTCCGCAACGCGCGACGATTCCGGATGAGTCGATCATGGAACTTGCGCGTCAGAAGCCAACAACGCTCGCGCAATTGCGATTGATCAAAGGCGTTCCCAAGCGCATCGTGGCCTCGCATGGTGAGCGCATCGTCGCAGCGATTGAAGCAGGGTTGCTCTTGCCACCCGAGAGATTGCCTGCAGGACGGATCCGCGAAGAAACCGCAACTGATCGCGCGCGTGTCGATGCGCTCATGGCAATCGCGAGCATGCGATGCCTTGCGCAAGGACTTGCGCCGGGCATGGTTTTCTCACGCAGTGATCTCTCCGCATGGTGGCTCGAGCGTGGCGCGAAATCTCCGCCGCCTGTGTTTGACGCAAGCGATTGGCGCAGCGACGCGCTTGGCATCTGGCTCGATCAATTCGTGAACGGCGATGCATCCTTCGCGATCCGTTGGGTAGACGGCACGCCTCGCATGATCAACTGAGATTTAGTCTTGTTTCATTCCTGGGATCGGCGCGTCGACACCAGGGGTGCGGAACGGTTGCTTGGGATCGAAGTTCGGAAGCGCGTCGGCGAGTCCTTGACTGCGGAACCAATCATTGATTGCGAATCCAAATCGAAGCCGCGCGTCGGTGATGACTGCATCACGATCGCGTTGTGGAAGGATCTCGATGCTGCCGCTTCCGCGTCGACGCTTTGTCTCTTGTTCCCACGCTTCGAGCCGTTTCTTCAACAGCGCAACACCGAACTGCGCGTAGTTTGAATCGCGCGCGCCGATGAGAATGTGCGCGCGATCTGCGAGGATCGGTCCGAAGCGCGCGGGGTTGGCTGCGAGCGCTTCGACGATGTCGTACTGCAAGTACTCAGTAGCAGCGGATCGATCGACCGCGCCTGTTTGCGGATCGATCAGTCGCCTTGGTGCGGCGGTCGCTGCATCCACGGCGCAGAACATGGAGTTGAAGGTATCGAACCGACCGCCGCTGTCGCCCTGTGGATGCATCGCGTACTCCATGCCGATTGCGTCACGCACGGTCATGTACACGCGGTCGTCCTTGGGGCCAAGAATGCCGCGAAACACAGCGATTTCTTCGCCCGCAGCGTCGGTAAATGCGTTCTTCTCGCGACCAAGATCAAGCAATCCGAAGTGCGACATCGACACAGGTTCAGGCGACGAAACAAACGCTTGACTGAACACATCCGGCGCACGCAAGAGCAGCCACAGACAAGTGAATCCGCCAAGCCCATTGCCTGTGAGCACGCGCGCTTGCGGTTGCGCGACGAGACGATACTTCTGTTCGAGATACGGAATGAATTCTTGCACGAGCGCTTGGGTAACGGGTCCATTCGCTTCGCTCTCGACAAATGCGTGATGCCCAAACGCACCATTGGGATCAAGACAAATCCACACCGCCTGCGGAAAGGCAGTGCGCAGATATTCGCTCTGCAGCGCGGGCGCGATGTCGAGCGCCGCGCGTTGCGTCGCGCCTTGTTCGGGGATCAGATAGACCGCAGGCCAAGTTCGGCGCGGCGCATCGATGTTGTGGTACTCGCGCGGAAGCGCAACACCCGCGCGATGAAACACATCTCGGCCAGCGGCTTTCGAAAGTGATTCGCTCTTGAACGAGACCCATTCGACGCCTTCGGTTGTAGGAAGCGGTGTGGGCTCGATCGCAACTTCCCACTGGAGTTCAATCTGATCCATGCGCGTTGCGTTGAGATCGATGTCGACAACATTCGAAAGCAGATTGCCTGCGCGAAGATGCCCGACACCATTTGCAGAGGCGCAATCAAAGACCGCTTGCACGCGGAAGCGTCCATTGAGCCGATCGAATCCGTTGCAGATCGCATCCGTCGCGGGCGGGAAACTCGCAATCATTGCGTGCTTGCTGCGATCAAAGTCAACGCTGACGCCCTCACGAAGCTCCGTGACTTCCATCGATGCAATCGGCGAGGGATGCGTGAGGAACGGTCCGTCGCTCGGATCAAGTCCTCGCAGCCTCGGAGTTTCATCAAGCAGGAACAGCAGCACGCGCCCATGCGTGGAAGCGGGAACGGGAGGAACAAACGCAGAAATGTCGCCCGACGCCGCAGTCGCCTTCGGGAGGACGACCGAATAACGATCTTCCGCGACCGCGTCGAGTTGCGCGGAGGCATGCAAACAGAGAAGCAGGGCGGTGGAGAGCATGACGGGTGAGGAGTGTAAGGTTGCGAGGTCGGATTCTGGCGCGAGGTTGGCTTTACCGCTTGCGCAACCACGCGATTCGCAACATAGATTCCGCCCGACTGCCGATAGAGACTTCACTTCCGCTAGTCCGCCTCAAGATTGCTTCACCTCCAAGCCCCGTTGAGATCCAACATGCAGCCCACGCGCGCCCTCTTTGCGACTCTTTGCACTGCGACTTTCGCGGTCTCGTGCAGCACTTATCAAGCGCCCGAACGCAATGCCGCATCTGCGATCAGTGTGACGAAGGGATTCCTCTTCGACGGCAATACTTTCAGTTTCGATGAGCCGCTTGAGTTGCAGACGCACGGGCCACTCGCGATCGACTTCGAGAGCTTCGCAGGCAAGGTCGAAATTCGCGCGGACAAATCCTTCACCTGCACGGTCATCGAAGCGCGCCGAGTTGCCGCGCATGGATGGGGCCGACTTGCGGAAGGGAACGAAACCTTGACGGATGTTCGTTGGCGCGCATCGTTAGAGCGGCGCGAGGGAAGTGGCGAGACGCTGGTAGTGCGTGCGTCCACGTCGCATCCCGAGGATCACTTTCAACGATGTGAGTTTCTCATCACCGTGCCAGAACTGGACTCGGTCAAAGTTCGCACAACAGAAGGCGAAGTGCGAGTCACGGGAAATCAAGGCGCGGTTGACATTCGCACGACGGAAGCAGATGTGCGCGTGATGACTCCGTGGGCGATGACGAAGCCGATCACGATCATCACGAGCGAAGGCACGATTGACTATCGCATCCGCGGCGAATCGACTGGTCTGTTCGACGCGGAAACGCGCGGCGGATTGGTGAAGCAGCGCTGCGAGTTCGGGCATTGGCTCGCCCTCTCCGACCAAAACGATCACGATCGATTTCTCGCAGTGCTCAACAACGGGAAGAACCCGATCGTCCTGCGCACAAGCGATGGCGACATCCGCATCGCAGTCGTCCCCGATCCAACATCGGTCGGGATCTGGATCATGGATCCGTGATTGAGCGAGTAGTTGAGCGCGAGCGCGAAATTTGCCGCGCAGCGCGGGCAAATTCCGTCGCTCGCTTTCGACTCAACCGTCGCGAGTGAATCGCGAACGGTTGAATTCATGCGTGCACTTCAGTCTTTTTGTCCCCTCACCGACTCCGTCGGTAGCTGAGCGAGAAGTTTGAGCGCTCGCGCGAAATTTGCCGCGCAGCGCGGACAAATTCCATCGCTCGCTTTCGACTCAACCGTCGCGAGTGAATCGCGAACGGTTGAATTCCGGCGAGAAGTTTGAGCGCGAGCGCGAAATTTGCCGCGCAGCGCGGACAAATTCCATCGCTCGCTTTCGACTCAACCGTCGCGAGTGAATCGCGAACGGTTGAATTCATGCGTGCACTTCAGTCTTTTTGTCCCCTCACCGACTCCGTCGGTAGCTGAGCGCGGGTGCAATTTTCGGCTTAGGATGTGCTCCCGTGAAAGAAGTTCAAGACCATTGGTTCAAACTCGCCAAAGAGGAGGGCTACCGCTCTCGTGCGGCGTACAAGCTCATCGACATTGACGATCGCAAGCGTCTCCTCTATCGAGGCGCGCGCGTTCTTGATGCGGGTGCTGCTCCAGGCTCGTGGTCGCAAGTCGCCTCCGCGCGCATCGGTCATAAGGGTGTGGTGTTCGCCGTCGATCTGACCATGATGGATCCGGGGCTTCCTGACAACGTGCATCGGTTGCAAGCGGATCTCCGCGACATCACGCTTGATGATGTTGGTGGCGAGCCCTTCGATGCGGTGCTTTCCGACATGGCGCCCAAGACCACAGGTGATCCGACGGGCGATCATTTTCAAAGCGTGCGACTCTGCGACGATCTTCTCGACCAGATGCCGGAGTGGCTGCGTCGTGGTGGCAACTTAGTGATGAAGGTGTTCGAAGGCGAGAACTATCCAGCGCTCGTGAAGCGCGCGGGTCGCATGTTTGATGAAGCGAAGGGCTACAAGCCACGAGCGTCACGCGCCGAGAGCGTCGAGATGTTCATTGTGTGCTTTGGCTACAACGGCAAAGACGGCAAGGTGCCGCATCAGACCGATGCGATCCTTCCCAAGCGCCGCCCATCAAAGGGTTGGGGCGGCCCGACCGACTCCGTCTAAGCGCGAATGCGGCAAAAACAACGCGTGCGGAAGAGTGAATCTTGCGCGTCTGCGCAGGATGAACGGCGTTCACGTCACGACAGCGGCGTGGCACTCCAATTGCAATACAGCAGCGTCTTTCCCTCTTTACCTCGTGAGGAGTCTTCGCATGCGCATTCAAACATCACCAAACTTTCCTTCCAACCTTCGCGCTCCTGCGGTGCAGAATGAGCGACTAGCGATGCTGCGCGCATCTGCCGCACAAGGCACTGCACAAGGCGGCGTGATTGAAGCACCTCCCGCGCAAACCGCTGCAGGAAATGCGGGCGGGCCGATTGATATCAATGCACTCATGCAAGCATGGGGCAGCGACAACGGTCAATTCGATCTCGATGGCAGTGGCGCTGTTGATGCAACAGATCTCACGATGGCGCTGCATGAAAATGAGAGCGCCGCGGCAGCACCACCAGCGGATGATCTCACTGCGGGCGTCATGGCTGCGTGGGGAGGCGCGAGCAAACTTTACGACCTTGACGGAAGCGGCACTGTCGATGCAGCGGATCTCGCGCTCGCATTGAATGGCCCGACCAATCGGTCCGGCACGGGAACACCAGCGGATCCGATGATCGAGTCGCTTGTCGATCGCACATTCGAGGCGCGCGACACCGACGGCGATGGTGTGCTGCGTATCGAAGACTTCGGCAACCAATATAGATCGTTCCTGCGAGTAGACGCGGATGCGGATGGCGCAGTGTCGCGCGATGAACTTCGCGGCGTTCTGCAAGCGTCCTTCGAGGCAGTCATGAAGGGCAATCCCAATGTGAATCTCGATGCGTTCGCCGCTCGCTGGGAGCACGGACTTCTCGATGATCACGGCGCGGTGCCGATGGAGCAATCGAACTTCCGTATCGCGAACTTTGGGCGCGCGTCGAGCAATCCGTTACTGCAACCGACCTACTCCCAACCAAGCCACGCAGCCGCACTGCTCCTGCAGCGCGGTACGCTCGTGAACGCGAAAGCCTAAACAACTTTTGCCGTTCCGACACGCCACCTGCCCGCGGAGGATCCGCGGGCGGCGGTGTTTTTGGCGATTGCAATCGATCGAGCGTCCGAATGTTTCGTGATTCACGGTCTATCTCTGCCAACTTGAGGGAAACAATTTGCCGTCGTGCAGGGCGGCTGTACGCTCCAACCGTTCTCTCATAGTCATTTCTCCCCGGGCGGGATTTCCCTCATGCTGAAGTTGTCGATTTTCCCTTCTCGTGCATGCTCCATTCTTGCGGTCACAGCGGTCTTCTGCGCGTGGATTTTCGCGCCTTGCGCCTTCGCGCAGGTGATCGAAGTCGTGCGTCCGTTTGATCGAGACTTCGTCGCGGAGGCGATCAAGGTTGAAGCACAAGCGATCGCGGTGGATGAAGTCGCGCTGCACACGTTGCAGGTTGGGAAGACGTACCGCATCGAAGGGTTTCCACTCTCGATGTTTGACAGCGCCGATCTCCTCGTCGAACGCATCACGGTTCCGACGACGGGATTCGTGCCGGTCGTGGTTGACGCACAAGGTGTCGAGCAACCGATCGTGCCGAGCGAGATTTGCATTCTCGCGGGCGAACTTGCGGCGGATCCAAACTCCACTGTCTTTCTCGCGATTTCCGAAGCGGGTTTTTACGGATGGATTGAATCGAGTGAGAGCCGCTATCACATCTCGAGTGGACCGTATCTAAGTGGACTTGCACCGGTGGTCTGGGATGCATTCGGGCCTGCGGCAGATCACATTCAATCGGAAGTGTTCGCGTGCATGGCGGCCATGATTCCTGGCATCGACGCAGAGGCGCCAGTAGCAACCACGACCTCAAGCCTGCTCGTCAATTGCCGCACGATTGATCTTGCCATCGACACAGATCAAGAATTTCTCGCGAAATTTTCGGGGAGCACGACCGCTGCGTATGGATATGTGCAGACGATCGTGGCTGCGGCGAATGAGATCTATCGCCGCGATGTCCAAGTGCAGTTCACCCTCGCGTACACGCGACTGTGGACGACTGCGGATCCGTGGACGGGCGCAGACACTTCGGCGCAGTTGGGTCAGTTCCGCGATCACTGGATCTTCAACATGAACGCGGTGACGCGCGATCTTGCGCACATGTTAAGTGGGCGCGGACTTGGCGGCGGTGTCGCGTGGCTCAACGCGGTGTGTTCGAATTACGGTTACGCAGTCAGCGCCAATCTCGCCGGCTCGTTCCCCACGCCGTTGATCAACAACGACAGTCAGAATTGGGACGTGATCGTTTTCACGCACGAACTGGGGCACAACTGCGGCGCGGTGCACACACATGACGCGAGCCCGCCTATCGATGGCTGCGGAAGTAATGATTGCACGAATGCGAATCTAGGCACGATCATGAGCTACTGCCATCTCTGCAGCGGCGGCGTGGCGAATATCAAGCTCAATTTTCATTCGCAGACTCAAACGCAAATGGAAGGGTTCATGGCGGGCGCAGCGTGCGCGCCGAATACAACTTGTACCGCAGAGCCCGCTTGCGTCATGAGTGTCACGCCCACGCTCGCGACTGTGAACTCGGGATCAACAACAGGATCTATCGCGGTGGTGACGATCGGTCCGTTCTGCACATGGGTTCCAACAGGCGCTCCAAGTTGGATGACGATTACGAATCCGGGGCCAGGTTCTGGCAGCGGCACGGTCAATTGGTCGGTGACAAACAACAACACGGCACTCTTGCGGACGGCAACGCTCACGATCGGTGATCTCACGTACACGCTCAAGCAGAATCCCGTCTGCAGTGCCGACGCGGATGGCGATGGTGTTAACAATTGCGTGGACAATTGCCCCACGACGTCGAATGCGAATCAAGCGGACAGCGATGGCGATGGCGTCGGCAATGTGTGCGACGGTTGTCCTTCTGATCCGTTGAAGACCGCGCCTGGTGTGTGTGGTTGTGGATCGCCTGATGTTGACACGGATGGCGACGGTATCAAAGATTGCATGGACAACTGTCCGTTCGTTTCCAACGCGCTCCAGACCAACAGCGATGGCGATGCCGCGGGCAACGCTTGCGATGGTTGCCCGACAGATCCGACGAAGCTCACGCCGGGGATCTGTGGATGCAATGTGCTTGACAATCCGACGGACAGCGATGGCGATGGCGTCGCGAATTGCATCGACAATTGCTTGAGCATCGTGAATCCAACGCAGGCCGATTGCGATACCGATGGCATCGGTGATGCGTGCGAGATTGCGAGTGGCGCACTCGATGTGAACGCGGATGGGATTCCCGACGCATGCCAGGGCGCGCTCTTCTTTGGATACGAAATCGTGAGAGTTCCCGCGAGCACGGGGCTCGCGAAGTATCGAGTTTATGGCCGATTCCTCGGCGCAACCACCACGGTGCTCAATTACTTCCACGCGAACAAGACCGGCGGCAGCGCGACCTTCCGTCACAACGATTTCTTGAGCGGAGGCAACAGCACAGTGGTGGGCAGTTGGTCGCCGACCTTGGTCGCGACGATGGATGCGAATGATTCGTGGCTCACGGTTGGCGGCGGCGTTGGCCCGGCGACAGGGAACACGACTGCGGCGGATCCTGCGTTCGGTGCGGCTGGATTCAATCAAGCGCAGATTCCATTCCCTGTGCCCGCTGATATCGGCACACTCGTGCCGATGTCTGGCTCGGGGCCGGGTTGGTACAACTCGAATCCAACCAATCTGCAGGGTCGCGTCAATGCGACAGGTCGTGTGTTACTAGGACAGTTCTGTATCGGTGCCACCGAGAGCCTCACGCTCTACTTCAAGATTGGATTCAATAGCGGCGTTGCGGGAACGGATGTCATTTTCGCGGGCGGAAATGTTGTGATCCAACCTGCGGATACGGACGGCGATGGTGTGATGGATGCAATCGACAATTGCCCGACGATCGCCAATGCGAACCAACAAGATTCAGACGGTGATGGTGTTGGCAATGTGTGCGATGGCTGCCCAACGGATCCTGCAAAGACTGCGGCGGGAGCTTGCGGTTGCGGAGTTTCGGATGTGGACAGCGACGGCGATGGCACGCCCAATTGCATCGATGCATGCCCGACAGACCCCAACAAGATTGCGGCCGGTCAATGTGGTTGCGGTGTTGCGGACGTTGATAGTGACGGTGATGGCGTTGCGAATTGCAACGACGGTTGCCCTACGAATCCTGCGAAGATTGCGCCTGGTCAATGCGGTTGCAGCGTTGCGGATACCGACAGCGATGGCGATGGTGTTGCGAATTGCAACGACGGTTGCCCGACGGATCCCGCGAAGATTGCTGCTGGTCAATGCGGTTGCGGCGTTTCGGATATCGATAGTGACGGCGACGGCGTTGCGAATTGCAACGATGGTTGCCCGACGGATCCAAGCAAGACTGCACCCGGCGCGTGCGGCTGTGGTGTCGCCGAGACTGACACAGATGGCGATGGCGTGAAGGATTGCTTCGACAATTGCGACAGCGTGGCGAACGCATCGCAGACGGATTGCAACGGCAATCAAATCGGCGATGCGTGCGAGACGTTCGCTGATTGCAATGGCAACGGCATTCCAGATGCGTGCGATATCACGAGTGGTCATTCCACCGACACCAACGCGAACGGAATTCCTGACGAGTGCAAGGACGATTGCGATGGCGATGGACAGTCGGATGCATTCGAAATCGCGAATGGTCTCGCGACCGATTGCGATAGCAATGCCGTTCCCGATGCGTGTCAGATTGCAGCAGGCAGCGCGACGGATTGCAACGGAAACGGGTTGCCCGATGCGTGTGATCTCGCCGCGGGCGCAGCGGACATCGATCAGAACGGTGTGCCGGATACCTGTCAACCTGATTGCAACGCGAACTTGCTTCCTGACACCTATGAAGTTGCGCAGGGGCTCGCGAAGGATTGCGATCTCGATGGCATTCTTAATGGTTGCGAAATCGCCTCTGGTGCAGTCGACTCCGATGCAGACGGTGTCCCCGACGCATGCGAATATGCATTCGGTGATCTCGATCTCGATGGAAGCGTCGACGCCGCGGATCTCGCAATTCTCCTCAATGCTTGGGGCATGACGGGTCACGCGGATCTCGACGGCAACGGCACGGTCGGTGGTCAAGATCTCGCGATACTCCTCAATCACTGGGGGCTTGGGCTGTAACTCGACGGTGGGTGTCGCGGCAGGCGCTGTTCCAAAAACGATCCTCTCCAAAAAAAGGATCAACGCCGCGATACGCCACCGCGGCAATTGATCAGGAGGGGAAAGCTGTTTGGAGAGTTACGGTGGACTGGCTTGTCGAGTTCGCGATCGCCTCTGCTTTGCACTGGGTTCAAAAAGAAAACGGTCGTGGCGAGCGCATGAATTCGAATTCATTGAGCCTATCGCGACCGCTTGTCTTCCGCATACGCGGCTTTCAAGGAGGAGAGATGCGAACTCATCTACATACGGAGTCGCGACGCTGATGTCGCAGCAACTCTTCGAAAAATTCGAAAAACCGTTTGCCTCTGGCGAAGGAAATCGTTAATCGCGAATGCCAGTCGACGCACTCAGCGCGCGTCGGATCAACGAGATTGCGCAGGCGCGTTCCGTTCCTTCGAGCGGCAATCGTGGAAGGCGCACGGTTTCGGTGCCGGTTGCGTTCTCTTGCATCACGAGCTTGATCAGTTGCACGAAATTGGGAACGGTGTCGAGTCGCAGGAGCGGAAGGAACCACGCGTAGAGTTCGTCGCATGATTCGCGCGGTCCCTGCTGCGCGAGGTTCCAGAGTTGCACAGACTCTTTCGGCAGCGCGTTCGCCAGTCCAGCGACCCAACCACACGCGCCCATCCGCGCGCCTTCGACTGCGCAATCATCGAGTCCAACAAGTGCGCCCACACGATCGCCAAACCGCGCGCGAATCGCGGTGAGTCGTCGCGCGTCGCCGGTGGAATCTTTTACAGCGACGAGATTCGCGTGTGTGTGCGTGAGTTCGGCGAGGTGTTCAAGCGAGTAATCGACGCCATATGCAGCAGGATTGTTGTAGAGCATGCACGGCAAGGTCGTCGCGCGCAGCACATGCGCTAGATGCGTGCGGTGCTCGTTCCAATCTCCCTTATGCACATACGGCGGCAGCACCATAAGTCCGTCGAGTTGTAGCAATGCAGCGTGCTCCGCTTGCTTCACCGCTTCGCGCGTGGAGAGCGCACTGACCGTCATGTACACATTGCCTCGAGTGCCATTCGCGCGCAAACTTGCGCTGCGAAGGACGCGCAGAAGTTCGATGCGTTCTTCGAAAGAAAGTGTCGAGCCTTCACCGAGAGAACCTGGTGCCACGACACCTGTGCAACCCGCGGCAAGCATTGATCGTGTGAGATCAGCAGCCGCGCTGAAGTCCACGCTTCCATCGGCGCAGAAGGGCGTCACGGTCGCGGGGATGACACCATGGAATGGATGCTGCATGGCAGTGCGAGGTTGAATTGGAAGGATGGGCATGATTGAGATTCGGTTGCGCAGTGGTCAGGTCTCTTCACGCCATCCGTCAGAGCGCGCGGGATCGTGTTGGGTTTCGAGTGTGCCTTCCGCCGTGATCCATGCACGACCTTGAATGCTCGCGATGATAGCGTTGTCGTTCGCGTGCTCAAAGGACATAAGAAATCGCGAGCCAATCGCACTTTCAATGATGTGTGGCGCGAGTTCACGCAGTCGTCGCTTTGCCGCGAGCACCGCAAGTCGCGCCGCGCTCCCAGTTCCGCACGGCGAACGATCGAAGGTGTCGTTGGGACAGAGCACGAAACTGCGTTCGTTCGCGTCGCTGCGTGATGGTTGTAGAAAGAGTGCGACGTGGTCGATTGGTCCGTGTAAACCGCAGACTTCTTGGCGCGCAAGCGCATCGCGAATGGAACGCGTGTACGCGAGCTCCTCTTCCGTGCTGCGCATCGCGCGCGCTTCTTCCACGATGAAGAACTCATTCCCGCCGTATGCGACATCGCCGTGGACCACGCAATCAGGAAGCTCGAGTTCGAGTCCTAGCATGACCACGCAGGAGGGGACATTTTCAAACGAGAATGCGCCGTCGACTTCGCGCCGTACTTCAACGATGCCCGCGCGCGTCTCCAATCGAACAGACCCGCGATGCAATTCGCAGAGATGCTCAAGCGTCCCCGCAACTCCGATCGCGCCATGACCGCACATGCCGAGCGCTGCGTTCTTGTTGAAGAAGAACACGGCGCAATCTGCATCAGGCGTGCTGGGTTTACAGAGCAAGGCGCCGACGCACGCTTCAGGCGCGCGCGGGTTTGCAGTCAGTGCGCGAAGTTCCTCGGGTGGTGTGCAGATTCCTGTTTCATCGCGCCAAGGTGCGAGCACTTCTTCAAGCGTGCGTGATCGATAGGCATCACTCAAGAGGACGCGAGTCGGCTCGCCTTCGGTATGGCTGTCGATGAAGCGCATGGCGTGCAAGAATAACGCGTGGCGATACCCTCTCCGCATGCGACCGAGTGCATTTGATCTTCTCTTCAATCCTCGCCTCAATAAGGGACTCTGCTTTAGCGAAGCGGAGCGCGAGAATTACGGCCTCCTTGGACTTCTCCCTGATGCGATCGAGACGGCCGACACGCTCTTGCAGCGCGCGCGCTTGCATCTCTCGCAGAAACCAAACGACCTCGAGCGTTACATCTATCTTTCCGAACTCCAAGACCGCAACGAGCGCGCGTTCTATCAATTGCTGCGAAGCGATCCGCCGCAGTACATGCCGATTGTGTACACGCCAACTGTTGGCGAGGCATGTCAGAAGTTTGGTCACATTCTTCGGCGACCGAAGGGGCTGTATTGCTCCATCCGTCATCGCGGTCGCCTTGATGATCTCTTGCGGAACTGGCCGAAACGCGAAGTGCGTTTCATCTGCGTGACGGATGGCGAACGCATCCTTGGTCTTGGTGACCTTGGCGTGTGCGGCATGGGCATTCCGGTTGGAAAGCTGACGCTCTACGCAGCGGTCGGTGGAGTTCCGCCCGAGGCATGCTTGCCTGTGATTCTCGATGTGGGCACGGACAATCAGCAATTCTTGATGGATCCGTTGTATCCGGGCATTCGTGAACCGAGATTGCGCGGCGCGGAGTATGACTCGTTTGTGGAAGAGTTCGTGCAATCAGTGCAAAAGGTTTTTCCGCAAGCCGCAATTCAGTTTGAAGATTTTCACAACACGACCGCAATTCCACTACTCGCGCGTTATCGCGATCGCGTGTGTTGTTTCAACGACGACATTCAAGGCACTGCCGCGACCGCGGTTGCTGGTCTCTTTGGTGCGTGCCGCATCATCGGTAACAAGCTCCGTGATCAGCGCATTCTCTTTCTCGGTGGCGGAAGCGCTGCGGTGGGCATTGCGGAACTTATCGAATTGCAGATGCAGCGCGAAGGGTTGAGTGCAATTGAAGCGCGCGCGCGGATTTGGATGCACAATTCTTCGGGTCTCTGCGTGACGGACAATGCTCGCCTGAGTCCGCATCAACTGGCGTATGTGAAGGAAGCGCCGCACGCGAAAGATTTCGCAGATTCGGTTGCGTGGGTGAAACCAACGGCAATCATCGGCGCGAGCACCGTGCCGAAAGCGTTCAATGAACGTGTCATTCGCGCCATGAGCGCGTTGAACGAGCGACCGATCATTTTTCCACTCTCGAATCCGACATCGAAGTCGGAGTGTTCCGCGGAAGAGGCGTATCACTGGTCGGACGGGCGTGCAATCTTTGCGTCAGGTTCGCCCTTTCCTCCCGTGCGATTTGGCGACAAGCTGTTCGTGCCTGGCCAAGGCAACAACGTGTACATTTTTCCAGCGGTCGGACTCGCCGTGTACGCGACGATTGCCACGCGCGTGACGGACGCAATGTTCCTCAAAGCAGCAGAAACGCTCGCGTCGCGTGTGACGCAGGGCGACCTTGATGTTGGGCTCGTGTATCCACCACTCCGCACGATCTTGCAGAGTGAAATCGCAGTGGCTGTTGAAGTCGCGAAGCTGATCTTCGCCGAGGGATACGCGCGCGTTCCCGAGCCTGCGGACATCGAAGCGTTTGTGCGCTCGAAGGTCTACGATCCTGCGTTTGTCGAAATGGTGTGAGCGGGTGCGCGCTGACGATGTGCGCACAGATTCGGTAGGATCCGAGAGTGGCAGACGCGTCAACTATTCGCATCGCATTCGAAGAAGCCGCGGGCATGCTCACGGTGCGGCTCGGTGGCCGAGTCGACGCTGCGGCGCTTGCGCAGTATTGGGAATCGAGCGCGGCGCAACTCCGCGCAAGTACTTCGAAGGCAGTTGCGATTGATCTCTCTGCAGTCGACCACCTTGATGGATCTGGACTCGGTCTGATCCTCGGACTTGAGTATCTCGCGCAACATAGCGGCACTCAAACGACGATCGTTGGTGCGACGGAAGCGCAAACACGTCTCATGGAGATGGCGCGCCGCGGTCAGGATCGAGCCGCCGCGCATGAGCAAGAAGGATTCGTTCAATACATCGGAGCTGTCACGCTTGAAGTCGGGCAGTTTTTTCGCGCGCTCGTAGAGTTCCGCGGCGAATTGCTCGGCATGATCATCGCGACAGTGCGCAATCCGCGACTGTTGCGTGTCGGCGACACGATGCGAGAGATGGCGATCGTCGGCGCGCATGCAGTGCCCGTGGTTGCGTTGCTGGGTTTTCTCATCGGCGCGATCATCGCGTTTCAATGTGTGGAGCCACTGTCGAAGTACGGCGCGAAACTGCAGGTCGCTGACATCGTCGGCGTTTCCATCTTGCGTGAACTTGGACCGTTGATCACGGCCATTCTCGTCGCGGGTCGGTCGGGCGCCGCCTTCGCAGCAACGATCGGCACGATGAAGGTTGGGCAGGAGGTGGACGCGCTGCGCACGTTCGGTATCGCGCCGATGCGTTTTCTGGTGCTGCCTCGGTTCGTTGCCTGTGTGTGCATGACCCCCTTGCTCGCAATCTTCGCCAATCTCATGGGCATCGCGGGCGGTGCAGTGATCATGATGAATGAAGGTTTTTCCTTCCGTCAGTACCTGAATGAAGTACAGCAGGCAGTGCACACAGGCAGTTTGCTGCAAGGATTGATCAAGGCAGGAATCTTCGGCGCGCTCATCGCGATCATCGGATGTCAGCGCGGATTGGCGACGAACAAAGAAGACGGCGCGCGCGCGGTTGGTGCGCAGACGACAAGCGCGGTTGTTTCAAGCATCGTGATGATCATCCTCGCGGATGCTGTGCTTGGTGCGTTCTTCTACACCATCGGAGTTTGACATGACAGGCAGTACGGACATGACCACAAACTCGAACGAGCCAGCGATTCGCATCAAGGGCGTCTCGGTGGGCTACGCGACGAAGGTCATTCTGAAAGACCTTACGCTCGACATCATTCGCGGCGAAATTATTTTCATCGGTGGTGGATCAGGTGCAGGTAAGACGACGCTGCTCTCGAATCTCACGACGCTGAATCGACCGCTCGCAGGCGAGATCTGGATCGGTGGCGTGGATGTCGCCAACGCGAGTGAAGATGCGTTGCAGATCGTGCGCCGACAGTTTGGCGTGATGTATCAGTTGGGCGCACTCTTCAACAGCATGACGGTGCTGGAAAACGTGATGCTCCCGATGGAAGAGTTCACGACGCTCTCGCGCGAGGCACGCATTGAAGTCGCGCGCGCCAAACTTGGACTCGTGGATCTCGCGCACGCGGCCGCAAAGATGCCGAGCGAACTTTCGGGCGGCATGCAGAAGCGCGCCGCGATCGCGCGCGCGCTCGCGCTTGATGCGCCGATCATTTTTCTCGATGAACCAAGCGCGGGGCTGGATCCGATGACGAGCGCGGATCTCGATAGCCTCATTCAAACTCTGAACGAAACGCTCGGCGTCACTTTCGTCATCATCTCTCACGAACTCGCGAGCATCTTCGCCATCGCGCATCGCTTTGCGATGATTGATGGCAAGCGTGGCGGGCTTGTGGAAGTAGGGGATCCTCGCGTCATGCGCGACAATTCCGCAGATCCGCTCGTTCGTCGATTCCTCAACCGTCAAGGCGTTGCCGTCCACGCAGCGCCAACCGCAAGCTAACCGCAACATGACTTCGCATCTTCCCGCACCTCTTTCGAGCCACGCACTATGAGCAGTCCCGCAACGAATTTCAAAGTCGGAGCATTCGTCCTCGTTGCCGCAGGACTTGGACTTGGCGGCACGATTCTCCTCGGCAGTGCCACGGTTTTTCAGAAGACGGAAATCGTCGAGACGTATTCATCCGAGTCGGTGAATGGACTGAATGTCGGGAGCCCCGTGAAGTTTCGTGGCGTGACGATTGGCCAAGTGAGTGAGATTACGTTTGTGACTCTCGCGTATGGCCACGGACCAGAAAAGGGATCGGAAGTGCTCAATTCCATGGTGCTCGTGCGCATGAAGATCGTGCAAGAGTTGATCGGCGTGCGCGACGACGAAGATTTTGAGACCGATGTGCAAGCGTCTGTTGCACAAGGATTGCGCGCGCGCCTGGTTTCCGAAGGCATCACCGGCGGCCTGTACATGCAGTTTGAATACACGAAAGATCTCCCGAAGGAAAGTATGCAAGTGGCCTGGACGCCGGCGTATCCGTATGTTCCCGGGGTGCCGAGTCGGTTGAACGAAATTCTCGATGGCGTCGCGACGATCGTGAAGGGTGTGCAAGGCGTGGACTTCACGAACCTCGGTAAAGATATACACGCGCTCGTGCAGCACCTTGACAGCATCGTGGAAGTGCAGGGCAAGCCTGCGCTTGTTGATCTCAAAGCGTTCATCGAAGAGGCGCGGACAACGAACAGCCAAGTGCAGACGATCTTGGCGGATCCAAACATTCAGAAATCTCTCGCGAACATCGCGAGCGCTTCCGACTCTCTTGCTGTCGTGCTTGGCGAAGGCAAGATGGACTTGAAAACGACGATTGCGAAACTGCCTGTGATCGCGGCAAGTCTCGCATCAGGCAGCGCGGAATTGGATGACCTGTTGAACTCGCCGAAGTTGCAAGCGATGCTCGCGGATCTGCAATCTGCGGCTGCGTTGGCGCCGCCTGCGCTGGATGAGGCGCGTGAACTCTTTGCGCGCGTCGATCGATTGATCGCAAGTGAGGAGTACGACATTCGCGTGCTCATGGAAAGCCTCCGCGAAATGGCAGAAAATCTCGATGCGCTTTCCGAACGATTGCGACAAGACGCGCCGCAAGTGCTCTTCGGCGCACCGCCGCCACGCGTCGCGCCTGGCGCTCCTCTTTCACGCTAAGTTTCTCTCTGTCATTTGAATTGCTCGTCACGATAGGACTTCATGCTCATGACTCGAACCAACACGCTCCGCATCGCCTCATGGTCACTCGTGCTGCTCGCATTTGGAAGCGGTTGCTCGATGTTTAGTCGCCCTGCGACAGATCAAGCGCAGTTTCTTCTCGCCGTGCCTGCACCGGCAGTTGTGTCAGGCGCGAAACCATCAGCGTGGAGCATTGAAGTGCGTCGCGTCACCGCGACAGCACCGTTTGATGGACTCGGATTTGTGTACGCGCAAGCGGACGGAAGTTGGCGAACGGACTCGTACGCGGGTTGGATCGCATCGCCTTCGACGATGCTGTCCTCTTCGCTCGTCGCGTTCCTCTCGAACTCCAAACAATTCTCTCTCGTCTCTGGGCAAGGCGCCACAGTGGCTACGGATGCGGGCATCACCATCGTGATCGAGCGATTCTGCGCGGACTACACCAAGACGGATGCAGCGCGAGCCGTGGTGCAGCTTCGTTGGTACTTGACGAGCGGTGATGCATCGAAGGATGCTGTCGTGGAGAGTGGAGTGGCGGTCGGCGAAGCGCCGATTCGTGCCGCGACACCAGGCGCTGTTGCGGACGGCTTCGGCGCGGCTGTCGCTGTGGCATTTGGCGAGATTCTCGCGGGAATTGCAGGCTCAAGCGGCGCAGTCAGCCATTAGCGCAATCGGTGACAGGAGTCGCATACACTTTCGACCCGCGCATGAGTTCACTTTCGCGAATCGAATCCAAGCAAGAGGCTCGCCCACTCCCACTCGGATTGGCTGCGCGCGCACTCTTATGCGAACTTGCGAGCGCGCAACTCCCAGCAAGCGGCTCCTATCTGCGCCTCGAACACGACGTTGAACATCTCGATGTTTTTCGTGTGCTCGCGGGGATGCCTCTGGGAGATCGTCGTTACTTCCGCACTCGAACGGGTGCTCTTGAAGTTGCGGGCATCGGTCGCGCGGCGTGCGCGCAGCCAACAACGTGGACGCAGGTCGGTGGACGCACGGAAGCAGTCGTGTTCACTGCCGCACCATTTGATCCGCACCGTCCGCGCGACAAGGTCTGGGATCCTTTCATGCAGCAGATTTCCGTGCTGCCGATGCTCGAGCTGCGTCGAACAGAGCAGGGCGATCGTGTGCGCAACACGCTTGCTGTGCATGTCGTCGATCGGAATGCAGCGCAAGAGAGTCTCGCGCTCCTTGCAGACGAAGCGAAGATGCGCTGCAGTGTCGATCCAGCATTTACGCGCATGCCTGAGGATGTTGGTGAAGGCGCATGGACGCGAGCGGTCCGCGCGTCGCTCGAACAGATTCGCGACGGGAAACTTCGCAAGATCGTCCTCGGTCGAACGGCTCGCTACATCGCGAGCGCGGAGATCGATCCGATGCTTGTATTGCATCGCCTCGCACAGACGGAACCACGAAGTTTCCGCTGTTTCATCGAGCCACAAGCAGGGCGAGCGTTCGTCGGCGTGAGTCCTGAACGACTCTATTCGCGCGTTGGTCGCTCGCTGAAGAGTGAAGCAGTTGCGGGCACGCGTCCGCGCGGCGTCGATGCAGTGGCCGATCAACTCATGGGCGAAGCGCTGCTGTCGAGCGCGAAAGATCGGCGCGAACATCAGTTCGTTGTCGAGCGCATTCGAGAAGCACTCGAGCCGCTCTCCGCGACGATGCGACTTGACGACGAGCCGCGTTTGCTTCGACTCGCCTACGTGCAACACCTTCGCACGCGCCTCGCGGTGGAACTGCACGAAGGCCTCAGCGATGACGATCTCCTCGCCGCGCTGCATCCGACACCCGCGGTTTCGGGAAGTCCCGTGCGCGCTGCAGTCGAAGCGATTCGCGCACTCGAATCCTTTGATCGTGGACTCTTTGCGGGTCCACTCGGGGTGCGCACGCCGCACGCTGCGGAATTCGCCGTCGGTATTCGCAGCGCGCTTATCGATGGTGATGCACTCACCGCGTTTGCGGGCGCGGGCATCGTGGAAGGATCCGACGCAGGGGACGAATGGCGCGAGACGGCGCACAAGTTGCTCGCGTTCGAACGGCTTTCGAGGCAGTCGTGAAAG
This sequence comes from Phycisphaerales bacterium, assembly GCA_009691805.1. GTDB lineage: Bacteria > Planctomycetota > Phycisphaerae > Phycisphaerales > SM1A02 > F1-140-MAGs142. Next base: position 119,346 of record SIAK01000001.1, read on the forward strand.
AGCTTCGCGCGGCGGCGAATTTCAATCTTGCGTGGACGATGCTCATTGCAGAAGAATGCGCGCGGCTTGGCGTGCAGCACGCGATCATCTGCCCAGGTTCACGCAGCGCACCACTTGCTGTTGCATTCGCGCGCAACACAGAAATCCAAACGCACATCGCACATGATGAGCGGGGCGGAGCATTCCTCGCACTCGGCATCGCGAAAGCAACAGGTGTTCCCGCGGTCCTCATCGTGACAAGCGGAACAGCGGTCGCAAACACCTTGCCTGCGCTGGTCGAAGCGCGCATGTCGCGTACGCCGATGCTTGTGCTCTCGGCAGATCGTCCCCCCGAACTGCTTGATTGCGGCGCAAATCAGGCGATTACGCACGCGCCGCTGCTTGCGGGCGCCGCGCGTTGGTCTGTGTCGATGCCATGCCCAACACCGGAGATTCCTGCGGAGTATGTGCTCTCGACAATGGACGAAGCGTTCGCGCGTGCGTGTGGAGACGCGGGCTCGCAAGGTGGCGGCGTGCATGTCAATTGCGCATTCCGTGAACCACTCGCACCTGAAGTGCTCGCGTGGGACTCGGCGTGGTTGGACTCGATTGCGCGTTGGACGAAAGATCGCAAGCGCACCGCATGGCGGGTGGCCATCGGCGCGATCGAAACCGAAGTGGAAGTGGGCGCCGCTGTTCTCATCGTGGGTCGTTCACCGAACGCGGTCACGCAAAGTCTCGCAACCTGGCGCGGCACGTTACTCGCGGACATCACGAGCGGACTTGCGCAATCATCAACGATCGGAGCCGATCTTGTGCTCCGCGCATGTACGGCGGGTGAGGGCAACGCGGCACTGCAAGCGGCGCTGCGCGTTGAAGGCATCGTGTGTGCCGGGGATGCAATCCTCTCGAAGCGACTCACGACATGGGTCTCGCAGCAAGATTGTCCGATCGAAGTATTCGGCGCGGGTGATCCGCGCATCGATCCGATGCACCGAGTGACAACAGTGCATGCTGCGCCTGTGGTGTTTCGTCAAGGACGCGCACTCAAGCCGCATGCAGGGTGGAAGCGCGCTCTTGCCTGTGCAAACCGCGCGGCAATGAAGGCACTTTCCTCCGAACGCGCGCTCTGTGAACCAACGGCGATCACCGAAGTGCGTGATGCCTGCGCAGCGGTCGCACGCGGCACGATGTTTTACGGTTCTTCGATGCCGATTCGCGATGCAGAGTTTCTCGCGATCGCACCGCCGCGCAACTGGAGTGTCGGATCGAATCGCGGCGCGAGTGGCATTGACGGGTTACTCGCGACAGCAGTAGGGCACGCGCTCGCAACCGCTGAGCCTGTCGTCGCGTTTGTGGGCGATGTCAGCACGCTGCATGATCTCAACAGTCTGCAACTCGCATCCAATGTTGAGAGTCCGCTCGTCTTCGTCGTCTTGAACAACGACGGAGGAAGTATTTTTCGCTACCTGCCGATCGCGAAACATACAGATGTGTTCGAGCGATGCTTCAGCACGCCGCACGGCCGCACGTTTGCACATTTCGCGCAGGCGTTTGGCATCGCGCACGCAACACCAGCGACGCGCAAAGCGCTCGCGAGTTCGATGACGAAGGCGTTGAAGCGCGGAGGCGCGACGTTGATCGAAGTCTCTTGCACAAGTGCCGAGAGCGAGAGGGTGCGCGCGCAGGTCTCGCTTGCTGCACAGCAGGCGTTGCGCTTGGAGTTCAAGTAATCGCGTGCAGCGCGTCGCACTCGTGCATGGGTTTCTCGGATCTCCCGCAGACTGGGCGGACACGCTTGCGGTGCTTGCGCCCAACATCGCATGCGATGTGATTTCCTTGCGCACACTTGAAGGCAAGAGCGTCGAAGATTTCGCGCGAGCGCTTGGTGAGAGATTGCATCGCGATCCGTGCGACTTGGTCGTCGGCTATTCACTCGGTGGTCGCATCGCACTTGAACTTAGCGCTCAGAGTGCTCCATGCGTATCGAAACTTCTACTGCTCTCTTCGCATCCAGGGCTGAGGGATGCGTCAGAACGCGCCGCGCGATGTTGTGACGACGATGCGCGCGCGGAAGCACTTCGCTCAGATGGCATCGAGCGATTCATGGCGTCGTGGTATGCAGCTGATCTCTTCGCGTCCTTTCGATCGCACGCTTCGTTTGCAACGACCCACGCGCGCCGCGTGATGGGGGACGCGCATTTTTGGGCGGATGTCGTCGCGGGATGTTCGCCTGGTCGCGCGCAGAGTCGTTGGGAGACTTTGGAAGCGCGCGCATCGGAAACCACGTTCGCGACAGGGCTTTGCGACGCTCGCTATGCTGCAATTGCGCGTGAAGCGAAGGCGATGATGCCCGCGCTTTCCACGCACTTTGTTTCCGATGTAGGGCATGTCTTGCCGCTCGAATCGCCTGTTGCATGCGCGCGTCTCATCGAATCGATGCTGCACAAGCCTGTTTGAAATGGACCCATGACGACCACGACGAATCCATCTTCTCCTCCGCGCCCAACCACCGAGACCACCGAGCGCATTCGTCCCGCACTCGATTGGAAAGCGGTGCGCCTCGCGGACACCTTCGCGGAAGTTCGTTACCACAAGGCTGAAGGCATCGCGAAGATCACGATTCATCGACCCGAAGTGCGCAACGCGTTCACGCCGCGCACCGTCGAAGAAATGCGTGCGGCGTTGCTTGACGCAAAGAACGACGCATCGATCGGAAGCATCATTCTCACAGGCGAAGGCGAGCGCGCGTTCTGTGCAGGCGGCGATCAACGCATCCGAGGTCACGCGGGTTACAAGTCAGAGTCTGGCAATGAACTTCTCAACGTGCTCGAGTTTCAACGCGAGATTCGCACCTGCCCCAAGCCCATCGTTGCGATGGTTGCAGGCTGGGCGATTGGTGGAGGTCATGTTCTCCACATGATGTGCGACCTCACAATTGCCGCAGAAAACGCGCGATTTGGACAGGTCGGACCGAAGATGGGAAGTTTCGACGGAGGCTACGGCGCGAGTTACATGGCGCGCATCATCGGACAGAAGAGGGCGCGCGAGATGTGGTTCCTCTGCCGCAGCTACTCCGCACGCGAAGCGCTTGAGATGGGTCTCATCAACACCGTGGTCACCGTCACGGAACTTGAAGAGGTCACCGTTGCTTGGTGCCGCGAGATGAATGCAAACTCGCCCACCGCAATTCGCGCGCTCAAGGCCGCGCTCAACGCTGATTGCGACGGTCAAGCGGGACTCCAAGAACTCTCGGGACTTGCGACGATGCTTTACTACATGTCGGATGAAGCGAAAGAGGGGCGTGACGCGCAACTCGAAAAGCGCGCGCCTGACTTCCGCAAGTTTGCGCCGTGAATCTATGACCAAGTTCATCTTCCTTCTTCGTACCTGGCTTGCTGCGATGCGACCCAAGACCCTTGGCGCGTCGATCGCTCCCTGTTGCATTGGCGCGGCGATGGCGTGGCGTGATTCGCTTCCGACTCTTGGCCGCGACGAGCAGATGAAGTTTTCATGGACGCTCGCGCTTGCGGCAGTGCTCGGCGCGATGCTCTTGCAAATCGTGAGTAACTTCGCGAATGATCTCTTCGATGCGCAACGTGGCGCGGATTCTGCATTCAGACTCGGTCCGCAGCGCGTTGTCGCAGCAGGGCTTGTTTCTTCGCGCGCGATGAAGATTGCGATCGTCTTCACGCTGCTTCTCGCTGCACTGCCCACCGCATTTCTCGCACGTGAACAGGGCGAGATCTTCGCGCTCATCGGTGTATTCGGCGCGATCGCCGCGCTCCTCTACACAGGCGGCCCTCGACCACTCGCGTATGTAGGGCTCGGCGATCTCTTTGTGTTCGTGTGCTTTGGTCCACTTGCGACTGCGGGCATGTACGCAGCGATCCTTGGCGAATGGCGCATGGCGCCCTGCATCATCGGCATCGCTCCAGGCGCGCTCGCGGTTGCGCTGCTGGCGACGAACAATCTTCGCGATATCGATCAAGACCGCGCCGTCGGCAAGCGAACGCTCGCGGTGCGATTCGGCGCGCGCTTCACGCGACTTCAAATCATCGCGTGCTGGGTGATCGCCACCATGCTGCCGCTGGCTGCGTGGTTACTTGCGGATGCGCCAGGCGGCGCGCTTGCGGGAACGACCATCGCGCTCGTTTCGATTCCGAGCATCGTGATGGTTGCGCGCGGCGACCGTGGTGTTGCACTCAATGGAGTGCTCGCAGGATTCGGCGTGCACTTGTATCTCCTCGGCATCGCGCTCGGTCTCGGCTGGGCGATCACTTGAATTGCGCTGTGCATGCGACACGCAACGATTCATCCTCTTCGACTTCCGTTGAACGCTGCAGGGCGCGCGGCGATGCAGTGCGAGCAACGCAGCGTCGCGTTGTTGGAACTTGTCGATGCAGATGGCTCCTGCGCGTTTGGTCTCTGTGCGCCGCTTCTCAACACGCACCGCGAGAGTTACGCACAAGCAATCGAAGGGTTGCGATTCTGGAGTTCGCTCTGCTCGTCGATGATGCCGCTCGGACTTCCGAGCGCAGACTTCGCAATCTCGATGGCCGAACTCCAACTGCGTGGCGTGCTCGTTCCCGCGTGCGAGAGCATTCGCGTGGCGAAGTTCGTCCGGGGCGGCGTACCCGAAATCGAGCGAGTCGCTGCGCTGGGCGCATTCAAGGGTTGCACGAGTGTGAAGGCAAAGATTGGACGCGAGAGCCTAGCGGCAGATCGCCGTTGCATCGACGCGCTTCTGAGCGCGATCGATACGAACGCGCGCTTGCGATTGGATGCAAACCGTTTGTTGTCGCTCGAGGCGTGTGTCGAACTCGTGCATGGCATCGACCCAAGTCGCATCGAGTTTCTCGAAGCTCCGCTTGCCAATCCGTTTGAACTCGCCGCGCTTGCGAACCGAACCGGGCTTCCGATCGCGCTTGATGAAACGATTCTGGAGTGGATGCGCGGCGAAGGCATTCCCGAGTCACTCGCATTCGCGCCCTTTGTCGCCGCGCATGTAGTTCGGCTCTCGTGCATCGGACGCATTGAACTTTCGATTCGACATGCGGCGCTCGCGCGGAGCAGAGGCATTCGCGCGATTTGCTCGACGGCCTATGAATCAAGCTTCGCCCTGCGAGCAGCGGCGATTGTTGCTTCGCAGATCGATCCGCTCGCTGAGTCTGCGCATGGACTTGGCACAGCATTGATGTACGAGCGAGATCTCGTCGCGCCACCCACGATGACTGGCGAGCGCATGCTCGTCGAAGCGATGCCGTCGCTCGACGCGGAAACAATCGGAGCGTTCGAGTGAGTGCGCATGGAGCCATCGTTGGCGTGATCGCGCATGCACAGCAGGGCGTGTTTGACGCGGTGCTCGCGGCGTGGAGTCGAGGCGAATGCGTTGCAATGTTCTCACCGCAGGACGCGCAATCGAGTGCGCGTCGTGTCGAGTCGCAGACGCGCGCGCCGCTTCCATTGCTCGAGCCTGTGCGAGCGACGTGTCGCGTTACCGAATTTCCCGAAGCCGCTTCCTGTTTGTTCGCGACGAGTGGTTCGACTGGCGATGCACCGAAACTCGCGCGAATCTCCGCTCGCGCGCTCCTTGCGAATGCCCGCAGCGCCAACGCGCGCATTCCCTTTGGCGCGACCGACAACTGGCTCGTTCCACTTTCGCTCCATCATGTGGGCGGATTCGGCGCGTTTCTTCGCGCGCACATCGCAGGGGGGCGCGTCGCAGCCGCGCAAGACAAGCCGCTCGACATCGCTGATGCGTTGTGCGCGGACGCATCGATCACGCATTGCTCACTCGTTCCGACACAGCTCTATCGTTTGCTCGCGCGCTTCGATTCGGACGAGCCCGCAGCACAACGCGAGCTGTTGCGCGAGCGTTTGTGTTCGTTGAAGGCGCTCTTGATGGGAGGCGCTCCCAGCGCAAACGCGTTGCGCAGTCGCGCGATGCAACTCGGTGTCCCTCTGCATGTGACCTATGGAATGACGGAATGCGCTTCTCAAGCAGCGACGGCGCGCGCGGAGTTGCATCGCGCGGCGACAGATGCGGGCGCGGCCATTGATGGCACCCAGATCACCATTGCTTCGACTGGCGAAATCATCCTGCAAGGCGCGACATTGTTCGATGGCTATCTCGGAGAACCGCCCGTCGAAGGAAGTGCCTTCGCCACAGGCGATCGAGGAGGCATCGACAGTGAAGGTCGCTTGCATGTCGAAGGTCGCATCCATCTCGCGTTCAAATCAGGCGGCGAGTTCGTGCAGCCTGAGCATGTCGAGCGTGCGATTCTCGAACTCGAGGGTGTTTCGAATGCAGTGGTGGTTCCTATAGAGGACGCAGAGTGGGGAAACATTTGCGTCGCGTTTGTGGAGGGGACACGCACAATCACGCGCGATGCATTGCGCGGTTCTCTCGCACCACACGAACTTCCGCGCCAGTTTCTCGCGTGGCCAGACGCGAGTTTGAGTGGCGGGATCAAGCCTTCGCGGGAGAAGATGCGAATGCTCGCCGCAGCGCGTCAGGGACGGTGATGGGTCGGCCCCCGGCGCGATCGATCGTGACATGCACTTGACGAACGGTGAAGCGCGGCACGCCGTTGACGCGCGCGGTGAACTCAAGCGTGATACTCGTGTCGCCGATTTTTTCACAGCGCAGTTCGATGTCGATGCGCTCGCCGATTCGGACCTGAGCGTGAAAATCGCATTGCGCTTGCACGATCGGCATCGGCGCAACCTCGTTGTGCAGCATGCGTTCGAGTCCGAGACTCTGATGCGCTAAGAAACCCGCTAAACACGCATGCGCAAGTTCGAAAGCACGGCCGACGAAGATTGTGCCACTGCCATCGATGAGATGAAGATCAGCGAGGGCGGCGTGTTGATGAAGTGGTGGGCGGGGGATCATGGTTGTGCAATCCTTAAATTCTTCCACGCAGCGCATCCCAAGAGCGAACCCGCAGAGCATAATGCAGCACGCCCTTCATGCCGAGCGGTCGCTCGGCGCACTTCCAAGGAATCTCCCCATGCGTGCTTGCCCTCTCTGCTCAACTCTCTGCACGATCGTGCCGCTTACGCTTGTTGGCATTGGTCTTTTCGCCTTCGCGCCGTTTGATCAGCAAACGAAAACTGCGCCGGTGCAGACCGCAACGAAAGAATGGACTGTGCACGATCGCACCCGTCCGCAACCAGCACCTGTCACTGTCGCTGCGTGCTGCGCAGCGCCGAGTGATGCGAAGGTGCTCTTCGGTGGCGCAGACACTTCTGCACTGCAGTCCGGCGAGGGCGCGTGCAAGTGGACGGTCGCGAATGGCGAACTCTGTATCGCGAGTGGAACAGGCAGCATTCAGACGAAGGATTCTTTCGGCTCATGCCAGCTTCACATCGAGTGGATGGTGCCTGAGACTTGCGATTGCAAAGATCAGCACGGTTGCAACAGCGGGATCTTCTTCATGGGTCGGTACGAGTTGCAAATCCTCGGATCGAATCCCAACAAGACCTACGTCGACGGGATGGCGGGCGCGATGTATGGTCAGTACCCACCACTCGTGAATGCATGCAAGCCGAATGGTCAGTGGAACATGTATGACGTTGTCTTCAACGCACCGAAGTTCAATTCGGGCGGCGCACTTGAGCGCGCGGGCTCGATGACGGTCTTCTTCAATGGCGTGCTCGTGCAGAACAACAGTCAAATCAAGGGCGCGACCGCGCACGCGGCAAAGGCTGCATACAGCGCGCACGAAACACAACTTCCTATTTCGATTCAGGATCACGGTGATCCGCTGCACTTCCGCAACATCTGGATTCGACCACTCGCTGATTGAGTGGACAATAGTTTGGGGTGACGATGGGATTCATCTTTCGACGGTCTGCAAATGTTGGTCCGTTTCGGCTGAATCTTTCGAAGTCTGGACTTGGCTGGTCTGTCGGCGGTCGCGGATTTCGAACAGGTCGTTCCGCAACAGGTCGTAAGTATTCGACCTTTGGCATTCCTGGCACGGGTATTGGATACCGCAGCGGAAAGGGATGTCTGCTTTTTCTCGCGCCCACTGCATTGATCGCCGTCGCGACTGGATACGCAATTTTTTCGAGGTGGAACTATGCCTGACGCTTCTGTTGATATTCGCTGGACTCGCACGCTCCGCACACAATCTTCTGAACGCATGCTCGGATCGATCGGTGGTCGTGACGCGATCGCTGTCGATATCCACCACCTCGCGAACGGGCAGGTCGTGGGCACGGTCATCGTGCTCAACGATGCGCCGATTGATGATGTTGCGTTGCCCGAGATCTTGCGCCGTTTCGACGAGGATTTTCTTCCTGGCGTGGAGATTGAAAATGGCGGCGTCCTCTTCAGCGTCGTGCGCGGGCAGTTTCTTGCGAACTTTGAGTCAGGCGTGTAACGCGTGGCGAGGTTCTCGGTGTCCACTTCCTTGGTAGGGTTTGGAATCTCGCCTACTTCAGGTGGAATCTGCTCAGAACGGGGGTAGGATCACCGCGTTCGCGAAACGATTTCCGCGCCGCCTGGTTCGGGAGTTTTCGCTCGATCCACGCGTGCTCCACGCTTCGGTTCCTCGTCACGTCACTCTCATGCGCATGATTGCATCACCCACTCGCGCCCTTCGCGCCGTCCTGTTGAGTGCCTCCGCGATCTTCGCATTCGCGCAGTGCAATCTCGCCGCGCACGCAAGCGTTTCGAGTCACGCGGGCATCGGCGCGATTCCCTATGTCGGACCTCCTGCGGGGACAGCGTTTCGTGTGTGGGCTCCGAATGCAAGCGCTGTTCGGGTTACGGGATCCTTCAATGCATGGAGTGCGACCGCGCATCCGCTGACCGCTGAAGGTGATGGCTACTGGTCGACCGATGTGAACTATGTCTACGCGGGCGCGCAGTACAAATTCGTCATCACCACCGCGAGTAGCACGGTGTGGAAGAACGACGCGCGCGCGCGACAGGTGACGAACTCTGTGGGCAACTCCGTTGTCTATCTTCCGACTGCGTACAACTGGCAGTCGAACAATTTCCAGATGCCCAACTGGAATGAACTCGTCATCTACGAATTGCATCTTGGAACATTCGGCCCAACTCCCGATGGCGTGCTTCCTGCGAATCTCGATGAAGCGAAAGCAAAGCTGGATGATCTTAAGGAACTCGGTGTTAACGCTGTCGAGTTGATGCCGTTCTGCGAGTTTCCGCAGAGCATTTCTTGGGGCTACAACGCCTCGCACCCATTCGCGGTTGAGTCTGCGTACGGCACGCCAGCAGACTTGAAAGAGTTTGTCGACGCGGCGCATGCGCGCGGCATTGCGGTGCTTACCGATCTTGTGTTCAGCCACTTCGGTCCGACGGATCTTGATCTTTGGCAGTACGACGCGTGGAGCACGAAGGGGCAAGGCGGCATCTACTTCTTCCAAGATGGACGCGCCGTGACCCCTTGGGGAAACACGCGACCTGATTACGGTCGCAACGAAGTACGCTCGTTCATCCGCGACAACGTGATGTACTGGCTTGACGAGTTCCGCTTCGATGGACAGCGGCTTGATGGCACGAAGTACATCCGCAAGGTGGATCAGTTTGGCCCTGATATTCCCGAGGGTTGGTCGCTCTTGCAGTGGGTGAATGATTCGGTGAATGCCACATCTCCGGGCAAGATTTCCATCTGTGAAGACCTCGACAACAATGCGTGGTTAACGAAGTCCACAGGCGCGGGCGGCGCGGGATTCGACGCGCAATGGGACGCGCAGTTCTACTGGCCCATTCGCACCAACATCATCACCGCGAATGATGCCGACCGTGACATGAATGCGGTGAAGAACGCGATTCTCGCGCAATACAACGGCGATGCGTTTCAGCGCGTGATCTACACCGAGAGTCACGACGAAGTCGCGAACGGCCAGTCGCGCGTGCCCGAATCCATCTGGCCCGGCAACGCGTCGAGTTGGTATTCGAAGAAACGTTCCACACTCGGCGCGGCAGTCGTGATGACTTCGCCTGGAATTCCGATGCTCTTCATGGGTCAGGAATTCCTAGAAGACGGATGGTTCTCCGACACGGACGCGCTCGATTGGAATAAGCGTACGACCTTCGCGGGGATTCGATCGCTGTATCGATCGTTGATTGGTCTGCGCAAGAATGCGGGCGGCTTGACGCGCGGCCTCACTGGACAAAGCACGAACGTCTATCACGTGAACAACACGAATAAGATGATTGCGTATCACCGCTGGATGAACGGCGGCGTTGGCGATGACACCATCGTGGTCACGAACTGGTCGGGCACGCCTCGCTCCGGATATCGCATTGGATTTCCGCGCGATGGTCGTTGGAAGGTTCGCTTCAACAGCGATTGGAATGGATACGACAATGCATTCGCGAACACAACGACACTCGATCTCGATGCGAGTTACGCATCGCCGTGGGATGGACTCGCGGCCAGCGGCACTTTCAACATTGGCGCGTACACCTGCGTGATCTTCTCTCAGGGCGATCCGCCCCCGGTTGGAAATCCTGCCGATGTCGATGGCAACGGCACGGTCGATGCAGCGGACTTGGCCGCACTCCTCAACGCGTGGGGAACGGCGAACGCGGCTGCTGATGTGAATGACAGCGGCAGCGTTGATGCGACGGATCTTGCACTTGTCCTCGGCGCATGGGGTTGGCAGGGCTGATCCTCACATCGTTGTCGAGTGCCAAGATTCTCGGGCGTGTCCGCAACCTTCTCGTAGATCGCAAAACGCCACCTTTTTGTTCGCATGCAGCGGAATCAGAAGTATGTTTGACGCGATCCCGCTCCGTTGCGAAAGTGGTCTGATTTGTGAAGTTCTGCACCCCCTCGGGAAACTCCATCCCGCCAAACTGAGGTCTTGAAAGATGCGCTCGTTGCTGTTCATTGCTCTTCCCCTTCTCGCAAGTTCGGCCTTCGGACAAATCGCAGTCGATGGATCCGCAGACAAAGGCTACGGCGCCGCGCTTGCAGTGCAAAACACGCAGACGCAGTTTGGCGATTCGAATCTCGGTTTGATTGGTTTTGCGAACGGATCCGAGATCGACGGATGCTTCGCGAAGATTGATGGTGGCAAGCTCTATCTCATGTTCACGGGCAATCTCGAAACGAACTGGAACAAGCTTGATATTTTTATTGATGCAACTCCAGGTGGTCAGAACCGCGTGCTCGGCAACAACGCAAGTGTTGACTTCAACGCACTCAACCGCATGGGCGACGACCTCACGGGGAACGGGCTTACATTTGACGCTGCGTTTGCCGCAGATTTCTGGGTTTCGTTCACAGGTGGCGATGTCGGCGCGGGTGTCTACAACTGCTACATGAACTTCGCGACGATGCCAACGAAGGGCGCGGGCGCGGGCAGTTACGCGGGACCAGGTGGCGCGGGCGCAAAGGGTGCCATCGTGACGAAGGCTGGCTTCAGCGCAGCGATCAACAACTCGAACATTCTTGGTGTCATCGGTGGCACGGATGTTGGCGATGGCGCGGGCGTTTCGACGGGCGTGGAGATCGCAATTCCACTCGCGCAGATTCCTGGATACATCGATGGCGACATCAAGATTTGCGCGTTCGTCAACGGTGGTGGGCACAACTACCTCTCGAATCAAGTCATGGGCGGACTCGGTGGCGGCGCCAATCTTGGCGAACCACGCGCGGTCAACTTCGACTTCATTCCTGGCAATCAGTTCGTGACGGTCGCCAATGGTGGCGGCGGCGGCAATCCATGCCCGGCGGATCTCAACGGAGACACATTCGTGGATGCGGCGGATCTTGCCTCGCTCTTGAACGCGTGGGATTCGAATGGCGCAGCGGGTGGCGATCTCAACGGCGATGGCATCGTCGATGCTGCTGATCTCGCGATGCTCCTCAACGCATGGGGCGCTTGCGTCTAAGACCGAGCTGCGACAGCGACTCTCGAACTTGAAATTTCAGCCGTGGCTGCCCAAAAACAATGGGCAGCCACGGTCTTTTTTGTCCCGTGGTGGTCGAGTGTTTGGCAACGCAGTGACGTTTGCGTGGTAAGCGCTAATCGCCGTAATCCTAAGAATGGACTTCGGTGAACTCTGTGACCTCGAGAGAGGTACATTTCCTTGCTGACTCACGTGAGCACTTGTCTGTGTGTTGGCCTCATGCGTCCTGCTTGACTTCGGTCAGGGGCGCGTTCATTCTCGAAGCAGGAGCCATTTTCTATGCAGCGTTCCATCCTCTTCAGTCTGGCAATCGTTCCCACTCTTCTGTCGTCCTTTGTGTCGAGCGTCGCGCTCGCGCAGGATCTTCCAAAGTGGGAGGACGTCTCGAAGGATTATGAAAAGATCGTGACCACGCCCGATGGTCAATCGCTCTTCGCGCTGTACGCGAAGAAGAAAGATGATCAAGCGCTCGCTGAACTTCCGCGCGGCTGGGAGAAGATGAAGTTTCTTCTCGCGGCGACTCCATCCGGAGGTGTTTTGTTCAGCGGACTACACGGTCCCACGCGCTACGCGTTCTGGCGACAGTTTGGAAATCGTCTCGCGCTTGTCGAGCCACAACTCGAAGTGCGTTCGACAGGTGAGCAGACCTCGAAGGATTCTGTGCGTCGCATCTTCACCGACACGGTGATTCTCGAAGTGCCGATTGCATGCATGGGGCCTAACGGTCAACCTGTGATCGATCTCGATGCGATGCTGGTGGGGCAATCACAGCAGCTCGCAGGCATCAGTCTCAACGTGCGTCTCGCGAAGTTGTCGAAGCTGAAGAGCTTCCCGCAGAATCTTGAAATCGCGATTGAAGCGCCTGATCAAGGCGGCACCTTTAAGTCCCTGCACTATTCGATCTCGCAACTGCCGGACAATCCAGACTACAAGCCGCGACTCGCAGACGATCGCATCGGCTTCTTCACGACAGACTTCAAGGATCTCGGTCTCTACGGCACTGAGACCAACATGCAGCGGTACATCCATCGTTGGAACGTCGAGAAGCGTGAAGCGAAGTTGTCGCTTTCGCCACCAAAGGAACCGATTGTGTTCTACATCGAGCACACCATTCCCGTGCGCTACCGACGGTACGTGCGCGATGGTATTTTGCAGTGGAATGCGGCGTTTGAGCAGATCGGCATCGACAACGCGATCGAGGTTTATCAACAGGATGAGTTGACGGGTGCGCACATGGATAAGGATCCAGAGGATGTGCGGTACAACTTTATTCGTTGGCTCAACAACGACGTGTCGACGGCCATCGGGCCAAGCCGCGTGAACCCAAACACCGGACAGATTCTTGACGCGGACGTCGTACTCACCGATGGTTGGATTCGTGCCTTCTACAACTGGTACGAAGAGAAGCCGATGGACACCGCGCAGAGTCTTTCCGCAGACACACTCACATGGCTTGAAAAACACGCCGAATGGGATCCACGCATTCAGTTGCTTGCACCAAGTGCGCGCCAAACTGCTCTTGAAGATCGCATGACCCGCGTTGCCGCGGGCGACCTCGATCCTGCGGACAGCCGCAAGGATCCGGCGCTCGCTGCAAGTCCAGAGCTGCGCGAAGTGCATCGTTGGTTCAGTTCACAACCAGCAAAGTGCACGAGTCCGTTGTGCTTCGCTGCGCACGGCATGGCGATGGACATGGCGGTCGCAAACATGGCGCTTGAAAGCTTTGGCGCGATTGGATTGAACGCAGACCCTGCGACACCCGAAGTGGAAATGCTTGACGGTGTGCCGGAAGCATTCGTTGGCCCGCAGGTTGCGCATCTTGTCGCGCACGAAGTTGGTCACACGCTTGGCCTTCGTCACAACTTCAAGGGTTCGAGTATCTACACCCTTGATCAGATCAATAGCGCTGATTTCAAGGGCAAGAAGCCCATCGCAGCCAGCGTCATGGATTACATGGCGACCAACTTCAATGTCGACAAGGACAATGTTCAAGGCGACTACACGATGATTGGCATCGGCCCCTACGACATGTGGGCGATGGAGTACGGTTACACCGACAAGGATCCGACGAAGGTCGCCGCGAAAGTGGGCGAGCCTGGGCACGTGTATCTCACCGATGAAGATACGCTCGGACCAGATCCACTCGCGCGCCGTTACGACTTCTCGGCGGATCCACTTGAGTACGCCAATGCGCAGATGGCGCTCATCAAGATGCTGCGTGAGAACTTGATCACGAAGTACGTCAAGGATGGCGATAGCTGGGAGCGCGCTCGCAAGGGCTACTCGAAGACTCTCGCCAAGCAACGACAGATGATCGACATGATGTCGGCATGGGTTGGTGGCACGCACGTCAGTCGCGTGAAGAAGGGCGATGCGAATACGAGTGATCCACTCAAGCCTGTTCCCGCAGCGCAACAGCGCTCGGCGCTGCAGTTCATCATTGCGAATGCGTTCAACGATGCTGCGTTCGGATTGACGCCTGAGATTGCGAACAAGATGTCGTTCGAGAAGTGGGGCGACATACAGAGTTTCACGACAAACTCCGCGTGGGCCATCAACGACGCGATCGCGGCGTTGCAGAATGGCGCGCTCACCCTCGTGCTCAATCCTGCGACGCTTTCTCGCGTCTACGACAATGAGTTCCGTGCAAGCGGCGATGACGATGCGGTCACGATGCCCGAAGTGATCGACACCGTTTGTCGCTCAATCTTCACGGAAATCGACGACGGTAGCTTGGGTTCTAGCAACGCGCGCAAGCCAGTCATCTCCACGTGGCGCCGCAATGCGCAGGCGGATCTCACCGATCGCTTGTGCAAGATCGCCACGGGGAATGCAGGCATGCCTCCCGTCGTTCGACAGTTGGCATCCGCGCAATTGCGCCGTCTCAATACTGAGTTGCAGGCGATGTTGAAGAAGGCGAACTCAGGAAACTGTGACGCCTACACCTTGGCACATCTTGAGGATTTGCAAGCACGCTGCAGCCGCGCGCTCGACGCAATCATGGTCGCGAACTGATTCAGGCGAGCATTGCACTGATATTTTCCACAGGCGCGGGTTCCAGCCCGCGCCTGTTTTCTTTGTGCATGACTTCGTATGGGGTATGTTGGACACATGCGTTATGGCGCGGCATTCTTGGCGCTCCTCCTCGCGATGGCAATGCTCTTGCTCTTCCAAGTGCAGCCGCTCATCGCGAACACGGTCGACGACGCAACTCTCCGTCCCGTGGACTTTGATGCAGAGGTGCTCCCGATTATCTCCGAGCATTGCTTTCGTTGTCACGGCGGCGTGCGTGAAATGAACGGACTGAATCTCATCACTCGAGATCGTGCCACGCAGGTCGCAAAGAGTGGCGCGTTTGCGATTGTTCCATCGCACCCTGAGTCGAGCGAAATGATTCGGCGAATCAATCTTGTGGGGGGCGCCAAGCAGATGCCGCCGGCGACGAGCGCGCTGTCCGCTCAACAACGCGCGCTCCTTGAGCGTTGGATTGCGGAGGGTGCGCAGTGGGAGAAGCCTTGGGCGATGCAAGAGATTCGCGATGAAGCTTCGCCGAATGTGCGTCACGCATCTTGGCCGCGCGAAGATCTCGACGCGTTTGTGCTTGCGGAACTTGAGCGGCGTGGCCTCGAGCCCGCACCTGAGGCAGATCGTCAGACACTCTTGCGGCGCGTGTCGCTCGATCTCACGGGATTGCCGCCGGAGCCTGAAGCCGTCGCTGCGTTTCTTGCAGATGAGGGCGACGACGCGTACGAGCGCGTCGTCGATGGATTGCTCGCGAGTCCGCACTACGGGGAGCGATGGGCGCGACTGTGGTTGGATCTTGCGCGCTACGCCGACACGCAAGGCTACGAGAAGGATCTTCCGCGCACGATGTGGCTTTGGCGTGATTGGGTGATCGACGCGCTTAACGCGGATATGCCGTACGACGAGTTTTCTCTGCGTCTTCTCGCAGGGGATCTCCTCGAAGACGCGACGGAAGGTGATCGCATTGCAACGGCGTTTCATCGCAACACATTGACGAACACCGAGGGCGGCACCGATGACGAAGAGTTTCGCATCGCGGCGGTCATGGATCGAGTTGCGACGACCTGGCAAGCGTGGATGGGTACGACATTTCAATGCACGCAATGCCACGGGCATCCGTTCGAGCCGTACGCGCATCGCGAGTACTACGAGTTTCTCGCATTCTTCAATCAGACTGCGGATGTTGATCGCGATGATGACGCGCCGATCTTGAAAGCAAAGTCGGCGCAGTTTGGAGAAACAAGTGTCCTCGTGATGCAAGAGCTTCCCGCCGAGCAAGCGCGCAAGACGCATCTATTCTTGCGCGGAAGCCGCGTCGCGCCTGCGGAAGAAGTGACGGCGAACACACCGTCGGTCCTTCCAGCGATGGATGCGTCGCTGCCGCGCAACCGACTCGGGCTCGCGCGCTGGCTGTTTGATCCGAAGCATCCGCTCACCGCTCGCGTTGCGGCGAACCGACAATGGGAGACGCTCTTTGGACGCGGCATTGTCGAATCGAGTGAGGACTTCAGTCTCCATCCACAGGTTCCTGAACTGCTCGGTCATCTTGCGACGCGCTTG
The DNA here is from genome assembly GCA_009691805.1 of Phycisphaerales bacterium. Lineage (GTDB taxonomy): Bacteria > Planctomycetota > Phycisphaerae > Phycisphaerales > SM1A02 > F1-140-MAGs142. The sequence continues at coordinate 135,811 of SIAK01000001.1, forward strand.
CGCGCGCTTGATTTCTCGATGAAAGCGTTCACGCGGGAGATCGTGCTCAGCGCAACATACCGGCAGTCGAGCGTCGCGAGTGCCACGACTCTCGCGAGAGATCCCGACAATCGTTTCTTCTCGCGCGCGATCAAGCGCCGTCTTGAAGCGGAAACTGTGCGTGATGCGAGTCTCGCTGTCGGTGGAGTGTTGACGCGAACGATGCACGGTCCGCCCGTGATGCCGCCGCAACCGCCAGGCGTGTGGGCAACGGTCTACAGCGGCGAGAACTGGAAGGTGAGCGAAGGCGGCGACGCGACGCGCCGATCGATCTACACCTATTGGAAGCGCACGAGTCCGCATCCGCAGATGCTCGCGCTTGATGCACCGAGTCGCGAAACTTGCACGGTGCGTCGCACGGCAACGAACACGCCGATTGCGACACTGGCGACATTCAACGACCCCGCGATGCTCGATGCTGCGGGTGGTCTCGCGCGGCGTGCTCTGCTTGAGGAGCACGCGAACACTCGCGCTCGCACGGCGTACATGTTCAACGTGGCGTTGTCGCGCGGAGCATCTTCACAAGAACTCGATCGCCTCGATGCCTTCGTCGAGGGGGAGCGAGAACGCTTCGCAACCGATACGACCGCGCGCGATGCGTTTCTCGCTGCACTGCGAACTCCTGACGGCACACTGGATCTCTCCGAGTACGCCGCGCTCACAAGTGGCGCAAATCTCATCCTCAATCTCGATGAGTTTCTGACGACGAAGTAATCTCGATGCCGAATCACGACGCACAACTCTTGCATCTTGAAGCCGCCACGCGGAGGCGCTTTCTGTGTGACGCAGGATTGTCGCTCGGCGGCGTTGCGCTCGCGTCGTTGCTTGGCAACACTGCTTCGGCAGATGCGAGTGGCGCAACAACTCTCGCGCATGACAAACCGAAGTTGCATTTCGCACCACGCGCGAAGTCCGTGATTTTCATCCATCTCGCGGGCGCGCCGCCGCAACATGATCTCTTTGATCTGAAGCCCGCACTCGATCGTTACAACGGACAGCCATGTCCTGAGGAGTTTCTGAAGGGCGAGAAGTTCGCGTTCATCAAAGGGCATCCGACACTCCTCGCGAGTCCATTCAAGTTCGCCAAGTTCGGTCAAACGGGCATGGAGCTCTCGCAACTCATTCCCAACATCGGGAGTATCGCGGATGAAATCACGCTGCTGCGCGGCATGAAGACGGATCAATTCAATCACGCGCCTGCGCAGTTACTCATGCACACAGGCGAGGCGCGCTTCGGTCATCCTTCGATGGGCGCGTGGCTCTCCTATGGGCTCGGCAGTGCGAAGGCGCAACTCCCAAGCTTTGTCGTGCTCGTCTCGGGTGACAAGACGCCGGATGCAGGAAAGAGCGTGTGGGGAAGCGGATTCTTGCCAGGACAGTTTCAGGGCGTGCAGTGCCGCACGGTCGGAGAGAGTGTGCTCTATCTCGACGATCCCGCGGGAACCACGCGCGCGTCGCGAAGAGCGGCGCTGGATGCGATGCGCGATCTCAATGGGCTCTCGCCCTTCGCGGACGAAAGCACGCGTGCGCGCGTCGAACAATTCGAGATGGCGTATCGCATGCAGATGAGCGTGCCTGAAGCGACCGAGCTTTCGAATGAGAGCGCGGAGACGCTCGCGCTGTATGGAGCCACGCCTGGTCAGGCGAGCTTTGCGAACAATTGCTTACTCGCGCGGCGACTGGTGGAACGCGGCACGCGCTTCGTGCAACTCTTCGATTGGGGTTGGGACGCGCATGGCACGAGCCCTGATGACGATCTGCTCCATCAGCTTCCGAAGAAATGCATGGAATCCGATCGGCCGAGTGCGGCGCTTGTGCTCGACCTTAAACGCCGCGGACTGCTCGATGAAACGCTGGTGATATGGGGCGGCGAGTTTGGCCGCACGCCAATGGTCGAGTACCGCAACGGCAAGAAGGAATTCATCGGTCGCGACCACCATCCTCACTGCTTCAGCATGTGGATGGCGGGCGGTGGAACGAAGAAGGGCTTCGTGCATGGCGCGACGGATGAACTGGGATACTTTGCGACCGAAGGTGTCGTCGAAGTGCGCGATCTACAAGCGACGATTCTCTCGCTGCTTGGATTCGATCACGAACGATTGACGTATCGACACGCTGGTCTTGATCAACGACTCACAGGCGTGGTCAAGCCGAGTCGTGTTGTGCACGAGATCATTGCGTAGGAGTTGGCGTTGTCGTCGTCGTCGCGGAAGCCGGCGCGACTGGCTTCTCGCGCGTTGGCGCCGATCGCTCAAGTTCGACGGCATACACGCCGCGCACCGCGGTGACAAAGAGCGTGTGGCCACTCACGCCACCGAGAAAACAGTTCGAAGGGTTCTCAGGAAATCGAATGTCGCCAAGCGCGACGCCGTCTTCGGAAAGAATGAAAATCTTCGCGCGCGCCGGGACAGTGATGTAGAGCGTGCCTTCGCTGTCGATGCAGAGTCCATCACCTGCAGTTTGCGCGCGCGTGCCCGCAGGGATTTCGTAGAAGACGCGACCTTCGCCGAGCGTCATCGCGCTCACCACGGGGTACGCGCGCATCTTGCGATCGATGTAGGGCAAGACGTAGAGCGTTTTCTCGTCGTTGGAAAGTCGAACGCCATTCGGCGCGCGCACATCCGACACAAGCACCTTTGCTTTGCCACCTGTGGACGCAACAGCGAGCACCGCATCTGGCGGAGTCTTGTCGGATTTGCGACCAATGATCGGCGCTGTGAAATAGATCGTGCCGTCGCGAGCGATGCAGAGATCATTCACGCTCCCCAGCGGCGTTCCATCTTCGCGCGCGTCGCACACCGTGCTCATCGACTTGGTCGCCAGATCAATCTTCACGATGCGACCACTCGCACTCGCGCAGCCGTAGAGCGTTCCATCTTGCGCGAACGCGAGCCCGTTCATTCCTTCGGTTTTTTCAAGCGCGACTTCAGGCTTGCCATCGGGCGCGAGGCGCATGATTTCGTTGCGCGGAATGTCCGTCCAGTAGAGGACGCCAGCCGCGTCACACGCAGGCCCTTCCGTAAAGATCTGTCCTTCAGCGAGCCGCCGAATCGGCGCGCCTTCCGCGACGATGCCTGCGGTTGTTTTTTCGACCGTGCCCACAATCGTTCCTGGTGCAGAGGCCGCGCTGGGAGTGGTGGCGATCGGCGGCGTTGCGATCTGCGAGATTGAGAATGCGAGCGGTGCGAGAATGTTGTGGATCATGGAGCGTTCATTTCACCGCGCTTCGTTCGTCGCGAAGACCACCATCCCCACACGAGTGGCATGATGCTGACAACGATGATGAGGAGCACGAACTTCGAGAAGTTTGCCTTCACGAACGGAAGGTTTCCGAAGAGGTAGCCCGCGCCCACGAAAAGGACGACCCAGAGTGTGGCGCCAATCACACTTGACAGAAGAAAGCGCCAGTAGGGCATCGCGCCAACGCCTGCAACGAACGGCGCGAACGTGCGCACGACCGGTGCGAATCGCGCGAGGATGATGGCCTTCGTGCCGTGCTTGTCAAAGAACTGCTGCGTGCGTTCGAGATGGGATTTTTTCAGCCAGCGCATTTTCCCACTAAACGCGCGTGGCCCAATGATGCGACCCACGCGGTAGTTCAAATTGTCGCCCGCGAGTGCAGCGACAAAGATGATCAGCGCGATGAGCCGTACATCAAGATCGCCGATCGCCGCAATCGCGCCCATGGCAAAGAGCAGCGAATCGCCGGGCAAGAGCGGAAGCACGACCAAGCCGGTCTCGCAGAACACGATCGCGAAGAGAAGGACATAAGTCCACACGCCGTAGTCGCGGACGAACTCGGCCAAGAGCGTGTCAAGATCGGTAAACAAGCGGAGAAACAGGTCGAAAGCGTCACTCACGCGTTGGGCTCCGAAGCCTTCGTGCCGCTTGCAGGCGGGAAGAGCACGGAGAGCACGAGGCAGCCCCCGATGAGTGTCGCGATGACCGCGAGCGAAAGCGTGATAGGGAAATGTCCATCTTCAAAGAAGCGACCGAGGAACGTCATCTTGGCGCCGACAAAGATGAGCACGAGTCCAAGTCCGTACTTCAACAGGTAGAAGCGCTGCATCGCTTCGGCAACGACAAAGAACATCGCGCGGAGTCCAAGGATTGCGAGAACGTTCGATGCGAATGCGACGATCGGTTCGCGCGAGATACCAAGCACCGCGGGAACACTGTCGACAGCGAAAACGATGTCGGTCGTTTCAACGACACAGAGCGCGATCATCAACGGCGTCGCAAAGAGCACGCCGTTTTCACGCACGAAGAAACGATGACCGCGGAAGCCATCCGTAATCGGAAGCACATATTTCAGCGTGCGAACAAGCACATTTCGATCAGGATGTGGCGTTGCGTCGCCCATTCCATCCGAGCGCAGCACCTTGTAGCCTGTGAGAATCAGGAACGCACCCATGACGATGAGCGTCCATTCAAACTGCGCGAGCCCCGTACCGATGGCGATGAAAATCCCACGGAAGACAATCGCACCGAGAATCCCATAGAAGAGGACGCGATGTTGCAGCGCTCGCGGAATTGCGAAGTAGCGGAAGAGCACGATGAAGACGAACAGGTTGTCGATGGAGAGCGAGACTTCGATTGCGTACGCGGCGCTGAATTGCATGAACAGTTCGCGCGCCGCTCCACTTGGTCCCGCGTTGAACCAAATCGAGTTTTCGAGAAGCTCGGGATGCGCATGAAGTTCCTGATGCGCCCACATCCAGAAACCGAGCGAGCAGAGCACGGCGATGCTCACGCAGGTCAAAGTCCATACAAAGGAAGCCCGAAACGAGGGCTCTCTGCGCTTGAGTCCGAAGACGAGCAAATCGACAGTCAGGATGCAGCCCATCAACGCCAGAAAGGCAGCGATGACCCACCAGTACTCTGAGATCGGAAAGACGATTGGATTCAAGGATGAGCCTAGGGGCGAGATTGTGGAGGCAAGCGAACCAGTTTGGGTGCGCGCTTGATGCGGCAGAATATCCCATTGCGTCAGGAATGGGGTTTCTCTTGCCGAATGGTGTGAGGGGAAGGGGAGGAACTGCGGTCGAGGGGGAACAAACTCGTCGTAGGGCGAACTCCCGCCTTCAACGCTGTAGCCAGACTTCATGTGAATCGCAGACAATCGAGCACCGATTCTCGTCACGCCTAATGCAATTGCGCCTCTAGGCAAGGAGATCCACATGAACGATCAGACAATTCAAAGGCCTGTTCTCGGAGATTTGAACGCCGCGGCATTCACAATCGCACTCGGCTCACTCGCGATTCTCGCGCCCGAAAGGAGCGCGCTCGCCGATGTCCTCTTTGGTCCTGCAGCCCCCACAGCGCCAACCGTTGAAGTTTCGGTATCGCCCGCGCTTCCGCTCATGGTCGCGCTCGCGCCGATTCCACAAGAGGCTGCGCCAGTCATGGGCGCAGAACAAAATGCTCGTGATCCAACGCCTGTTGCAGTGAATGATTCGTGCGAATGGTTTGGCGGCAAGCCGTGGAGTGAGTGGAACACGATGACGGGAGATTGGGGCGGAGCGCGCACCGGTCTCATCGAGAACGGAGTGACGGTCGCGGGCAGTGCCATCATGGAATGGTCGAACGCGATTCAAGGTGGATCAGGCAAGGACAACACTGGTCGTGTCTTGCTCGATCTCAACACGACGTTTGATCTCGGAAAAATCTTTGACCTCAAGGGCGGCAGCGTGTTCCTTGATTTTCAGTACGCAGATACGGGCAACGGATTCAGCGTGCCTGAAGCGTTTCAACCGATTTCGAACATCGATCTTCCTGGCTCTGGACGCATCACGCAGATTTCGCAAGCGTGGTATCAACAGTATTTCGCCGAGGATATCTTGCGCGTGAAAGTAGGAAAGATCGATGCAAACGCGGAGTTCGGCTACACGCCTGCGCTCGCGGGCTTCATCAATCTTTCAGCTGCAGTCACACCCACGAATCCGCTCATGCCAACCTATCCAAACCCTGCGTTTGGTGTGAATGCATTCTTGTATCCATGCAAAGAGTGTTATGTTGGATTCGGTCTCTATGACGGTTCGCTCGCGGAAGGCGTGCAGACGGGCAACCTGGGGCCGAGCTCGCTGTGGGATGGCAATGGTGTGTACATGACTGCGGAAGCTGGTTTGACGATGGATAATCTTGGTCCATTTTCCGGCGTGCGTGCAGGGCTTGGAGCTTGGTGGTCAACCTCGCAACTCACAACTTTTTCAGGTGATGAACAAGATGGCGTCGGCGGTATCTATGGAATCGCGGAAGCGCGCGTGTGGCGCCCCGAAGGCGTCGGTGATGCTTCCTCTTGCCGACGCGGTTTGTGGATCGCAGGACAATTCGGTTGCACCGACTCCGGCGTGTTTGCTGCCGCGAATCAGATTGGATTCGGCGCAGCGCTCTCGGGTACTTTCTCAGGACGCGATCTCGACGGCGCGGGTGTGTACATCAGCTGGGTCGACTTCGCGAGCGGTGCAAACTTAGGCGATGGCTCGAACGAAACGATGGTCGAATGCTACTACGACGTTGCAGTCACGCCGTGGTTCCGTCTGAAGCCTGACATGCAGTTTGTCTTTGATCCTTCGGGCGATTCGACAGTCGACACCTCGGTGATCTTCACGCTGCGCGCAACGGTCACGTTCTAAACGCAACTCTTCAACTTCTTTTCACGCGCGAGGCGGTCCCTACGGACTGCCTCGTGCCTTTATCTCTGCACGAGAAAGCGACGGAGCAAGAGCCTGCTCGCAAGGCTCACGCATCCATAGACCGCGAATCCAACGAGCGCAGCGAGGAGCACTGCGACGAAGACGCGGTCGGTTTGAAAATTGCGCAGTCCCGTCGTGACGAGAACACCAAGCGGCGCGCGGTCACCGCTGATACCCGCGATGAATTCGCCCGCGATCGTGCCAATCGTTGCAAGTCCCGCAGCAATGCGCAGGCCAGTCACGATGTTCGGCACAGCGCTGGGCAGCGCAAGCTTCCACCAGGTCTTCACGCGACTTGCGTTGAGGAGGTGGAAGAGTTCCTGTAAGTGCGGATCTGCGCTGCGTAAACCAGAGAGCGTGTTCGCAATCACGGGAAAGATGCTCACAATCGCAGCACTCGCGATGATCGATGGTCGTCCGTAGCCGAGCCAGACGACGAGGAGCGGTGCGATCGCGATGAGCGGCACCATCTGAAACAAGAGTGTGAGTGGATAGACGCTTTGCTCCACGCGGCGCGAGAGTGAGAGGACGCTTGCAAGCAGCACGCCAGCCGTCGCTGCGATGCCAAATCCAATCGCTGCGTTCATCGCGGTTTCGAAACAACCGATCAGAAACGGCTTCGGATCAGCCAAAAATGCGGTCGCCACCGCCCATGGCGAAGGGAGCATGAAGTCCTTCACTTCAAACAGAATCTTGCATGCCCACCAGAGCAAGATCACGACTGCGACAGTCGCTAATGGAGAAAGCGCGCGCACGAGTTGTTGTGTGCGCGTCATGTCCGCAACATCTTTCGCGTGTCTTGTGTGATCGCTCGGAGCATCGCTTCGCTCGCAATGCGCACGGAGGTATTCAACTGCGGGGAAGTCCAAGAGGACGCGTCGCGTTCACCCGATGGCGTCGCCACGCGCGCGACGATGCGCGCAGGTCGCGGCGTGAGGACGATGATTTCCTCGGCGAGATAAGCCGCTTCAGCCACGGAGTGCGTGACGAGAATCACCGTGAAACGCTCGCGTTCCCAGAGTTCGCGCAATTCTTCATCGAGCTCGTGTCGCGTGACATCGTCTAATCCGCTCATAGGCTCATCCAGCAGCAAGACCTTCGGTTTCGCGATGAGCGCGCGTGCAAGGGAAGCGCGCATGCGCATGCCGCCAGAAAGTTGTGCTGGTGTGCGAGCGTGTGCGTCACTGAGTTTCACGAGCGAGATTGCTTCGGCGGCGCGTTCGCGTGACTCCGCGCGCGTCATGCCGCGCAGTCGCAAGGGCAGTGCAACGTTGTCGAGCAGCGTGAGCCATGGGAGGAGGCGAGGCTCTTGAAACACAAACGCGCTTTCGCCGTCGCAGCGTGTTATCGAACCGGAGTCTGGCGCGTCAAGCCCACCAATCATGCGCAGCAATGTCGTCTTGCCGCAACCACTCGGACCGATGAGCGCGCAGCATCCTCCGACCTTCACCTCGAAGGAGACGCGATCGATTGCGAGCGTTTCGCCGAAGCATCGGCTGACGTTTTCTACTGTGATGGAAGCGGGGGCGAGCATGCGTCGAGGTTGGATGGAGGATGCGCGCGCGAGCCGCGCAAGTTTCTTCGGTCAAGCGTGGGATTGCGCAACAACACTACACTAAGGAGATGGCATACCTCCAGCTTTCGTGCTCGCTTGCACTCGGCGTCGCGTTCATACTTGGAGGTTGCGGCGATGCAGCCGCGTCGAAGGCAGACGCAGGCAAGCCGATTGCTGCGACGTTGCAATTGAACTGGGTTGCCGAGCCGGAGTTTGGTGGCTTTTACGCTGCGCGCGATGGAGGATTCTTCAAAGACGCGGGACTCGATGTCACCGTGACGCAAGGCGGCGCGAGTATTCCGACGCCGCAATTGGTCGCGAGTGGCGCTGTAGATTTCGCGCTCGTTTCCGCATCGCAAATCCTCGAGATCGCGGCCGCGGGAGGTGATCTTGTCGCCCTCTTTACCGTTTTTCAAGACAACCCGCGCGGCGTGATGGTGCATGAGAGTGCGCCATGGAAAACGCTCGAGGAACTCTGGAGAAGCGATGCCACGATTGCCATTGAAGAGGGACTTGCGGAGTACGTCTGGGTGCAGTCGAAGTACAGCGGAGGCAAGCTGAAGTGTGTGCCGTACACAGGGTCGTTCGCTCAATTCGTTGCCGACCCAAGGATGGCGAATCAGTGTTACGTCACCGCCGAGCCTGTGCAATTGGCACTGCAGCAACCCCCCGTTCCTGTGCGCGTGTTCAATTTGAACGAAGCGGGATTCAATCCATACGAGTGCGTGGTTGTGACACGGCGCAGCTTCTTCGATGAGCATCGCACGCGTTGCGAAGCATTCGTCCACGCCTGTCAGCAAGGATGGAACGCGTACCTCAAGGATCCAACCGCAGCGCACGCGACCATGCACACGCTGAATCCAGCGATGAGTCTCGACGCGATGCTCGGCGCGTTCAAAGTGCAACAGGACTTGGTGGAATCTGATGACACGAAGCGACTGGGCATCGGCGCGATGACGGAAGCGCGCTGGCAGCAAACGATCGATCAACTCTTCGAGATCAAGCGCATTCCCTCGAAGCCCGTCGCCGCAAGCATCTATCACTGGAATTCAAGCGGGAATTGAGCGACGCGCAGATCGTCTGACGTCACGCACGCGCCACACTCGCGCCGCGCGAGCGCTTAAATCTCACACATCGAGGTTCTTGACTTCAAGCGCATGCTTCTCGATGTAGGCGCGGCGGCGTTCCACATCTTCGCCCATGAGGACGGAGAAGAGCACATCTGCTTCGCTTGCGCTTTCGACCGTGACGCGCACGAGTGTGCGCCGCGTTGGATCCATCGTCGTTTCCCACAACTGCAGCGGTTCCATTTCGCCTAGACCCTTGAAGCGTTTCACTTCAATGCCGCGGCGACCAACCTCAAGCAGGCTCTTCACGATGCTCGGCACATTCGCAGCTTCGACAAGCCCTGTGTCCTTTTTGCCGGTGGAAACGGCGGCCTCGCCAGTTGTCGCATCGGTCTCGGTCACAGAGACAACTTCCACCGCCTTCGCCTTCTTCGGATCCTCGACCGTCCATGCATAACGCGCGGGCAATCGTTCGCCCGTGACAGACTCTTCTTGCACGAGACCGTAGTCATCGATCGCGATGTGCCACGCTTGCAGCGCGACGAACAATCGCTCGAGCTCGCGATTTTCATGCAGCTCGCGCAGGCGTCCAAGCTTGCGTCGATCGACCTTCTGATCGGGCGCGAGCGTGTCGTCGAGAATGAGTTCCATGCGCGCAACTTCCGCGCGCGCCGCTTCCTCGCTGTGGAAAAGCGCGGATCCTTCGTTGTGCACGAGGTGCCATGTTGGAAGTTTGTGCTGTCCAAGCGGATCTGCATGGCGCGCAGCAAGCAGGTGCAAGAACTGAATACCTCGTCGCTGCGAGACGCCGATGAGTTCGCCGAGTCGTTCAAGCGCACGCACCATCCGTCGAATCTCTTCGCCTTGTACGCGATGCAACGGCTGACCATCATCACCACGCACGACGAAACTAGCGTGTGGGATTGCAAGATTGACGAGCGACTCATTCATCTGACGATCGTTGAGCACATAGTGCGAATTTCGCCCGCGAATCACCTGATACAGCGGTGGTTGCGCGATGAAGATTTTCCCCTGTCGGACGAGCTCGCCCATGTGACGGAAGAGGAACGTGAGCAAGAGCGTGCGGATGTGCGAACCGTCCACATCGGCGTCAGTCATGATGATGATGCGACCGTAACGTAACTTCGCGATATCGAAGTCTTCGCCGATGCCGCACTGCAATGCTTGAATGAGGATGCGGATTTCTTCGAACCCAAGCACCTTGTCGAGTCGCGCCTTTTCGACGTTGAGCAACTTGCCGCGCAGAGGAAGAATCGCTTGATGCACATGGTCGCGTCCACCCTTGGCGCTTCCACCTGCGGAATCTCCCTCGACGATGAACATCTCGGTGCGCTCAACATCATCCGACGAGCAGTCGGAAAGTTTGTGAGGCATGCCGCCAGACTCAAGCGCGCCCTTGCGCTTGATCAGTTCGCGAGCTTTGCGTGCAGCCTCGCGCGCTTCCGCAGCGAGCACAGCGCGCAGACTCATCTCCTTCGCTTCCTTGGGATGCTCTTCGAGCCAGGCAGCGAGTTTTTCAGAGAGCGCTGCAGAAACAAACGTTTCGATCTCTTCGTTGAGCAGCTTCTCCTTCGTCTGATTGTTGAACTGCGGATTGGGCAGTTTCACGCTGACGACGGTGACAAGTCCTTCGCGAAGATCATCGCCACTCGGCACGAGATCCTTGATGTAGTTGTTCTTGCGCGCGTAGCTGTTAATCGTGCGCGTGAGTGCAGCCTTGAAGCCTTGCACGTGCGTTCCGCCGTCGCGATTGGGAATGTTGTTGCCGAACGCGAGCGTCGTCTCGTTGGAGCTGTCCGTGTATTGCATCGCGAAGTCGAGCGTGAACGATTGCGCCCGATCTTCCGTCGTAAACGCGATCACGGGTGATTGTCTCGTCTTCTCACGGTTCATCCACGCGACATAGCCGCCGATGCCTTCTGCACGGGGAAACGTGAGGTCGCGCATGTCGCCGTTCTTGTCGACGCGCTCGTCGACGAGTCGAATGACGACACCAGGATTGAGAAAGCTCAATTCACGAAGTCGGTGTTCAAGCGTTTCGAAACGGAACTCGATATCGGGAAAAATCGTGGTGTCCGGAAGAAACGAGATTGTCGTTCCCGATCGCTTCGTGCCCATCGGAAGCGGAGTCGTCGTTGCAATTTGGCGCAACGGCTCGGTGACTTCTCCACGCGCGAATGCGATGTGATACGTCTTCTCGTTCTTCAGAACTTCGACGACAGTCCATTCCGACAGCGCGTTGACGCACTTCACGCCAACACCGTGGAGACCTCCCGAAACCTTGTACGCGTTGTCGCTGAACTTTCCACCCGCGTGCACTTCCGTCAGAATCACTTCGACCGCGGGGCGACCGTTGATCGACGGATCCTCGTGGCGCATGAGATCCACCGGCATGCCGCGACCGTCATCAATCACAGTGCAGCTGCCGTCGACGCCGATGCGCACGGTCACGGAAGTTGCGAAGCCAGCCATCACCTCATCGATCGCGTTGTCGACGCACTCGTAGACCAGGTGGTGCAGCGCGTTGAGCCCCGTTCCGCCGACGTACATGCCTGGTCGCTTACGAATCGCTTCGAGTCCTTCGAGGACCTGAATCGATTCAGCGGTGTACTCCGCGAGTGCTGCAACAGGCGGGATTTCAGAAGCGGGAGTGTGGATTTCGGGCATAGGAAAATCGCGAGGGAATTCGATCTCGCGCAGTGCATTTTCGCGAACCTGTAGCCTACCAAAACCCCTTCCTTTTTTGGTGAAACAGCACTCTTCGGAGGTGCCATTCTTGACCCAATCTCGCGCGAATTTTGAGGCAGATTTGGAGCGCAGGAGTCGATGCGGAGAGAACTTTCGGAGGACTCGCGCGTTCTATACTTCAGCCCCGCGAGAGGAGTGACGCACGAGCGCAGCAAATGCCGATGAATGTGCTCCGCAAGCCTCAAGCGACACGGTGTGAGACCTCCTGTTTAGTGATGGAAAGTGAAGCCGACCGCATCATGGAACGAACCCCACACGAAACACGGATTGCACCCTTCGCGGATTCCGCTGCAGCGCGTGAACCGATGGATGCTGTCGCCGATCCGCTGCGCACGAGCGCGCTTCTTTCACCACAGGCATTGACCGCAAGTGGACGGCGAGCATTCCTCGGCATCGCGACACTTTTTACGCTCGCAGCATGCGCGCCGAAGCAAACGACTGCAATCAGTTCAGCTCCGAGTCGACCCGATGGCATTTGGGATAGCGGACCTGCTGCTGCGACGACTGCGCGCGCGTCTGCACCGACGCAGCCGAAGCAGATAGCGAAAGCACCTGCGACTGCTCTCGTGAGTTCTGGCGGTCCTGCCGCGCTCGCTTGGGCGAAGCCTCGCGGACTTTGGGCGAAAGGTGCGCCTGAGATTGCACTCATGAATCCGATGCTTCCCGTGACTTCCATCACGGTGCATCACGATGGTCTTGACAAGTTAGTGACTGGAACGGGTACGCAAGAGATGGCAGATCGCATTGATCTCTATCGCGTCGGTCATCGCGCGAAGGGTTGGGGCGACATCGGCTATCACCTCATCATCGATCGTTCAGGCGCGCTTTGGCAAGGGCGATCGATTCGTTTCCAAGGCGCGCATGTGAAGAATCGCAATGAGGGAAACATTGGCGTGCTTGTGATGGGCAACTTTCAGATTCAGCAGCCGACAAAGGCGCAACTGACAACGCTGACGCGCGTGCTCACCGACTTGCGCATGCAATATCACGTCGCGAAACCTCGCATCTATTCGCATCGCGAATGGAAGGGCGCTGCGACAAGTTGCCCTGGCGACAAACTACAACTTGCGTTTGCGAAAATCCGCGTTGCGCAACGCGCTTGATGCGCGCGCCGATCACTTCGTGTCGCGTCGCGGTGCGAAGTCTTGCGCGAAGATGCCCGTCTTCACGCGCTCATCATCGGCTGCGAGCTTCGCTTCAAACTTCGGATCCGCGGCTTCTTGTTTGTTGACAAGCTTCCACGCAACCCAACCGATCGCTGCCATGCCAACAAGTGTCACCGCATAGACGAGAAGGGTCGGCACGAGTCCGAGTGGCGCCGCCTTCGTCAACGTGGGAACTGCATCCGCAGCAGCGGGCGGAACGAGAAGCAGGAGTGGGGTGAAGTCGAACACGCGCAGGAGTGTAGGGATAATCAGTGTCGGAAACCTTGCGCGTGGCGCGTGGCTTCGTCGAACTTCACATGCGCGCGCGCGAGCCGCGAAGCATCGACGCCTGGCATGATGGAGCAGCGCTCGCGCACCGTCGCCGCACACGCCGCTTCGACGCTTGCAAACGCGCCTGCTCCAACAGCAGCGAGAATTGCCGCACCCATCGCGGCGCCCGCATCCGTTTCGAGAAGCGCAATCTCAGCATCAAACGCGTCGGCACAGAGTTGTCGCCAGAACGGACTCTTCGCGCCGCCTCCCGAAAGTCGCACGCGATTGACTTTCAATCCAAGCGAGCGAAGCACAGTGATGTTCCCCGCGAGCGCGAAGGTAATGCCTTCAAACACAGCACGCGCAATGTCATCTCGCGTGTGCGTCACATCAAGACCGAGGAATCCGCCGCGCATGTGCGCATCAGGAATCGGGCAGCGCTCGCCCGTGAGATACGGCAAGAAGACGAGTCCACGCGCGCCTGGCGTTGAGCGCGCGGCGCGTGCCGCGAGGATGTCATAGGCATCGACACCGCGTTGCGAGGCTTCCGCAATCGCGTCCGTCGCAAGGTGATCCCGAAACCAACGCAAGCTTCCGCCTGCAGACAGCACGACACCCATGAGATGCCACTTTGCAGGAATCGCGTGACAGAATGCATGCAGTTCGCCATGTGGAGTCGCGCGCCACTGCGCGCTCGGCGCAAAGAGCACGCCACTCGTTCCGATCACGCACGAAACAGTTCCCTCTTCAACGATGCCGCTTCCAATCGCGCCTGCTGCTTGGTCGCCCGCACCGCCTGCGATGCCGATACCAACGCGCAAGCCGAGTGCGTGCGCTGCGGCGGAGGAGAGCGTTGACGAATGCACCGGCGACTCGGCGATGTCAGGAAAAAGTGAACGCGCGAAACCGAGCGTCGAGAGAAGTTCCGTGCTCCAGGTGCGATGTGCGCAATCGAAAACGCCCGTACCGGACGCATCACTTGGTTCGCCCATCATCACGCCGCTGAGTCGATAGCGAAGCCAGTCTTTAGGCAGCAGCACATGCGCCGTTGCGGCAAACAGCGCAGGCTCATGCTCCTTCATCCATTGCAGTTTCGGCGCTTGAAAGCCTGAAAAGATGCGGTTTCCAGTTGTTCGCAGCAGCGTGGCGAGACCAGGTGCGCGCATCCACCGATCGCAGATGTCCGCGCTGCGAGAATCATTCCACAAGATGCAAGGGCGAAGAACTGCGCCCTGCGCATCGAGGGCAACAAGTCCATGCATTTGTCCAGAGAGACCGATCGCGGCAACGCGCGTGGATGCGTTCGCGCCCGCAAGCGCGACCACCGCATGCGTTGCTGCGATGGAGGACGTCCACCAATCTTCAGGCGACTGCTCCGACCAACCCGCGCGTGGATACGCAACAGGATGCTCCGCACTCGCCTCTGCAACAAGCGCGCCCTCGGCATCGACGAGCACCGCTTTGGTGCTCGTCGTGCCGAGATCAAGACCTAAGAAAAGATCGCTCTGTGTCATCACCCGCAGTTTACGACTTCTTCGCTGCTGGCTTCACCCAGATCTTCTTTGCGTCGACGGTGCAGTTGCCCTTGTCATCGACACTCGCCACAACACCTTCGACCACGATGACCGCGAGCGGCGCGAGACCATGCACACCATTCGCGTCACACTTCAGCAACTTGCCTGAAGCATCGACGATTTGCACCATGAGCATGTTCGCCTTCTTCGATTCCGCAGATTCGCAGCAGTAATCCCAAGGCTTACCGCAAGTGTCGCCTTCGATTTCGTCGCAGCTCTTCAACGCACGATCCGCAACCATGAACGACGCGCGGTTCTTCACGAAGGGTTCCGCGCGTCCGCCGATTTTCGCTTCAAACACAACCGTGTCACCTTGCTTCGTGTTCTTCTTCACCCATGACGCGCTCTTCGCATCTTTGGGCATTGCTTCGATGAAGACTGCCGCGGGAATGGAAGGAGGAGTAGCGGCAGGTGGTTCCGAGAGTGCGAGCGTGAGTGCGAAGAGGAATGCAGTCAACATGAGAATCTCCTAAACAAGAATGAATCAAGAACGAAGTGCGGACGGAATTGGAAGTGTGAGACAGCGGACGATGGCAGGGATTGCGCCGAGCAATCCGAGAAGAACGCCCGCAAGAAGTGCTGCGAGCAGTGACGAAGGATCGACAGCGAGCCCGAACGAGCCCATGGAAAATCGAATGGCAACACCGTCAAGGAGTGCGAGTCCGATCACGCAGGCGACGAGCGATCCACTCACGCAAGCGACGGTGGATTCGACAATCAGCGAGGCAGCGATTGCGAAGCGACTGAAGCCGAGCGCTTGCAGCGTGCCGACTTCTCGTACGCGAGAAGCAAATGCGGCGTACATCGCGTTGACACCACCGAGCACGCCACCCGAAGAAATCAAGATCGCAGTCACGAGCACAAGGAGACGAATGGGAGCGAAAAATTCCGCCAATTGTGCGAAGTACGCGTGCTCGGTCATCGCGATTGATTCGAGGTCGAGTCGCGAAGAGGTGAATGCGTCGACATCGCCGATCTCAGCGGTGCCGAGTGCTGCGATGACGCAGGAATAGGTCGTGCGCTGCGTGAGTTGCGCGAGTCGATCGAGCCGCATCCAGAATTCGCCGTGCATGACAGTGCCTGGTGCTTCAAAGACGCCCACGATTTCAAACGGTACACCTGCAATCGCGACGTGCGAGCCTAACGCTGAGCCTGGAACTTTCGCGAGCGCCTCAGGCCCTGCGGCGACTTCGTCACTACCACGCGCTGGCCAACGACCTTCGCGCAGTCGCACTTGTGGGTGCACTGCAAACGCCATCGGTTCAAATCCCCGCACAAGAACGGGCGGCGCGTCCTCTGCGCTCACCGCATCGACAAGCGAGACTGGCATCGCAGTGTGTATCTCACTCGAGACTGCCGGTTGCCCTGCAAGCATCGCAAGACCGTCGACGCTCGCCGCAAGAATCGAACCCGTCGAGGGCGGAATCTCACTGCGCTCCACGCTCTCTTCACTTCCTGAACCGACCACGAATGCATTCGTTGCAAGCCCTGATGCGGTCATTGCAGTTTCCATGCCGCGCGAGAACGCAACCGAGCCTAGAACAAGCGTGCACACGAGCGCGCTTCCACCAATCACGAGGAGTAGTCGCTTGGGGCTTCGACCGAGATTGCGAATCGCGTAATCAAAGGGAAGGAGTTTCATGCGCCTCTCATCCCTTCCACGATGCTTCGACGTGCTGCACTCAGCGCGGGCACGAATCCAGCGAGTATGCCGACCACACACGCGGCGACAATCGAGAGCAGCGAGATGCTGATCGACGATTGAAACTCCACGCTCACGCCTTCCGCGCCAAGTCCAAATTGCCCGAAGAAAAGCGTGAAATACGCAGCACTCGCGCCAAGGATGCTGCCCGCAAGTGCGAGCGCGAGGCTCTCGACGACAACACTCCACGCGACGAGGCCTCCGTGGAATCCAACCGATTGGAGGATGGCAATCTCGCGCGTGCGCGATTCAAGCGACAGCACGATCGCGTTGGCAACGAGTGCGAACACCGCGATGAGTGCGCCGATGCCGAGCCATCCCGCGAACGCTGCGATCGCGACGAGGTCCTCGGCTGCGCGGGCGACGAATGCTTTCTCAGGTCGCGTTGAAGTCGGGGCGCGATCAGGCGCGAAGTGTGCATCAATCGCGCGCGCGACTTCATGGATGCGCGTTGCGTCATGCACTTCGACTTCAAACTGCGTGACATCACCACCTTGGACGCCACCCATCGCACTTTGCAAGAACGGAAGTTGGACATAGCAAGCATTGCGATCTTGCGGTCCATCACTCTCGACGATGCCGCCGACCGTCACACTCACGCCAGCGCTTGTGAAGTTGTCGCCAACCTTGAGTCCGCGACGCGCCGCGAGTGCGCTGCCCACAAGCGCGCCGTTGCCGCGTGAGAGAAACGCGTCAAACGACCCGTCAAGCACGCGCAGACGATGCGCGAGGACTGCCTTGGCATCCACGGCGCGCACGCCACGAAAGACGACGACATCAAGGCTCGCGCGACAGTTCGACACATTGATCTGCATCGGAATCGCGCTCTTCACGCCTTCGATCTTCAGGAGATCGTCCACGTACCGCTCAGGAATCTTGCTTGTAAATGGGCAGAAACGGTTCGCGCGATAGACGATGAGTCGCGTGTCACCTTGCGAAGCATTCGTTGCTTCCGAGACTCCGCGATGGACAGCGCGTTCTGCAGAAAGCAGAAACGTCGCCACCGCAATGCCGAGGACCGCGAGTGCGCCGCGCAACCGATTGCGACTGAGCATGCGAAGCGAAAGAGCGGCAACACGCCAGAAGATCAATGTGCACCTCCTGCGGAAGTTGCACGGAGCAACTGCCCTTTGTCGAGATGCAATGCAATCTGCGCGCGATGCGCGGCAGCAGGGTCATGCGTCACCATCACGATGGTGCGACCATGCACGCGGTTGAGTTCACTCAGAAGGTCGAGCACCATCGTCGCGCTTTCGCGATCAAGATCGCCCGTCGGTTCATCCGCGAGCAGCAGCGGGGGTTCCGCAACGATCGCGCGCGCGATTGCGACGCGCTGTTCTTGCCCGCCAGAAAGTTGCCGAGGGAAATGATCCGCGCGGTCGGAAAGGAGCACCGTCGCAAGTGCGGCTTCCACGCGTTGCGCGCGTTCGCGACGCGTCATCGAGTGCAGGAGCAAGGGAAGTTCGACATTCTCATACGCCGTAAGAACGGGCACGAGGTTGTAGGACTGGAAAATGATGCCCACTTCATGCGCTCGCCAAGCGGCGAGTTGATTGCGACTCATCGCCGCGAGATTGTTGTCCCCAATCCACAAACTGCCCGAGGTCACCGAGTCGATGCCCGCAATGAGGTTCAACAATGTCGTTTTGCCGGAGCCGCTTGGCCCCATGAGCGAGACGAAGGAGCCGCGCTCGATTTCGAGATCGAGGTCGCGCAGCGGCACGATTTCTTGATCACCCTTGTGATAGACCTTGGTCAGTTTCGAACAGCGAATGAAGGCGTTTCCGTCATTCATGGCAATTCTCCCTTCAAGACTTCGATGCCGCGGATGCGCATGCCTTCCGAAATCGCGGCGTCGAGCACGACGCGGTCACCAAACGCAAGACCATCTTGCACTTCAATCCAACCGTTGCCGAGTGGCGATCCCAGCACAAGCACGCGTCGCTCCGTCACGAGCGCGTTGCCGCGCGGAAGCGCGACGAGCACTTCCGTTGCACCCGTTGCACTTGTGCGCAGTGCTTCTTCAGGCACAGCGACGCCCTCACCTGAACCATGCGTGTTGGTCTCGCCCGACACGCTGATACGAACACGCGCGAGCATGTCTGGTCGCAACGCTGCAACAGGATTGCGAATCGAGACCTTGCACTGCGCGGTGTTCTTCTGCAAGTCCGCAAGCGGAACGAGTAACACGACTTCGCCCTCGAAGACTTGATTGGGAAGTGCATCGACGCGGATCTCTGCTTTCGCGCCTACGCTGACATTTGCTGCGTTCTTCAGCGGAACATCCACGCGGACTTGTAAGAGGTTCGGATCGTAGAGCAAGAGAATCGGCTTGGCGCTCGCTTCACTTGTGCCTCCGACCATCGCGCCTGGAATCGCGAGCCGTTGCAGGACGACGCCTGCCATCGGCGCGCGGACTTCGCTGCGCGCGAGCATCAGTGCAGCTTCATCGCGCATCGCTTGCTTTGCGTCACGCATGCCTTGCGCGGCAAGATGCGCGCCGCGTGTGCTCGCTGCTTTCGCGCGCTCCATGAGGAGTTCCTTGCGCGAAGTTTCTGCAGCAGTCAACGCGACTGCGGCCGCTTCGCGTTCCGCAGTTTGCCCTACACACGCAGATGTTTTCGCTTGCATTGCCGCAGAAAGCGCTTCCACGCGCAGCGCGAGTCGTTGCAGTTCGCCTTCGCTCGTTCCACCTGTCGCAAGCAGCCTTGACTTGCGCGTGAGTTCGTCTTGCGACTCATCTCGCATAGCGCGCGCTTCGGTGACTTCGGCGCGCAATCCGTCGAGCATCGCGTCGGCGCCTTTGAACTTCGCTTGCGCTTCGGCGAGCATCACCGTTGCCTCAAGTTGCAATTCGAGTGCGCGCGCTGCTCCAACGGCTTCGGCTTCTGCTGCAAGAAGTTCACCTTCAGCTGCGTGAAACTCTCCTTCAGTACGCCGGAGCGCGAGTACTTGCGCGGCGGAATCAAGGCGTGCGACGACTTGATTTTTCTCGACGCGGTCGCCCTCAAGCACAATCACTTCCGTGACGACACCCTCACGCAAGGGAGTCACTTCAGTCGCGAAAGGCTGCGGTTCGATCCATCCTGGCGCTTGAATGCCGCCGCTGCTTGCACCACCTTGCGCAGATTGCGCAGACTGCGTGTTGATCATCGCAACGGGCGCGACGCGTACGTCAGGGAGAGGTTGAAATGCGTTCCATGCGGTCCAGCCGAGGAGCAATGCAGCGCCGCCAAGGATTGTCACGGGCACGGCAATCCGCGTGATGAATCGAATTGAAGTTGGAGAAAGGTGTTTCGCGTTTGTCATGATGCGCCTCCTTCCTTCTGCGCGCGAGCATTGGAAGGCGGCTCGGCTGTGCGCGTGCGCGCTTCAAGCACGGCAAGCGCAGCCGCCTCGAGCATGGCGCGGCGCGCTGCATCAATGCGACGTTCGGAAGCCATCGCGCGCGCGAGTTGTGCTTCACGCTGTGAGGATTCGCCGACGGCGAGGGCAGCCGACACGGACTCCGCGTATCGCTCGAGCCCGCTTGCAGCGACTTCGGCAGCGCGCGCTGCTTCGTGCGCGCGCTGCACGCGATCGATGGAGTGCTCCGCGTCGAGTTGCGCCAGGCGAATCGCCTCATCAAGCGCAGCATCTGCAGCGCGGAGCTCTGCTTGAGCCGCTTGCACTTCGAGTCCGCGGCGAAAGATCGGCAATCCGATATTCGTTCCGAGCATCACCGCAGCGTCGCCTTCCATGTCGCGTTCGTAGCCAACTTCGCCGTCAAATCCACTTGCAAACCAAGAGTCGAGTTCGGCGAGATCGCTTGCTCGCATCGCGCGATCGCGCTCTGCTTCGAGGACTTCCATCGTGCGCGACGAGAGCGCGAGCAGCGACGAATCACACAGTTCTGCTGTCACCACTCCGACGGATTCAACGGCGAGCAGTGAAGCAAGCGCGCGTTCAAACTCATGTGCTTCGAGTCGCATGTCCGCTTCCATCGCGAGCGCAGTTTCGCGCTGCGACATGGATTCGATTGCTTCTGATGCGGAAAGTTCACCCGCAGTCACGAGGGCTTGGTCCGCGTCCGCGATCTTGCGCCGTGCGTCGACGAGTGCTTGCGCGGCGACGACGGCTTGGCGCGAGAACTGGAGCGATCGCGTGAGTTTGCGTGCTTCTGCGGCAGTTGTTGATGTCACGGCGAGGAGTTCCTCTGCGGCAATCTCTCGCGCAGCGTTCGCGGAGATTACAAGTCGATCGCGCGCGAAGAGCCACGCGAGTTCACCCATGATTCCTGCGGTTACTGGGTTTTCGCCCATCCCGATCGGCAATCCCCAAGAGAGCGCAATGGTTGGATCGGGAGGAAGCGCGATCGCTCGCGCGCGCAACGCTGCTGCTTGACTTCGCGCGAGCGCGGCACGCACGCTCGGTGCGCGCTCGAGAGCGAGTAGCGCAGCGTCGTCAGGTGAAAGTGGATCGACGAGCGCAACGCCAAGAGACGGAGTCGATCGTGATGGGATGGTTGAAGGCGACGCGCAACTCGGAGCGATGAGCAGAAGCGCGGTGAAGAGCGGGAGCGACCAGCGAGCGCGGTCGTTCAATCGAACAATGGTTGTATGCACAGAAATGTCCTCGGTCAGCGTGAATGCACAAACGCCCAACGCAACAATTGCGGGGCTAACAGCACGACGAAGAGAGGGTTTAGATGCGGATGCGTCGTGACAACACGAGCAGCAGTCTTGGCGGCGGTGCGGCGAGCGCTGCGCACTCGCGTATCCACGGCGGTGGATGCTCGCACTCGAGCACCGTTGCGAGGGATGGGATCATTGCCCACATCTCTGCGTGCGATGCGATGTCCGCGCCTACCTGATCCGTCGGCACATCGAAGTATGTGATCGGTCCACTGAATCGATCGCAACAACCTTTGTCCGTACAGCAACCTTCTGGATGCGCAGGCGTTTCGGCTTCAGCTGCTTCGTCTGCGCAATGTTTGTTCGCGCAGCAGGCTGGAAGTTCAATCACAGTTGCGCTCGCGGCAGAGTCTGTTGACGTGCAGCAGCTTGACGAAGGCATTTGAAAACCGAACCACTCCGCCAACACTCGACGCTCGCAACAGCACAGCGTCATCCACGCCGCGAAGGCGAAGATGGCGATGGTTCGAATTGCTCGGCGTGGATGCATGAGGAACTCAGGAGAGTATGCCTTCGTTCTTCGGCCCTTGCACGATGCGGTTGCCTGCTTTGGTCCAAATTTAATCTCCATCACCCTCAAACGTGATCAACCAAGTTGGATTACGCACGTTCTCGCGTGCTATTACGCGACCGTAAGTAAAAATACGCGGGGGCGCTCACGCCTGCCGATGCGATGCACCAAGCGTACGTCGTGCCGAGTGCGGTTCCATAAATAGGCATGAGCCACGCAGCGAGCAATGCGAACGCGCTGACGCTGAGTGTTCCGAGTGCCATCGGACCCGCAGCGCCTGCGGGGACTTTCGATCCTTGCGCAAGCCATGTCGAAACCATAACGGTCGTGAAAATGATCGGGAACACACTCACGACTCCGCTCGCGACGGGAAGGCCAGATTGTCCAACGAGAATTGCAACGCCAACAACCACAGTTGCGCCAACGCCTCGCAAGATCAAGATCAACGGGCGCACGCTGTGTGTTCCGCGCGGCGCATGGTGAACGCGTCGCGTCGCGGCGATCGCGATGATCAAACCGATCAACATCGCGAGCAGTCCGCAGATCGTTGTCGCTTGCACGCTCGGCTGCATGCGTTCATGCAGCAACACCAGTGTCGTTGCGACGATCATCCATGCTGCCAGTGAGAGTACAAGTGTTCCCACAAGCACTCGGCGCACACGCAGCGCTTCGAGTCGTTGCGGAAGCCATCTCCAAAGCAACAGATACGAGGCGTTCAGCAAGATGCCGACGGGAACAAACGCGAGCGCGCGGCGAAACTCTTCCGTCGATGCGGTGTGCGCTTGCAGCCCGATCGCGTAGGCGACGATTGTTGTGGGCATCGTCGACAGAACTCCTCCGACAACTCCGCCGTACCGTTCGACGACAAACGTCGCGAAAACTGCGACAACTCCAGCGAGGAGCGCGCTCGGAAGCACTGAGAAAATGTCCTGCAGCGCGGTCGTGGAGGTGGTTTGGAGCAGGAGCAGGTTCACGGGTAAGAGATGCGCAAGGTACGCGCCGCGTGACGAACTTGACAATCTGAACTTGCACGCGAGACTGTGCGTATGGATGAGATGCATCACGTGAGCAAAGTCTTGAAGCAATGGAAGCGAACTCTCGCAGCGCATGCAGTTTGCGTCGTGCTGCTGTGTGCACATGCACTTACTCCGATGTCGTTCGCGGCGACTCACGCGGCTCCATCAGCACCGGCAGCAGCGCAAACCGCTCCTGCAGCAACAGCCACACCTGATGTGAAGCCCGCTTCAAATGTTGAGCTGAAGGCGACAAGTTTGAGTGGCGGATTCGCGGAGATTACTGGGCTCGCGATTTCACCGCTCGTCGTGATGTCGCTCTTTGGTGCTGTTGATTGGTGGAACGCACCTGCGGGCGCGCCGCTGCCACTGCATGCGAATCCGTGGTTCTGGGGAACGCTGCTCGGGCTCGTCGTCATCGGACAGAGCGCGCGTTGGCTGACGATGCCGCTACCGATGCCGATTCGAAAGTTGTTCGATGCAGTGCATTACCTCGAGTCGAAGTGTTCTGCGCTGCTCGCGGTGGGTGTTCTGCTCCCGTCCATCGTGAGCGCGATGTCGCATGTCGGTGGCGATCCGAATCAAATCGTGCACGCGACGGTGCTCGCACCAAACACCGCGATCGCTGGAATGCCTTCGGATGTTGTGACGTACCTCGGAGCGCTCGCGCTCTTTGCGGTGGTGTGGATCGTGTCACATGCCATTGATGCGCTGGTCCTCCTGAGTCCGTTCGCGCTCATTGACGCGCTGCTCCTTTCTGCACGCGCCACGATTCTCGCGTTGCTTCTCGGTGCAATCGTGATTCATCCCGTCTTCGGTTTCATCGTGGCGTTGCCTATCGTGCTCTTCTGCATCCTCGTTGCGGGCTGGTGTGTTCGACTGGACATTTTCGCAACCACTTGCGCGTGGGACTTGCTCTCGATGCGCTGGCATCGCGTGATTCCGCATCATGGTCCGATCCGCGCGTTTCTCGCATTACCGCGCGCGGGATTACCGATTCGCACGCGCGGCACCATCGTGCCGAACGGCGCGTCGATGACCTTTCACTATCGCCGTTGGTTCATCATGCCAACGCGCGAGGTCGACCTTGGCGCGCATCCGAGTGCGCTCGTGCGTGGTGTCGTTTGGTCGACATTCGTCGCAACGACTGAGCAGGGAGGAGGCGCGCTTGTCGCCATCCCTCCGCGCTACCGTTCGCATGAAGCAATCGTCGCGGCGCGGTTTGGTGCGGAGCCGAAGGACGGGCTGATCTGGCGCGGGCTCGGTGCGATTTGGGCGTTCATCCGAAATCCCTTCGGGCGACGAACTCCGACTGCCGCAGTACAGTGAGCATGTGCTCCCGCATCTTCAGTACTCCGCCATTCGTTACGAGAGCTTCGCGCAGGAAATCCTTGCGCCACTCGCGTTCCCACTTCGCGCACCACTAACACTTTCTTGGTGGCGACCGAAGGGACTCGGTCGACCTGACATCGCGATTGCGCGCAAGGGAAAGTTCACTCCGTGTGCGATAGGCACGCGCTGGGGACCTGTGTGGTCAACCGCGTGGTTTCGTGTGCAAGGCGTTGTGCCTGCGTCCATGCGAGGCCAGTGCGTCGCGCTGCGATTTTCAAGCGGCACGGAAGGCACATTGTGGAACGATGGCGCGCCGGTGCATGGATTTGATCCGTATCGCGATTTTGCGGTGCTGCTGCCGCGAGCGAAGGGCGGCGAGAAGATTGATTGTTTCATCGAAGCCGCATGCAATCTTCCGCTCGGCATCTCGACATTCTGGTGGGATCACCCTGAACAACATGCGCGTTGGAAAGAAGAGCAGCCCGGACGCGTTGAACTCTGCGAACTTGTTGCATATGACCATGATGCGTGGAGATTCGCGCAAGATTTCGACTCGGCGCGGAGCATGATGCTCGCGCTCGACGCAAGTGATCCTCGCGCGAAAGAACTTGATACGGGGCTTCGTGCACTGCATGCACGCATTCCTGCAGCCGCGCCTCGCCGCGCAATCAAAGAGGCGCGCACGACGCTCGATCGCTTGCTCGCAGGATCGCGACGCGACGCGGACTCACTCTGCAACGCCGTCGGTCATGCGCACATTGATACGGCGTGGCTCTGGCCGATCGTCGAGACGAGACGCAAGTGCATTCGCAGTTTCGCCAACGTCCTTGCGTTGATGGATCGCTTTCCAAACTTTCGATTCCTCTGTTCACAGGCGCAGCAGTATGCGTATGTTGAAGAGGACGCTCCCGCGTTGTTCGCGCAGATCAAGCGTGCCGTCAAAGCGGGCCGTTGGGAGGCAGCGGGCGCGATGTGGATCGAGCCTGATTGCACTTGCCCTTCAGGCGAGAGCTTCATCCGCCAGATGCTTCATGGATGCGGGTACTGGCAGCGCGCGTTTGGCAAAGACGCTCCGCAACGGCAGGTCTATCTGCCCGACACGTTTGGATTTCCTGCTTCTTTTCCGCAGATTCTGCGGCACGCGGGCATGGACACCTTCATCACCAACAAGATGAGTTGGTGTGAGACGAATCGATTCCCGCACGTCACGTTTATGTGGCGCGGCATCGATGGAAGTGAGATTCTCACGCATCTCACACCAGGACACAATTACAACAGCTCCATTCTTCCGCAGGACTTTGTCGCGGGCGAAAACAACCTCGTCACGAGCGATGCAGTGAGCTCGCGTTGGTTGCAGCCGTATGGATTTGGTGATGGCGGTGGTGGTCCAACAGCAGAGATGGCGCAGCGCGCGGAATTGGGTGCGCGGTGGGATGGACTTCCTCGCGTCGAGCAGAAGAGTGTGCACGCGTGGTGTAGTGATTTGCATCGTGATGTTGCGAGCAAAGAGAAGAGCGAGACGCCCGCGCAGCGCTGGGATGGCGAGCTGTATCTTGAACTGCATCGCGGAACCTATACGAGTCAAGCGTGGATCAAGCAGGCGAATCTGCAGAACGAAGAAGCGCTGCGTCGCGCAGAGCTCTTGAGCGCGGCGGTTGCCACGCGCGGAGACTGCAGTGCGGCACGCGCGTTGCTCGACGGTGCGTGGAAGTCGCTTCTGTTGAATCAGTTTCACGACATCCTTCCAGGCTCTTCGATCACGGCGGTCTATGAGGACGCGCAGACCGATCATCAAGCCATTCTCGATGCGGCAACGGAAGTCGCAGAGATTGCTGCGGCGAAAGTGCTCAGCGTGCTCGGCGGGAAAGACAGCGTCGTGGTGCTGAACCCAGCGTCCTCCCGTGCGAGCGGAGTTGCGGCAGGCGCAGATGGCGAGTTGCATTTCTTCCCGGAGATTCCAGCGTGTTCCGTTGCAGCGGTCGTGCCGTGGGTGAGCGGCACTCCTGATCCCGTCGAGGTCTCCAAGCATGTGCTCGCGAATCGATACCTCGCGATGGAACTAGACAGCGCGGGTCGCATCGCCGCGTTGGTTCGCAATGAAGATGGTCGCGTGCTCAATGCATCCGCTGCGAAAGGTCGGGCGCTGCTTCCACTCAATCAGCTCATGCTCTTCGAGGATCGACCGCGTCGATGGGAAGCGTGGGACACCGATCGTGATTATCGCGAGAAGGCATCGCCCGTCGAAAGTCCAGCGCGACTGCGTGTTGTGACAGACAGTGGCATCCGCGGCGAAATCGAAGTCGTGCAACAGATCGGCGCGCGCAGCGAGATGCGGATGATCTATCGGCTCGATGCGCTGTCGCGTCGTGTGGAAGTCTTGTGTGAAGTGGACTGGCAAGAATCGCAGACGCTCTTGCGCGCGGAGTTCCCCATCGATGTACGCGCGCGTCAAGCAACGTACGGCATTCAGTTTGGTGCGATCGAGCGCGCGACGCATCGGAACACGTCGATGGAGAAGGCGCAGTTTGAAGTGCCAGGTCATCGATGGATGGACATCGCCGAGCCTGGGCTCGGCGTCTCGATTCTCGACGAAGGAAAGTATGGCCGCGATGCGCGCGCGTCCGCTCGCAGCACGACGCTTGGACTCTCGCTTCTGAAGTCACCGAACTTCCCCGATGCGACGTGCGATCGTCGATTGCACGCGTTCCGCTACGCGATCCTTGCGCATGAAGGCGATTGGCGCGCAGCGGAGATTGATGCGGAAGCGGAGCGATTCCTGCGTCCTTTGACCGTGCTTGGAGTGGGCCGTGGCAAGGGAACGCTCGCGCAACCGTGCGAAGTCAGTGCGGAAGCGCCGATGTCGGTGGAAATCGCTGCGATCAAGCCATGCGAGAGTGGTGCGGGCATTGCGATTCGACTCGTCGAAAAACACGGCGCGCGCGGACTTGTGTGCGTGCGGCTTCCTTCCTGGTGTCAGGACGCATTCCGCGGCGATGCGTTTGAAAATCCGCTCGCTGCATCTGAAGGTCGCGCGCGCTTCAACGCGAAACGCAACGAGATTCTGTTCGAACTGCATCCCTTCGGCGTTGCGACTATTGTCGCACGACCTTGACACACGCTGAGGCAATTCTCCTATGCACATGACGCTCATTGATTGGTTGATTCCGTTGGTGCTCGTCAGCGTGCTCGCCGCTGTCGGCATCTCGACGCGGAAGTATGGTCGGAGTGTTGCGGGGTTCCTTGCGGCGAATCGTTGTGCAGGTCGTTACCTCATCGCACTCGCCGACGCGCGCGCTTCGATTGGATTGATCACGCTCGCGTGGTACTTCCAACAAAATTACGATGTTGGTTTCACATCGATTTGGTGGGGACTTGCCGAGGGCCCCGTGATGATCTTTCTCGCGCTCACCGGTTGGGTCGCGTATCGATATCGGCGAACGCGCGCATTGACGCTCGCGCAATTTTTGGAGATGCGCTACTCGCGCTCGTTTCGCATCTTCTGCGGTTTCGTGGCGTTCGCGGCTGGCATTCTGAATTACGGGGTGTTTCCAGGCATTTCTGCGCGATTCTTGATGCACCTCACCGGGTTGCCGCAGGAGTTCCTCGTCAGCGGGTACCACGTCGATACCTATGCCGCGCTCATGATCGCGATGATCAGCACAGCCTTGTTCTTCATCTTCCTCGGCGGACAGGTGACGGTGATGTTGACGGACTTCCTGCAAGGGGTCTTCTGCAATCTCGTGTTCGCCGCGCTCACGCTGTGGCTCTTGATGAAGTTTCCTTGGAGCGATCTCTCGGAGACGTTGCTTTCGGTGGGTAACGGTAAGTCGCTCGTCAATCCCGCGCCGAGTGCGATGGCGGCGGAAGAGAATTTCAATGTCACCTATTGGATGATTCAAATCGTCATCCTGCTCTACACAGCCAAGGCGTGGCAGGGCGATCAGGGTTACAACGCCGCCGCACTCTCGCCGCACGAATCAAAGATGGCGAACATCTTGAATGGCTGGCGATTCCGCGTGTTTATGTTGATCACGCTCGTGCTTCCACTTTGTGTGCGCACGATGATTGAGCATCCAGGTTATGCGGTTGAAGGTCAGGCACTGCGCGAGGCGATTGCTGCGATGCCTGCGGGAGAGGTGAGCGAACTTCGCGTCCCCGTCGCGCTTGGTTCGATGCTTCCTGCGGGATTGCTCGGTCTCGTGGTCGCTGCAATGTTTGGCGCGTATCTCGGCACGGACAATGCGTATCTCCATTCCTGGGGCTCGATTCTCGTGCAAGACGTGATCATGCCCATCAGACAGCGATTGGGATTTGGACCGATGCGCGCGTCGCGACACATCCTCGTCATCAAGTTTGCGATCCTTGCTGTCGCGATCTTCGGATTCGCATTCAGCATGACGTTTCGTTCGCCGAACGAACGCATTGCGATGTATTGCAATCTCACCGCGAGCTTGTTCTTCGCGGGCGCGGGCTGCGCGATCATCGGAGGTCTTTACACCCGTTGGGGAACAACAAGTGCCGCATGGGCTGGAATGCTTTCGGGCATGACTTGCGCGGGCGTTGGCATTTTCACGAAGGAGTTCGGCAGCGTCTGGCAGACATGGAATGGTGGGGCACTTGATCTTGTGCACGGATTCCTCGTCACCGTGAATGCATGTAACGGTCAGTTGCTTGGCTTCGTGGCGATGATCGTGGCGACTGCGGCGTATCTGACCGTGTCGTTCGCGTCGCGAAAGTCATTTGACCTTGATCAACTCTTGCACCGAGGAAAGTACGCGATCTCTGAGGACGCGGATGCAACGGAACGCGCGATAGGCGCGGATGAACGGCGAAGTTTCTGGGAGAAGATTGGCATCGATCGCGACTTCACGGGATGGGATCGCATCGTGACGTGGGTCACACTCGCGTGGCCGATCGCAGGCACGATCCTCTTTGCTGTCGGCACGCCGATCATCGTGCTCTACCCATTTGAAGATGCGTCGTGGCTTTCGTTCTGGCATGGATACACGTACTTCACGCTTGTTGTCGGTACGGCGGTGGTGCTGTGGTTTGCGATTGGTGGATTCCGCGATCTTGCGCGCATGTTGAAGCTTCTCAAGGCGCGCGGCATGAATGCAGAGGACGATGGCAGTGTGGATGAATCCCCGCATGGTTCCCAGCATGGGTGAATTGCGCCGCGCATTTCCCGCAACGAGTAACGCGTGGACTGTGTCCGCGAGTGGCGGCGAAGGCGCATCGCGCGCGAACGCTTGCGAAGTCACGGTTGCAGCAGGAACTTCATGGTCGGTGCACGCGACGCTTTCGCGAGCGGGAGTGCAAGAGCCCATCGATCCCGAACGTGCAGAGCTCGACAGCGAGTGGGTCGGTCGCACAGAGTGGACCTACGAGTGCACCGCGATGGTGCCGCACTCGCGCGAAGGATCCAAGTGCGCGCTCCATGTCGCACTGCTTGATGGGACATGCGATGTGTTTCTTGGCGACATCCATCTCGGTACACATCAGAGTGCGTTCATGCCATTTGATGCGATCATTCCGCAGCGATTGCGTGGTCGCACGTTGCCTTTGAGATTGCGATTCGCTGCGCCTGTGACGGAGGTGCTTCGCTGGCAGAAGTTACTCGGCGTTCGACCCGTGAATGGAGATTGGACGCCGTATTGTTTTTCGCGCAGCGCGGCGTGTCGATTCGGTTGGGATTGGGGACCACGCGTTGCTGGAGTTGGATTTCGCGGCGTTCGATTTGAATGTTGGGATGCCGCGCGGCTTGCGCCACTTTCTCTCGCGCAATCATGGAGCGACGACGGAGCATGCACGATCACACTCGGCGTGCAGGGCGAGCAAGAAGATTCTCGCATCGAAGCAATGCTCACCTCGCCGAGCGGTGATGTGATGGAGTTCGCGCATGGCGAGTTTGTGAAGACGATTCATCCCACGAAACGCTGGAATCCTTGGCAACTCGGTGGTCGCGCGAACACCGCGTGGCGCGCGGATGTCCTTGCGTTCGATGGAAGCGAACTTGCGGATGCAGTCGGCGCGAGTATCGCCCCGCGCCGCGTGGAGCTCGATACGTCCGTCGACGACCTCGGTCGACGCTTTCGCTGCATCGTGAACGGCGTGCCGATTTTCGCGAAGGGCGCGAATCTCGTTCCTGCGCTGCTCGATGGAACGCAAGTTCGTGACTGGCACGCAGAGATGCGTCGCTATCGATCCACAGGATTCAACATGGTGCGCGTGTGGGGCGGTGGTCACTACATGCCACACGCGTTCTATCGAGCGTGTGATGACTTGGGCATTCTGGTCTGGCAGGATTTCATGTTCGCGTGCGCGACGTACCCCGAAGACGAACCGTTCGCGACGCTCGTTGCGCAAGAAGCAGCGCATCAAGTGCGCAGGCTTTCGCGTCACGCATCGATCGCGTTGTGGTGCGGAGGCAACGAAGACATTCTCGCGTGGTGGAGTTGGGGTTGGAAGGAACGGCTCGCGAAGGATCAAACGTGGGGTCGCAAGTATTGGCTTGAGTCCTTGCCCGCTGCGGTTGCTGCGCATGATGCGGGCACGCCGTATTGGGAGGAGAGTCCGTACTCCGGTTCGATGGAGACGCATCCCAATGATCCGAACTCTGGTGATCGACATACGTGGGACGCAGAAGCGAAGGTCGAAGGACTACGCAGCATTCTTCCGCGATTTTGTAGTGAGTTTGGGCATCAATCGCCTTCGAACTTCGTGACATTGCAAGAGCAGTTGCCTGCGTCCGCGCTGCACATCGGCGGTGACGCGCTTGCGCTTCGACAGAAAGCAACGGGCGGCGACGCGGTGCACTACGCGCCGCAATTGAGCGCGCGATTTCGTGAGCCAAAGAGTCTTCGCGAGTTCGTCGCGCAGGCGCAGCACGTGCAAGCGCGCGCAATGGAGGTTGGTGTGCGTTGGATGCGTGCGAATGCGCCGCGCTCGATGGGCGCATTGATCTGGCAATGGAACGATGTGTGGGCGGGGCACTCGTGGAGTTTGGTGGATGTTGCACATCGCGCGAAGCCCGCGTGGCATGCGGTGCGTCGTGCATGCGCGCGAACTCTGCTGTCGATTGAGCCCACGCATGCGTGGAGCGAGAAGCAACTTGGAGAACTTGAAGTTGTTCTCGTGGATGATCGCCTGCTGGCGGACGGGAAATTTTTCGAGCATCGTCGCGTCGTGGCGACTGTTCGACGGATGAGTTTTTCAGGCGCGATGATTGCGGATGCTCAGGTCGAACTTCTTGCGCACGCGGAGTGCGGACTTCCTGGGGCAACGATGCGCGGTCGCATTCCGGCGACGCTGTTCGAGCATGCGGATCTAACTTCGGAGCTGCTCGTTGCACATATAGAAGGAGCGCCGAAGCTCTCGCGCGCAACGTGGTTCCTGGGAAGCGACGCGCAGTTGCGGCTTGCGCCCGTGCAGTTTGAGCGAGTCGATGGCGCTGTCGCGAATCGCGCGGGCGCGGAAGTGCTGCGTGCAAACACGGTCATCCGCGAGTTCTGGATTGAAGCATCGGCAGCGACAGGGGTGAGCCGCACGGAAGATTCATGGCGCACATTGTTGCCGGGCGATCTTGTCGAACTCGCACGCGACGAACATGCGTGGACGGCGAACTGTTTCGCGCGCGCGTGAGTGATCGCGCGTGAGTGAGCGCGTGTGAGTGAGCGGGTGGGGAAAATTCGCGCGAAAAAAATCTCATCCGAATTTCGGGAGCGTTTTTCAGAAGCACGTGGTGACCGGTGTATCTTCGTCGCGACATCGTGATGCATCGAGCAATACGAGCTGGGTCGGTGAAGTGGTCTCAAGAATTTGGCAGCGCGTGAGCGTGGACGCCGGAAGGGAGTCGGTATGCGTTGGAATGAGGTGGAGAAGTTCGGAAGCGGTGTGACGAGGGGGCAGGTGGAATCGGGAATGCCAGGGGGCGCGAGAACAGCGCTCGCAATCGAGCGTGTTGTGCACAACTTGAGTGCGTGCATCAGTGCGAACGCAACTGTGGGTGAGGAAGTCGCGCGCATGTGCGAAGCGGACGCAAGGCGGGATCAGTCGATGCAGAGCTGCGCGACTTCGGAGCAGCGAGATTCGCAGTCACCAACTTCAGGCGGGTTTGCTGCAGCGGAGCCGGAGCCGCGTCCTGGGAGCGGGGTTGCGATTGACCACGAACGCGCGTACAGCGACGCGATCGCGGGCATGAAGTTGCGTCGTGAAAGCGCGATCGACGCACTTGTTGCAGAGGCGCGTCGCGATGGAA
Source organism: Phycisphaerales bacterium (assembly GCA_009691805.1). GTDB lineage: Bacteria > Planctomycetota > Phycisphaerae > Phycisphaerales > SM1A02 > F1-140-MAGs142. The sequence continues at coordinate 168,416 of SIAK01000001.1, forward strand.
CAGGCGTTCAGGACCGCATGTACTGGACGATTTTCTATGACATGGAACGCGCGCCAGCAACGACGAATCGGGCGCAACTGAGAGTTCTCGGCATCGATGTGCCGCTCTCGAGTGACGTCGTCGACGCAGCGTTGCCCGCACTCCTCGCGTCCATTACTGCCGGTCTAGCGCGGTGGGGCGTGTATTTTCAATGCACAGATCATCTGAGCGATCGTGAGTTTTATGATCGCCTTTCGACGCGTGTTCTCGAAGAACAAATCGCCGAGCTTCCACCAGATAGCGGTGCGACGGAACACATCGACTTTGCTGTGGATGCCTCGAGCGAGGTGCTTGATTGGTACGCGAGCCGGGATCGCAACGCGCCATCGAAGGCAGGCCTCGCCAACCGAGATCGGTTTCTTCCAACGCCGCCGGCGGTGATTTCGATGGATCAGTCCATCACGCCAGTGAGTCCGCATGATCTTGAATGATCACTCGGCGCGCTGCAAATCTTGAAAGGTCTCGCACTCATCGCGGTGACGCGTAGTCGCGTCGATCGTCGCGTCGGTGTTCACGTCGGTGTTCACGTCGATCGTCGTGTCGGGCGTCGCGTCGGGCGCGGTGCGAGTCGTCGCTGACGTAAGCGGTCATGGCGCGGACTTGGTTGCGCTCGCTTCTGAACTTGCAGCAGTCGCTGAAGTCAGAGTGCGTGGAGTGGTCGTTCCGAACGTGCGAAGCCACGCAACAGGCGAGCGCGGACGTGGTCCACGGCGTGCGCGAGATTCTTTGACCCAGGTCCACGCGAACCATGCGCCTACTCCGAGTGCGGAGACGGCGAGGCCGATAGTGAGCAGGCTGCCAAGTGCTTTCGCGTGGTCATAGCCAGCGGCACCGATCCATCCAATGCTCACTTGAATGGGCGCGGTGATGGCGACCGTGATGAGTTCAACAGCGAGGAATTTCCACCACGGCATATGGAGTACACCTGTCATCGTCAACGCCGCAGTGCGCGTGCCTGGGATGAATCGTGCGAGAATCAGCACGACGGTTCCGCGCTGTTCCATCGCGTACTTCGCCTCGAGCAAGCGGCGCGGATGCATGAGTCGCTTCAAGCGCTTGCTATGAATGATGCGTGTGCCAAAGTGGCGACACATCCAGATCCAGATCGTGTCACCGATCACCAACCCGCCGTATGCGGCGAGCAGTGTCTCGCCCCATTGCATCTGGCCGTGATAAATCGCAACGCCGGCGGGGATCAGAAGAAAATCTTCGGAGATATGGAGGCCAATTCCGCAGACGATGAACGCGAAGAAAATGAACGTCGCGCCATACGTGTTCAGCCAAATCAACAGCACCGAATCTGAGGGCGGATTGATCAGCTCTTGAGGCGGTGGGCTCACGCCCTGGATCGATCCGTCGCTCGCCTGCGCGAGCAGATTGTGCATGTTCGATGCGAAACTCGACACCGCATCCGACGCCCAGCTACCCAACGGAGCGAGGAGTCCGAGGTCTGCAATGGGCTGAAACAAAGCGTCCATCATCAGGAGTCGTTCGTGAAGTGCTCGCGAAAGTCAAGAGATACGCAGTGCGCAGGGGGTCTTGTTGAAGACGCCCGAACGGATGGACGCGGAGACTCTATCGCTTCTTCCACCGAGAGGTTCGGCTGTCCATCGACTGTTGTGGATTTGCTCATTTAGGCCTACGGTTTGCTCATTCAGGCCTGCAGCAGGAGTGCTGAAAGTTGCGATGGACCGAGCAGTTCGCGGGACCAGAATGGCTCTGCGGCAGCCGTTCCGATTTGACTTCCAACGAATCGATCGCGTGCTTCGAGCCAGTCGATCAGTCCTCGATTGGGCGCATGATCGATGACTTGGCTGCGGTAGGCGAGGATTGCGTTGCGTTTGCGTTCCACGAACGCGCTCATGTCGAGGGCGAAACTTGGCGTTGGCATCGCGCGCAGATGCGTGCAGTAGTAGTAGAACAATTTCTGCGGGTAGATTGGAGCGCCTTCGATCGCGCTCTTCGTCAACTTCGCATCAAATCGCGCGTCCTCTCCGATGCGCGTGACTGCGAGGTGATCTGGATGCGCGTCCTCAGGGTGCGGCAGGAAAAGTATGTCGCAGCGCCAGCGACGAAGGACTGCAGCGAGCGCGTGCCTTGCTTCGATTGTGGACGTGACCTCGCGGTTCTTGAGTCCGAGTTGCTGCCTGCCGCATCGGAGAATTCGCGTTGCTTCGAGAGTCTCTGCTGCGCGCAACTCGCGCGAGCCCTTCGGCGTCGGTTCGCCATCGGTCATGTCGACGATAAGCACGTTGTGCCCCTCTTCGACGAGTCGCGCGATCGTTCCGCCCATTCCCAACTCAGCGTCATCGGGGTGCGGCGCGACAACAACAACTTGCAATGCGCGGGGTACTGGGTTGCTGCTGCTCGATGTTGAGCGCTCCATTGCTGCAGTCATGCTCAGTTGCCATCTTTCTTGGGATCGGTGTTCTGAGGATCTGTTGGTGAACCTTGTCGCGGCAGCCGCGGCGCACGATCTTGATTCGGAATGCGCGGCACTGTGGGAACAACAGGCACGCGATTTCCATCGGGCTGGATTTGTTCACCAGCAGGAGTCTTCGGGACTTCAGGTTTTGGCGCGGCGACCACGGGCTTCACTGCCACGGCAGTTTTCGCTGGTGTTGGTGGAGTTGCTGGCGCGCCTGGTTTCGCGGGAGTCGTCGCGGGTGGTGGCGAAGGTGCCGCCGTTGTAGGCGCGACTTTCGGCGCGACTTTCGGCGCGGCAGTTGGTGCGCGTGTTCCCCTCGGCGGTTGTGGCGCAGCGATCGCCGCGTCAATCGATGGAATCTGTCCTGTGAGTCCAAGGCGCGGCCGCACGATGTTGTTCAGATTCGACGCGATCGAACTCGCAAACGCGCGCAGTGAAAACTCGAGCGGTGCTTCGCCTCGCGTGCGCGCGCCTTCGAGCTCTGCGAGCGTGCGACAGAGCGTCGCGAACTGCGCATGTTCTCCTGCGAGCCACGCATGCGACGCGGGCGTCGTTGCGATCGGCGCGATCTCGCTTGATGCAAGCAGTGGAGCCTGCGGAAGCGCGCTCGCCAGTCGAGCTTCGAGCGATGCCACAAGTGCCACGAGTGGAATAGCAACTTCAAGTCGCTGCAGATCCGCATCGAATCGAACCTCATCGCCCGCGAGAAGCGACGCGCAAGCGAGTCGAAACAAAGCACTCGAGTCCATCGTTGCAGGCACGAATGCCGTGCGGCTCGCGCACCAGTTTCCCCACATCGAGAGCGCGTCCGCGGCGCGTCGACGAACCGCGCTCTCTTCTCTTGATGCCAAACTTTCCATCGCACTCATGAGCCGTGCGAATCGATCCATCTTTGCGAACTCTGGCGCATCCGTGTCACCGCGCGCCCACGATTCAGCCCATGCAACACGACGCGACGCGCCGATGTTCGCGAGTGCTTCGCTCGACGCGCCGCTCAACTCAGCGAGCGCCGCATCATCTCGCTTGAGTGACTCTTCGAGCGGAAACGGCGCGTAGAGCGCGGTCTGCGCGCGGATCGCGTGGAGCGCCCGCATTCCATCGCTGCGCTTGAGTTTGTCGGTCAAGAGTCGCGCGATGAGTCGCGCGCGTCGATCCATCTCCGCAGCGAGCGCTGGTTTCAGTGCGGTGATGCGCGCAACGGTTTCGGAGAGTTCTTCGAGCGAGGATCGATCCTTCGACAACGCGCGCATCCGTTCAAGTGCGCTCACTGTTTCAGGATCCGCAAACGTCGAGCCGCCTGTCGTAATCTGTACGAGCGCGCGCAACGCAGACAACTCCGCCGCGCGGTACTCGCGCTCCAATTGCTTTGCCACATCGCGAAGATCACGCGCGATGCCGTCTGCGCGCTGCGTGCGTGAAGTCACAGCAGACTGCACAGCTTCACTACAACGACGCGCCGCGACCGTGCGATCAACTCCCGCGCTCATTCCACCTTGCACATGCGCGGAAGCAAACGCGCTCGCGAGTGCGACGAGCGCTCCGTGCAGTTTCTCGTCATCCTTCGCTATCGCGTCGAGTGCAGCGATGTCTCCAAACAGCAATGCGACCGCTTGCGCACTCACTTCGATCGCGCGAGTTGGTCCGGGGAGCAGCAGGGGCGGCGCGGTCGAATCTGCATCGCCTTCCGTTGTTGCAACCACTCCAGCACCGAGAGCGCGACAAGCGTCGAGGATCTCTCCATCAAGCGAAAGTCTTGCAGCGTCATCAAGCAAGGGAAGCGAGTTTGTCGCGAGTGCGAGCGTGAGCAGCGTGTCGATGCGCGTCGCGCGAGCTTCAATCGGAAGCGCATTCGCGGGGTCGAGCGCTGCGTGCATCGCAACGCGCAAGCCTTCGTTCAATGTTTCTGCTCGCGCGATGCGTTCGAGCACGCTTTGAAGATCTGTCGCGCGAACCACGAGATCCCGAGTGGTCGTCAGCGACGGGTCACTCTCCGCAGAAGTGAACACCGGCCAGCAGTCAGGCAGTGCTCGTCCCTCAAGAATCGCGATTGCGTTTGCGAGCGGCATCGTCGCGCGCGCTGCCGCTTCCGTCATGGATGCAGCGTCCGTCGCATCTGCGCGTCGCATCGCTTCGAGCGCGCCGTTCGCAAATTGCGTCAGCAGCGCGTCGACGCGGCCGAGCTCGTCGCGCGTGAGTGGGCGACTTGTCGCAGCAGACGCGGCGCGTCGTTCATTCGAGAACGCATCGAGCAGCACATCGACACTCGTGCGCGCGCGCGCGAGTCTGAGACCTGCGAACACCGCAACGCTTTCATTCCAGGGGCGTGGATCGCTGGGTCCGAGTAAGAACGCGCTCGATCGCCGCATACACGCGCGCGCTTCCGACGCGACGCGCTCATGCCCAGTTTGCTGGAGCATCGCTTGTTCAATCTGCTCCGCTTCTTGCGTCAATTGCAGGGCAAGCGCGGTCGTCGCGCTCACTTTCGGAAGCACGGGTCCCGCAGGCGCTGCGTCGAGATTGAGTACCTGCGCATGCGACGGCAGGACGCACGCATTACTCAACACGAGCATGCTTGCGAGCAGAAGACGACATCCTCGAGATCGGTTCATGCGATCACATCCTCCTTCACATCTTCAATCCCATCTTCCTTCGGCACGCCGTAGTGAATCCAACGCAAACACAGCCCGTGCGGCGGAAGTGTCGTGCCTGCTTGTCGGCGATCCTTCGAAGCAATGATCGCGCCGATGCTGTTCGCGTCGATTTTTCCACGACCGACATCAAGCAGCGTGCCTGCAAGGATTCGCACCATGTTGTACAGAAATCCACTGCCTGAAACTTCAATCGCGAAGCGCCGCTCCGCAAGCATCCGCACATTGCATGCGTAGATCGTGCGCACGGTGTTCTCGCGACCGTGCGAGATTTGCGCGAACGCTTCGAAGTCATGCGTACCGACGAGTTGGCTCGCCGCCTGTCGCATGCGTTCAAGTGAAAGTTCGTGCGGCGTGTTAAAGACGAAGTCGCGATCGAAGAGTGGCGCGGGATTGTGCGGCGGTCCAAGGTGTTCGATGACGTAGCGATAGCACTTACTCTTCGCATCACCGATCGGATTGAAGTTGTGCGCCACGAATGAAGCATCAAGCACCTGCACATCACGAGGCAAACGCGCGTTGAGCGCGATCGGAATGCGTTCGACAGGAACTCGAAAATGCTCGGCGGTAAACGCAGCGACTTGCCCAATGGCATGCACGCCAGAATCCGTGCGACTCGCGCCCATCAGCACGACACGATCGCGGACAAACGTTGCAACCACATCTTGCAGCACCCCCTGCACCGTGCGCAACGCGGGAGCATCAGGCGGCTCTTGACGCTGCCATCCGTGAAACTCCGTGCCGTCGTACGCGACGGTCAGCTTGACTCGCGGCACAGGTCATCCTCCGAAGAGGCACCCAGGTTGGAACATCCCCTTCATCTCGAAGTGCTCAAGCGCAGCTTCGACGGTGGGGAAAATTTTCGTCGCGGTCTCTGTAATGAACGGACTCGGCGACTTCTTTGGTTTCCACACGACGTACACCTCTTTGGTGTGCTCCCATGCGTGTTGCAATTCTCGCTCGACGCCGCTTGAAAGCCCCGGCTGTCCGTTGGGAAGTTCAGGCACGAGTGACACGATCATGTCACTCTGATCGATGAGCTTGAAGTCGCGCATGTAGATCTGTCCATCGATATCGCCCGCGATGTCGAGGACCTCACGCACAGACACGCGCGTCGAACGATCTTTGGAACCACCGAATGCATGCGTGGTGTTTTCGATCCAGTCTGCACCTTCGCGCGCAGCCGCAAGCGCGCGTTCGAGGAGTAATTTTTCATCCACGTCCGCAGGATCGAAGGTGATGAACTGCTTCGCGAGCGCCGCACGGAAGGCATCGATTTCCGCAAGCACATCAGGCATGTCGACGACGTGACTCATCGGGAAGCTCGGATACACGCGCTTCATGTTCGGTTGCGTGATCAGTCGCGCACAGGTCTCCGTCGTGTCTTGATGTCGACCGCGCGAGAGGACATAGAACGAGTTCTCGCAACCCAACGATTGCGCGAGCAGTTCCGTCGCGAGAATTTCTTCTTCGCGCCAGACCATGCAATCCTTCAGCGTCGCGTCGATCTCATGCTCTGCGTGCAATCGCTGGTGGACTGTTTCCACGTTATCCACGAGACAGATCAACATGTCCGGCGCGAATCGCCGGATCAAATCGAAGTCGAACGCGGGGAACAATCCGTGCCGCCAGCGAAAGGTGGCGTGCGTGTTGATGACAACATTGGGATGCTCTTCGGCAGGCAGAGTTTCGGTGAGCACATCGCGAAATGCCGCGCGGCGTAGCGTCGCAAGTCGCGAGAGCGGGAGGTCAAGAATGCGACCAGGCCGCACGTCCCTCGCTTCGGCGTACATCATGTCGCCGAGGTTGAAGAGTTGGATCGGCTCGCCCTTGAGCGCCGCGAGATCGCGGACGGTTTTCAGGTACGGCTTCTTGTCGACGCCAATTTGACCAGTGACAATTGCTCTCATGCAGGTTCCTCGCGCCCGCAGGGTACTCCATGCGGCAAGCGCGCCTTCGAGGCGCAAGCTCCTATCAATCACGAATTCCAAGCAGGAGAACGACAGCGTGCACTTCCACCGCGCGGCCTTCGCCCACTGCATCTACCGATTCGTGCGTCTTCGCCTTCAGATTCACCTGCGAAACGTCCAGCGCGAGTAGGCGCGCGATGTTGGAGATCATGCGAGCCTTGACGGTCGCAAGTTTGGGGCGTTCGCAAATCACCGTAATGTCGAGGTTCTGGATCGCGTAGCAAGAGGCCTTCAGCGTCTCCCGCGCGGCAGTCATGAACCGAGCGCTGTCCGCATTCTTGTTCGCCGCCTCGGTGTCTGGAAAGGACTGCCCGATATCAGGCTTGCCGAGTGCGCCGAGAATCGCATCCACCACCGCGTGATAAACCGCATCTCCGTCGGAATGGGCGACGGGACCCATCGTGTGTTCCAATCTCACGCCGCCGAGGATGAACGGTCGCCCTCCGCCCTGAGGTTCGTTCAGTTCAAGCCGATGGAGGTCGTAACCGTGACCGATACGAAGGTTGGGAGTGGAGTGAGCGGCGTTTGGCATAGAAGTCTTTCTGAGGGGAACGCACCGAGCATCGGACATTGTGCCTTGAGTCAAGGAATCGTGGATTCCTGCTGCGCTGAACCTGAAACTGACAAGTACTATCCCGTTCTCGACCGATGAGGGGTGGGTATCGAGCGGTACTTGGACCGCATCGTTGCCTGCCTGATGGCTGTTCCGGGACCCGTTTCGAGCATCACTTATGTTGAACCGCGCACGCGCCAACGCACATGCGACTGCCCTCGCGCTTTCGAGCGCCGCACTCCTCTTTTCGATGAGCGGTTGCTATCGCCCTGCGGGAAGTTACTACCCAGGGACTGGTCAGGGCTACACCTATATCTCGACGGAGATGAAACCCGTCACGATCACGCTCATTGACACGCGCACCGAGCAGCCTTTTTTCAAACTTGACATTCCGCCAGGCAAACAACTCTCGTTCAATTTTCTCGGCGGCAAGGGCGATGATCCTGTCACACGACCCGACCGCATGATGTACGCGATTTGGGAATCCGACACGCAGACCGGTCGATTGACGAATCAACTCACCTGTCCACCACAAGATTGCGTGCGCATCGATTACACGTTGCGACCTTCCCCCGAGTGGGCGGAAGAACCACCAGAGTACATGCTGCGCATCGATGCACCGAAAGACGCACCCGCATGGTGGACCCCTGCAGGCGGACCGCTACCTGGCAAGAACCGACCGCTCTACGAATGATTTGAAACGCGCGCGTAGTTGAGCTCTCGCGCGGAATCTGCCGCGCAGCGCGGACAAATTCCGTCGCTCGCTTTCGACTCAACCATCGCGAGTGAATCGCGAACGGTTGAATTCATACGCGCGTAGTTGAGCGCTCGCGCGAAATTTGCCGCGCAGCGCGGACAAATTCCGTCGCTCGCTTTCGACTCAACCGTCGCGAGTGAATCGCGAACGGGTGAATTCGCGCGTGCACTTCAGTCTTTCATCCCCTCACCGACTCCGTCGGTGTTTTAGCGCTCGCGCGAAAAACGACGACTTGGCATCAGCGAGAACGGCATCGCACGACGAAGCGCCCGTGGTGTGAACGATGTCTGGTGCATGGACTTCGTGCGCGAGATTTTGGTGAGCATGTTGAAGACTCGCGGCGTGCCCAAGCACATCCGGAGTGACAACGGTCCCGAATGCATTGCGAGGACGATGCGCAGCTTTCTGAAGCTTGCAGGCATCGACGCGCTGTACATCGAACCAGGTTGCCCTTTGGCAGAATGGAATCGCGGAGAGTTTCAACGGTCGCTTCCGCGACGAACTGCTGAACGCAGAAATTTTCACGAACCTCAATGATGCGAAGGCTCTCGGCGCGTATTGGCGCAATGCATACAACCACAAACGGCCACACAGCTCGCTCGCGTATCTTCCCCCAGCGCGCTTTGCGGCGGCATGTGCTGCTGCGAAGCTCGGGGCTCCGCCCATTCACTCCGCAGCAGCACACGTGAGATCATGTAACTGATAAGAACAACCCGACTCTCGTAGTGACTGGTGCAGAGAGTGGGGGCAGGTCACCCTCCAGCCGGATGTGGGCGAAGATCAAGCGCACGAATGAGAACCTCAGCGGATCGAGTTGATTCAAGTTGTTGCGGGACACTCGTCATTGACTCGTAAGTCTACGGGCACGCGCATCGAACCCTTAGCGACCGGCTCTAGGCGATTCCTTACCACAGCCCGCGGTCTCGCGGAACAACTCCACGGTTGTGTAGAGGCGCGGTTCCATAATGTCACACCGCTTATCAAGTTCATCGAGCAGTTTGGGGGCGCCAATGGCAGCGAGTTCGTTCGCAAGCTTAAAAACTTCCGCCGCCTCGGGCAGCGTGTTGACATCTGGCTTGAGTCGCCGAACCGCAATCAGTAGGAGCAGTTCTAGAATCCACGCGTCAAGCTTCGCATCTGCTGGGGTAGGACCCGACGCGATGAACTTCTCAGTTTTTGCTTGCTCTTGTGGGTGCAAGTCATGATGTTCGGCCCAGAGAATCGCCGCAAGCCAGAAGTCGTACATCCGTCTGAACGGAGCCTCGTCAGAGGGGCGACGCGGACCTGCAGGTTGAAACGAAACCCACTGCTCCTGTGCCTTTTCCTTCACGGACTTTGGTAAACGAAGATCATGCTGACGAGCTGTGAGGAACGAAACATCCATTGCGACTCCTGTCATTGGTTGGCTAGACAAAGGTCACCTGCGGTCACGTCGCCTACGCGCTCACAGATGCGGCAAAAGTTCGCAGGGCCGCACTTGCAAACAGAAACCTGATTGGACTGCGCACGCTGAGGATCGGCAGTTACTACGTCCTTGCCGACGTGGGACTGAGCTGTGAGTGTGTAGGTTACG
>SIAK01000007.1 GCA_009691805.1 Phycisphaerales bacterium
GATTACGACTGTGCGCACTCGCAAGGCACGTGCTGCAAGACGGGCTCTCACTCTACGGTATCGATGCGCCTGAACGCATGTGATTGCGATTAGGCAGGAGGGGCGATGCTTGTTCGATTACGACGATAGAGCATGCTGTAGTACGCGCCCCACGCGGCAAGCGGAAGCCCGACAAAGATGTTGAAAAGGATTCCGCAACAACTGCCAAGGGCAATGAACACGACTTCCACTCCCTTGTAATCACTCAGTTGCGCGGCAAAGTTTCCGATTTGACTAGGGATTCCCACGACAAGAGAAACCCCGAGGTAGACCAAACTCACGACGAACAGCATCGTCTAGTGTTTCTTGAATGTCTCGACTGGGAGCGAGAATGCTGCTGCGAAACTGAACTCCTGAAGCGTGCGACCGCTGACTACTGCGGGTGCGATCCACGGAGTGACTGAAGGCGCGCCTGAGAATAGTTGCGCAAGCACTTCATCGTCGAATCCGTACACTTCGCGACTATGGCGGCACTCGATCCACGACATACCAATGCGCTCGTTTACGACCACCCACTCGTGCAGCACAAGCTCACGCGATTGCGCTCGCGCGACACAAATTACGCGGATTTCAGGCGTTTACTGAACGAGCTGGCAGGACTCATGGCGTATGAAGTCTGTCGCAATCTTCCAACGCGCGAAGTGGAAATTGAAACACCCGTCGCGCGCGCGAAAGGACGCATGCTCGCGACACCCGTCACCATCGTGCCGATTCTGCGCGCGGGCCTTGGGATGACCGATGGACTCTTGAGTCTCTTTCCTGAAGCGCGAGTTGGACACATTGGCATCTATCGCGATGAGTCAACGGCGAAACCTGTCACCTACTACTCCAAACTTCCAGATGATGTCGCTCATGGTCCGGTGATCTTGGTTGATCCGATGCTCGCCACAGGTGGTAGTGCCGCGCACGCGGTCGACATCTTGCAAGAGCGCGGTGTCCTCAACATTCAACTCGTCTGCCTCGTCGCCGCGCCTGAAGGATTAACGCTCATGCGCGAGCAACATCCCGAAGTCGTCGTGCACACCGCCGCAATCGACGAACGATTGAACGAACACTACTACATCGTGCCAGGACTCGGCGACGCGGGCGACCGCATCTTTGGGACGCATTAGTTTTAGCGCTCGCGCAAGATTCTGGCCGCAGCGGCCAAATCTTGCACTCGCTTTCGACTCAACCGTCGCGAGTGAATCGCGAACGGTTGAATTCTGGCGGGCACTTCAGTCTTTTTGTCCCCTCACCGACTCCGTCGGTAACTGAGTGCGTGCTTGATAATTCATGCTCGGGTTGATGGGATCCAGGGGATGTCGTTGATGCCTTGGAGGTGGTTTGCGGCGCGTGCCATTGCGAAGAGAAGATCGCTGAGGCGATTGATGTACTGCAGCGCGCCTGCGCCGACGGCTTCCGTCATGGAGAGTGCGACCATCAAGCGCTCTGCGCGTCGCGACACGGTTCGTGCGATGTGCAAGCGCGCGGCGAGTTCGCAACCGCTTGGCATCACGAATGCGCGCAGCGGTGGGTTCATCGCATCGAACTCGTCGATCCACCGCTCTGCTTCGGTCACATGTTGTTCCGTGATGCGCATCACACGCTCACTGTGCTTTGCGCCCGCTGGTGTCGCGAGGTCCGCGCCGAGATCGAAGAGTCTCGATTGAATCTGCGCGAACACTTCGAGCATGCGCGCTTCGACTGGCTCGTTCGCGCGGCACGCGGCTATCACAAGTCCGATGCACGCGTTGGTTTCATCCACCGTGCCGTACGCTTCAATGCGCGGATCGTGTTTGAGCACGCGCGCGCCTGAGAAGAGACCCGTCGTGCCATCGTCGCCAGTGCGTGTGTAGAGTTTCATGGGAGTGTGTGAGGTGAGCTGCGGCAGTTCTTATACTCTCAGCGTATGCCATCTGCGAACACTTCATTTCGAACCGTTTGCGCGCTTCTCCTAGGCGCGACTGCCTCCGGATGCATCGTCACAAGTACGAATACGACGCGCGATGTTGGTCCGCGGATCACCGCTTCGAGCTTGCAAGAGATCCACGCCGGCGTGACGAGTGAAGAATGGCTTATCGCAACCTTCGGTGAACCCACGAAGCGCGTGCGCGTCGAAACGGAGGGTGTCGACATCCTCCGCTACGACATCGATCAACGCACGACCGAGGGCTACTACGTGTTCTTGGTCATCGCACATGCGTCGAACTCGATCGAGCGACGATCATGGTGGTTTGAAATCAAGGACGGCATCGTCACGCGCTGGTGGCAAGCAGATCCTGCGACTGAAGCCGCTGCGGACGCAGTCGCGAAGTAAGCGATTTCCTTTCTCCACAAAAAGCACAGGACCCAAGCAACGATTGCTTGGGTCCTGCGTGTTCTTGCGTCGCGAGTGCATCAGCCGACTCGCGTCAAAGTTCTTTCGATCAGTAATCCATGTCGTCGCCGCCGCCTGCGGGAGCCTTCGACTTCTTCTCTTTCAATTCGGTGATCGCGCAATCCGTCGTGAGCAAGAGTCCTGCGATGCTTGCTGCGTTCTGCAACGCAACGCGCTCGACCTTTGTTGGCACGATGATGCCAGCCTTCACGAGATCGCAGTATTCGCCTGTTGCAGCGTTGAAGCCGAAATTGATGTCGGTGGAATCTTCGATGCGTTGCGCAACGATCGAACCATCGAGACCGCCGTTTGCAGCGATTTGCTTCGCTGGTGCGGAAAGTGCGCGAAGCACGATGTCCACGCCAACCGCTTCATCATCCGCAAGCGTCTTCTTCAACTTCTCGAGCGCCTTGCGCGTGCGAAGCACTGCAACGCCACCACCAGGAAGAATGCCCTCTTCGACCGCCGCGCGGCACGCATGCAGTGCATCTTCGACGCGAGCCTTCTTCTCTTTCATTTCGACTTCGGTTGCTGCGCCAACGTTGATCTGCGCAACGCCGCCCGCGAGCTTCGCGAGACGCTCTTGAAGCTTCTCACGGTCGTAGTCGCTGCTCGTCAATTCAATCTGCGCCTTGATCTGCTCAATGCGTCCTTGAATGTCCTTGGTCTTGCCCGCGCCTTCGACGATGGTGGAAGTGTCCTTGTCAATCGTGATCTTCTTCGCGCGACCGAGTTCGGCGAGCGTGAGGTTCTCGAGTTGCACGCCGAGTTCTTCCATCACAGGCTGCGCGCCCGTGAGAACACCGATGTCCGCGAGCATTTCCTTGCGACGATCGCCAAAGCCTGGCGCCTTCACAGCGCAAACCTTGAGCACGCCACGAAGCTTGTTCACGACGAGAATCGCAAGCGCTTCACCTTCGATGTCTTCCGCAACGATGAGCAGCGCCTTGCCGCTCTCCGCAACCTTACCGAGCAGTGGAAGCATGTCCTTCGCGGAAGAAATCTTCTTCTCGTGAATCAACACATAGGCGTCTTCAAGCACGCACTCCATGCCCGCTGCATTGGTGACGAAGTGTGGCGAGAGATAGCCCTTGTCGAACTGCATGCCTTCGAGCAATTCAACTTCCGTCGCGAGGCTCTTGCCTTCTTCAACGGTGATGACGCCATCTTTGCCGACCTTGTCCATCGCTTCAGCAATGATCTTGCCGATCGCCATGTCTTGGTTCGCTGAGCATGCGCCGACCTGTGCGATCTCCTTGGAGTCCGCGACTTTCTTCGACATGCGCGTGAGTTCCGCAACGACGCAGGTGACAGCCTTGTCGATACCGCGACGCACGTTGTTCGCGTTCGCGCCTGCGGTGATGTTGCGAAGACCTTCTTGGAAGATGGCTTCGGCATACACAGTCGCGGTGGTCGTTCCGTCGCCAGCGTCCTTGGAGGACTTGCTCGCAACTTCCTTGACCATCTGCGCGCCCATGTTCTCGTATGGATCTTCGAGTTCGATTTCCTTCGCAACCGTCACGCCGTCCTTCGTGATCGTGGGAGATCCGAAAGACTTCTCAAGGACAACCACGCGGCCCGAAGGTCCGAGTGTCACCTTGACGGCGCGGGCGAGTTTCTGAATGCCGCGAAGAATCTTTTCGCGAGCGTCGTTGTCAAATGCAATTTGCTTTGCTGCCATGGGGTCGTTTCTTTCTGCTGAAAAAAGGCAAAAACTAGAGAAGGTGTGCGCTGCGACTCAGCCAATTTCGATCCACGCGACGCGTCCTGCATCAACGAGGAAAATGTGGGAGCCATTCGTGATCTTGATGAGCGTGTCGCTCTCCTTTGGAATCAGGAGTGCCTTACGGACGAGCAACGATGGAGCGTGGTCGAATGCCACGCGCACATCGCGCAGTCCGTTGAGTTCGCTCAAAGCGAGTCGAAGTTGGTCGGTCGTCATCGACATGAAAGTGCTACAGCGCGTGAGTCAAAGTGAGGTCGAGTTAGGCTTCAATCACGCCGAGAATGTCGTCTTCGCTCATGATGAGGAGCGCGTCGCTGTCGATCTTCACTTCCGTACCCGCGTACGAACTAAAGATGACGCTGTCGCCCTTCTTCACCGAGAACGGCGTGAACTTCCCGGTGTCCTTGTGACGAATGCCTTCGCCGAGCGCAATCACTTTGCCCTGCTTAGGCTTGTCCTTCGCGCTCTCTGGAAGAAAAATACCAGAGTCGGTTTTCGATTGCGCTTCGTCGCGCTTCACAAGGATCTTGTCGCCGAGGGGACGGAACTTCATAGTGGAACTCCTGTTGAACTGACTGAAAAACTGCTGAAAGAAAGGTGAAAGAAGAGAAGTCGAAAGGTTGTCGCGGTTACGCGGCGTCCCAGTGATGCGCGTAGTGACGATCCACACAACTACGGAGCGCGCGCAAGAGGCGCTCCATGCCGTGCGGACCGGAAGGATCATCCACAACACTGAACACGCCTTCTTGCAAAGCTTCGCGAAGAGTGCGCGCGCTTTCCGAAGGGTCCGCTTGTGGTGGACGAACGAGAATGAGTGCGGGCGGTTGTGCGAGACGGCGAAGCAATTGAAGCACGCGCGTGCCACCCGCAACCGTGCGAGAAACGCCTTCGGATGCGGAAGCGCTGCTCGGCGGATACATCGGAATCATGAGATCGATGACCGCGATGTGCACGACAGCCGCGCGCACGAACTCCGAAACTTCATCCGCCGAACGCGCCGTGAAGCAGTCGATGCCGCGAGGCGAAAGGAGCGGTGGAAGCTGCGAAGAAAACGCGTCGTCTCGCCAGCCACCGTAAGACAGGAGCAGATTCAACCGCCGCGTAGGCGCCCGATCGCGCGGCGCGTCGGGGAGGGAGGAATCTGGAAGTGGGGAGAAAAACGCGCGCATGTGAAAGCTTCGGGGGAGGGCACAAAGAGGCAACGCGTATGCCTATCTTGGATAGGTGAATCCCGCGAGGTGATATGCATAAACCGCCGTAACAACACAACTTAGGCGCGAAGTAGTCCTGTCAGAGTGCTGAGAGAACTTCCCTCAATACGCCAATCTGGCAGGGAGCCGCAACGCCCGAATGCCAAGCGCATGGAGCCCTCGCGGAGAGCAAGACGCGCGCCGCCGTAGACTCGTCGATTCGCAGGAACTCCCCATGTCAACCCCTATGTCGACCCCTACTCCGATCTCCGTCGCGGCTCTGTTCAAGCAAGGTCTCCCGCTCGTTGGAACGCACCAGCGCGTCCAGGGTTGGGTTCGCACGCGGCGTGATTCGAAGGCGGGCATTTCGTTCGTCGCGCTCAGTGATGGGTCGTGCTTCGACTCTGTGCAAGCGGTCGTTCCGAACACGCTCGCGAACTACGAGAGCGAAGTGCTCAAACTCACGGCGGGTTGCGCGATCGAAATTGTTGGCATGGTCGCTGCGAGTCAAGGCAAAGGCCAAGCGGTTGAACTGCATGCAGAATCCGTTCGCGTGCACGGTTGGGTTGAAGACCCTGACACGTATCCGATTTCGCCGAAGCAACATTCGTTTGAGTTCCTCCGCGATGTCGCGCATCTTCGCGCGCGCACGAACACATTCGGTGCGATCGGTCGCGTGCGACATTGCCTCGCGATGGCGGTGCATCGATTCTTCGACGAGCAGGGATTTCTGTGGGTACACACTCCGATCGTGACAGGCAGTGATTGCGAAGGTGCTGGGCAAATGTTTCGTGTGTCGACGCTCGATGCGCTGCATCCACCGCGCACACCCGAAGGCAAGGTCGACTACTCGCAAGACTTCTTCGGTCGCGAAACCAATCTCACCGTGTCAGGACAGTTGAATGTCGAGACGTGGTGCATGGCACTCTCGAAGGTCTACACGTTTGGACCTACGTTTCGAGCCGAAAACTCCAACACCTCGCGCCACCTCGCAGAGTTCTGGATGATCGAACCTGAGATCGCATTTGCAGATCTCTTGACAGACGCGAAGCTCGCAGAAGACCTGCTGAAATACATGTTCAAGGCGCTGCTCGCTGAGCGCATGGATGACATGAAGTTCTTCGCGGACCGCATCGATAAGACTTGCATCGAGCGACTCGAGAAGTTTGTCGAAGCGGACTTCGCGCGCATGGATTACTCCGACGCGATTGCCGCGCTTGAAGATGCAGTGAAGAAGGGCGTGAAATTCGACTATCCCGTGAAGTGGGGTATCGACATGCAGAGCGAACATGAACGCTGGCTCACGGAGACATTCATCGGTCGCCCTGTGGCGGTGATGAATTATCCAAGAGACATCAAAGCGTTCTACATGCGACAGAACGACGACGGAAAAACTGTCGCCGCGATGGACATCCTCGCGCCAGGCATCGGCGAAATCGTTGGCGGTTCGCAACGCGAAGAGCGACTCGATCGCCTCGACGCGCGCATGGACGAAATGGGCTTGCACAAAGCGGATTACTGGTGGTATCGCGACTTGCGCCGCTACGGCACAGTGCCGCACGCAGGCTTCGGCCTTGGCTTCGAGCGCGCGATCATCTACGCCACAGGCATGGCGAACATCCGCGATGTCATCCCATTTCCACGCGCACCCAAGACCGCGGCCTTCTGACCGCGTGATGCGCCCTACAGTACGCACACTATGACCCTTCCATGCAACATCGATCCAAACGGTACGAAGCTACGCATCGTCGCGGGTGCCCTCGTTGAAGGTATTGGTCTTCTGTTGTTCGTCATGTGGATGATGAAAATGGGTCCATCGTGGCTCATCTGGCCAGGCGCGATTCTGTGGGTGGGCGGCACTGCGATCATGATGATGGGACTGCTCGGTTGCTGCCCGCGTCGCGCGGTCGACGCAAAGACCTCCTGCTAACGCCGACGCTCGAGCCACTCCTTGTCGGGCGCACCGTCACAACCTCTGAACACGCCGCCACCTCTGGCGACGATGCGCACTGTGCTGCTGTTTTCTCGCGGCGAACACAGGCGATTTGGTTACGCGGCTCTCGCGATGTTTACGAGCGCCGCGTTGCTCTATCTTGTTCCGCTCGTTCCTCAGGCGATCTTTGACATTGTTGTGAACGATGGTCGCAACGCGAGTGCTTTCTCGCGCGCCACGATCGAGTGGCTTGGTGGAAACGAAACTGTGCGCAACGCGTTGTGGCGACCCGCGCTCGTGATGTGCGTGCTCGCGTTCCTTGCGGCCATCGGTGTGCATTTCAAAGCGCGCCTCGCAATGGGCGCTGCGGAACGCATCGCACGGCGAACACGCGATCGCATGTACGACCATGTGCAGCGACTGCCTGTGGCAACGCTTGATCGCATCCCCTCAGGCGATCTCATTCAGCGCTGCAGTTCTGACATCGAGACCGCGCGCAATTTCTTCGGCAACCAAGCGCCTGAAATCTTGCGCTCCGTGCTCATGCTGCTCATCCCGCTGCCGATCATGGCGATGCTCGATTGGCGGCTGGCGATCGCGTCAATCGTGTGCGTGCCTGTGATGCTCGTTTTCACTGCGGTGCAGTTTCGACGCATGGGTCCATCCTTCGGCACGAAGGAACTGACTGAAGCGAGCATGACTGCGAACGTCACGGAAAACCTCACGGGGATTCGCACCGTGCGAGCGTTTGGACGCGGTGAGTTTGAAAAACAACGCTTCGAGAAATCGTCGGGCGCGTATCGCGATGCAGACGCGAAGCTCTATCGATTGTTCGCGAATTTCTGGTCGGTGTCGGATCTCTTCTGCTTCGCGCAACAAGTGATCGTCGTCGGCTTAGGCGCATCGTTTCTCGCACAAGGGTCACTCGAACTCGGCGCGTATTTCTACTTCCTCACCGTCGTCACGATGTTCATCTGGCCGGTGCGCATGCTCGGTCGCATGGTCGTTGAAAGTGGCAAGGCGCTCGCCGCTCTCGCGCGGCTTGATGAGATCTTGCGTGAACCACTCGAGCGCGATCTTGATCCCAACGCCGCCGACGCGCAGCCGTGTGCGATCACCACGCGTGGCATGCACATCGCGTTTTCCAACGTGACGTTCGGATACACGAACGGCGCACCCGTCCTGCACGACATTTCGTTTGACCTTCCCGCAGGCAAGACGCTCGCGCTGGTTGGTCCATCGGGTGCGGGCAAGTCCACGATCATCCAGCTGCTGTTGCGTTTCTATGCACCAACGAGCGGCAGCATCACGATTGACAACGTTCCGTTGACAAACATTCCGCGCGCGTCGATGCGTGGCCAGTCGGGTGTTGTGTTGCAGCAACCGTTTCTCTATTCGAAGCAACTAAAAGCAAACCTACTCGCAGGCGTGCGCGCAGCGCCGGCGCATGACGACGCGTTGACCGCTGCAACTGCGACCGCGTGCATTCACGACACGATTGTTGGGTTCCCTGAAGGCTACGAAACAGTTGTTGGTGAGAAAGGTCTCACGCTTTCAGGCGGGCAACGACAACGCGTGGCGATCGCGCGCGCGCTGGTTGCGAATCCGCGACTGCTCGTGCTTGATGACGCGCTGTCGGCTGTGGACATGCACACGGAGGTGAGCATTCTCACTGCGCTCCGCGAACAGAAGACGCGACCAACTCGCATCATCGTCGCGCACCGGCTCTCCGCGGTTGTCGATGCAGATCTCATTCTTGTGATCGACGGCGGACGCGTTCTGCAAAGAGGCACGCACGCAACACTCACGCAAGAACCTGGTCTCTATCGCACCCTCTGGCAGATTCAAACCGAGATTGAAGAGCTGCCCCAAGAAAGCGAGGTCGCGCGATGAGTGAAGTGCATCGCGTTGACGACTCTCACGCACGATTTAGTTTGAGCGTCTGGCGTCCGATTCTCGAACGCGCGCGCGCGTCGCCTCGCGCCATCACGGGATTACTCGTCGGCGGCATCGTCGTTGCGGGCATTGAAACTGCGTTGCCGTTGTTCGTCGCCCGCATCATCGACGAAGCGCGCAAGGGTGACGCCGCAGTCCTCGCGCCCACGCTGATTGCGTATGCGAGTTTGTTCGTGTTCTTCGCGATTGGTGTTTGGGTCTTCATCGATTCCGCTGGAAAACTCGCAACAAACACCGCGCACCTGCTCCGACGAGATTGCTTCGCGAAGCTGCAAGAACTTGAACAGGCGTACTTCGATGTGCGTCCGACTGGCTGGCTGGTGAGTCGACTCACCAGCGATTGCTCGAAAGTTTCAGGACTGCTCCCGTGGTGCCTCCTCGACTTTGCGTGGTGCACGTCGATCGTGCTTGCCGTGACGATCACGATGTTTGTGATGAACGCGCAACTTGCGCTGTGGGCGCTCGCTGCGGTTCCTGTCATGACTGTCGTTAGTGCGGTGTTCCAGCGCTGGCTCATTGGATCTGGTCGACACGCGCGGCGCATCTCAAGCGCGATGACTGCCTCGTATGGCGAGATGCTGCTCGGCGCGCGCACGACGAAGGCGCTTGCGCGTGAGGAAGAGAACCTCGCGGAGTTCCAAGAACTTTCGACGTCCATGAATTTCTGGGCGATGCGCGGCGCGATTCTTTCGAGCCTCTACGTTCCATTGATGACAGCACTCGCAGCCACTGCGGGCGCACTTGTGCTCTGGAAGGGCACGAGTGATGTGCTCACCGCGGAGGGTGTCACGCTCGGCACACTCATCGCGTTCATGCAGTTTGCAGCGCTCTACGCGCAACCCGTGCAAGAGCTCGCGCAACGCTTTGCCGATGTGCTGAACGCGTCAAGTGCTGCGGAGCGCATTCAGTCGTTACTCATGACAGCGCCGCGCATCGCCGACGCGCCGCATGTTGTCGCGCCCGCAAGCGCGCGGATCGACACGTTGCGATTTGAAGCGGTTGATTTTTCGTATCGCGAAGGCGTGCCGATTCTTGAAAATTTCTCACTCACGGTCACGCGCGGCATGACGGTTGCACTTGTCGGCGCAACCGGCGGTGGCAAGAGCACCATCGTTGCGCTCGCGAGTCGTTTCTATGAACCAACGGGTGGGCGCGTGACGATCGATGGCGTTGATCTGCGAGATCGGCCGCTCGCGTGGTTCGCGGATCGCGTCGGTCTTGTGCCACAAGTCGCGCACCTCACCGCAGGAAGTGTGCGCGAGAACATTCGATACGGCCGCTTGAACGCAACCGATGCGGAGATTGAAGCCGCGGCGCAGCGAGTGCGTGCGCACGATTTCATTCTCGCGCTCGAGCATGGTTACGACACGGATGTCGGCGAAGGTGGCGAACGACTCTCCACTGGTCAACGCCAGCTCGTTGCACTCGCGCGCGCGGTGCTGCGCGATCCTGAAATTCTCGTGATGGACGAAGCGACGAGTTCTATCGACACCGCAACAGAGCAGCTCGTGCAGAGCGGCGTCGATGAAGTCTTGCGCGGGCGCATCGCCCTCGTCGTTGCCCACCGACTGTCGACGATTCGGCGCGCCGATCTCATTCTTGTGATCGAGAGAGGTTGCATCGCCGAACAAGGCACGCATCGCGAACTGCTCGCGCGGCGCGAACGCTATTTTGACTTGTATACAAGCCAATTCGCCGCAGATCGAGAACGGCAAATCCTTCGCACACAGGACGCGCAACAAGAGAAAACGGTTGCGTCATTGATCGGCGAAGACGCGCTTGATGATGCGTAACGCGCGCGGTGATACTCATTCCGAGCGCCAGCATCCCACGCGATCGACGCTGGCGGCTCGGGAAGTATCGATGTGAAACGTCGGCGTCTTAAGACATGCCGCGCGCTTCACAGATTCCAATCTCCGCGCCACCTGGATCGCGAAGAATTGCTGCATCGCCTAAGAGCGGATCAAACACAAGCCGTGACGTCACGACTGCGCCAAGTCCAGTCGCGATCGCGCATGCACTTGGCGCGAGAGGAACTTGAATGAACGGAACCCAGCGATTCGCTCGATCAAACAATGTGTTCGAAGTGTGACGGAAGGACGCGACACGCGCGCCGCCGTTCAGAAACAGACCGATCGGTTCGCGACCTGTGACGATCCATTCGGTTGTCCAACCAAAGAGTGATGTCCAGAATGTTGCACTCACGCGTGGATCTTGAGTGTGCAGTTCATCCCAAGAAATTGTGGACTCACCAACCGTGCGACGATCAAGCGTTCCATCCGCGACCACGAGTGATGCGCCCATCGGATCCACGATCTCCGCGTGTCGATCGAGCCCCGGAATGCCTGCCGCTGCTTTCACAATGCGTCCGCCAAGCGCGCGTGCACGCGTCACGCAATCATCGACGTTCGCGACGCGAAGATGCGGACGCCATGTACCTGGATGCAACTGCGGATCCGTGCTGACCGCGACAACACCCGCAACATGCAACGCGCCATGCGTGAGCAGCGTGCGACGACCGAGCGTCTTCGAATACCAACCGAACATGTTTCGCAAGAATGCACCGCTCTCCGCCGCATTCGAGGAATACAAATCGTGCCACACGAAGGACCCGGGCGCGGCGCTGAGTTCGCGTCGAACGCGTCCTATAGGTCGCGACGACGGGTCGGTGGAAACTTGGGTTCGAGTGCGAAATCCAGTCACGCGTGCGGGAGTGAGTTCGATCAGACGGTCGGCAGAACGCGCGCGATCTGCTCCAGCCTGCGTGTTTCCGAGTGATTCGGTTCCAAAGTCCATGGTGCCTCCTGAGGTGGGAGTAACTCTCGTGATTCCGAGCATTGGCGGGTGTAGGGGAGCGCCCGCCAAGCCGGACAAGTCGCACACAACTCGCGCTCTTTCAGACGTACGAAGAAGCCTCGAGGAGAGTTCCCATTGTCGGGGTAACAACCCACTACAATGTTCGCCTTCCCCTCGGGGTATAGCTCAGCTTGGTAGAGCGTCTGGTTTGGGTCCAGAAGGTCGTCGGTTCAACTCCGGCTGCCCCGACTTCGTCGAAGATCACACAAGCCGCAGGCAACTGCGGCTTGTGTGTTTTTGGAAACTCCCTTTCCACGCGGCACTTCCAACACAGCGATTGCGCGATCCACCTTCGCATCATTCGCCTTCCATGGAGCCATTACCCTCTCGCTATGCAACAGCCTGAAGATTGCGTGTCGCCCGCGACTCGCCGCGAATTCTTCTACACACTCGGCGCGTTGAGCGCGTTCGCATCCACAGCAGCGCTCGCGCAGGAAGGTGCGAGTGAAGTCGCGCCGACTGCGCTGACCGCGCTTGGCGAAATCACGCCTTCCACGATCGAGGTGTGCGAGCGGCTCGCCGGCATTCAGTTCACTCCGGTCGAACGCGAACAGATGGCGAAGACGGTCGGTGAGCAAGTCGCGTCGTTCCAATCGCGCGCGAAGTTTGGCGAACTCCCGAACGCACTCGCGCCTGCGCAAGTCTTTCGCGTGATGCTTCCTGGTGAAGCGATGCGCGCGCCCACGAAATCTGCGGAAGATTTTTTCGCGCGCAAGCAATGCAACGCGCCAGCAAGCAGCGCAGACTTTGACTTCGCGACGATTGAACAACTGAGCGCGTGGATCGTCAACGGCAAAGTCACCTCGCGCCAACTTGTCGAGCGGTCGCTCGCGCGACTTCGTGCGGTGAACGCTTCGCACTTCTGTGTCATCACACTTGTAGAAGCGCAAGCGCTGCGTGAGGCAGATGCGCTGGATGCAGAAACGCGAGTTGGGAAATCTCGCGGACCACTGCACGGCATCCCGTATGGATTGAAAGATCTCTTCGACACCGCAAACATCACAACGACATGGGGCGCGGAACCGTGGCGCGATCGCGTGCCAACAGATGATGCTGCAATCGTCACGCGCTTGCGCGACGCGGGCGCGGTGCTTGTTGCAAAGACCGCACTCGGCGCGCTTGCGTACGGAGATATATGGTTCGGTGGAACATGTCGCAATCCTTGGAATCCAACGCAAGGATCCTCAGGATCAAGCGCGGGAAGCGCGTCGGTTGTCGCGAGTGGATGCGTGCCCTTTGCAATCGGCACAGAAACACTTGGCTCCATCGTTTCTCCTTGCACGCGCTGCGGAACCACGGGGTTGCGACCGACGTTCGGCAGAGTTTCGCGACATGGTGCGATGGCGCTCTGCTGGTCCTGGGACAAAGTTGGACCCATCGCGCGCAGTGTGATTGACACGGGAATCGTGCTTGAAGTTCTCAACGCGCAAGACGATCGCGATCCATCAAGCGTTGCTGTCGCGTTCACCGCGCCTCGCATGCCGAACGCGAAGGGTTTTCGCGTTGGATACGACAAGCGCTGGTTTGAAGGGAGCAATGCAGCATCCAAGGTTTCACTCGACGCATTGACGCAAGGTGGCGCAGTTCTCGTTGAGAAAGAGATCACACCTCCATGTGATCCATCCGTGCTTGTGACTGGTTTGATGTGCGAGGCCGCCGCATGCTTTGAACAACTCACGCGATCCAATGCGGATGACACGCTCGCGTGGCAAGCAGACGAAGCGTGGCCAAACTCGTTTCGCCAAACATGGTTTGTGCCTGCGATCGAGTTCGTCCAAGCAGAACGCATACGTCGACGGTTTATGGAATGGATGCGCATCGCGCTCGCCGATTGTGACGCGCTCGTACTGCCGCCCTTCGCGGGAGGCTTGCTCGTCATCACGAATGCAACCGGTCATCCAACGCTTTGCATGCGCGAAGGATTCGATAGCGCGAATGAACCACGTTCGATCACACTCATCGGCCATCCATTTGACGAGGCATCGCTCCTGAAGATCGGCTCCGCGCTCGAAGCGACGCTTGATGTCGCGCGGATGCGACCAGAATTGCTGCAGATGTAAACGCACCCCGCCCCTGTTAGACTCCCGCCCACCCATGAGCGAGCCCGGCCAACTCATCCAGTACCTACCCGTTGCCGTCGTCATCGTGATGGCGATCGGATTCGTCGCGATCAACATCATCGCAAGCGCAGTCCTCGGACCGCATGCACCAGGCGCGATCAAGGGGCTCGCGTATGAATCGGGTATGGATCCAATCGGCAGCACCAAGAAGCGATTCAGCATTCGTTTCTACATGCTCGCGATGACCTTTCTCCTGTTCGACGTTGAAATCATCTTCCTCTACCCCTGGGCAGTGACTTATTCGCAACTCGAGCCCGGCAGCGCCGACGCGCGCCTCTACCTCGGCCGCATCCTCTTCTTCATCCTGACGTCGATCGTCGCCTATATATATGCCTGGAAAAAGGGCGTCTTCCGCTGGGATTGAGAGGCGTGAGTAGTTGAGCGCTCGCGTTTATCTGGATCGCTTGAAAAGTAGTACGTGCTGTTGGGGCAACTCGTCAAGGGTTTTCACTGACGTGAAGCCTGCGGCTTCCATCTCTGCTTTTGCTTGCGCCGCGCTCATCTTGTGGCGCAGCTTGATTGCGACGGTCTCGTCTTCGAGTCGATACTCGACTAGCACCACGATGCCTTCGGGCTTCATCGCGGCGCGCAATGTTCGCATCATCTCTGCGGGATGAGAGAACTCGTGATACGCATCCACAAGAAGCGCGAGATCGACGGAGTTCGGCTCAAGACCACAATCATCAATCTTGCCGAGCATCGGCATGACATTCAACATGCCTTCGTCGCGCGCGCGCTGCTCGAGCACCGCGAGCATCTCCGGCTGAATATCCGTTGCGTAGACGACGCCTTCGGGCACGAGTCGCGCGAGTCGCGTCGTGAAGTAACCGCTTCCCGCGCCGATGTCCGCGATGGCATCGCTCGCACGAATCGGAAGCATCCGCATCAAGAGATCAGTGCGCTCTTCCTGTTCACGCTCACTGCGCTCGAGCCAATCAAGTCCCGTGTGTCCCATGACCTCAGCAATCTCGCGACCCATGTACGTCTTGCCGCTGCCACCGTCGCCAGGTGCACACGTCCCGTAGACCGATGCGACTTCAAGCGGCACCGCGCTCTCCTTCGCCGCGATATCTGCACGATCGCCACAACTGCACAAACTCAGACTTGTGCATGCAAGTGCGATGTGTAGAAAGTTGTACGTCATCCGCCGCGAGCCTTTCCTGCCTTCATTGTGACGGTGATCGTCATTTCTTTGCCTGCGCGAAGCAATCGAATCTCAACCTTGTCGCCAACTTTGCATGCGCGGAGTTTTTCCATCATCACTGCTGTGGATAAGAGTTCGTCACCGTTCCATGCGAGCAACAGATCGCCTTCCTTGATGCCCGCGTCCGCAGCGCTCGTGCCTTCACTCACGCCTTCAACCTTCACGCCTATTGCACCATCTTCGGCCATGCCTGGTTGCACACCAAGTCGCACGGCCGCGTATCCGCGATCTTGTCCGCGCGTGGTTCCATCTGCGTTCGTCGCACTTTCAAAGACCAGTCGATCCGTCTCGAGCGCGCGCCACATCGCAATCTTGCCTGCGAGATCTATGACCTTCTTCGCGCCTTGCGGAGTGACTGTGTATCCCTTGTCTTGCGGCTTGTGATACGAATCATGCACGCCTGTGAAGAAGAAAAGCACGGGAATGCCAGCGCCATAGAAGTTCGCGTGATCGCTTGGACCACGGCCACTCGGATCTGCGCGAATCGTGAGGCCACTCGCGACAAAGAATGGACGAAGGCTCTCAAGGAATCCAGTCGCGCTTCCCACGCCGCCGACTTCAAGATCGTTCGATCGCAATCGTCCAATCATGTCGAGGTTCAGCATGAAGTCGACCTTGTCGGCGGGAATCGACGGACTCTTGATGAACGCGCGCGAACCGTTGAGTCCAACTTCTTCTGCGCTGAATGCGAGGAAAAGAATGCTGCGCACATTGGCGTCGTCGCCCATCGCCTCATACGCCTCGCTGAGTTGCTTGGTGAGCAGCAGCATGCCTGATGTGCCCGACGCATTGTCATCTGCGCCAGGATGCAAGACGCCGCGGTTGTTGGAATCCGCGCCGTAGTAGCCGAACCCAACGTGATCGTAGTGCGCGCCGATGACGATCCACTCATCCGCAAGCGCGCCCTTGCCGAGAAGGATGCCGCCAATATTTTCCGTGGTCAGTTTGCCGTCATCGAGCGAAGTCGAGAGCGTCGCCGCTGCAGTCTCCGCGAAGTACAGCGTCTTGATCTCGCCTGCATCCGCAAGCGCGCGCAAGGTTGCAAGTGAGCGGTGCTCGCTATCGGCTGCGCTCAACATCGGTTCCGCAAATGCTGCGTCGACAACAACGCACGGCATATCGCGCGCGCCGCCGAGTTGACCGACGGGCAGCGTTTCAAGATTCGACTTCTTTCCCGCGTAATTTGGGGGTTCGACGACCATGATGCCCGCTGCATGGCGACTCGCGAGCGCGTCGATTTTCTGTCGGAGACTCGAGTCTGCCGTGAATCGTCCATCCTCGCCCCACGCACTCTTGCCATCTTCACGCAACGGTTCACCCCGGAACACAACGGCAATGCGCCCTGCAAGATCTTCGCCTTCAGCAAAGCTCGAGTACCCATCCTTGCCGTCAGCAATCGCGTATCCGCAGAACGCGAGCGGCGCGGTCACCTCTGCACTCGCGCTGCACTTCAACGTTGCGACTTCGCCCTTCGCTGCTTCTGTGCCTTCGAATTTCAACGCGACTGTGAGCTCTTTCGGTTGCCCGCCGGGCAGTTCGAACTTCTGTCGCCACGCGGTCGCGCCACGATCGGAGGCGTTTTCAAACGCGGGTGTCAGTCCGCGTTGCTCCATCCAGAACTGAATGTACTGCGCTGCATGCTCGATGCCCTCACTGCCAGGCACACGACCTTCGAACCAAGGGTTTGAAAGCGTTTGCACATGTTGATACCACTCGATCGCATCAGGCCCAAGGTCGGTGAGAATCTGCGCAAGCGATGCGTCGTCTGCATTCACACGCACGAATGATTCAGGCGGGCTGTAACTGTACACACTGACAGGACCAACAATAATTTCGGGCTTACTCGGAGTCTTAGGCGCGTCTGCATCTTGCGGAAAACCGAAGGCGACATTGCACAAGAGCATGCAAGCAACACCCGCAATGGAACTGCATGCGAGCGAGAAACTTGGGCGACGGATCGATGTGGTCAATGAAGGCTCCAAAAAAGCGGACGCGACGCAAAATCTCGACAGATCCGCAGTGTACGACTTCGTGGAACCCCACTGAAATGGAAGGGTTCCCTCGATGCGATCGGCTACGCTTTGCGTCCCGCATTCGCAATCGCGACATGAGTACCTGTTGAGCCGACCCCGTTATGAATACCGTGAAGAACGCACCGACATCGAACTCCTCGCTCTCTCTCCTCGGACCCACCGATACGTTTTTCCATCGGCACGTCCCGCACACGCAAGAAGATGTCGCGGCAATGCTCGGCGCGTGCGGCTACTCCGATCTCAGCGCGTTTTTGAACCATGCGATTCCAACTTCCATCCGCTCAACGCGCCCGATGGAGATTGACGATCCAACGAAGTCGGGCAACTTTGCGGCACGCGGGGAAGCCGAAACACTGACGGCGATCAAGGCACTCGCCTCGAAGAACAAGGTGTTCCGTTCCTACATCGGCATGGGATACACCGACACGATTGTGCCTGGCGTGATCCTGCGCAACATCCTCGAAAACCCGGCGTGGTACACGGCGTACACGCCCTACCAAGCGGAAATCGCGCAAGGTCGATTGGAAGCGCTGCTGAATTTTCAAACGATGATTGCGGAGCTCACAGGCCTGCCGCTCGCTGGTGCGTCGCTCTTGGATGAAGGCACCGCCGCGGCGGAAGCGATGAACATGTGCTTCGGGATCACGGGCGAAACGCGCACGAAGTTTTTCGTCGCGGAGGATTGCCATCCACAAACGATCGCTGTCGTCGAGACTCGCGCGAAGTGGCTCGGTCTTGAAATCGTCATTGGCAATCCGCTGACGTTTGAACCAGGCGATGCATTCTGTGGCGCACTTGTGCAGTACCCGACGACCGATGGTCGCATCGAGTGCTACCAATCGCTCACGACGCGCGTGCATGCATGCGGCGCACTCATGGTTGCTGCTTGTGATCCGCTCGCACTCGTGGTCTTGGCGCCACCCGCGAGTTGGGGCGCTGACATTGCTGTCGGCAGCGCGCAACGATTCGGCGTGCCGATGGGGTTTGGTGGCCCGCACGCTGGTTTCATTGCAACCAGCGACGCGTATGTACGCAAGCTTCCAGGTCGCATCATTGGCGTGTCGCGCGATGTGCATGGCAACCGCGCGCTTCGCATGGCGATTCAAACGCGCGAGCAGCACATTCGCCGAGATAAGGCGACGTCCAACATTTGTACTGCGCAGGTGTTGCTTGCTGTGATGGCGGGCATGTACGGCACCTATCACGGACCCGAAGGACTTCGCAACATCGCCACGCGAGTGCATCGATTGACGAGCACGCTTGCACGCGCGCTCACCAAGCTTGGTCACAATTGCGGCGACGGCGCGTTCTTCGACACGCTTCGTGTGAAACTCGGCAACGGCATGATTGCGACGGACGTTCACGCACTCGCGACACAACACAAGGTGAACCTGCGCAGTTATGGCGATGGCTCCATCGGACTCACGCTTGATGAAGCGACGACGGAAGTCGAACTCACCACACTGCTCAAGATCTTCGTGGGCACGCGCGCAGCGTCAACCACACTCACCGCCTGCGACGGTTGCATTCCCGCAGTGTTCACGCGCACTGCTCCGATGATGCAGCACGAAGTGTTCAACCGCTATCACGGTGAGCATGAAATGCTTCGCTACATCAATCGCTTGGCGTCGAAAGATCTTTCGATGGTGCATTCGATGATCACGCTCGGCTCGTGCACGATGAAGCTGAATGCGACGAGCGAAATGATTCCTGTGACGTGGCCAGAGTTTGGACAGATGCATCCATTCGCGCCGCGCGATCAATGGCAGGGTTACGCGGAACTCTTCCGCACCCTTGAACTGTGGCTCTGCGAAGCGACAGGATTTGCGGCGATGAGTTTGCAGCCCAACGCGGGCTCGCAGGGCGAATACGCTGGTTTACTCGTCATTCGCGCCTATCACGAACATCGCGGCGACATGCAACGCGATGTTTGTCTCATTCCTGTTTCCGCACACGGCACGAATCCCGCGTCTGCGGTCGTTGCAGGCATGCGCGTGATTCCGGTGGCGTGCGATAGCGCGGGCAACATTGATCTCGTAGATCTTGCGAAGCGCGCAGAGGAACATTCCGCGCAACTCGGTGCATTCATGATGACCTATCCGTCTACGCACGGCGTGTTCGAAGAAGCGGTGAAGGACGCTTGCGCGATCGTCCACAAACACGGTGGTCAGGTGTACATGGACGGCGCGAACATGAACGCGCAGGTTGGACTCACGAGCCCTGGTCACATCGGCGCGGATGTTTGCCACCTCAACTTGCACAAGACATTCTGCATTCCGCATGGTGGTGGCGGTCCCGGCATGGGACCCATCGGCGTCGCGGCGCACTTGAAAGATTTCCTTCCTGGCCATCCTGTCATGCGACCTGAATCTGCGGGTCGCCATGCGATCGGTCCAGTTTCCTCCGCGCCCTACGGCAGTGCTTCCATCTTGCCGATTCCGTGGATGTACATCGCGATGTTGGGCGCGGACGGATTACGCAAGTGCACGGAGATGGCGATTCTCAATGCCAACTACATGGCTTCGCGATTGAAGTTGCACTACTCAATCGTCTACGCGAATCAACATGGACTCTGCGCGCACGAATTCATCCTCGACTTCCGCCCGTTTGACAAGAGTGCTGGTGTGAAGATCGACGACGTTGCGAAGCGATTGATGGACTACGGATTCCATGCGCCGACGATGAGTTGGCCCGTACCTGGCACGCTCATGATCGAACCAACCGAGAGTGAAGCGAAGGCGGAACTCGATCGATTCTGCGACGCGCTCATTGCAATTCGAGCGGAGATTCGTGCGATTGAAGAGGGCAACGCGCCGCGTGATGACAATGTGCTCAAGCACGCGCCACACACAGTTGCGGCAGTGAGCGCAGACACCTGGACGCATGCATATTCACGCGAAGTTGCTGCGTATCCAGCGCCGTGGCTCAAGGATTACAAGTTCTGGCCGGCAGTTGGTCGCGTTGACAATCCCTACGGCGATCGCAATCTCGTGTGCGCGTGTGAACCCATGAGTTCGTATTCCTAAACGCGAATGCGCGAATCGAAACTAGCGCGAGGGTGGCATGCCTTCGAGCGAAGGTGGTTCAAACTTCAATTGCTGCACTTTCCATGCGGGAAGTCGGAACTCCCACGCCTTGTGCGCGTCGTTCCATGCTGCCCAATCAGGCACTTGAGGATCTCCGCCGTACTTGTACTTCGCGTTGACTTCGCCGTTGAGTCCCGCGTCGGGCTTGGGTGCACCTTCATGCGGCGTGATTTCGAATCGCACCCACATCCGATCGCCTTCAGTTACGCCATGCACAACCACGCGCGCGCGCAGTGAATCAAACACGATCGTCTGCGTCGGCGCATCCGCGAGCGGTGTCGTGTGCGCAAGACGAACGTCATCGAACTCAAGTCGCGAGAGCCAAGAAGGAAGCATGGACTCTGCTTCGTGGATGCGCTCTGGTGTCCACTGCTCCTTCGATGCTTCCGATGCTGTTGCGGTCCACACTTTGCCGTATGGATCCCGCGTCAACGACAAGCCATCAAACTCTGCGCTATGCACTTCACCATCGGGGAGCGACAAGAGCGTCGTGTCCATCCAACGCTGCGGTTCCACATCCACCGAGACCGAGCCTCGGCAACGCCAACACTGCGTCTCGCTCAACATCCGCAGGTACTGCGTTCGCGGCTTCGCGCGCTCTTGTCCGATGACGTATTCGGCGAACGGTGCGCTTGACGCACTTCCATCCGGCGTGTCAAACAAGCGAACAAGCGCGCCCACGGACGCTTCCGTCGCTGGCCACGCAAGCGCAAGTTCACCGAATTTCTCGGGTTTCGCAGTCATCGCAGCATCCTTTTCGAGAGATGCGAGACCGTTTACGAGTCCTGCGACCTGTGCTGTTGATGCGGGATATCCATCACTTGTCGCCAACTTCCATGCCCCAGCGGCATCGCGCGTCAAGATGATCGCATCCGTGCCGCGCTGCACTTCAATGCGCGAAATCGCGCTGATGCGTTGCGCGAGTTCAGGCGCAAACGCACCTACCGAGTCCGTCGCATCCTTTGTCTGGCTCAGCATCAAGACATAAGCACTCGCCGTGAGGAGGAGCACCACAAACCCAAGGACAGTAATTTTCCCTTTCATGCGCCCTTCTCCTGCTGCGTATCTGCATGCATGCGTTCTCGTCGCCAACGCAGCAGTGACCAAATCGTCAACACCACCGCGACGGCGAGCGGCCACACGACAACATGTAACAACATGAGTCGCCGGCCGAGTTGTTCAATCTCTTCGCGCATGGAAAATTGCACGTCGCGCAATTCGCGCTTGGCGGTCACCACCTTCACTTCAAGTGCCTTCAATTCCGCTGCTTGTTCAGGCGAAAGCGTAATGACGCTCTGCGGCGCAAGTTCCACACCTTCGCCTTGAAGTCGCTGCAGGTCGGCAATCTTGAATTCCGTCTTTTGAATGTCGGTGCGTAACGCCTCTTCACGCGTGAGATAGCGAGCTTCCGCCTCTTTGCGAATCATCGCGACACGCGTGAATGGTCGACGGAAATCACCGCGCGCTCGCAACTCTGCAAGGGTAGAGGACCCGCCCATCTGTTCAAGCATGTTCACCACGAGCGCGCCGTTGTCAGAGACCGTGCGCGTGCCTTGGTCTGAGGATTGCAACCAGGTGCGATCATCAAGGAGATCCGCATCCGCAAGCACAATGAGATTCGCCGTGCCCTTCGCGCGCTGCCCATGCGCATCCGCAAACGCGCTCTCGAACGGACCTCGCACGCGCGCGACAAGTGTGCGCGCAAGATCATCGCTCTTGAAATCGCGAATCAACTGATCCGCCTTGCCAAAGTAGCCCAACTTCATCGCCTGAAGAAGCTGCGAATCCTTCGTTGTGGAAATGATCGGCTCGAGTGTTGTGGTCGCGCCTTCAAGTACTTCGATCGAACCTGCGCTCATGATGTTCACCGTTGACAACGGCGATGTCACGGGATCTTTCGTCGAGAGATTCTCTTTGCGCAACGAGAGCCAAACGGGATAGTCGAGATCCATCACGACACCAGTAGGGGTCTGAGATTGGATGCGTGTCGACGTGCCGCGATCAGCCACCACGAGATGCCCGCCATTGCCTGCATCGACGGGGAATTGCAACCCCCACGACGCAAGCAATGCACCAACATTGAAGTCCGTGCCCTTGCCTGTGTCGCCAAACTTCTCCGCGTTGGGATCCGTTTCGCACCATGGATCAAGAAACAAAATCGTCGGTTTCCCCGCGAGAATCCATGCATCAAGCGCACGCAGTGTTGCCTCGCTGAGTTGACGCGGCTGCACGACCACGAGCACACCAAGGTCCTCAGGAATCGCCGTCGCATCTTGCGCGACGGTGACGAAATCAAAGAGCTGCTTGAGCTGCTGCGTGATGATGGGCTCTCGACCGCCCTGCTCAGGATGACTCGGATCAAAGCGCTGCGCAGGCAACGTTGAAAGCCAACCGATCTTCGGTTTGGTATCACGACCGACAGTCAAGATGCGACGCGCGAGTTCATACTCAAGAAATGGTTCCTGCTCAGTCGCAAGATATGGAATCACTTCTGTGCGATCGGTACTACCACGCACGACGAGACCGAGTGTGAGTGTGCGACCTGTGCCATCCACACTCAACGGCGAGAGCCCACTGGATCGGGCAATCTCTTCCGCTTCGGAGAATGGCTGCGGATCAATCTCCTTCAATTGCAACTTGCCATCCGACACCGCGCAAACTTCCACCAAGAACTCGCGCACCCGCTGCGCATACGCACGAAGTTGCGGTGCATCGGTTCCTTGTTCGGCAGTCCAATACAACTCGAGTTGCACGGGCTCATCCAACTGCTCCGCGATTTTCGCCATGCCTGGAGAGACGCTATAGAGTCGCTCTTGCGTCAAGTCGAGACGCGCGAAACGCAGCGTCGACCAGAGCACCATGTTGATCGCCGCAAAGCCAACGACCGCAGCAACAACAGCGAAGAGGGTGAAAGTTCGTTTATCAGAACGAGCCATGGGAAATCTCAGTAACGCTTTCGAAGCAAAGACTCAGTCGCTCTTCTTCCAATCAATCACGGCGGTGTTCAACCAGAGAAACACTGCCATGCCGAGGACGAAGTAGAGCACGTCACGCAGATCCACCACGCCGCGCATGAGCGCATCGAAGTGCGTCAACGCGCTCGTCGAAGCAAGGGATTCAATCACGCCACTCGGCGCAAACGCGCGCACAACATCGAGCGCTGCGGGATAGCCGAGCAGCAAGATGATGAATGACACCGCAACGCTCAACACAAACGCGATGACTTGATTTTTCGTCCACGCGCTAATGAGCGCGCCGATGGACAGCATGAATCCCGCAAGCAAGATCGTCGCGAGATAGCCCGTGCAGAGCGCGCCATGATCAGGATCACCCAGCCACGCGAGCGTGAACCAAAATGGAATCGTCAACAAGATCGCGACCACGGCAAATGCCCACGCTGCGAAAAACTTCCCGAGCACCAGGTCGCTCAACGCAAACGGCAGCGTGACGAGTAACTCAATCGTGCCCGTGCGGCGCTCTTCCGCCCACAATCGCATTGAAATCGCGGGAAGAATCAAGAGAAACAGCCAAGGCACAAACTGAAAGAACGGTCGAAGGTCCGCTTGTCCGCGTTCGTAGAGCGAACCAATGTTGAACGTGAAAAGCCCTGCGAGAAACAGGAAGATCACGAGGAAGACAGCAGCGAGCGGTGTCGCGAAGTACGAGCGGAACTCTCTACGGAAAACGATGTAGACGCGACCGCATCGACCGAGCGTGGGTGACTGAACACTCATCGCTTGCCTCCCATGCCGCTCTTGCCACCGCGCGCGTTCGAGGTAATGCCCTCACCTGTTGTCATCATGCGAAACACATGATCCATGCGGTGTTTCGTCACATGCGCGGGCGCCTTCGATTCCATCTCCGACGGCGTGCCGTCAAACACAACGCTGCCTTGATTGATGACAATCGCGCGCGTGCACACCGCTTCAACTTCTTCAAGAATGTGCGTGGAAAGCACAACCGCACGATCGCGACCAAGTTCCGTAATCAGCGCGCGCACTTCATGCTTCTGGTTGGGATCAAGTCCATCGGTTGGCTCATCGAGAATCAGAATGCGCGGATCATGCATGAGTGCTTGCGCAAGCCCCGTGCGGCGCTTGTAGCCCTTCGAAAGCGTTTCGAAACTCTTGCGACGCATGCCTTGCAGATGCACGCGATCAATGACGCTCTCGACGCGATCGCGCGCTTCTTTTCCCACGTAACCGCGCGCAGCGGCAACGAACGCGAGAAACTCTTCGACGGTCATTTCGGGATATGCAGGCGCGCCCTCGGGCAGATAGCCAAACGTGCGCTTCGCTTCGATGGGATGCGTCAGAAGATTGATGCCGCAGAGCGAGATCGCGCCGGCAGTCGGCTCAAGGTATCCCGTGATCATGCGCATCGAGGTGCTCTTGCCAGCACCGTTAGGACCGAGGAATCCAAGGACTTCGCCCGCGCGCACGCGAAGATCGATTCCTCGCACCGCATACGTTGTTCCGAATCGCTTCTCAAGTCCTGTGGCGATGAGCAACTCTTCAGACGCCGTGGATGAAGTGTGTACTGTAACTTTCGCCATCAGTAGAAATCTTTCTCGACGAACAACGCGCGCGCGAGAATCTAGCGTGAAACAGAACGCGTTGCCCGCACACCCACCAGCAATCCCACGATTCCAACCGCGATCAGAATACACAAGGGCAACACTTGCTCCGCGAAAGGAGTGTCGCGCCAGAATGGTCCTTCAATCGCGGAAACCGCCCAGCGAAATGGGCTCGCCATGCTGACCGTCTTGAAAAACGGCGGCATGAGAAACAATGGAATCGTGCCTCCCCCGATCATCGCCAGCATGAGAAGCGCGCCGCGACCCGCGCCTTGCGCTTGCGCTTCCGTTCGACACGCACCAGCGATCAACATGGAAAGGCCGCTGAACGCGAACGCGGTGGCGAGGAACGCCACAAGCAGCAGCAGCGGCTGTTGCACACTTGAGCCGAACGCAATGACTGCGAGCGCAAGCAAAACGACTTGCACGAGAAACGCCGTCACGAAACAAGCGAGGCCTTTGCCCGCGAGCAATTGACCGCGCGTGATCGGCGCGAGTCGGAGTCGATCGAGCGTCCCGCGCATCCGTTCGCTCACGAGTGATGTTGCGAACGCCATTACGCAACCTGCGAGGCCCCACACGATGCCCTGCGGAAAGCTGATATCGAACGCATCGCGCGGGCCACCCTCGCGCGACGCGAGCTCTTCAATCTTGATCGCAACAGGTGACCAAGGCGCTTCGGCGCTTTCACTCTCGCTCGAATTCGTTTCGCCTTCCTTCACATTGCCTTGCGCAATGGAACTTGAAAATGACTCGCCCGCAGTAATCAGTGCGCTCGCTGCAAGTTTCTGTCCTGGCGAAAGATTCGACGCGCTCGCGAGGGATTGACGCGCGCCCTTCGCAAGTTGCGCCATCGACTCTGTGTTCGCGAAGACCTTAGAGAGTTGTCGGAACGCGAGCTCGTTCAATTTCCCTTGAATGAGTCCAACTTCTGCGCGCCGCGATGGATCGACGATCGCTTCAATCGGAATCCCGCCGCCGCCGAAGAGACCCGTGATGCCATCCTGCATCGATGCGGGAAGCACGATCGCGGCTGTGACTTTGCCCGCGCGCACAAGATCCTCCGCGAGTTCTCGCCGCTCAACTTGCGTGACTTCAAACGACGTGTCCGCGAGCAAATCTTTCGTGATGCCTTGTGCGAGCGTCGAATCACTTTCAACAACGAGCGCGACATCGATCTTGCTTCCGCCATCTGGTCCACCTCCAAAGATGAATCCGAAGAACGTCGCGAGTATCATTGGGAAAAAGAAGGTGAAGAACACCTCGCCCTTATCCCGGAACATAAGGCGCAAATCTTTGGTGGCGATGGCGAGGATGGCGTTCATTCGCGCAGGCTCCGACCGGTGAGTTTGAGGAAGACCGCTTCAAGATCAGGTTGCTCGACGCGAATTCCCGTCACGCCACCACTCGAAAGTTGGCGCGCCACTTCGCCTGCAGGATCGACGGTCACAACGCGCAACTCCGCGTCGCCGCGAATCACAACGACGACGCTCGATCCTCCGTGCCGCGCGATGAGTTCATTCGGCGTACCTACATCGAGTAAGCGTCCGTGATCGACAATCGCCACGCGATGACAGATGCGCGCGGCTTCTTCCATGTAGTGCGTTGTGTAGACAATCGTCTTGCCTTGCGCTGCGAGTGTGCGCACGAGTTCGAGAATACGATTACGACTCTGCGGATCGACGCCCGCAGTTGGTTCATCAAGCAGCAGCAACTGCGGATCATGCACGAGTGCAGCCGCGAGATTCAAGCGACGCTTCATGCCGCCCGAGAACGTCGAGACGCGACTCTTCGCGCGCGCGTCGAGTTCGACCAACTGCAAGAGAGAGTCCACACGCGCTGCGGCATTCGCCACGCCGTAGAGTGATGCGAAGAACAGAAGATTTTCGCGTGCGGTGAGTTCGCCGTACAGCGTGATTTCCTGCGGCGCGAGACCGAGATGCCGCCGCACGGATGCTTGTGAAGGTGAGCCGAGCGAAAGAAGATCCACCACACCGCTCGTCGGAGCGACAAGTCCTGTGGCGATCGCGATCGTCGTGGACTTCCCTGCGCCGTTGGGACCGAGCAATCCGAAAATCTCGCCAGCGCGCACTTCTAACGACAGCGCATCGACCGCGGTGATCGAACCATAGGTCTTGCAAATGTCGCGAAGCGTGAGCACGGACGCGGCAGCGTACCTCAGCCGCTATCCGATATTCTCGCATTCCATGCATCGCTTCACAATCTGTCTGCTCCTTGTTCTCTGCGCAACACGCAGTACGCCTGCGCAAGATGCCGTCGGCAAGATCGGCGCGAACTGTTACTACACGCCCGCGAATCAGAGGCTTTCGCCGACTGGCACGCAGGTTGAACTTCCGGGCATGCGACCGCAAGTGCTCGCGCTCAGTCCGGATGGAACGCGAATCATCACCGCGGGCAAGACGCATGAACTTGTTGTGCTCAATCCGAGTACGGGCGCGATTCTCCAACGCGTTCCACTTCCCTCTGAAAAGGAACGATCCGCAACGCCCGAAGCATCCTCTCCGCGATTTATAAGCCCGGACAAAGAGGGGCAGGTGAGTTTCACGGGACTTGTTTTTTCGCCGGATGGCACACGAGTTTATCTTTCGAATGTCAACGGCAGCATCAAGGTTTTCGAAGTAGATGCGCAGCGCGGTGTTGTAGGCAAGCATTCGATTCCGCTCCCGAACGCTTCCGCGCCGCGCCGCAAGGAAGAGATCCCTTCTGGTCTCGCAGTTTCACCAGACGGCGCGCGACTTTACGTGTGCGGCAATCTTTCCAACACGCTCTTGGAAATCGCAACGGACGATGGGCGAGTGTTGCGAACTTGGGATGTGGGCGTTGCGCCGTTTGATGTCGTGCTGGTTGGAACCACCGCCTATGTCAGCAACTGGGGTGGACGTCGGCCATCGTCGACCGACCTCGCGGGACCTGCGGGGCGCGGCACACTTGTGCGCGTCGATGCAGTGCGCCACATCGCGAATGAAGGCTCTGTCAGCGTGATCGATCTTGCTGCATCCACTGCGCCGATTGAAATTCTGACAGGCCTGCACGCAAGTGCGATGGCTGTTTCGCCCGACAAGCGATGGCTTGTCATTGCGAATGCTGCGTCTGACACACTAAGCGCGATCGACACGCACTCGAACAAAATCGTCGAAAGCATTTGGACGCGGCAGAGTCCCGCGGATCTCTTTGGCGCGCAGCCCACAGCACTCGCGTTTGATTCGACAGGCGAGACGCTCTTCGTCTGCAACGGTGGACAGAACGCGGTCGCTGTGGTGGACTTCGATCCCGGCGAATCGAAGTTGCGCGGACTCATTCCTGTCGGTTGGTTCCCTGGCGCAATCGTCGTGACCACAGATGGTGTTCGTGAATCGCTGTGGGTCGCGAACATCAAGGGGATCGGTTCCACCAAACACTTCAACGAAGGCGAAAAAGTCGAACTGCAATCGCGTCAATACTTCGGCACACTTTCGTTTTTCCCCGTGCCTCGCGCGGAAGACTTGCCCGCGATGTCGCAACTCGCGCTCGACAACATGCGGTACGGATTGCTTGCGGAAGCGAAGTTACCCGCGCGAGAAAACCAGCCTGCGCGCGCCGTCCCTGAACGTGTGGGCGAACCGAGCCTCTTTCAACATGTCATCTACATCATCAAAGAGAATCGCACCTACGACCAGGTGTTCGGCGACATCGACGCAGGCAACGGCGATGCGTCGCTCTGTGTGTTTGGCGAACAAGTCACGCCGAATCTGCACAAGATGGTGAACGACTTCGTCTTGCTCGACAATACGTATTGCTCGGGCATCCTCAGCGCCGACGGACATCAGTGGGCAGACGCGGGCGTCGTCACGGAATATCTCGAGCGTTCATTCGCGGGATTTCCGCGCAGCTATCCCGATGGCATGGAACTCGATGGAGCAGACGCGTTGGCGTATTCGCCTGCTGGTTTCATTTGGGACACCGCGCTCGCGCATGGAAAGACCCTGCGCGTGTTCGGTGAATTCGCGATCACGAGTAAGCGTTGGACGGATCCCAATCGCAAGGACAAAGTGACCGGGCGCGATTGTTGGGCGGACTTCACGAATGGCGCGAACGCGATCACGGTGGAAAGTGTTCCAACGATCGAATCGCTGCGCCCGTATCTCAACTCGAAAGCGCCCGGCTGGGATGCGGACATTCCTGATGTCTGGCGCGCGAAAGAATTCATCCACTCGCTGCGTGAGTTTGAACAGCAAGGCGTGATGCCGAATTTCATCGTGATCTGCCTCCCCAACGATCACACAAGCGGCACTTCCCCGGGATTGCCAACGCCCGCCGCGCAAGTCGCGGACAACGATCTCGCGTTCGGACAGATCGTCGATGCCGTGAGCCATAGTGCGTTCTGGAAAGACACCTGTATCTTCGCGATCGAAGACGATCCGCAAGCAGGCTGGGACCATGTCAGTGGCTATCGCACGACAGCCTTTGTCGTGAGCCCGTACACGAAGCGCGGCGCGGTTGTGAGCACGCAGTACAACCAAACAAGTCTGCTGCGCACGATGGAATTGATGCTCGGCTTGCCGCCGATGAATCAGTTCGATGCGACAGCGACACCGATGCGCGACTGCTTCACCGACATCGCGGATCTCACGCCGTACTCCGTGGTTCCCAACAATGTGCCGCTTGATCAAATGAATCCTGATCCGAAGGCGATCACTGATGCACTGCTGCGCGAGCATGCGATTGCGTCCGCGCAGCTACCGCTGGAGAAACTCGATCAGTGCCCTGAAGATTTACTGAACCGCATTCTCTGGCATGCGATGAAGGGATCCGCAGCACCGTATCCCGTGTGGGCAGTGTCCGCAGATCTTGATGATGATGAAGAAGAGGAAGCGAAACCGGCGACGGATTGAGCGCGAACGCGCGCGTTTCGATTAGAGCCACTCAAGCAACACGCGCGCAAGTCCGAGGAAGACGAAGAAACTCACGGAGTCTGTGACCATCGTGAGAAAAATCGTCGAGGCAGTCGCGGGGTCTGCACCAAATCGGCGCACGATCAGCGGCAATGAAGCACCAACAGTGGTGCCGATCGCGAGTGCGATCGTCATCGAGATACTGACGGTCATGCCGAGAGTCAACGCATCGGCATTCTCGTGCATGAAATGTTCCATCAGCGCGACGACCATGCCAATCAACACGCCGCACGTCACGCCATTCAAGAGCCCGACCAACGCTTCACGCCTCACAATCATGAATGCAGCGCCAGGACGAACTTCGTCGAGCACGATGCCGCGCAGTGTCACGGCGAGCGATTGTTGTCCGGCGTTCCCTGATTGATTCGCGATAAGCGGCATCAGCGCGGCGAGAATCGCAACCGACGCAATGAGATCATCAAACTGCAGCACCACGCTCGCGGCGATGGAACTTGTGAAGAGATTGAGAATAAGCCACGGAAATCGACCGCGCCACTTCTCTCCCACGGTCGAGAAAACTGCTTCTTCGCTACCTGCACCGACCATCTTCTGCGCGTCTTCCGTGCTCTCTTGACGGATGATGTCGACGACGTCATCGACCGTGATGATGCCGAGCAAACGATCGTTCGCGTCCACGACAGGCAGCACGAGGTAATCGTATTTTTCAAACTCGCGCGCGACATCTTCCTTCGCAAGCTCATGCGGCACCGCGTCAACGGGTCGATCACAAATGTCGATCACCTTCTGCGCGGACTCGGCCAGCAGCAATCGCTTCATCGTGACGCGACCCTGCAGACGACCGCGCCAGTCGACGACGAATACATAGATCCACTCTTCTTCCGTCTCTGCTCGACGAATCGCTTCGACCGCTTGCGCAACCGTCATCGAGTCGCGCACGGCGAGGTAGTCCGTCGTCATCATGCCGCCCGCCGACTCTTCGTCGAACGAGAGCAATTCGCGCATTTTTACCGCTTCTACTTTGCCAAGCGTGCCGAGCAACTTGTCGCGATAGTCGTCCGGTAGATTCTGGAGGAGATCCGTCGCGTCATCGGGTGCCATCTCTTCGATGAGCTTTCCCGCGTAACTCGGATCCTCTTCAATCAAATCTTCAAGCACACCGACCGCGAGCGATGGATGCATGTGCGCGAGCGCTTCGGCGGCGCTCTCGGTTTCCATCTCCTCGATAATCTCAGCCGCTTGCACGATTCCGAGACCTTCAAGCGTGTCGGCAGCATCGGGCGCTTCCTGCGCTTCCACCGCATCCGCGAAGATCGGCACATCGATAGATTTTTCGAGCAGTTCCGCGACGCGCTCGTCTTCCTCCGTGTCCTCTTGAGGATTCTCGACGCGGCTCTCGCCCCCGTGCGTTGCGTCGACAACATCCTCCGGCATCGAAGAAAACACCGAGAGAATCGGCGGCTCGCCTTCGGGATGTACATCATGATCTCGCGGCACGTCGCGAGTGTACGATCGAACTCTCATGTCCTCCACTCCGAGTCCCATCGTCATTGAGCGCGCGGATGATCCGAGGCTCGAAGCCTTTCGCGCGGTGCGCGACCGCGACCTGATCGCGCGAAAGGGAACCGACCTGCGAGGAGGTCGCTTTCTTGCGGAATCACCACTCGTTGTCGATCGCATTCTCGCGCACACAAGTTGCGTGGAGTCGCTGCTGTGCGATGTAACGCGCGCGGCGCACTACGCACCGATCGCTGGGGAGTTGCCGGTCTTTTCTGCGACGCACGAACTCATGAATGCCATCACGGGCTTCGAGTTTCATCGCGGCGTCATCGCTTCCTGCCGCCGCCCCGATCCCGTGCTGCTCACGCTCGACCGAGTCATGCCGACCCATCGCGATGCGCTCACGGTCTTGCTCATAGATGGCATCAACAACATCGACAACATCGGCCAGCTCTACCGTAACGCCGCTGCGTTCGGCGTCGATGTTGTCGTGCTCAGTCCTGATTGCCACGATCACCTCTATCGAAAGACCGTGCGCGTTTCGATGGGGTATTCCGCAGCGCTGCCGACTGTTGTGAGTCAAGATTGGGCCGCTGATCTCACGCGATTGCGCGAAGAGTTCGGCCTCTTTCTTGTCGCTGCGGATGCGGGAGGTGCATCCGTCTCGCTCGAAAGCGTCATGCCGCACCCTCGCGTCGGCATCATCATGGGCAATGAATTCAACGGCATTTCCGCCGCCTCCCGCGCTGCGGCACACGCGATTGTTCGTATCCGCATGGCAGAAGGTATCGATAGCCTCAATGTCGCAACTGCGTCAAGCATCTGTCTGCACCGATTGAGCGCGTCTGTACTGCGATGACGCGAATTTTTGATCCGCGAACGAACTTCTTGCGTGCTTCCATCGCATGCCGTGACGCGGATCATCTATGTTGACCGTCCCTCTTCCATACACCCACACTTGCACGCGTGCCCCTCATGCCTGATTCAACAACTT
This sequence comes from Phycisphaerales bacterium, assembly GCA_009691805.1. Classification (GTDB taxonomy): domain Bacteria; phylum Planctomycetota; class Phycisphaerae; order Phycisphaerales; family SM1A02; genus F1-140-MAGs142. The sequence goes on from SIAK01000007.1 coordinate 32,483, forward strand.
CACACTCGACGAGTCTCGACCAGCGGTTCACGCTGCCGTTCGTGCATCGCGTGCGATTCACGCATCATGTTGCGGCGCTCACCAACCCGACGCTCGCAGATGTTTTTCGCGATGACGCTTCCGCAGCCTCGCGCCGTGCAGTCCTGGTCATCGACATGGGTCTGCATCATGCAAGACCTGCGCTCGCGCAAGAAATTGTCCGCTACGCGCAAGCGCACGCCGCGCAGATGCCTGTGCCGAGCGAAGTGCTCGTCGTGCATGGCGGTGAGCGCGCGAAGTGCGGCATGCAGACGGTAGATGAAGTGCTCGCGCTCATTGAGCGCGCGAAGATCTGTCGCAAATCCACGGTGTTTGTTGCGGGTGGCGGCGCGGTCATCGACGCTGTGGGCTTTGCGGCAGCGGTCGCGCATCGCGGCGTTCGTCTCGTGCGCATTCCATCCACGACGCTCGCACAGGATGACGGCGCGATGGGAGTGAAGAACGGCATCAACGCCTTCGGCAAGAAGAACTTCACGGGTTCCTTCGCTGTGCCGTGGGCTGTGGTGTGCGACGCGGAACTTCTTCGCACGCTTCCCGTCGCAGTGTTTCGGGCGGGATTCAGTGAAGCGGTGAAGATCGCGCTGCTCAAAGATCCGACCTTCTTCGACAACATTGCCGCCCGCGCATCGCGGATCGCGGCGCACGACCTTGATGCTGCACAACCTGTCATCGAGCGATCCGCTGCGCTCCATCTCGAACACATCGCGCAGGGTGGCGACCCGTTTGAATTGCACGAAGCGCGCCCGCTCGACTTTGGACATTGGGCTGCGCATCGGCTTGAAGCACTCAGCGCATATGCGGTTTCGCACGGTCACGCGGTCGCGCTTGGACTGCTGATTGATTGTCGCTATTCGATGCTGAAGGGCTGGCTCTCGCCGCAAGATTTCGAGCGCATTCAGGCGGTGCTCGCGGCGCTTCATCTTCCGCAGTCGCATCCACTACTCGCCGAAGAAGCCGCGATCCTCGAAGGTCTCGAGCAATTCCGCGAGCATCTCGGCGGCACGCTCACCGTCACGATGCTCCGTGGCATTGGCGTTGGTCATGAAGTGCACGAGATCGACACGGATCTGATGCGACAAGCGATCTCGATGACCGCCGCGTGCGCGATCGCGTGAAAGACGGCGCACAAGGTTAGAATCGAGCACCATGGCTCACGCACCAGTGCTCCTCTCCAAACGCGCGCTCATCGATCGATCGTATCTTGAACATCGCGCGAAAGTGCTTGATCTTGCCGCATTCATCGATCGTGTAGAACGCGCAAGCGGCGAAGACGGCGATGACTTTCGCATGCGCGCACTGCAAGCGTGCTGCGCGCTTCTCCTCGATGGAAAGCCACATCGCGCACAACGCGTGCTCGAGTTACTTTCCGATCAAACGCTCGACCCCATCGCGAAGGCTGGATCCAAAGGGGCAACCGGCGCAGTGCCGCCCGTCGCAGGCGGAGCACGCTGATGTACATCGATCCGCACATTCACATGGTCAGTCGCACGACCGACGACTATCAGCGCATGGCGCTCGCGGGTTGCGTTGCGATTACCGAGCCAGCCTTCTGGGCGGGCTACGACCGATCGTCGCCGCAAGGGTTTCACGATTACTTTCGTCAACTCACCGACACGGAACCCAAGCGCGCGGCGCAGTACGGCATCCGCCATCACACCTGGCTCTGCATCAATCCGAAAGAAGCGGAGGATCCTGTCTTCGCGCGCGAAGTGATCGCACTCATTCCGAGTTTTCTCAAGTGTGAGAGCGTGCTCGGCATCGGCGAGATTGGACTCAACAAGAACTCGCGCAATGAAGTGGAGATCCTTGAAGCGCATCTCGATCTTGCAGCAGCGCACGATCTCATGGTGCTTGTGCACACGCCGCATCTTGAAGACAAGTTGAAGGGCACGCGTCTCATCATGGATGCGATCAAAAATCAGGGGAGACTCGATCCTTCGCGCGTGCTCATCGATCATGTGGAAGAACACACGGTGGGCATCGTGCTTGAACGTGGATTCTGGGCGGGCATGACGCTGTATCCCGATACGAAATGCACGCCGCAGCGAGCGGTCGACATTTTCGAAATGCACGGCACCGAGCGATTGTGGATCAATTCCGCAGGCGATTGGGGTCAAAGCGATCCGCTTGCAGTTCCGAAAGCGCAACTCGAAATGCGCGCAAGAGGTCACACAGAAGCGGCGATCCGCAAGGTGAGTTTCGACAACCCTATGACGTTCCTTTCCCAATCTGGTCGATTCAAGATCGCGTGATGCATGCATGACGATCTCGACTCCACATCCCAAGCGCGCACTCGCGCTCGTCGCGATGACGGGCTCGCTCTCGATGATCATGCTCGACGTGACTGTGATGGGCGTCGCGTTGCCGACCCTGCGCGAGTCGCTCAACATGAGTGCCACGCAGACGCAATGGGCAGTGAATGGCTACGTGCTTGCGCTCGCAAGTTCTGTCGCGCTGCTTGGAAAGTTCGGCGACGTGATTGGACGCACGCGCGCGTTTCTCATCGGCGTCGTCGTCTTTGCTATGGCGTCCGCCATGACGGGCGCGGCGACTTCTGCAGAGACACTCATTCTCTGGCGCGTCGTGCAAGGACTTGGTGCCGCGTGCATGCAGCCCGCATCCGCGGCGATGGTCACGAGTCTCTATCGCGATGGAGAACGCGGGCGCGCGATGGGAATCTATGTCGGGATCTCGATGGCATTTCTCGCCATCGGTCCTGTGCTCGGTGGTCTCATCGTGCAGTGGTTGAGTTGGCGCTGGTGCTTCTATCTCAATCTTCCGATCGCCGCTGCAGCCATTGCGCTGACGCTCATCGCGAAACCACCGAAGTTTCCGCGACAAACACTCTCGATCGATCTCGTCGGTGCCGCGTTGTTGTTGCTTGGACTTCCGACCTTTGTCGCGGGCGTGCAACTTGTTTCGTCGCGCGGTTGGAATGATGCACTTGTTGTTCCCATGGTGCTCGGTGGTGGCGCGCTCGCCACAATGTTTGTCTTCTGGGAGCTCCGCCACGCAACGCCACTCATTCGAGTGGGACTTCTGCGCGACCGAGGTTTTCTTTCCGACGCGCTCGTGCTTCTTGTCATCCAGTTCGCCATGACAGGACTGATCATTCAGCAATCGCTCTACGCACAAACAGTCCTTGGCTATTCACCATCGAGAGCCGGCGCGTCGCTCATGCCGATGATGATTCCGATCTTGCTGATCGTGCCGCGTGCGGGCAAGCTCTACGACAAGGTCGGCGTGCGCATGCCATCCATCGCAGGGCTCGCGATCGCTTCGCTCGGTATGGCAACGATGACACTGGGTCTCTGGCTTCGAATGTATCCAGTGCTCGCCATCGGCATGGCGCTCTTCGGTGCTGGAATCGGGCTCACGATGAGCCCTACGAATACGGACGCGCTCTCACGAGTGAGCATCGAACAGCGCGGCGAAGCGAGCGGCGTGATTCAAACATTTCGCCAGGTGGGCGGCACGACAGGGTTGGCTGTCCTCATGACTGTCTCGACGATCGCGATGCAGACCTGCCCGCTTCCTTCAGAAATCGCTGCAAACCAAGAGCTTTCCACGCTCGTCGTCGCGGCTGCGCAAGGCGATGATCAGGCGCTCGACGCAATCACGAACTACGGCGCACTCACTGCCCCTGCGAAGGCGAGCGTGCATGATCTCATGGTGCGCGGCACCACGATTTCTGGAGTCGTCGCAACTGGGTGCTGCCTGCTTGCACTTGGCATCGCGTGTCTTTGGAGTCAACCGCCTGCTCGGCGCGATGAACCTGTCTGAGTTGGAGTGAACTTTCATGCCTCGACCTTTCATTGGACTCAGCGCAGACTTCGTCGATGGATACGCCCGCTTGCGGCGCACGTATCTCGATGTCGTCACCGCAGCGGGCGGCATTCCGATCATCCTTCCACCATCGCATGCACTTCGTCGCGAAATGCTCGCGCGCATGGATGCCATCATCCTCACGGGCGGCGATGACATCGATGTTTCAACGCGCGGCATTCCACTCCATCCGCAGGCGTCGTGCATGCATGCGGAACGACAAGCTGCTGAGTTTGCGCTGCTCGAAGAGCTCGACGCGCGCCCAGATGTTCCTGTGTTGGGCATCTGTCTTGGCATGCAGATGATGGGAGTCCATCGCGGAGGCACGCTCATTCAACACCTTGGCGATGTGATTCCGAACGCCGATCGTCATCGCAATGACGCAATACATGACGTTGCATCCGACGCGCATGCGGGGATTGGCTCGGGGGCAGTCCGTTCCTGGCATCACCAAGCGCTCGCCGATGCCGCAGATTTCGAAATCGTCTCGCGTTCCGACGATGGTGTGATTGAAGGCATTCTTGATCCGACACGTCGCTTCTATATAGGCGTGCAATGGCATCCCGAACGAACCGAAGCACACGCGACGGGTCTCGATGTCGTGCGCGCGCTCGTGGACGCAGCGCGCTGACGAGTCTGCGAGAATGCGATCGTGACCTCCACCGCTTCTGTCCTCCATCCGCCCGCGCAACTTGCGTACTGCACGAATGTGCATCCAGGCGAGACGCTTGCCCGTTCACTCGCGATGCTTGAACAGCACGCAACGCGCGTGCGGGATTTCATCGCACCTCACGGAAGCCTCGCGCTTGGGCTCTGGCTCTCTGCACAGAGTGCGCGTGAAGTGATGACCCAAACGAATGGCGTCGCGCATCTTCGCGCGTGGATGGACGCGCATCACTTTGAAGTGGTCACGCTCAACGGTTTTCCGTACGGCGACTTCCATCAACAGATCGTGAAGACGCTCGTGTACAAACCAAACTGGACCGACTCCCTGCGCCTTGAGTACACGATGGATCTCGCGCACATCCTCGCGGGACTTCTCCCTGATCGATGCAGCACAGGTTCCATTTCCACACTCCCGATCGGTTGGCGCGCGGATCTGATCGGCGACGATTCGTCAACGCGAGCCGCCGAACAACTTCAATCGCTCGCGAGGCAACTCGCGCACATCGAAGCCGCAACACACAAGCGCATCACTGTCGATCTTGAGCCTGAACCAGGATGCGTGCTCGATACGGCACCACTCGCGTGTGCCTTCTTCGAAACGCATGTGCAGAGCGCTATCACGCGCAGATACATCGGCGTCTGCCACGACACCTGTCACAGTGCGGTGATGTTTGAACCGCAAGAAGACGCGTTCGCGAGCTACGCCAAGCACGGCGTGCGCGTCGGGAAGGTGCAGATTTCGAGCGCGCTCGCGTGCAATGGCGCGCCGAAGGAACTCGCTGAACTCGCGCAGTTTGCGGAAGGTCGCTACCTCCATCAGACCTCCGTGCTTGTCGGAAGTGGCACACCGCGCTTCTATGAAGACCTCGACGCGGCGCTGGATGAGAATCTCGATGGCATCTGGCGCACGCACTTTCATGTGCCTGTTTTTCTCGATGAAATCGGACGACTCTCGACAACACAACGCGAGATCCCGAACGCTCTCACTGCCACTTGCAAAGTCGATCCTCCGATCTTTGAAGTTGAGACGTATGCGTGGGGAGTGCTTCCTCCACATCTTCGAGAGCGCGATCTCGCGGGTGGCATCGCGAAAGAATTATTGTGGGCGCGAGCGGAACTCATCCATGCTGGTTACGAGGTGCACACTTGAAAGCGTGCAAGGCTTGGCTCGAACTCGCGCGCATCTCGAATCTCCCGACGGTGATCTCGAATGTGATCGCGGGCGCAGTGGTTGGCGCAATCTGTTTTCATCTCACCGCGGCCGAAGCGACGAACGCGCTCTTCACGCCGTCCCTTGCCTGGCTGTCGCTCAGCATTCCTTGCATCGTCTACAGCGCCGGCATGATGCTCAACGACGCCTGCGATGCGAACATCGACGCGAAAGAGCGTCCACATCGACCGATCCCAAGCGCTCGCGTCACGCGAACGACTGTCTTCGTCGTCGGTTTCGCGCTGCTCGCGCTCGCCATCGCGCTTGCCCTACTCACGCGAAGCCCTCATGTCTTGAACGCCACGATCGCACTCGTGATCATCGTTCTGCTCTACGACTTTCTGCACGCGCTGCACTGGTCAAGCGTGATCCTTCTCGCCATCGCGCGCGCACTTGCTTCACTCATTCCGATGCTCGCGTTCGCGCAATCGGAATCGAGCTCCATCTTTACAAGTGCCGCGATCGCACTTCCCATCGCGCTCGCCGCATGGACACTCGCGCTTTCGATCCTCGCGCGCACAGAAGTCTCCGCAACGCGCATGCTCGCCCAACCTCGCACGATTGGATGGTTGATCGCCTGCTTCGCGCTCATTGACATGACGGCGATGAGAATCGTCAGCGCATGGATTCCCGCAGTTCTGTGCGCTGCACTCTTCTTTCTCACACGCGCAAGTCAGCGTGTGATTGCAGGATCCTGAAGGCGTTATCTTTGCAGCACTGTGCAGCGAGTCGCGCTCATCAACATCGTCGGACTTTCACCGAATCTTCTCGGCGCGCACACGCCGAGGCTTCGCGAATTCGCGCGTAGCACGGGCGGCGTGCGCACACTTCGTCCGCCACTTCCTGCAGTGACCTGCACGGCACAGTCCACGATGCTCACCGGTCTCGCGCCTGATCATCACGGCATTGTGGGCAACGGTTGGCATGATCGCGCGCTTGGTGAAGTGCAATTCTGGAAACAATCGAATGCGCTGGTTGCGGGCGAGAAGATTTGGGAGACAGCGAAGCGCCGTGATGCAAACTTCACCTGCGCGAATGTGTGCTGGTGGTACGCGATGCACGCGTCGACGGATATCTTCATCACGCCGCGTCCTGTCTATAAAGCGGATGGTCGCAAGCTTGAAGATTGCCTCACGCATCCGCCAACGCTGCGCGACGCGTTGCAACAGAAGCACGGTCCATTTCCCCTGTTCAATTTCTGGGGACCGCGCGCGAACATCGTTTCTTCCGATTGGATCGCCGCCGCAGCGCTCCACACCATGCGCGAGTTCAAGCCAACACTCACGCTCATCTACCTGCCGCACTTAGATTATTGCTTGCAGCGCGTTGGGCCTGCGCATGCGTCTATCCATGCGGAGCTGCGCGAAGTCGATCGCGTGTTTGGCGCGCTTCTCGAACATTGTGAGCGCGAAAACATTCGCCCGCTTGTCGTGAGTGAATACGGCATCGTGCCAGTCACCGATGCAGTGTGGATTAACCGTGCGCTGCGCGAAGTTGGACTCTTGAAAGTCCGCCTCGAAGATGGTCGCGAAGTCCTTGATCTCCAAGAGTCAGAGGCATTCGCCGTCGTCGATCATCAACTCGCACACGTTTCGTTGAAAAATCCAGCGCGCGCGAGCGAGGTTGCGCAATTGCTCGAGCGCGTTGCGGGCGTTGCGCGAGTGCTGCATGGCGAGTCGCGCCGCGCTGCGCATCTTGATCACGCACGCAGCGGTGATGTCGTTTGTTTGAGCGCGCCTGACCGTTGGTTCTCCTATGGATGGTGGATGGACGACGCGAAAGCGCCCGACTTCGCGCGCACCGTCGACATCTTCAAGAAGCCAGGCTACGACCCGTGCGAACTCTTGCTTGATCCAGCGAGACCACTGCTCGCCGCACGCATCGCGATGAAGCTCATGCTTCGAAAACTGGGCGTGCGCGTCCTTCTCGATCCAACGCCGCTCGATGCATCACTCATTCGTGGCTCGCACGGACTCGCCGAAGTGCCGCGCGGATTTGATCCGGTGTTGTTGGGCGAATTGCCCGATCCGTTCAGCGAAGCAGAACTGCCGATGAGCGCGGTGCGCGACGCAACACTCGCAGCACTCGGTCTTCTCCACACGAGCGCGGGCGCATGAAATTTCTTTGGGCGTTCGTGCTCGCGCTCGTTGCTCTCGCCGCTGTGTTTTTCTTCTCCTCAAATACGAAGCACCCAATCGTCAGCGCGCAAGACGCAATTCCAAACGAACCCATCGCGATTCCTGCAGCAATGACTGCACCAGCCATTGCACCAATCGCCGCAGTCGCCGAAGTACCCCAAGCAACCGCGACGAAAACTGTTGCGAGCAATGCGGTCGAACTTGTCCGCCGCATCGATGCACGCACAATCGAACTCGCAGGCAAGTATCGAGTCACAGGCAACGGCACCGAAGCAGATCCATATCGTGTGAGTTGGGAACTCTTGATGAGCGCGTCGCAAACAGTGGACGCGAGTAAAGGTGCGCTGCAACCGCCGAAGTGGATCGAACTGCTCGACGGCATGTGGATTGAAATCTCCGCGTACTACTCCACAGTCGTGCGCGCCGAGTCGGTCGATGAACTCCTGCTCACCTTCAATCGTTGGGATGGTTGCTGCATCGGACTTCCTCCCACACCGTTTGATTCCATCGAAGCGAAACTCTCGCAACCGATGCGCATGACCGGTCTGCATCTCACGCGCTACGGCACATTCCGCGGCAAACTCGCCGTGAGTCCGTTTGCGACGGCCGGCTTCCTGCTCGGCTTCTATCGCCTTGACGCCGTCAGCCAGATGTAGCACCTCGAACATCATCGAGGCAACGCGAGTGTGAGAAATTGCAACAGCGAATCGCACTGCAGTTCGCATACGCTTGGCGCTGTGCTTCGCATTGGACCTGTGCAACTCGACTCGCCGCTCTTTCTTGCGCCTATCGCAGGGCAGACGGACCTCGCCATGCGCATTCTTTGTCGCGAACAGGGTGGCGTTGGCATTGCGTTCACTGATCTCTTGAACTCGCGCGCGATTCTCAAAGGCGCGGCGCGCACGCTTGAGCTCGCGTCCACAAATGGACTCGATCAACCGTGTGGGATGCAGCTCTACGGCAACTCGGAAGACCCGCTTCCCGAAGCTGCAATCTGGGCGATCGAACACGGCGCGCGCGTCATCGACATCAACATGGGTTGCCCTGTCGACAAAGTCGCGAAGAAACACGGTGGAAGTCTGCTCTTACGCGATTGCGCGAACACGATGCGATTGGCTGAAAGGCTCGTGAAAACGATCGATCGTCATTCCGCGGGGCGTGTACCGATGACCGCAAAGATGCGACTCGGTTGGGATCGCGAACATCGCGTTGCGCCGCAACTCGCGCGCGATCTTGAGTCTGTCGGCGTCGCGCTCGTCACGGTGCACGGCCGCTACACCGTGCAGTTTTTCTCGGGAACTGCAGACTGGAACGCCATCGGTGAAGTCGTCGCCGCGGTGCGATCCATTCCTGTGATTGGCAACGGAGATGTGACGGAACCGCAGCACGTCACGGAACTCATGCGTGTTTCGGGCTGCAATGGTGTGATGATCGGACGCGCCGCGTTGCGCACGCCGTGGCTTTTCAAGCAAGCGCTCACACTGCTGCAAACAGGCGAAGCGAGCCCCGAGCCAAGTGTCAATCACAAACTCCGTCTCATACTTCGCCACCTCGAACTCATCGAACGGCATGTGGGAACTGAACGCGCGGTCGGTGAAATGCGCCAGCGCATCGCGTGGTACGGAAAGACGCTTGGCCACGTGAAGCCGCTCAAGGAGGCGATTCGAACTGCCACGGACACGCAAATTATGCGAGACGCGCTCCATGAGTGGATGCGCCCGGAGTACGAACTCTGCTCTCGAGTGGAACGGATGGGGTTCAACGCAGAGTTGCAGGGCTTCTGTAAAGACAATTCTGATGGTTCTCGGAGTACGTGAAACCCGCAATTCGTGCGATTCTCGTCAATCACGACAAGTCATTTGCCTCACCTCATTTCCGAGCTACCTTCAGATCGTTAAAGGGGACTGCTCTTTGTGGAGCGGTCATGCAGTGGCTGTGTTAGGAGGTTTGAGACTTCACCGGGCGAGAACCCAGTGAAGTTCGAGGGACAAGGGATCTGTTGATTCAGATCCCGTAATAGAAGGGCTTGTTATGGACCGCATGTTGCGTGCTGTCCGCTCATGGCTATGTCATGATCGGGCTGCATCAGTAGCGACCGTGGCTGTTTTTTGCCTTGGCGTTGCTGTTACACAATCTGCTTCGGCAGATGCACCAGTTCTCACGTTGCTTGTCGACTCTGGGATGTTTGGGAAGCAGGTCCAACTGACCCCGAACTCGGTCTCGAGTTCAGGCACAGGAACCTATTACGGTTCTGTCATTGGCCCAAGCGATGTCTGGAGTCTTGACTACAACCTCCTCGCAAATGGTGGACCTACCACAGCTTGGAACCAAGGTTCTTTCACCTTCCGAAACTTGGCCGAGACCGTTCTTGATTTTCATATCACGCTCGTGATGCCGCTCAGTTCGACCGGCGCGATGAACGGCTTCTACAACGGTTCACTCGGCGGCGCACTCATCGCTAACGCAAATGGTGGGCAGTTCACTTCGCTCGCGGGATTGCCGCTTTATCAGAGCAGCGCGAATGGAAACAGTGTTGCGGCACTCTTCAACAGCCCACTTTCGATCACACGGCTGACGGCAGGCTCGTCATCTATCGGATACCAGTCATTCGGCGGAACTTCACCGACGCTGCCTGGTCCCGAGTTCATGACGAACATCAGCTATCAGCTTCATTTCAGCCTCACAGGAGGGGATACGGTCGTCTTTACGGCGGCCCTCGGAGGTCTTGGAACACCTGTTCCCGCGCCAGGCGCATTTGCGCTGCTCGGAGTTGCAGCCGTCACCGGTCTCGGTCGACGGCGCCGCGCAACTAAAACAATTCCAAGACGGACGTGAGCAAGGTTGTAGTTACCACTCACTCGCCGCCATCTGGTCCCTTTCCGCCCGTCGCTCGGCTCCTCGTGAGTCCGAGCGACGATTTTTTAGCGCAAGCGATGGAATTCTGCCCGCAGCGGGCAAATTCCATCGCTTGCTTTCGACTCAGGCGCTGCGAGTAATCGCAGACGCCTGAATTCGTGTGTCCACTTCAGTCTTTGATCCCCTCACCGACTCTGTCGGTGGTGGGTGTGTTGCTGATATAGTCTCCGACCCCCGTCCGAGCACCACTATGGCAACTTCACTGCGCTGCACTGTCGTCACACCGTCCGCATCCATCCTCGAAGTGGACGCGACCTATGTCGCCTTCCCCGCGTGGGATGGATCGAAGGGTGTGCAAGCTGGTGCCGCTGCGTTTCTCGCGAAGCTTGGCGAGGGGGTGCTCCGTGTGGACGGTGTTGGTGGATCGAAGCGATTCGTGATTGATGGTGGCTTCGCTCAGATGCAAGGCGAGACGCTGACGATTCTCGCGGACTCCGCAACTCCCATTGATCAGGTTGACGCAGCGAAGGCAAGCCAAGAACTCGACGCGGCCAACGCTGATGTGAATAAGCGCGGAACGATTGCCGAGCGTGCGACGATCGAGCGCCGTCAACGCGCCGCACGCGCGAAACTCGCTGTTGCGCGTCCGATTCGCTGATACCCTCTCGAAATGCACATCCGCGACACGGAAGTCGTGACCGACGAAACTTCGCCCGCGCAAGAAAGCGCAGCGGTTGAAGTGACCTCCATTGATTCCGCCACAACCTCCACGACGACGAAGGCGCTCCTCTTTGAAGGTGGCGACCTGCCTTGTGGTGACCTTTCACTCACGGCGCGCGTTGAAGCAGCGATTCTTCTCTCGGATCGACCGATCTCCGAAGCACGTCTAGCGGAAGTGTTGGGATTCGTTCCGATGAAAGATTGCGAGAACGATGCCGAAGATGGTGCGGCGACTGCAAAGGATTCGAAGGCTATCGCCTCACGACGCAAGGCTGCAGTCGATGCGATTCGCACTGCGATTGATGAACTCAATCAGACGTACGCGCAAACCAATCGCGCCTTCCGCATTGAAAGTGTTTCGGGCGGTCGACAAATGATCACGCTGCCCGCATATGGCGCAATCGTCGCTCGATTGCGCGGCGTCAAGGCGCAAACTCGGCTCTCGCAAGCTGCCGTGGAAACGCTTTCTATCGTCGCGTATCGGCAACCGATCATGCGCGCGCAACTCGAAGCGATTCGCGGTGTCGCGTGTGGTGAAGTCCTAAAGAGTTTGATGGAACGCCGACTCGTGAAGATCACAGGTCGCGCGGAAGAACTCGGTCGACCGATGCTGTACGGCACGACACCTGAGTTCTTGCGCGTGTTCGGCATCGCGTCCATCAGCGATCTGCCTGAAGCAAAAGATTTGCGCTGACGATTTCGTGCGTTACGTCGGCACGCCGTACAAGACGAGCGCGGAGTTTCGCCAGCGCGCGTCGGTTGTGACTTCACGCACAATGAGTGGCGCAATCCATGATGGGATATCAATCGATTCGGATGCGCTGTGCAATTCGATTTCTGCCAACACGAGTGGCAGTGCATGAAACTCATCAATCTCCCACACGTGTGCACCAGTCTGCACACGGTGGCGAGTTTTTGAAAGTCGGCGCCCTGCAGTGAGTGGCCATAGCGCGTCAAACTCTTCTGCAGAAATCACCCGCTCCGTTTCTTGCCGCACAAGTCCACTGCCCTGCTTCACGGTGTGAAAATATTTTCGCGCGCCTGCTGGCGTGGTGACGCATCGCAATCGACCTTCTGGATACGCGCGCGCTGCGAGTTGCGACTCCGTCATCGAACGATCGAAGTAGCCCTGCTCGATCTTCCAGATCTCAGCGCCGATGGGAATCGTCGGCAGCGCCCGCAGCACGAAGACGCGCTCAATCTCTTCGGCGCAACTCACGCGATCGACCACTGCGCGACGAGATTCGCAAGAAGCTGTTTAAGATTCACGTTCGCGTGCAGTTCACTCTCTGCTCGTGCGAGAAGATCCGTGCGGCGCACGCAAGCATCGAGCATGTCGACTTCATTCGATTGCGCTGCACGTGCCATCGCGTCGCGCAATCGGCGCGCAAGCAGGAGCGCGAGCATGCGAAAACCTTGCCTATTTGCCGCTTCTTTCGAGGTCTTCGGATTCTCCTTCACCATCGCCTCGGCAATCTCATCGACACGTAACGCAAACTGCTCGCCAACACTCGCGTCGAACCGTCCACGCTCAAGCGCATCGAGTTTCGCGCCGAGGTCATCCGACCAACTCTGCAGTCCATACTTCGCTGCGAGGATCGCAACACCAGGCGATCCGTCTGCGAAATTGCGAATCCACTCCGCATGCTCACCTGCGATTGCTCCGCGTTCCATCCATTGATGCATGCTCTCGCGATCGAGCGGCGAGAATCCAACGCGCTGGCATCGCGAACGAATCGTGGGCAACAAGCGATCCTCTTGGGTGGTGCACAGCACGATGTACGTTCCCGGAGGCGGCTCTTCGAGTGTCTTCAACAACGCGTTCTGTCCGTTCGCGTCGAGCAACTCTGCCTCATCGATGATGAACATCTTTCCGTGCCCAAGATAAGCCGTCTTCCACACAGGGCTCTCGAGACTCTTGCCATCGCCAATGGGGCCGCCGAGCATGAGTTCGCGCAGAAGATCAAGTGGAATGTTCGTCTGCTTGCGCTCGCGCACTTCGCGAATCGATGACGACTCCACAAGCTCCTTGCGAATCACATGCAAGTCTGGATGCGCTCCCACGTCGATGAGCGACGACGCGCGCGTTCCTCGCGGCGCTTTGAACTCCGCGATGTGCGCGGGCGTGGTCTCCGCATCAAGCAGCAATCGCGCAAGCTCCGTCGCGGCTAGAAATTTTCCCGTGCCCGCCGGACCATGAAAAATCCACGCGTGTGGAAAGTGCGCGCCACGCAATGCTGTTGTGAGTGCTCGCACCGCAGCGTCCTGTCCAAGCACGACGGGACCATGAAACACACGTATCGCTTCACGCTCAGCGGGAGCAGCATCAAGTCGAGTTCGTCGTTCACGCGCCATATCGAGAGCATCCTACGCGCGTGTTGCGCCACACCATCGTCACGGAACTTCTACAAGTCGCGGCGCTTGCGGTCTCCGTGAATTCGGCGCATCGCCGGCCTTGAATTGAATCTCCACAGGCTCGCCGTTCACAAGATGCGCTGGATACTTGTCGAACAACACTTCGACTTCTGGTGCGAAGAGCGTGCTGCGCGAGTCATAGGCGCTCGAATCGAAGTGCCCGATTGTCACGACGCTCGTCTCGCTGTCTTCGTCGTGATGGAACCACGCTTCTTCACGTTGTGCCCGCAATCGCGCGGCGAATTGCTCCGCGGACGCTTTGCACTGCTCGTACTTGATGCTCGCATCACCGAATGTGCTCCACGCGGCAAGTTGCAGTGTGTAGAGCGGCTTAGTGTTGGGGAAACGCGCGCGCAGCGTTCGCAAGTCATACGGCGCGGGTGGACCAACATCGCCCGACGAAATCCGTACGAGCATCGCGGATTGAAACGCGCGGCGACCATTCGAGTGAATCGTCTTCACCTTCTTGAACGCTTCCTTTGCTGCGGGATCACTCGGCGATGGGTATCGCCCTGTGACAATCGCAGAACCTTTGCCCACGCGTTCAACGCGCACATCTTGAAGGTCAGGCAACTGCGCGGTGATGCCAGCGATCGCACTGCGAGCCATCTCCGCATGCGATTCTCCTGTGAAGCTCAGAAGCAAGATCGCCCAGCGAAGATCACTCTCTGGATTGGTCGTGGTCGTCTTCGATCCGGACTTCGGCGCGCTCGGAGTTTTCCCACGCGCGAGCGGATCGGCTCGCGAGAGATTGTCCGTCGTGCGAAACGACGCTGGATCATCAAGCACAACATCGCCGTCACTCACAAGCGCGCTCGAACTGCCCTGCTTCGAACTCGCACTCGGCATGCTTGGAAACGCTCCGCTCGACGACGTCTTCTTCTTTCCATCATCGCAACCAATCACACTGAGCGCGACCATCGCGAACGCGAGACACAAGTAAGCGCTCGCCGTAGCGGTGATAAAAATCGGGTTTGCGAGCGAGAGATTTTTCATAGGTTGAAGAGACTCGATGGCTAAGAACTGCCGCCCTCTCATCGCGCTGAAGCGGATTTTTCAGCCTCCCGTGCGCGCGCAAATCATGCGGGTACTCGGGTCGATTTGGCTCACTTTCATAACCCTAGTCTTGAGCAAATCTTGTGGTTTTGGTGGATTGACTGCACTACGGAGTGTGGATCGTAGCAATCCTTCAAGTCGTGCGGGTCATTCCGACGATGACTCAGCGGGCAGGATGGGAAGCCAGCTCGCGTGGACTGGCTTCTTCCCCAGTTCGAGAACCATGGATGGTTATTCTCGATCCGGCAGCCGAGGAAAAAACCTCGTCTCCCAAGGAGTTTGCAATGCCCCATGTAGGCAACGTCAGTAGTGTTGGTTTGAGTTCGAACCCTGCAATCACCGCGGCAACTGCCGCGCGACGATTTGCAGGAACGAACGCGACAGAGCGAACAGCGAGTGCGCCGTCAGAGTCAGTGATTCGTGGTGAAGACCGAGTTGAGGTCTCCGACACGGCACGCTGGATGTCCGAACTCCGCAGTATGCCGGACGTTCGTGCTGACAAGGTGGCCGCAGCGCGTGAAGCAATTGCACGCGGCGACTTCGATACCGACGAGCGTTTAGCCGTCGCGATCGAGCGCATAATCGAAGATCTCGATTGAAACATCGTCGCGGTCACTCCGCGGCGAGGCGACAATTTCAAGATGACGAAGCAACCACTGCCTGAGCCGGCGGTGGTCGTTTCGTTTTTGCGGATGCTTCTCGCTGTTCGCAAGCAACGCGACGGGCACAAGTCGTTAGTTTAAGCCTATGTCACGACCCGCCCTGCTCGCGCGAGCTGTCGCGCCGTTCGCCCTGTCGTCTATCACAACTCTGGCGGGCGTGATGTGCATGCCCACAACCAGTGCGCTCGCTGCGCCGCAAGCGGCGCCTGTTGTCGGCTTGCGCGCGGCGGATCCATCGCGACACGCGATCGTTGGTGCGACCGTGACCACGAAGCCAGGCACGACGATCGAGCACGCGACGATTCTCATTCGCGATGGCGTGATTGAAGCTGTCGGCGCCGACCTCGCGATCCCTGCGGGTTACCGCGTGTGGGACGCGAAGGATCGCGTCATCCTTCCTGCGTTCATCGAATCAGCGCTCTGCGTGGACAGCGCCGAACTCGCGAAGTCGTACGCGAGACTTCCGGGCGCGCATTGGAGCGAACACGTCACTCCGCAACTTGAAGGCGAACAACTCACATTGCCCGATGCGACGGCGGAAGAACTTCGCAAACTTGGATTCGCAATCGCGCGGGTCTTGCCGAAGGATGGAATTTTTCGCGGCACTAGCGACACGCGCTTGCTCGTCGGTGCTGCATCGACAACGACTACGGCCTCTACGCGCGCGCTCGAACTTGCTGCGGACGAAGTGCTCTTCGTTGGTGCGAAGCCGAGGCGTTCGTTTGATCCAGGCAGCATGATGCCTGGTGTTGGAACTCCTGGCATCGCAACTCCCGCGCGGCCAACAGGCGCGGAAGAAGAATGGACGAACTATCCGTCTTCGCTCATGGGTTCGATCGCGGTGCTGCGTCAAGGATTTCTCGATGGTCAATGGCGCGACGCAACACTCGATGCATTCGCGAACGCCGATGGCACTGGCTCGCTGCCTCCACTCGAAGCAGATGCGCTTGATGCGCTCGTCGATTGCGTGCGCGGCAAGCAGCGCGTGATGTTCGACGCGAGTGATGAGCTCGATGTGCTTCGCTTTGCATCGCTCGCGCGCGAACTTCAACTGAACGCGACGATGCTCACAAGTGGGCTCGAGTTCCGTTCGGAAGTCGATGTGCTCGCAACAAAGTTGCCGCTCATCGTTGCACTCGACTTCCCCACCGCGCCCGATCTCACCTCGCCAACTGCATCCGAAGGTGTGTCGCTCGCGGAACTTCTCACGTGGCGTTACGCGCCGACAAATCCCAAACGCATGCTCAACGGCGGTGCGACGATCGCGATCACCACGAATCGACTCACGGATCGCGCGGTGTTCCGCAAGCGTCTCGCAGAAGCGCTTCGTCATGGACTCACGAAAGATGAAGCGCTCGCGGCACTCACAACAACGCCCTCTGCAATGCTGGGCATCAGCGCACGCGCAGGCACGCTTGAGCCTGGCAAGATTGCTAACTTCATCGTGAGTAAGGGCGATCCGTTCGTCGCGGACTCTGAGTTCGAGAGTCTGTGGATCGCGGGTGCGCCTACGCGGCTTCCCGAACCACAACCGTCGTTGAAGCCGGGGCTCTATCGCGCAGTCAACGGAACGCAACAGTTTGAAATGGACCTCGCGAAGAGTCGCATCAGTGCTGTGCTCGCCGAAGGAAAGACACTGAAGGCGAAGAAAGTGAAAGTCGATCGCGAACGATTCTCGTTCACCTGTGACGCAACATTCTTTGGCGATGCAACTGCGACGGGCACGCTACGCGTGAGCGGCGCTGGTTCAGGCGAAGGTTGTGATCTCACGATCGAAACTTCAACAGGTCAACGCGCTGTCGTCGCACTCCTGCGTGAAGGCGATCTTCCACCGAGCGATCCATCGAAGACACGCGATGTGGCGAATGTGCAGGCGGACGCAGCACCACCGGTCGATGCTCCGCAAGAAAACTCGACAACGGAAGTCGCCGCAGCCACCGACGCAACAGCGCCGAAAACTCCGCCGAAAGAAGATCTCTCGCGACTCGCGAAGGAAGTGCTTCCATCCCCACTCGGTGCATTCGGTCGCACGCGTGCACCGCTGCAGGGAACAATCTTTCTCAATGACGCAACGGTGTGGACGCTCGCGTCCAACGGCACACTCGCGCAAGGCGATGTGCTCATCGTCGATGGAAAAATCGCAGCCGTCGGCGCAGAACTCACGCCACCCGAAGGCGCTGTTGTCCTTGAAGCGAAAGGCAAACATCTCACGCCAGGACTCATCGATTGCCACAGCCACACGGGCATTTCTGGCGGCGTCAATGAAGGTGGACAGGCGTGCACCGCGGAAGTGTGGATCGGTGATGTCATTGATCCCAACGACATCAATTGGTATCGCCAACTTTCGGGCGGACTCGTTGCGGTCAATCAATTGCACGGCAGCGCGAACCCGATGGGCGGACGCAATTCTGTCGTGAAGATCCGTTGGGGAACGAATGCAGAACACTTCCGCATGCAAGGCGCGCCATTGGGCATCAAGTTCGCGCTCGGCGAAAACGTCGTGCGCAGCAAGCGTCGCTATCCATCGAGTCGCATGGGTGTCGTGACCTTTATGGAAGATCAATTTCTCGCCGCGCAGGAATATCGCGCCGCGCATGTGCGCTTTGCAGCGCTCGATCCAGAAACACAAGCGCGCACGATGCCGCCGCGCCCGGATCTCGAATTGCAAACGCTCGCGGAAGTGCTCGATGGCACGCGACTCGTGCATTGCCACAGTTACCGTCAAGATGAAATCTTGCAGATGCTGCGTACTGCGGATCGGTTTGGTTTCAAGATCGGAACGCTCCAACACATCCTTGAGGGATACAAAGTCGCCGACGAAATTGCGAAGCATGGTGCGGGCGCGTCGAGTTTCAGCGATTGGTGGGCGTACAAGGAAGAAGTGATGGACGCGATTCCGTGGAATGGTGCGATGCTGCAGAACGCTGGCGTTCTCGTGAGTTTCAACAGTGACTCCGATGAACTCGCCCGTCACATGAATACCGAAGCCGCGAAGGCGGTGCGCTACGGACAACTTTCTCCCGAAGATGCACTCAAGCTCGTCACACTCAATCCTGCGAAGCAGCTCCACATTGATGCGCGCACGGGTTCGATTGAAGTTGGCAAAGATGCGGATCTTGCGTTGTGGAACGGCGATCCACTCAGCGCATTCACCCGTTGTGAAATGACTTTCGTCGATGGCGTTCGTCGATTCGATATCAGAGAAGATCAGGCACTGTGGGCAGAAGCAACTGCGCGACGCGGTGAACTTCTCTCTGCCGCTGTCGCAGCCTCGGAAGATGCTCCGTCTGCGAGCGGCGGTCGCGAAGGTGGCGGAGGCGAAGGGCGCATGGGCAGAGGACGCGGACGACCGACGTCATTGCTCGAACGATTGCTTGATGAACGCGAGGATCTCTTGTGGGCACGCGTCGCGCGTGGACTCGACGCATTCCCTCGCAATGCGGGCGATTGCGGCTGCGAAGAAAACGACACGTCGATGAACAACGCGCAATCGGAAACAGAAGTTGGAGCCGCACGATGATGCACACACCATTCGCAAGACTTGTCGGAAAAACCGTCCGTCGCGCGTACACGCTCGCGCCCACTGCAACGCTCGCGTTGGGCGGCGCGGTCTACGCACAAAACTCAACAGTGCCTTCGAAAGCACAATCGAAACCAATCGCGATCGTGAATGCGATCGTGCATACAGCGACGACGACGCAGCCGATCATCGAACATGGTTGGGTCCTCATCGACAACGGCAAAGTGTTGAGCGTGGGCGTGACGCCTGCGGAACTTCCTTCCGGCGTTGACATCGTCGACGCGCAAGGCATGCACCTCTCGCCAGGTTTCATGGCGAGCGCGACGCAGCTCGGCCTCATCGAGACGATGCAGGTGGAAGCAACGGATGATCGCACGGAGTACGGAGAGTTTCATCCAGAGTCTGTGCCGGCGCTCGCGATCAATCCTGATAGCGATTTGCTCGGTGTCGCGCGCAATGCGGGCGTCTTGCTCGCGCTCGTCATGCCACTCGGCGGAAGCGTCAGCGGTAGCGCGAGTGTCATCAAACTGAATGGTTGGAATGTCGAAGACATCACCGTCGATGCGCGCGTCGGCATCGTCGTGCAGTGGCCACTCGTGGAGGCGAGTAAGCAATGGTGGACACGCCGGTCGCCGGAAGATCAGAAGAAGCGTCTCACCGAAACGCGCGCAAGGATCGATCGATTCTTTGATGACGCGAAGGCGTGGGTCGCTGCGAAGTCTGCAGATCCCACCGTCGCGCACGATGAGCGCTTCGAAGCGATGCGTGCGGTGCTTGAAGGTCGCGACAACGTTTTCATGACGGTGGGCAGCGCCTCGCAAGTTGAAACCGCTGTGCTCTGGGCGAAGGAGCGCGGGCTCCATCCGGTGCTCGTCGGTTCCAATGGTATCTTGGACGAGGCGGATTTCCTCCGCAATCACGGCGTCCCTGTGATCGTGACGGGCACGCATCAACTTCCCGCGTCCGAAGCGCTCCATCCAAACGCGCCGTATGCAGTGCCTGCCATGCTTTCGAAAGTCGGCATCCAATTCGCCCTTGCTTCGGGCGATGAACCTGCGCACGAGCGCAATCTTCCGCATAACGCGGCGACTGCGGTTGCATTCGGACTCGATCCTGAAGCCGCGCTGCGCAGCATCACCATCGCGCCCGCGCAACTCGCAGGGATCGCGGATCGTTACGGTTCGATTGAACCCGGCAAGAGCGCGACGTTGATTCTGACGCGCGGACATCCATTGGAAGTCACTTCAGGAGTCGCGCAAGCGTGGATCGATGGATCTGAACTCAATCTCACCAACCGCCAAACACGCATGAAGGCGAAGTACGATGAGAAGCCTCGTGATTGATGCTTTTCCTCAACCGTCCACCATGTTCATGCGCACGATTTCCTCCATCTCGCTCTGCCTGCTGCTGACTTCCATCGTGGCGTGCGCGCCTTCGATGAAGGATCCGAAGCGTCAGCTCATCAAGCCCATTTCCGCCGACAATCCCGCGACAACAATCGTTGCGCCCGTTGCGATCGTTCCCCCCGCCTCAACTGCACTCACGTTTTCGGCGACGAAGATCTCGATCTCCGTGCTCTCGCAAATTGACTTCCGCGCGACGCCGCCAAGCGTGGACGTACGCATCGAATGTCGAGATCAACTCGGTGACTTCTGCAAGGTCGTGGGTGTCTTGAGGATGACCGCGACGGGATCGCTCGCCTCACAAAGCGCGTACTCGTTTGAAGTTCCACTCACGACACTCAAGGAACAATCCGGGCGCTGGGAAGCCGTGACATCAACCTACGTGGCGCGACTCGCACCACCTTGGGCAAGTTCCATCGTCGCGGAAAATGTTGTTCAAATCACAGCGACAGTCGACTGCGCCGATGGATCACAGTTGCACGTTTCTGGCGAGATTCGCTAGCACGCGCGCGCTCAACTACACGCTTCGACGACCGAGTACTGATCGAGATTGAGCGAGACGAGTTCGCCGTCGTCCTTCTCCAACTCCAATCGATCAAGCCACAAACGGTCGCCCTTCGCGTGCGCGAACCAAGATCCGGTCTGCGCCTGTCGATAGCGCACGACGACGCCTTCGACGGCGGTACTCCAGACAGTGTGTGTCTGTGGGAGTTGCTGCGTGACGCGAACGCGAGTTCCTGGAGCGATGGCAACGAGTTCAACCATGGGATGCGGAGTATAGGTTTGAGCGCGTGTCAGCGCCCGAATTCAATCGTCCCGCGCGATTACGCGCTCGCCGTAACAGGAGCACCCCGGAGGGAGACGATTTCTGTTGGTCCATTCTGAATTGCGCCCTTGGGATCAAGCGGTTCACGCCCGATCGAGCAAAGCGTCATTGTCGAACGCCACTGCGCGCTCATCCGTCGCGCGATGAAGTCGTTCATGCCTTCGAGAGTTTGCGACGCCACTTCCGCACCAATCTCTTGCAGTGAACGACAGCGGCCGAGGCGGTGGAAATCTCCCGCAATTCCGCCTGCGCGGCTCCCCGTGCTTTCACCCGCCATGATCAGCCGACACTCGAGCCCTGTTTTCGCGCGGCGCAACTCATCCGCCGTCACGCCATGCTCAAACTTCGACACCACATCCATGATGCAATCAAGCGTCGCCTGCGCACGCTCGGGCGTACTTCCCGCATAAATCGTGCACATGCCGCGATGCAAACCGCCCGCGTATCCGGCGGCGATGGAATAGCAAAGTCCGCGACGCTCACGCACTTCAACGAACAATCGACTCGAGGTTCCACTGCCAAGAATGTCTGTCGCGAGTCGCGCGCGAATCGTGTCGGGATCGCCTTCGGTCGGTGCATCGAATGCCATCGCAACGTGCGTCTGATTCGACTCGTCGCGCTCGTGTCGCATGCCACCGAGGCGCGCGCCCACAGGTACTGGATTTGGACCAACCCCGCGCCAACCCTTCAGTAGTCGATCGAGATCGCGCGCAAGTTCATCCGCATTGACTGCACCCGCAGCAGCGAAAATCGAACCAACAGGCCGCGCCCGCGCGTACCACGCATCTCGCAACTCTTCGATCTTCGCATCGCGAATCGAGGCGATCTCGCCATACCCCGTGCGGTTGAAAGGCTCAGGCATGTGCAGACTACGCAACCGAATGCCCACGAGATGCTGCGGGTCATCGGTGAGCGATTCAAGATTCTGCAACGCCAGACTCTGCACCGCGCCCAGTGCCTCTTCAGGCATCCGCGGATCGCGAATCATCGATGCAACAAGTTCCAGTGAATCCGCAAGGCGATCGCCGAGCGAAAGCCCTGTGAACACGATGTGCGAAGCAGCGGAAGTCACCGCGCGCTGCTCACCAACACGATCAAGTGCATCGGAAAGTTGCTTGCTATCAAGCTGCCCCGCGCCACGCTGAATGAGTTCCGCAAGCATCGCGGAGTGACCCAATGCGGTCGGTGCATCTGTCGCGTGACCAGCTGGAATCAGCCAATTTACCGCCACAGTGCGCACGCTCGGCATGGGCTCGACACACAGAGTCATGCCGCATTCAAGCGTTCGGACGACGATGGCGGGTTCAACATCTGGCATCCCGCAGACTGTACAGGTTCTGCCCGCGGCGGCTCTGCGCGCCCGCTACAGATCCACCGCGCGGCACATCCGACGAAAGTTGCGCGCGCGTCATTGCATTCTGTTTGCACATCGCACTTTCACAATGAACTCTTGAATGTTCAAGTTTGCTGACGAAGCAGAGCCCGTGGGAGGCGATCCACGGCGCACCATCTTTATGAAACCGCTGCACATCGCCTTCGACATCGCATTGCTCGCATCACTCGCGGCCGTTGGCTTAGGCACCCTCGGATGGTGGCGCGATCAGGAAGATGTGCAACTTCGCATGCTCGCGACCGAGGCAGCGGTTCGCACGATTCAAGCGCACATTGCGATAGAAGCAACGCTCGGCGGCGAACAACTCAACTCCGACGGCTTCCCATCATCCATTGACCCTCGCTGGTTTGAAGGCGGCACGCCACTCAATCGACTTGCCCCCGAAGGCGCGCCGTGGGTTGAACTTGCTGCGCGTGATGAACTTGAGCGCGATCACCCGAAGCAGATGTCCTTCACAGGCGGTCGACACGCAATGTTTTGGTACAACCCGACCAGGGGCATCATTCGAGCGCGCGTGCCGGAGCAAGCGAGCGATTTTCGGATGCAAGAGACCTACAGCGCCGCGAATGGAATCTCGCCAGAGTAGGGCTACAGACTCGCGCCAATGCCCAGCGAAGCTTCGATCGAATAGAACGCGGGTGCGCGGTTTTTGAGCCACTTTGCCGCACGAATCGCGCCCGCGGCGAAAAGATCACGCGAGACAGCGTCATGGGTAATCGTGATGCGTTCGAACGGACCCGCGAGGCGAATTTCGTGTTCACCAACAGTGTCGCCCGCACGAATTGCATGGATGCGATTCGACGGCACCGACATGCCGCCTTCATGAAGACTCGCAGCGATCGCAAGCGCCGTGCCAGAGGGCGCATCAACCTTGCGATCGTGGTGCGTCTCCACGATGTCAACCGTCCACCCCGCACTCGCAAGTACACGCGCCGCTTCGCGAGCGAGATGACGCGTCACCGCGACTCCAAGACTCGTGTTTGCGCACATCATCACTGCTGCGCGCGTGGCATATTCGCGCAGAAGATCCTGTGAAACTGCAGAAAGCGCCGTGGTTCCAACCAGCAACGAAGCGTTGTGCCGCGTTGCGATGTTGATCGCATCTCGACATCCTTCATCACTTGAGAAATCGATCACAACATCGACCTTTGCACCATCATCAAGCGGTACTTCTTGACGATCAAAGCGTGCAATGACGACTGCTTCAGCGTCGAGTTCGATGAGTGCAGCAATGCGTGCGCCCATCCGACCGCACGCTCCGACGATCGCGATGTGACAACGACCCTCGGAGACTGTTTTAGGAATATGCAAAAAGTTTTCTGTCAAGAGACTTTCCTCAAGCGACCGATGTGTGTATAACTCAAGAGGAGTCAGCTCACAGCTACGCCAGCTGCCTCCACCTCCGACACAAAGAGCGTAGCGATTTTACAAGGGAGTCTCCCAATGGCTGCAAAGAAGAAGACCGCGAAGAAGGCTGCAAAGAAGACCGCGAAGAAGACTGCAAAGAAGGCTGCAAAGAAGAAGTAATCTTCTGCACGTCGAATGATTGCCAAAGGTCGCACATGAGTGCGGCCTTTGGCGTTTTTGGTAGGTACCTCTTTCGCGCGCCTCGCGCCGCATACGCGAATTGTCCGACAAAAATAGCGATTCTGAATGATTGCGGCAGAGCCACTTGAGTGCACGCTCGCTGCCGATACCATGCCTCGCCCTGTCTTCGAAGGAACTCTTATGGCGCACGTGATTGCTGAACCTTGCATCGGAACCAAAGACGCTTCATGCGTTGATGTCTGTCCTGTTGATTGCATTCATCCAGTGAAGAAAGCGAGCGATCACGCGACAGCGGAGCAGCTCTACATCGACCCTGACACGTGCATCGACTGTGGTCTCTGCGTTGACGAATGTCCCGTGCAAGCGATCTTCCCCGCTGATGATTTGCCCGAAGAGTGGAAAAAATATATTCAAATCAACCTCGACCACTTTAAAAAGTAGGTCGGGCTGAACCGGCTCTTTCGGTGCCGATGACCCCTCGTGGGTCACCCTTCCGAAGGGCCATTCGCTCAACTTGAGGAACCAAAAACAATCACGGCACCCAATTTGGGTGCCGTGATGCTCTCTCCCGACAGTTGTGGTTCACGAACGAGCGATCAATTACGCCGCGTCGCGATCTTCTTCTTCCCATGCCTTGGGTTTGCTGACGGCAGCAGGCGCATCGGCGCGCTCAAGCCAGTCTTCAACCCTTCCGCCGAGGTTCAGTTCGGTGGGCATCGTCTTTCGATATCCAAGTTTGCGAACGACCTCGAGGACGTCCGTCCAACTTGGGAAACTTTTGCCATTCACACGCTTGAAGGTGTCAATCGCCATGAGGAACATGAACTGTTCCGGCGAAGTCTGACCCTCTTCAGCATCGCGCACGAAATCACTGAGTCGTCGACCAGGGCCGCGACGACGCTCGAGATTGGTGGGCGTTGTTTCGCCTGCGAGCAAGCGACGATCAATGCCAAGTCGTCGATCAACAACGCCTCCGCCGCTTCCTGCGTTCGATGGTTGCTGCGTGCTTGCGTCTGAGTTCGATTCTTTAGACTTCTTCATGAGGCAAGCTCCTGCATCGCAGTTGAGGGGGAACGAGAAGCGACCCGCCGCGCCGCTACACTGCGGACTTCCCTCGCATCGACAGATCCGAGGCGCTGATTGACGTCCGTTCAAGAACTCTGTGAAGATTCATGTCTGACACGCCGCTACAGCCCTTTCGTGCCTCATTCGCCCTCCTCGGATGGCTCCTGCCCGGTCTCGGGCAATGGGCAACGGGCGCCCGCCTCCGTGGCGTTTTCGCAGGCATTGGTGTGCTCGGACTCCTGTTCTCTGGCCTCCTTGTCGGCGGAGTCGACTGCGTCGATCGCAACGAAGATCCTTTGTGGTTCATCGGACAAGTTTGCGCAGGACCACTGGTCATCGCAGCCGATGTCGCGAACACACAACTGTTGAAGAGCGGTCGCGCCGCACCACTCATCGCAGCCGCGGTGCCTTACGGTGCGGCGATGAATCCTGCGGATGTTCCAAAGATCTCAAGCTTCAAAGGCCTCGCGCATTCAAACGAGTTCGGCACACTGCTGGTGTTTCTCGCAGGCTTGATGAATCTCGTCGTGCTGCTTGATGCGAGCATTCGACCGAGTAATCGTCTCACGCGACGCACAGCGGATGCAGGAACACGCGCATGACAACGACACTCTGCATGTCCATTCTCGCCTGGACGCCGTTCCTCGAACCCGCACCGGCCATCGCACTTTGGTGGTGGGCGCTTGCGATTCCGATGGCGCTCTTTGTCGCGATGGCATACAAGGCCACGCGCGTCAAAGAGATGACGGACTTCTGGCGCGCCACGATCAAGATGACAGTGCAGATCCTCGCGGCGATGATTGGAATTGCCGTCGGACTTGCGCTCTTGATTCAGGTGCTGCTGCCGATGCTTCCTGCAGAGTGACTGCGCAACTTCCGCAAGATAAGTTCAATCGACAAGCGGTAGACCATGGTCAACGCAATGGCTGCGATGAAGAAGCCCGTGGAAAGTAATCTCCACGTCGGCGTCGGCCCTGGTCGCACCTCTCGCACAACCTCGCACGCATTCGGCAAACTCGTATCTTGATCATCAAGCTCCGCGAACGGCGGGAAAAGTGCTTTGGGACCGCTTGATTCGAATGTCCACAGGATCCACGGCGAAGGCCATCCGATCGCGAGCTTGCCGATGCGCAGAGGCTCATCATTTTGCGGCGCAGATGTCGGTTCTGCCCAGCGCGGAAGATCACCATCGACAAGATCTTTAGAACGCAGCGCAGCGGCTGGCTGCAGGTTCACCCAGTGCGCGCCGAACACTTCGTCCTGTGCAACAAACCATTGGTAGCCGCAACGAATGACGCTCGCCACTTGCGCGCCGTTGCCTCGCCACAACGTTTCTAACCGCCAGATCGTGAACAAGCCCATACTCACGAACGCGAGAAAAATCGCGAGCGCGAGGATCGCAACTTGCTTGAGCGCTCGCGAACTTGAGCGCTCGCGCACACCAATCACGATGCACTCCGACCGATCTTCTTCACGCCTGTACCTGTCTTCTCGCCCTTTGTGATCTTCGAGGACGCCTTCGTGCCCCGCCATTTCTTCGACTCAAATCGCGAGACACTCCGCGGGGGTTTCGCGGCCTTCTGCTCATCAAGCGTTGCCTTCGCTTCGCGTGCTGCGCTCGCCTTGTGTCGCTCGGATTTTTCAAGATCCACTTTGCGTGCGAACTTCTCGAGCGCTGGCAATTTGCGCGCGGTCACTTCAGGATGCGCGAGCGCAATGATGCGATCCCACGCTTCGATGTCGTGCGCCGCGATAAATGTGATGCTCGCCGCGTCGGACTCTGAAGAGGGGTTCGACAATTGCGAACCGTGGCCTGCGCGACCAACGCGATGCAACCACTCTTGTGGTTCTGTTGGCACGTCATAATTGATGACGGTTTTCAACCGAGGAATATGCAATCCGCGCGCCGCAACATCGGTGGCGATGAGCACGCGAGACTTTCCTGTGGCGAAGGACTCCAACGCTTTCTGTCGCTGCAATGTCGATCGCTCACCGTGAAACTCTGCGGTCTCCACGCCGTGCCGACGCAGCGCCCCAACAACCCATCCAACACGCCGGCGCGTTCGGCAATACACGACAAATGCGCTCATGCCCTGCTCGACTGCGAGCTGCAGTAGAAGTCCCGTCTTGAGCTCCTCGCTCACGAGATAGCGACTGTGGGTGAGATGCGTTGCTGCGGTGTTTCGTTTGCCTGTCTCGATGCGTTGATGATCGTTCAACATGCGCGCCGCGAGCGCTTCCACTTCCCGCGGAAGCGTTGCGGAAAGCAGCAATTTCTGACGACCCGGAGGCGTGCGCTCAAGCATCCACTCGACTTGCGGAAGGAATCCCATGTCGAGCATGCGATCCGCTTCGTCGACAACGATGCACTTCAGATACGCAAGCGTGAGCGCGCCGATGTCGAGCAATTCGCGGATACGACCTGGCGTGCCGACGACGATGTCGACGCCAGACTTCACCGCTTCACGCTGCGGCGCGAGGGCGACCTTGCCGAACACACTAACGACGCGCAGCAACGAACCCTTGACGAGCTCTTGAATCTCTTTACCGACTTGCTGCGCGAGTTCGCGCGTAGGCACGACGACAATCGCGCGTAGCCGTTGATTCGGATCGGGCCGCTTGCGCGCCGTGTCTACTGGCTTGTCGCGCAAGAGCACGTCCGCGAGCGTGATTCCATACGCAAGCGTCTTGCCCGTGCCAGTTGGCGCGAGACCAATCGCATCCTTGCCCGTCTTCGCAACAGGAATGAGTGCGCGCTGGATCTCGGTCGGTGCTGTGTAGCCGAGGCGCGTGATGCCGCGACGCACGAGTGGGTGGAGGTCGAGGTCGTCGAATCCATCGCTGACGGGTGTCAGAGACTTTGCGGGCGGCGTTGGATTTGGGATGGGACGCGATAGCGCGGGCTTGTCAGACTTCACGCGGAGAGGGTAACCGCAGCCGCTTCAGGCTTTAGTTGCACAATTCAGGTTCTGGTGGAGCGGCAAGTCGGGAGTCTCGAGAGAGCCGAAAGAGTCGCGCAGTGGTGCAGTGATGCAAACAATCCCCAAAATCGAAACCGGCTCGACTCTCGCGAGTCGAGGCGGAATGGATCGCACAGATGCCGGCTCGATCGGCACAACCATCACGGCTTCAGTTGGGCAAACTGCCCAGAACACCCTAAAGCCTCATTGCTCGTGCGGTCTGCGGTGCCGATCGGCCGCAGCGCACGCCCCAGCGAAAGACCCAACAGAGAGACGCACTCTCCACTTACATGCGTAAAGCGCACACTGTCGAATCAGGCTTTGAGGAGAATTCTTAAATATGTTTCGTTGGCAGCGGGCAGGTCAGGTGCACGAAAACGCCGGCAATCGCGCGCCCTGTTGTACCGAGTTACGCGATTGGCTGACGATTCAAGTCCCGTATTCACCGCGCGTTACGCAGCCGCTGTACGCGAAAGATTCCGCTGCCGCGCGCGCCGCGAGACGCGAGTCTCCATCCGGAACTGAAGCGCACGACATTCGTACGCATATCGACGCGCGAGTCGATTCCGAACCGCTCGCATCCCTGCGACGGTCATCGAGTTCTGTTGGAACGCTGCAAAGAGCGCGAAGTCCAAGATCGCCGAGCGCACCCAATCGACATCCTGACGGAAGCCTGACACGGAAACAACGCCCGTCGCATCAATGAATCGTCGTAACCGTCGCCGAGTGATGTCGATCGTCTGGCAGCTTCCGAAATGAATGATCCGGCCTTCACATCGACCCTCGAGCAACTTCTCCAAGTCGTCAAGTGTGAGGTGCGCATCGCGACGCCGCTGATCACCAAAGTGCAGTTCCCCGCTCAATCCATGGAACGCCATGTAGAGAATCGGATGATCATCTTGCGCGCGTTGCGCCCATTTCGTGAGGTAGTACCGCATCGAATCTCGCGTCGCGACATTGCGATGGATGAATGGCACGCCGAGCGGACAACTTCGAAGAAGCTCAAGCATCGGCTGCACTGAGAGCGCGGTCTTGACGTCCGCCCAATCCGTTTCGAGGCAAAAAACTCCGCGTGTTGGTGACGTGGCATGTGGAAGCGTGAATTCGCAGTCAAGCATGGCAAACCTCGGCTTTCGGTGTTCTTCCCTCAATCATTAATGCGTAACGATCGCGCGATTGTTGCCCCATTTCGACACTAAAACACGATTCTCTTCCAAAGTTCTTGCACCTGCGCCTAGTCCAGTAATGAGCGCCATTTGCGGGCAAAAACGATGGGTGTTTCGCAGCGGAAATCCCCTGAATCGGCGCTCTAGGAAACGCGCCGGTCGCGCAGGGGATACTGAGGCAAACTCCACGTGAAAAGCCTCTTCATCGAGCCCGATTCCTCGAGGGTCGAAACTGCTCCGATTCGAGAGTTTTTCCTCTTCATCCGCTTTTACTATTGCACTCGCGTGAAATCCGACAGAAACTTCATTGATCATCCAAGCAGCGCTTCCGTACATTCACTTCTTGAGCGGCTTGTGATTCACCATGCACATCCTTGATGCGCATCTCCTCTGAACAGCTCGACGGAACAACCGAATGACCAACCAAACTTCCCAAAGTCACGCGCGGCGTTCATTCTCTTCGCGTGCGTTCACCATCGTCGAGTTGCTCGTTGTCGTTTCGATCATCGCACTGCTGATTGCACTTCTCCTCCCCGCGATTCAGAAGGGTCGTGACAAGGCGCTCATCATGCAGTCGGTGTCCAACTTGAAGAACCTCGCAAGCGCATGCGAAACATACGCGGGTGATTGGGCGGATCGACAGTTCACCGTGACGCCTGATGATGCGGGACTCGTGACAAGTTGCAGCGCGTACCTCACACAAATCGCATGTCCTCCACAACAAATGCTCGGATGGGATATCAACGGCGCGATCTGGGGCTACTTCATCGGAAACACTGGAAAATGCGCGCAATACGGCTGGCCAGAAGCTTGCTACAACTGGATCGTCTTCACGCCGTTTCAGTTTGGCACCGCGGGAAATCCTGGTGGCGGAACAGGATTTGGTTCCTTCCGAATCCCTGGTGTGAAAGCGTTTCACACGTACGTTGGTAATCGTTTCTACGATCCAACTTTCTACGCGCCCAAGGACGTGGTCGCGCTGAGCAAGATTGAAAAGTACTTCATGAGTGCTGCAGAGTTCACGTACGACAATGTGAACTACGAAGACAGTTCGTACTGCTTCTCGCCCGCAGCGATGTACGACCCGCGCGTGTTTGGTGCAGGACTTTCGAACTCGCCCGCGATGAACGCTGCGGA
Organism: Phycisphaerales bacterium; assembly: GCA_009691805.1. Lineage (GTDB taxonomy): Bacteria > Planctomycetota > Phycisphaerae > Phycisphaerales > SM1A02 > F1-140-MAGs142. Next base: position 63,088 of record SIAK01000007.1, read on the forward strand.
CTGGTCGAATCCTGCAAGCGGAACGCTTCCCGCTTCGTATAAGTCGCCCTCCAATGCACGCTGCAAGTATCCCACGCTCAAGACTCGCATGATCGAGCACAACTGGTTGCAGAACACGCCCGACTCGCTCGTGAATCCAGGCTTCTCCGGAGGCTCAACCCCGTGGTTCTTCAACCACGGCTACAACAGCGCCCCAGCTTCCATGTTCTTCGACGGTCACATCGAACTCGTGCAATGCCTGCGTGCACAGCAAGCGGAGCAGCGCGCAGGCAAGCTCTGGTCGCGCCTCACACCGATGGGTTCGAGCGGCTACTACGGCGCGCAATCCTACGACTTCCTCGTCGATACAAGCTTCCACATCTTGACACGCTTCGGCATCGAAGGACGCGATGTCCTCGGCGCGGAAGGTTGAATTGCGAAGCTTGAGCGCAAGCGCGGAATTTGCCGCGCAGCGCGGACAAATTCCGTCGCTCGCTTTCGACTCAACCGTCGTAGTTGAGCGCTCATGCGGGTTTCTCGCCGCAGCGGCGAAAACACTGCAATCGCTTTCGACTCAACCGTCGCGAGTGAATCGCGAACGGTTGAATTCGTGCGTGCACTTCAGCCCCTCACCGACTCCGTCGGTAGGTGAGAGTTGAGGGCTTGCGCGCCGTTTGCCGTGTAAGTCTGGGTTTTGACGAGAGATCTGGCCATTTCGCGGGGCGGGTTTTTGTTTCGGCGAGAAGGATTGGGAGGAAGAATCTCTAACTTGATCGAGAAATTGGAACCTTCGCTTCTCGGGACCCGCAAGTGGGGTTAGACTTTGCTTGGCGGAAGCGAACGGACTGCAATCCGTTTAACCAACTTAGCGAGGCTCCGCTCCACGTCTTGCCTCGCTCACATCTCAAGGAACGATGCGAGTTTGCTGAATTTCGCGACAGGTAATTTGATAGTGTGCGCAGTTCAGCAATCCGCAGCCAACTGTTCCGACGCGGCGCACGCCGCAGAAAGGTCAGCCATGACCAGTTCCGTTTCTCAGAAGACTCCAACTAGGGGATTCACGATCGTCGAGTTGCTCGTCGTCGTGTCGATCATTGCGTTGCTCATCGCGCTTCTCCTTCCCGCAATTCAAAAGGGTCGCGACAAGGCACTCATCATGCAATCCGTCTCGAACCTGAAGAACCTCGCGACTGCGTGCGAGACTTACGCGGGCGACTGGGCGGATCGTCAGTTCACTCCGTGCCCGGACGATTACGGTCTGGTCGGCGGCAACTGCGGTACCTACCAAGGATCGGTCGCTTGCCCACCACAGCAATTGCTCGGATGGGATGTGAGCGGTGCGATGTGGGGTTACTTCACAGGCAATCAAGGGAAGTGTGCGGCATTTGGTTACCCAGGAAACTGCGGTAACTTCGTCGTGCTCACTCCGATGCAATTCAACCCTGTTGATCCATACGGCGCGTATCGCTGCCCAAACACCAAGGCGTTCCATGATTATGTCAACAGGCGCTTCTACGACCCAACCTTCTACGCACCGAAGGACGTGGTTCCCCTCGCGAACATTGAAAAGTACTTCCAGAGTGCAGCAGAGTTCACGTACGACCAAACGAACTACGAGGACAGCTCGTACTGCTTCTCCTCCGCCGCGATGTACGACCCACGCGTGTTCGGTTCGGGTCTCTCCACCGCGATCACGATGGGCGCGCCAGACTACGTAAACCCAAATATGCCGATTCTTCCTGCAAGCTACCGATCACCATCGATCGCTCGCTGCAAGTATCCAACGCTCAAGACCCGCATGATCGAGCACAACTGGTTGCAGAACACGCCAGATTCGCTCATCAATCCAGGCTTCACCGGCGGCGTAACCCCATGGTTCTTCAACCACGGCTACAACAGCGCCCCAGCCTGCATGTTCTTCGATGGTCACATCGAACTCGTGCAGTGCCAGCGTGCAACGCAGGCTGAACAGCGCGCAGGCAAGCTTTGGTCGCGCCTCACGCCTTTCGGCTCCAACGGGTACTACGGCGCACAGTCCTATGACTTCCTCGTGGATACGAGTTTCCACATCTTGACTCGCTTCGGCATCGAAGGACGCGACGTCCTCGGCGCAGAAGGTTGATTTGTGTTTGATGGCGTGACAGCACGCCAAACATTTCAAGTTTGAATCTCACAGGACCCGTGGCACTCGCCACGGGTCCTGTGCATTTGGGCAATCGACCGCCCAAACACACGCTCATCTACCGACGGAGTCGGTGAGGGGCTGAAAGACTGAAGTGCACGCCGGATTTCAGGCGTTCGCGATTCACTCGCGACGCCTGAGTCGAAAGCGATTGCAGTGTTTTCGCCGCTGCGGCGAGAAACCTGCATGAGCGCTCAAATCTCACGCTACAGTTCCTTGCAGCATGGATGCTCATCGACACACGATCACTTTGGATGGCAACAACGCACGACAAGACACGGCAACTCGTGATGGAGTTTCTGGTGGAGCGCGTGTCGAGCGCGCGTCCCTTGAAACACCTTGTTTTCCCATCGAAACGGTAACGCCTGTCTTCCGGCTTGTCGGTGCGAAGATCAGCGTTGGTCTCATTCCTGATCCTGCGGGAAACTTCGTGTTGCCCGCGATCTTGTTGGGTGAGCGTGATGATCCAAAGTGCGCGGCAGAAATCGCGGTGCAACAAGTCGTTGCGATGCGTGAGATCGTGCGCATCAAGCACGCGGGTGTTTCTATGCGCGACGATCGCGTGCCATCCTCGCGTTCACTCGCGGTCGTGAGCTTCGCCGTCGCGAAGCCGCAGGTCGGCGAGTCGCCACGCGCAGGGAGTGGTGTCTACTTCCCTCTCGAACAACTTCCGCCACTCAGCGACAGCGATCGTCAGCTGCTCGGCGTCGCGTTCACTGCGTTCCTTGATGAAGTGCTCGGCGACGCGGTCACCCGTCGGCTCTTGCCGCGCGGCGTGCTCCATCGTAAGACGGATGGTTTCGATGGTCGCTCACCGCTCGCGAGTCGCATCGGTGTAGCCCGCGCTGAAACTCCAGCACCTGTGCTCTTCGGCATGCTGCCCGATCCATTCCCGATGTCTTCGCTGCGCATGTTGTACGAGCACATCTTGGGCGTGCCACTTGATCGCGGAAACTTCCGCCGACAGTTCCTTGAAGTGATTGATCTTGGACCACTCGTCGCGCTTCCGATTTTCCAACGCGGCGTTCCGCATCGCGCGGGTCAACTCTTTACCTTCGATCACCGCGGTTGGGAACGATGGTCACACGCATCGGGCGACATCGCTTCGACAGGTGCACTCGATGCAGATCGATCGATCGCTGAAGATGTGTCTATCGCACTCTGACGCGAAGCGCTTCGCTACGCTCAGTGCAATGCCATTCAACGATCCAAATGTTGGCCTCGGTCTCGGCGCAATCATCGCACCGGCAGGCATCATCGCGATGATGTTGCGTCAACCGAAGGGTCCAATGCGATTACTCATCGACGCGGGCGCTACGAACCCAGAGGGCGCGCGCAAGTTGCACTCCGTCGGCATTCCACGCGAAGCGCTTCTCGAACGCGCGATCTTGAGTGGTGTTGTGATCAAAGAAAAAGACGGCCGATGTTGGGTTGATCGTGTGAAGCTACACACGCGTCGCACCCAACGCGCGCTCCTTGTCGGCGGCACTGTGTTTATTGGCACCCTCGCGCTCTGGACAATCATCCATCTGACCGTCAACGCTTCGTAAATCCACAACATTGCGATTCTATTTTAGGAGGGTTGCTCCAATCCATGACCAAGTGGTTTGCATCCGTTTCGGCTCGATGTACAATCGGTGCGTCTACGAGATTAGTAGACCTGCGCGACTGCACTCGGCAACGTGCATGCCCTTCAATGCCTCGGTGAATCTCCAAGTGGTACATAATGATTAATTTTGCACTCGTTGCAGCATCCGCAACTCTCGCTATGTTTTTCGGCGACGCGCCGCCGATTGAACTCAACACGATTCACTTCGATCCGGAAGCCTTCGCACAGATTGGAACGAAGGGGTCCATCCCGAGCGATCTCATGACGCTCGATGGAAAGCATGGCGCAAATGGTGCGATGGCGAACATGACGCTCCTTTCCCGAAGCGCGCAGGAGCAAGGAACGTTTTACATCTTTGAAGATCCTGCGAATCCTGCGGCGCACGCGTCATTGTTCTTGCGTGATGGCCGACTCACGGGCGCGATCTATTGGGGCGATGCGTTGCGCACCGTGCTTTCAAGCGACGCACCTGGGCTCTCGCGCGTGAGCATCGAAGATGCTGGACAAGATCTTCCATGCGCAACAACGGGTCATGACATGCCCGATCAACCACTACCGCTCGATGGTGGTGTTGCTGGCGCGTGCGACGATGGCTCGAAGGTCGATCTGCTTGTCGTCTACACCGACGCTGCCATTGTGCAAGCGGGGACGGAAGTGTCGCTCCTCGATTCGATTGCGTGGGCGATCGCCGATTCGAACTCGATTTATACGGGTTCCAATATCGCACTCTCCGCGCGGCTTGTCGGCACAGCGCGCATGACGGGATACGTCGAAAATGCCTCCATGTCAGTCGATCTCAGTCGTCTCACTAATCCAGCGGATGGATTCCTCGACGGTGTCCACGCTCTGCGCAATGCCGCTGGCGCAGACCTGGTTGCGCTCATTCGCGCAGACGGCGGTGGTGCGTGTGGTATCGCGTGGTTGCTTCCCACAAACAGTTCCACTGAATCACCGCTTGGTTTCAGCGTGTGCGCTCTCGGCTGTTTTACGAATCGAACGCTCACGCATGAACTCGGTCACAACATGGGATGTTGTCATGCGCCTAATGATGGTGGTGGATGTACGACGGGCGGCGTCTTCTCTTACTCCGTGGGACATCGATTCACGGGCTCAGATGGCGCGACGTATCGCACCGTGATGGCGTACCAACCAGGCACACGCATCCCGCGCTTCTCGAGTCCTGGCATTGTGTGGGCAGGAGTCGCGACGGGCATCGCGGGTACGCGTGACAATGCGCGCACGATTCGCGAAACCAAACTCGCGTTCTCAAACTTCCGTTGCTCTGCGGATGGTGTGGGATCATGCGGCAGCGGTGGTAACTGCTACGCACAGCATGCGGGGCCTGGCTGCAACTCGGCTGCGTGTTGCGAAGCCGTCTGCGCAATCGATAACTACTGCTGCTTGACCTCGTGGGACTTCGTCTGCGTGAGCGAAGCACTCAATCTCTGCAGCAACTGTGGAGATTCGGGCGCGGGAAGCTGCCTCGCTGCACATTCAACTCCATCGTGCAGTGACGCGACCTGCTGCAGTCTCGTGTGTGCTGCGGATCCGTACTGCTGCACCAACCAGTGGGACAGCATCTGTGTTTCACGCGCGGTGGAACTCTGTCCAAGCTGTGGCGACGCAGTAACCGGCTCGTGCTACGTCGTGCATCCAACAACATTCTGTGACAACGCGGTGTGCTGTGACCTCGTGTGCGATGCCGATCCGTTCTGCTGTACCAACCGGTGGGATTTTATCTGTTCCGCGCGCGCCATCAACGACTGCGCTGGGTGTGGAAACCCGAACGCGGGCTCATGCTACGCGACGCACATCACTCCATTCTGCGCCGATGCGGAGTGTTGCGCAAGTGTGTGCGCGGCGGATGCCTACTGCTGCAACAACCACTGGGATTCGGTTTGCGCCTCAACTGCGATCAGCAACTGCGCGGGCTGCGGTAACCCTTCGGGGGGTGGTTGCCTCGCGGTTCACACTTCACCATTCTGCTCGGATGCTGCGTGCTGTTTGCAAGTGTGTGATGTCGATCCATTCTGTTGCGCATCAGGGTGGGACACGGTTTGCGTGACTGAATCCCTCACGGCGTGTGTAAACACGTGTGGCGGTTCGCTCTCGGGAAGTTGCTGCGTAGCACACGCCAATCCGTTCTGCGACGACGCGGTGTGTTGCGGCACTGTTTGCGTGGCTGACTCCTACTGCTGCACGGTTCGTTGGGATTCCATCTGCGCGAATAGAGCTGCGACCACGTGCCAAAGTTGTGCGCCGCCATGTCCGACCGACTTCAACAGCAACGGCGTGACAGATGCCGCGGATCTCTCCATTCTGTTGAGTGGTTGGAGTGGTTCGGGCGCGGATCTGAACGGCAATGGCAATGTCGATGCTGCGGATCTTGCAATCCTGCTCTCTGCATGGGGTCCATGTCCATGATGCTGTGAAGATTCCGCGATAGAGAGATGTCTACAACGCGCAACCGCCCCGACAAATGTCGGGGCGGTTGTCTTTCATAGGCATACGTCGTTGAGCCATCGACAACCCGCGCCCGAATGTGGACGCATGCGACGCTGTCGCGACGGCTGACACACGAGCGAAGGCAAATGTTTGCCCAATTTGAGGCAGAATCCTGCATGATCGCTCCTTAGGTTTTGAGCGGATACGCTGCGTGGATGGCAAAGCATCTCGTGCTCGTACGGCACGCCGAAACTGCGTGGAGCGTCTCTGGTCAACACACGGGGCGGACGGATATTCCACTTCTTGCGAGTGCTGACGCGAAAGCACTTCGCACGCGCGAACTCGTGCTCGCGCACGGCAGTGCGTACGACCTCGTGCTCACGAGCCCACTCGCGCGCGCTGTTCGAACCTGCGAACTCACCGGATTTCTTCCAAATGCTGAACACTCGGACGATTTGCTCGAGTGGAATTACGGCGATTACGAGGGCCTCACGACGAAGACGATTCACGAGAGCGATCCGCACTGGTCACTCTTCCAAGATGGCTGCCCTAATGGTGAGAACGCCGAGGAAGTCTCCGTGCGCGTCCGTCGCATCATTGAGCGCAGCCACAAAGTCGAAGGCGATGTGCTGATCTTCGCGCATGGTCATGTGCTTCGCGTGCTCGCGGCAGTGTGGCTTCGACTCGCAGCAGAAGATGGCGAACACTTCGCGCTGACGACATCAAGCGTTTCCGTTCTCGGATTCGAGCACGACAATCGTGTCATTTGTCAATGGAACATAGCGTGATACGTGTGGACTGAAACATTGCGATGGTGCAACTTGAGATTGATCCACTACAGCCACGCGTCGCGGCATTGACACTCGCGGATCCTCTGCGTCGTAATGCGCTTTCGGTGGAGATGTTCGCAGCGTTCACGCAAGCGCTCGATGCATTCGAGGCGATCGCGCCGCAGCCCACGGTTCTTCTGCTTCGCGCAGAGGGCGCGCATTTCTGTGCTGGATTTGATCTCGCGGCGGTCGTCGCGCAGCCGCTGCTCGCAGTGGATTTACTTCATCAACTGAGTCATATCATCCGTCGATTGAAGCGGCTTGATGCCATCGTCGTAGGTGAAGTGCGCGGCGCCGCGCTTGCTGGTGGTTGCGCGCTGCTCACTGCGTGTGACTTCGTTGTTGCTGCGGCTGATGCACAACTTGGCTATCCAACGCATCGCATTGGCATCTCGCCAGCGGTGAGCATTCCATCACTCGCTCCCAAGACTCGTGGAGCGACTCGCGCGTTTCTCGTCTCGAATGAAATCCTCAGTGGAACACGCGCCTTCGAGATGGGGCTTGTCACGCATGTTGCGGCAGAGCCACAAGTGGCTGTGCGCGCGCTCGTCACTTCACTTCTCAGCAAAGATGCTTCCGCGCTGCGAGAGACCAAACGCTATCTCAACAATGCAGAAGATGCCGGCGAAGACGCGGTGTTTGACGCCGCCATGCATGGAAGTGCGGATCTCGCTCGCGGGACGGAGTTCGCGGAGATGCTGCGCGCGTACTGGTCCACAAAGCGCTGAGCTTCGATCCACTACATTCCCACTCATGTCTACCGCTTCGTTCATCAAAGTCTCCCGCCACGCGAGCAATTCTGCGATTGTCACGCTCGAATTCAATCGCCCTGAGACACGCAACGCGCTCTCAATGCAAGTGATCACGGAGTTCGAAGCAGCGCTCGCGGAAATCGCAAAGGACGCGAGCGTTCGCGTCCTCATCCTTGCGGGTGCTGGAAAAAGTTTTTGCGCGGGGATGGACTTGCGCGCGGTTGCCGATGATCCGATTGTGATGGGCAACATGCTTCGCGCACTTGGACGCGCCACGCTGACGATTCGCAAACTGACGATCCCCACCATCGCGAAAGTGCAAGGCGCTGCGATTGGTGGCGGATGCGGGCTCATGGTCGTCTGCGACTTCGCGGTCGTCCACGATGCTGCGAAGGTCGGCTATCCGGAAGTCGATCTTGGCATCTGCCCAGCTGTTGTTGCTCCTTGGCTTGTCAAGAAAATCGGCGCTGGAGCAGCGCGCGCGATGCTCCTCGCGGGTGGCACGATGTCGGGTGAAGAAGGATTCCGTCGCGGACTCGCGACGCATCTTGCGACCCTTGAAGAACTCGACGCGAAGTGCGATGAACTTGCACTCCGCTTGGCCAAGGGCGGCCCCAATGCCATTGCCGCGACGAAGGATTGGCTCGCGCAACTCGATGGCTCCTATGAAGATGCCGTGATTCTCGAAGCCGCAGAAATCAGCGCCCGACTGATCGCGGGTGAAGAAGCACAGGCGCGATTGAAGTCCATCTGGAAAGCGTGACGCAACCGCGCACGATTTCGCGGTGCGAGTTACGATTCGCGCATGCAGAAATCGATCATTGAATTCCTCGGAACATTCCTTCTCGCTTTCGTTGTCACTATCGCCGTGGGTGGAGGGATCGCGAGCAACCTCGCGCCCTTTGCGGCATTCGCTGCGCTCGCTGCTGCAATCTATTTTGGCGGTCACATCTCAGGAGGCGCGTTCAATCCCGCCGTCTCCACCTCGATGTGGATGCGCAAGCTGCTGACACCGCAAGCGCTCGGGTCGTATTGGTTCGCGCAGATCATCGCGGGTGTGGTTGCTGGCTTGGCTGCGAAGTCGATGCCCACGTTGCACTTCCCGAAGGAAGCGTTCTCACCTGACATGCGCAGCGCTGTCATGGTCGAGTTCATCTTCACATTCTTCCTTTGCTTCACGGTGTTGCGGGTTGCCACCGCGAAAGCAACGAAGGGCAACAGTTACTACGGCGTGGCGATCGCGCTGGTTGTGCTCGCGGGCGCACTCTCCGTCGGAACGGTGAGTTCTGCGGTATTCAACCCAGCGGTTGGAAGCGCGCTCTTGACCACGGGCTACATCGATGTGACAACCTTCTTCGTCTACGTTGCTGCGCAACTCGCAGCTGCGGTGATTGCAGGCGGGCTGTTCAGGTTCACGAATCCTGAAGATTGCAACGAGTGCACAAGTTCCACGCCTGCCGAGTTCTGATCGCATCGCTGAAGATTCAAGGAGATTTGCATGTTGCCAGTTGAAGTTCGCGACGGCGTGCATGTGCTGTTCTTGCAGCCGAACCCAGCGAAACCGCGCGGCGGCGTCGTCGTGCTTGACGCGTGGTTGATTGGCGAGATTCAAGCGACGCTCTCGACGATCGCGAAGGAACAACCGAAGGGCTTCATCCTCGCGAGCGCTTCGACACGCGTGTTCATCGCTGGCGCTGATCTTGCAGAAATCGATGCTCTTGATGACGCAGGTTTGCACGCGTATCTAGAGGCGGGCGCGGAAGCGTTCGCGATGATTCCTGCACTCGGTTGTCCAAGTGCTGCGGCGATCCACGGCGCTGCACTTGGTGGCGGTCTTGAAATCGCGATGCACTGCGACGCGCTCGTCGCCGCACTTCCCGCAGAAGGTGGCAAACCTTGGCAGATCGGTCTGCCTGAAGCAGGCTTGTGCATTTGTCCAGGTTGGGGCGGAACACAAATGTTGCCCGCCCGCATTCTTCCCGAGCTCGCGATGGAGCGCACTGCAACAGGTGCAACGTGGGCGTGTGAAAGTGCACCAACATGTTTGTTCGATGCGAAAGCAGCAGCGGGAAGCGGATCAGAGGGCGCGATTGCGACGGCGATTGAATGGATCAAAGCGCAAGACGTGACGATGCATGCGTTTCACGCGACGCACGCAGCGCGACGCGCCATCGCTCCGCGCAACGCCGCGACAATCACACCAATCTGTGACGCTCTCGCGCTGACTGTCGGCGCCACGAAACACGGAGCTGCGTGCATTGATGCCGTGCGCACAGGCATCGCGCACGGCTGGAACGCCGCAATCGAATGTGAGCGCGAGCACCTCGTGAAGTTACGCCACACATCCGAAGCTCGTGCAAAGCTCGACGCATTCCTGAAACGATAAATCCCGGCGCCTTGACTCGATTGGGAGTAGGGATTGCAGACGTCCTCGGTCGGTGATCTCTTATGACCGTCCGGCGCTTGCTCCCCATGCTGCCAATATCGATGGAAGTCCGAGGGTCCCTTGCGCGCTCGGTGGGTGGGAACGACCTATCATTCACGCCCTACGAAGATAGCCACGTCGTGCTGTCCGCATCGTTCGCACCCGTTTCCTCCGAGCCCATTATGTCGAATCTGAATCTCGCTAAGGACCTCAAGAACGTTTCCGCGCAGGATCGCAAGCAGATTGAACAGGCGCAGGAAATGCTCGGCCCTGATCCCTCGACGATGGGCGCGGTGAAGAACTATTTCTGGGGCAACTTCCGCGAAGATCTGCTCTTCCCCTACCCCACCACGCTCGCTGAAGAAACCGCACGCTGCGATCAGTTGCTCGCTGCGCTTGATGATTACTTGCGCAACGAACATCCCGCGATTGAGATCGATCAGAAGCAAGAGATTCCTCAGCACGTCATCACGCGACTCTTCAAGTTGGGCGTGCTTGGCATGACGATTCCGAAGGAGTTCGGCGGACTGAGTCTCGGCATCACCAGTTACAACCGCGTGCTCGATCGCATCGGTCGCACGTGTGGGTCGACTGCGGTGCTCGTCTCTGCGCATCAATCGATTGGTTGCAAGGCGCTCATGCTGTTTGGCAACGAAGCGCAGAAGAAGGCGTATCTCCCGCGGATGGCGACCGACACGTTGAGCGCGTTCTGTCTTTCCGAACCCAACGTTGGTTGCGATGCGGGCGGTCAAGAAACGCGCTGCGAACTGAGCGAGTGCGGAAACTTCTACACCATCAATGGCGAGAAAAAGTGGGCGACCTCAGGCGCGCTCTGTGGTCTCTTCACTGTGATGGCGAAACAGAAGCTCACCGATCCGAAGACGGGCAAGAGCAAGGATGCCGTCACTGCGCTGATCTGCACGCCGGATATGGAAGGCGTCGATATCTTCAGTCGAAACCGCTCGAAGTGCGGTATCCGCGGAACCTGGCAGGCGCGCATTCGATTCACGAATGTTCGCGTGCCCAAGGCGAATCTCCTGCACAAGGAAGGCAAGGGTCTGCATGTCGCGCTGAGTTGCTTGAATTACGGGCGTTGCACGCTTTCGGCGGGCATGCTCGGAGCCGCGCGCGCGAGCACGGAGCAAGCGACGAAGTGGGCGCAGTATCGCTACCAGTTTGAGCGGCCACTCGCGGAGTTCGATCTCGTCAAAGAGAAACTCGCGCGCATGGCGTCCTACACCTACGCGATGGATGCAGTCCTCTACATGACGACAGGTTTCCTCGATCGTCACGACGAAGACATCATGCTCGAGACTGCGATCTGCAAGATCTTCTGCAGTGAGTTTGGCTACCGCACTGTCGACGATGCGATTCAAATCATGGGTGGCGAAAGCTACATGACAGAGAATCACATCGAGCGCATGTGGCGCGACTCGCGCATCAATACGATCGTCGAGGGTGCGAATGAAGTGATGCACTCGTTCGTGTTCGCCTACGGCGCGAAGCAGTTGGGCGAGTACCTCATCAAGGTCAAGCAGTCACCGTGGAAGCATCCGCTCACCGCAGTGCAGGTTGGATTGGAGTTGTTCCTTGGCGTTCGCCGTCGTGCGCCGAAAGCGCCGCGCGTGACGCCGCGCCTCCAGCAACTCAGCGAAGAAATGATGGTGCGCATCCAAGAGCATTCGCACCAAGTCAAACTCATGTTCAAGGAACACGAGGAACGGCTCATCACGGAGCAGACGATTCAAGCGCGTCTCTCGATGTGCGCGCTGTGGATTCATGCATCCCTCTGCGCGATTTCAAAGTTGGACTCACGCATCCGCGCGGGCCTCGATGGCGCAGAGCTCGAGCACGAATTCTCGCTGGTCGAGCACTTCATTCGACTCGCGCAGGCGGGCATCGCGCAAGAGCAGCGCGCGCTCTCGGTGCACACCGATGTGACGATGAAGAAGGCTGCCGCGTCCGTGCTGCGTATGGCGGCTTCACTTCCGAACAGCGGCTACTCCATTCCGGAACGCACAATGGATCTTCAAGCGCGTGGAACCGGCCAGCACGCTGATCAATCTGCAATTCCGCAATTCGGTTCTGGGTCGCAGTTTGCAGGTCCGCTCGTCGGGTCACAGCGCTGAGTTTCAAGCAGAATTTTCCTCGCAAAGGCGTCAGACAATTTCGCGCCCATCGCTTATCGTTCTCCCTCGCCGTCCCAGTCTATTTTCACTCTTACTGATCAGGAAGCACAGCGCATATGAAGGTTCTCGAGCAGATGCAGTCTTATGGCCACGAGCGCGTGGCATTTCACCACGACGCGAAGACTGGCCTCAGGGCCATTATCGCGATTCACTCCACCGTGCTCGGCAACGCGCTCGGAGGAACTCGACGCTGGGCGTATGCGAGCGAGAGCGACGCGTTGCATGATGTGCTTCGCCTCTCTGAAGGCATGACCTACAAGGCGGCCGCGAGTGGTTTGCCGATGGGCGGCGCGAAGAGCATCATCATTCTTCCGAATGCAACGCATCAGCCCACCGAAGCGGAAGCACGCGCGATGGGCCGTTTCGTCGACACCTTCGCGGGCAAGTACATCGCCGCTGAAGATGTGGGTGTGAGCCCACAGTTCTGCGACTGGATGGCGCATGAGTCGAAGCATGTCATGGGCGGAAACACTGTGAGCCACGGCGGCGACCCTTCGCCTTACACCGCGCTCGGTTGCTTCAACTCGATGAAGGCGTGCTTGAAGCATGTCGGTAAGCCTGTGGACTTCAAGAACATCTCGGTTGCGATTCAAGGTGTCGGCGCGACCGGATATCGACTCGCAAAGTTGCTCCGTGAAGCGGGCGCGATGGTGTATGTCACGGATGTGCATGTGCCAACCGTGAAGCGCGCGGTCGAGGAACTCGGCTGCGTTGCGTTGGGCAACGACAAGAATCTCTTCGCGGAGAAGGTCGACATCGTTGCGCCTTGCGCGCTCGGTGGAATCCTCGACGAGCGCACAATTGCAGAACTGAACTGCACGATCGTGTGCGGAACCGCGAACAACCAACTCGCGCATGCCTCGCGCGATGGCGACGCGATCGCGAAGCGCGGCATCCTCTACGCACCCGATTTCATCTCCAACGCAGGCGGTCTCATTCGTCTCGCGGGTTTGTATCTGGGCATGTCGGAAGCCACGATCGACGCGAAGATCGAGGAAATCGAATCCACCACGCAAGTCGTGCTTCGTGAAGCTGGACAAGGCTCGACTGGCGCCGCCGCAGTCGCGTTTGCGAAGCGCAAGATCGCCGCGGGCGCAACGAAGCCAGCGCTTCAAGTTGCTGGCTGTGGATCTGGTTGCGGCTGCCACTAAGCA
>SIAK01000037.1 GCA_009691805.1 Phycisphaerales bacterium
GCGTAGTTGAGCGCAAGCGCGAAATTTGCCGCGCGGCGCGGACAAATTCCATCGCTTGCTTCTGACTCAACCGTCGCGAGTGAATCGCGAACGGTTGAATTCGTGCGTGCATAGTTGAGCGCAAGCGCGAAATTTGCCGCGCGGCGCGGACAAATTCCATCGCTTGCTTCTGACTCAACCGTCGCGAGTGAATCGCGAACGGTTGAATTCATGCGTGCATAGTTGAGCGCAAGCGCGAAATTTGCCGCGCGGCGCGGACAAATTGCGCGGTCGCTTTCGACTCAGGCGCTGCGATGCATCGCAGACGCCTGAATTCGTGCGTGCACTTCAGTCTTTTTGTCCCCTCACCGACTCCGTCGGTGGGTGGGGGTGTTGGGTTGGATTTTTATCTTGGGTCATAGGCGGCGTCGTCTTCGCTCAGGAATCCGTTGCGCGGAAAGTCCATGATTTCTCGTTGCAATTGAAGCGTGGTGTTCGCGCCCGCGCATGCTTGCGTACAGGAACTGACGTGACCATCGGCTGCGCAGAATGCGGTGCAGTTCTTGTGGCGAAACGCTTGCGCGCCTGCTGCTACGAGCGACGCATCATTCTCGATCGCGTTCGACGGCGCGCGCATGAACTTGTTCGCGCCGCCTTTCCATCCACCATCACCGAAGAGCGCAACCGTCGTCGTGTGCCGAATCTGTCCGACGCGAAGTCCGATGCGTGCGGACTTCCATCCATCAAGCCAGCGACCCGATGCGGGATCCATCGTTGGAAATCTTCCCTCCGCTCCGATGTAGGTCGTGTTGTAGTTGTAGCCCGTGAACGGATCATTTCCAAACGTCGACGCACCGAGAAACTCAGGGCATTGCTGCACTTTGTCAGGTCCACCAAGGAACGACCAAAGCGCGCCTGAGGTGACGCTGCCATTCGCATGGGATTCAAAGTCCCACGCAATCGTCGAGAGCCCTTCTGGTCGCATCTTGTAGAGCAATGCCGCGGGATAGTGATCCGCATTCTGCGCGGCGTATGCGGTCGACGCGATGCCAAGTTGTCGCAGATTCGATTGACACTCGGTTGCGCGCGCACTTGCACGAACGCTTGAGGCTGCAGGAAGCAATATCGCGAGCAGCGTCGAAAGAATGCCAATGACCACGAGCGTTTCCACAAGCGTGAACGCACGCGGCTTCACGGCGTACTCCAGACGGAAAGCAATCGCGCGAGATCCGTCGCCCCCGTGCTGCCATCACCATCAAAATCGGCGGCATTTCCGCGCGTACCCCACGCGCCTAAGAGCATCGCAAGATCCGCAGCACCGACAACGCCATCTCCATTGAGATCTTCAATCGCACCTTCTGGCGAGACATCTGCAAACGCGTCGACTTCGGGGCTCTGCCCACTCACACTCGCGCCGCGCACGCGCACGAAGCGAATCCATTCGAGTTGCAAAGTGGCAAGGTCAATACCCACGCCACCGCCAGAGTTTCCATACTCCAACTGCAGTGCGTCGTAATCGAGTCCAATCAAATCCTTCATCGTCAGCGATGGATCCACGGGCTTCGTGAAGTCGGTCGGCATGCTTCCCGCAATCGTCGCATACGCGGAAGTGTCGAGAAATCCGCGCGTCGGGAAGAGCGATTCGGGTCCGACCCCTGGAACATGGATCCAAGTGACTCCATCTTGACTGACATCGATCGAACCTGCTTCAGAAGCGAGCCCCGCAACGATCGCGCCGCCTTGATCGGAGAAAAATGCGTTCCCGAAAACCAACAGGTCAACGCCAAACGCATTGCGCGGATCATTCACAACATCGTGATCAAACGCGATCGTGATCGCGCCGCCCACGCCGAGCGAGATGATTTCACTCTGCAAGAACGGTGGTTGATACGGCGTGACACATTGCGGAATGAGTCCTTCGCCGGTGTAGCGCTCAGGCGAACCAAGCACGCTGCTTGCGTTCGTGTATCCAAACGCGCCGCCAACGCCCGCGTTGAATGCGATCACTAGCGTTGCGAAGGGAGTTTCGATGGCGTCGACGTGCGTCGCGCAAAGAAGCGGGAGCAAGATCGAAACGTGAGATGTGCAAAGGAAGCAATGTGCGAGGCGTCGAGAAAAAAGCCTCATGAGGTCCTGCCTTCGTCCTAGGGTCGCGCCAGGACGTCGCTGTGCTCCGATCGGGGAGCTGCCGGAGTGTTGACACCACATCTGTTGCAAAGCAGGTTTTCCGGCTTCAGGCTTGAACATTCAGGCGCCTTCCCCGTGAGAATCTCACGAGTGGCAGAAAGGCCTGAATGTCGCGAAGGTTGTTCCTTCGCAGTCCTGTTACGGCGGCGCGTCCGCGGTGGATTCTCACCACCTTCCCTCACGCGAAAGCAGCGGGATTCGCGGCATTCTCGTGTCGGAGAACCAATCTCCGAACTGTGTAACGTCATCTACGCAAAGTTGCGTGCGCGAGACTGTACACGGTTCTTCAAGCATCGAATCTGGGTCGCTTTCGGCGCGCTTTCGCCTCGATCGTTGCGAACGCGAACGCGCCCTCACTTTGACACCTTCCGACTGCGACCTGTACATTCCTCCACTCTGCAGAATTTCGATAGAAGTCCACCCTGTAGTCCACCCCGGAGTGCTCCATGCGATCTGATCTCTTCCGCTGCACCGTCTCTTGCCGTTTCGCCGCTGTCCTCAGCGCGACGATGCTTCTCTCCGCCGCTCCCTCGCTCTTCGCGCAGGAGGATTCCACCGCAGCCTCCGCTGCAGCCGACACCGTCGCAACGCAGCAGGTCGAGAACTTCGTGCACTACGTCTTGATTGGTAAAGCGGAACTCGCACTCGCTGCTGGTCAAGCTGCACTTGATAGTGGCGTGAGCGATGAAGCGCTCGCTGAACTCGTCGACGCAAACGACCTTGCAGAACGACTCGATCGCGCAATCGCGCGCAGTCGAAGCATGGGTGATGTTGCCGCAGTTGCGTCGAAGATCGAGAGCAAGGTTGAGAACGGTCGCAAGGCACTCGCGCGAGATCTCGCTCGCATCGATGAAGCCGTCGGCATGCTCACAGGAACGCTTCGCCAGCAAATGCTCGCTCGCGAACGTCTCGCTGCAGCCGATGAGCATGCCGTGCCTGCTTTGCTTCGCGTGATTGAGAAGCATGACGACGCCGCGCTCGCATCGAAGTCCGTCACGACGCTTGTCGAAATGAAGCGCCTTTCGGTGCTCGCGATTTGCGCCGCACTTCCTTCGGTGGATCCTGATACGCAGCACACGCTCATCGGTGTCCTCGCGGATATTGGTTGGCCAACCGCAATTCCGTTCCTCGCAGATCTCGCGTCAACCGCAAGCACAACTTCCGACGTGAAGAATGCCGCAGAAGCAGCGATGACGCGCCTCGGCGCTTCGTCGACGAACGCAAGCGCGCAGTACACCGCACTCGCTCACCGCTTCTTTGCGCGCGAGGAGATGCTTATTCCGCACGGCGCGGATGCGACGAACAACCTGTGGAGCTACCACGCAACTGGCGGCCTTTCCGCAGCAGCGGTGGCAACGAACATTTTCTGCGACGCGATGACGATGAATATGGCGCGCCGCGCGTTGACTCTTGAGTCCACGAATGCGAACGCGCTCTCACTGTTCATCGCCGCGAATCTTCGCCGTGAAAACACACTCGGCAGCGACGCGATGGAATCCACGGGCTACAGCCCTGCGTTCTACGCAACAGTCGCCGGACCAGAGATTGCGACCGGTGTTCTCGCACTCGCAATCGACAGCGGCGACGGCGCACTCGTGCGTGATGCAATCGCTGCGCTCGCGCAGACAGCCGATGCGAAGTCGCTCACCACAGGCGGACGCGCACCGATGACGGAATGCCTCCGATTCTCCGATCGACGCGTGCGTCTAGATGCAGCGCTCGCGCTTGCCAACGCAAAGGCGACGGAGAGTTTCGACGGCGCGTTTGCTGTTGTTCCAACGCTCGCCTCTGCGGTGAGCTGGGACGGTGCTCCGCGCGCGATCGCGCTCGGTGGCGTCGCGGAAGATCGCAGCGCGATTGATGCGCAATTGACTGAAGCAGGTTTTTCAACGATTCTGAACGCGGGCAGCCTCACGGAAGCAGTCGCGAACATTGCGAGTGCGGATGGCGTTGAGCTCGTCGTCTTGCGTGGCGATGCGGACGCGCTGACGACTGGATTCAAGGCGATTCGCGCGAACGCGATGACGTACGCGACCCCTGTGCTTGCGATTGTTTCAGTGCAGGATGAGTCTGCGGTACGCGGTTCATTCGGCAATGATCCTTCCGTGGGTGTATGGATTTCTGGTGGAACGATCGACACGTTCCGCGCAGCAGCGTCTGGTGTTGTTGCCGCAGTCTCCGGCAGCATGGTCGATGAAGCTGAAGCGCTCGCCTATGCAGTGAATGCACTTGAAGCACTCGAGTCACTCGCGACAAGTCACAACGCAATCATGGTTGCGACCGAAGCAGAGTCAACACTCTTGCGCGCGCTTGAGTTGCGCCCTGATTCTTTCAAGTTGCTCGTCGCAGAAACGCTCTCCGATTTCGGCACAACGACTGCAGCGTCGGGTCTCATCGACGCTGCGCTCCTCGCAAGCGGTGATGCACAAGTGGCGCTCCTTGACGCAGCGACTCACGCGGTCCGGGGCTCAAGCCTGCGCGGCAGCGAGAAGCAAATCGCTGGCCTGACCGCCTTGGTGAGCGCAAGCGAAGGCGCAACTGCCGAAGCGGCAAGCCGTCTCTACGGCGCGCTGAATCTTGGCTCTGCTGAAGCGGTCAAGTTGATCCTCAAGTGAGCCGACCCGAGGCAGACGCTACACTTCCCGCCCTTGCTTTGACCGACCAGTGGTCTTCGCATCGTTTGATGGACGATTGAGTTTTACAATCGCCACCCTAGCTCAGTGGTAGAGCAGCGCTTTCGTAAAGCGCAGGTCGTGGGTTCGAATCCCATGGGTGGCTTTCCCGCATCGGTCCCGTTCGTCCGAAGGGGATCAAGCCGCAAATCGACGCAAATTCCGCGCGAGCGCTCTAGAAAAGAGTTTGAATCATTGGAATTCGTGGCACAGGGCATGAAAGAAACGACTGTGGAACGCCGAAGTTCTTACTGCGTCGATGCGTCATGGAGGACGCTTCGGCTGTTCTTGTGGTTGTCCGAGTTTTTGCGTCGTCCCCCATGTATCACCGCGCCGTCACATCGTTGTTGGCACTGCTTGTCAGCGCCATCGTTCTCGGAGCGCCTCCGCAGGGGGCGTCGCTTCCCACGACTCAGCTGGTGAAGCGTGCGACGAAGTTGAGCGAGCAACTTCCCAAAACCATTCGTCGATCCGCTGCAGCAATCACATTGGATGTCGATCAACTTCGCGCGCGCGCTGCCGAAGGCGTCGTTGTGTTGGATCGATTTCCGCTCGGACCCATCGCGCAAGCGACACTTGAACTCAAGCCCATCGACATCGCACACGGCGCATCGCACATCGTTGCGGTCGACGCGCGGCGCGAACGCACGATTGAAGTTCCGCAAGCGCTCGTGCTCGCGGGCGGCGTGAAAGATGACGCCGAGAGCTTCGCGTTTCTTGCGTTGAGTGCAGCGGGAAACTTCGGCGTTGTTGAAACGCAAGGTCGCACGTGGATCATCTCCAGTGGTCCGTATGGCAAAGGTCTCCCGACGCTCGCGTATGAACTCGCCGCGTTGCCCGAAGGTGCGATCCACTGGACAGAATGGCTCTGCGCCACGCTCGATCCTGAAGAAGTTCCACCCGTGGCGGCATTTGCGGATGGCGGCATTGCAAGCGCGCCTTGTCGTGAGTTTCGTCTCGCGTTTGAAACGGACCACGAGTTCTTGCAGATGTTCGGTGGCGACACCGCTGCTGCGAGTGGCTACATCCAGACGATTGTCGCGGCGCTCAATGCGATCTATGCACGCGATTTGAACGCGCGCATTTCCAGTTCGTTCGCGCGCCTCTGGGTGGATCCGCAAGATCCGTGGACCGCAACGACTGCGGCGGGGCAGCTCTATGAATTTCGCAACACGTGGATCTCGTCGATGGGTTACGTGCAACGTGACACCGCGCAGTTTCTCTCGGGTCGTGCGCTCGGTGGCGGCATCGCGTACTTGAATGGACTCTGCAACACGAATGGCTACGCCGTGAATTCAAATCTCACGGGATTCTTCCCGTATCCGCTGCTCAACAACAGCATGCAGAACTGGGACATCTTTGTGGTCGCGCATGAGCTTGGTCACAATCTCGGCGCACCGCACACGCATGCGTACAACCCGCCGCTGGACGGTTGCGGGTCGAATCCTCCTGACTGCAGCGTCGCGGTTGCGAAGGCGGGGACGATCATGTCCTACTGCCATCTCTGCGGCGGTGGTTTGCAGAACATTCGACTTGAATTGCATCCTGGAAATGTCGCGACGATGGAAACGTACCTCGCGTCGTTGGCGTGCGATTACTCAGGACTCAACGCCGCGCCGACCGCGCTTGCCGATAGTGCGATTGGATTTGCGGCTACCGATATTCAAATCGATGTGCTCGCGAATGACGCGGCTTCGAATTGCGACACGCTCAACATCGTGAGTTTTAGCGCGACTTCGCAACAGGGCGCGAGCATCACCCGTTCGATTGGAACCGGCGCCGAAGGTCGCGATACGTTGGTCTACACGCACAGCAACCCGAATTTCGCAGGCGCGGATTCGTTCTCGTATGTTGTCGCAGGCGCGAGCGGGCAGAGCGCGAGTGCAAGCGTTTCAATGCAAGTGACAGCGCTGCGTGTGCCAGAAAATCCGATTGGCTCTGTCACGCAACTTGATGCTCGTTACTACGCAATTGCGACGCTTTCCGCGTTGCCGAATTTCAGCACGCTCTCGCCGACAGTGACAAGCGCGGTCAACTCCATCAACTTCGCGGAAGGTACAGGCCCCTTTGCAACAAGCGGTATGAGTGATCACGTTGCCGCGGTGTTTGCAGGATGGATCACGATCCCGACGTCGGGCGCATGGGGATTCTCCCTCGCGAGTGATGACGGCGCACGCATGTTCATCGGCGATGAAGTTGCGCTCAACAATGACGGCGTGCATACGTGGGCTGTGCAGAACGCGACCATTGGATTGCAGGCGGGAACGCACGCATTCCGACTCGAATACTTCGACAACACGGGCGCTGGCGGATGTGTGCTCTCATGGGCGCCGCCAGTTGGTTTGCCTGCGCCTGTTCCCGCGAGCGCGTTCGAGCGCGGCGGCAGTGATGAGCCCGCAGACTTCAACAACGATGGCGAAGTGAATGCGGCAGATCTCAGCATACTGCTGAGCCATTGGGGCGAAGTGAACGCGGCATTTGATCTCAACGCGAGTAATCGAGTGGACTCCGGCGATCTCACGGTCCTGCTCAACGCTTGGACTGGTTGATCGCATCGCTCAAGGCTTCGGCTTCGCCTGCACGACTTCTTCAACGACCTTCGGTGGAGTTGAAGCGGCTGCATTCGCGCGAGGCAATTGCGGCAGCAACGGAAACGCCGCGCCTTCAACCCACGCTTGATGCAGATCGCGGAAGTGCGGCGAACCTGGCATGCCGCATTGTCCAGCGGGAGTTTCAAGAATCGCATCCTCAAGATGCGCCGGGCTCACGATCATTCGTTCACTTGCGCCAAAGTTCGGTCCCAGCACGCACGGCGTTGTTGGATGACCAGCAAACTCATCCGCGGGCATCGACGCCAATGCGGCCGCAGGTCCGAGTGCTGCAGCGAATGGATGCGCGATCTCCGCGCGATTGAGTTCGCCGTGACGCCAAAGCGATCCGTCGCCCTTTGTCGAATGCACGATCGCTTCTCGCAACATCGCATCGACGAAGGATTCCCACGTCGTAAACTCAGGAATGAGCCAATGCGCCGGGTGTTCTTCACAGACGCGGAGCGCCGCTTCGTCTTCAACGGCGAGACCCGGAGCAACACGCAATCGCTCCGCCAGCGCGTCGCGACCGTCTCGGCGAAGTTGCGCTGCGACGACTTGTCGAATCGGTCGATCGAGTCGTCGTGCGATGGCGTGGCGGAACTCGTCAAGAATCGAAATCGCTTGGCTGTCCTTCGACGCGGTGCCATCCCATTCGCGCAAGAGCGCGATGATCGTCTTGTCGAAATCACTCCCCGCAAGCGTCGCGAGAATCGCATTGCGCCAGCGATCGAGTCGCAGTGAACGCGTGTCGAATTGCACTTTCAACAATTCCGATTCTGTCCAATCGAATCTCGCGCGCAGGAGTGCGCGCAATCGAAACGCGCGATCACCCTGATCAAACTCACATCCGAGCGGAAGCAACTCCTGCGCACAGGGAAGATTGTTCGCGCTCGTGAGCACACCCGAGGGAGGATTGATGATGCGTGGCTTTGCGTCGCTCGCCATGAATTGCGTCCATCGCGCGGTTGGGTCACGCGAGGATTTTGGTCGGTTGCCAGCATCACGCAGCGGGAGATTTCCCGTGACAGTCCATCCGATCGAACCAGCACTGTCCGCCACGAGAAAGTTCTGCGGCGCGCCTCCCCATCCCGCGGCGATAGGAATCGCTTCTTCCACGCTCTTTGCGCTGTAAAGATCGAACAATTCCATGTCGATGCAACGCGGATCCGTCGCGCTCGATTGCAGCGCAAGCCGCACACCGTCCACGTCTTTACCGATGTACTGCGCGCGTGGGTCCGATGCGTCACCGATGATCGGACCGAAACTTGTGCGATACGCGGTGAAGGAAAACGGTTTGCCGCCGCGCCCGATTTCAATCGTGATTTCTTCGCCGATGATTTTCTCGACACCTGTGGCTGTCTCGCATGCGAGTGCGTCGCCTTCGACCGGCTCGAGTCGCGTGAGGTCCGCGAGATCCGCGGTGAGATTTGTGAATCCCCACGCGATATGTCCATTGGTTCCCGCGATGATTCCAGGTACACCAGGAAGCGAAACGCCGACGAGCGTGCACTCTGCGCATGCGATCTCGATTCGATACCAGATGCCAGGCGCGCTGAGCATCAGATGCATGTCGTTGCCAAGTATCGCGCGACCATCTTTCGTGCGCTTGCCCGAAACTGCAAATGCGTTCGAGCCTGGTGTCGGTGATTTTCCAGCGGAATCTTCGCGCGATTCCTCCACGCGCGGGCGCGATTCCTCCACGCGCGGTTCTTTCGCAAGTCGCAAATCAATCACCTCCGCACTCGGCATCAACGGCGGCAGCCAACCCTGAGCGATCTCTCGATCGGTAGCGTCAGGCAACAACGGCGCTTCATACGCACCACGAACTTCGAAGAGAAACTGCGCGAGCTCCGGCGCATAGGACTCGCGAAACACCGACTGCGCACGTTCGGTTGCTTCGCTGTTCACCAACATGTCCGCCATCGCAAGCGTGACAAGAATGCAATCGACCGATCGCCACATGCGCGGCTGCACACCAAGCAATCGATATTCTTGCGGCGCAACAGCACGAAGCCGCGCATTCACTCCGTTCGTGTACGCATCCAGAAGCGCGCGATGCTTCGCAGGAATCGATGCAAGAATGACGTCCGCACACTCTCGCAATCGTTTGGTGCGATGGATGATGTCACTCGTCTTCGCCAAATCTCCCGCGAGCTCGGCCAGATCACCGCCAGCGGTGCGTCGCAGCGCATCCATCTGCAAGAATCGATCGCGCGCGTGCACCCAACCTTCAAGGCACGCCGCATCCACGAGAGAATCTGCTTCGATGCGCGGCACGCCGAACACGTCAAAGGTCGCGGTTGCTGGCGCGATCAATCCCGTGATCGTGGGCTTGATCAGGCGCGGCGTGATCGCAACCGCGGGCGGCTGTTCTTGCGCGAGCGCAGGCGCAAGCAATCCGAAGGCGAGCAACCAGGCGCCACGAATTCGCGTCACGGCGACACGCGTCCTGGGATGAAAAACTCTGGATTGTCAGGAAGATTCTGCAAGAACGGCGCGCTCTCGGGAGTCCCGTCCGCAAGATTGAATCGAAGAATCTCCTTGCCCTTGCGACTTCCAACATAGAGGCTGTTGAGATCGACTGCGAGCGCGCTGGCTGCATCGATTCCCGCGCTTGCGGGGACGAGAATCTTCCACGACTGATCCGCGAGCGTCACTTGAAGGACGCAGTTCAATTTGTTGTCGCTCACCAACAAGGATTTTCCATCGGGCGTAAAGAGCAACTGAATCGGCGTCTTATCCGCGTCTTTTTTCTTGAGCAGTGTGTCCACGCGCGTGCCTGTCGAAACATTCCAACGAGAGACTTGCCCATCACCGCGATCGGCGACGTACAGCAATCCATCCGGACCAAACGCAATGCCGCGCACTTGATGGAGTCCGTTGGCGTCGGTCTTGTTGCTCGGCACGATCATGCCCGCTTGCGCTCCGGTGCTTGGATTTCCCGCAGAATCAATCGGCGCTCCCGCGTTCGGGCTGCTTGGTGCTGCGTAGCGGGTGATTGTGTTCGAATCTTGATTCGACGCGTAGATCGAACCATCGCTCGCTTGTGCGATGCAGTACGGATGAATCATGAGCGGATTGTTCGCGTCTTGCTTTGCGAAGACGGAGAGAAATGGCCGCGTTCCATTCGCATCAGGAACGCCGAAGTGAAGGATCTGCGTGTTCTGGTTCCACGCCGCGATCACGAGCAGCGTGTCATCGGCGAGGCGAAGCATGCCGCGCAATCCATGCACTTTTCCGACGGAAGATGGTGTCGCGCCAAGTACGGTTCCAAGCGGATTTCCCGCAGTATCAAACTGCAGAATCGTGTCGGCATTCCCGCCATGCAGCGTCATGTACCAGCAGGAAGGAGTTGCGGATGTTGTCCCGTTGGTGGAAGTCGCCGCCGTCTTCGCAGGCGTGGTCGTCGCATCATCATGGTGCTTGTGATGCTTGCCCTTCTCGACATCTTGCGCGCTCGCAATGGACGGGGTGCAGCTCAGGAGCGTGCAGAGTGAAAGGATGACGGAAGATCGCAGATGCATGACGGCATGATACTTTCTCCCGCGTCGGCGGCGCGATCAAAAAGCCGATAGCGTGGTGCGCATGTCCCACCCCAAACGCCACGATCCACGCTCGCCGCTGCACATCACCAAACTCTTCGCGTTGTACGCCGTGCTCTTCACGACGCTCGCCGCGTTCGCGATGCTCATCACGCAAGTTTCGCTCGAAGGCGATCATTACATCTTCGTTGGCATCGTGCTCTTCCTTGCTGCTGTTGCCGCAGCGATGGTCACGAGTCGGCACGCGCGCGCGGGGCATTGGGATTCGACGGACGACATGGCGGAGCGCATGACTGGCGGAAAGTCGTGAATGTCTCGCGGCGAAATGCCATGGCATCGCTTGGAATTGCGGGAACCGCGCTGCTGATGCGCCCGCAATCTTTACTCGCATCGCAGGTCGCTACTGCGGCGAAGCGCGCGAATCCAATCTCGCTTGCGCAGTGGTCGTTGCACCGCACGTTTGGACTGTGCACGCCAGAGAGTCGTCCCGCGATCGTCCTCGACGCGATGGACTTCGCGAAGATTTCCAAAGCGCAATATGGCATTACTCGCGTCGAGTACGTCAATCAGTTTTATCAAGATCGCGTCGGCGATTCGACTCTCGCAGCCGAACTTCGCAAGCGCGCAGACGATGTAGGGGTGACGAGTGTGCTCATCATGTGTGACGGCGAAGGCGAGTCAGGTGCGGCAGACGCGAACGCGCGCACTGAGTTCGCGCAGAATCACAAGAAGTGGTGCGCACTTGCGCAAGCACTTGGCTGCACAGCGATTCGTGTGAATGCGCGCGGTGAGGGGAACGCACAAGAGCAACTCGAGCGATGTGCGGATGGCATCACGCAGTTACTGGCAGTGGCGAAACCATTCGGGTTGAACGTGATCATTGAAAATCACGGCGGTCTGAGTTCGGATGGTGCGTGGGTTGCAAAGCTCATGCTCGCGGTGCGCGATGACGCATGCGGAACGCTGCCCGACTTTGGCAATTGGCGAGATGAAGCGGGTGTGCTGCATGATCCAGTTGCGAACACCGCGCTCGTCATGCCGTTTGCGAAGGGATGTTCGGCGAAGAGTTACGACTTCGATGCGCAGGGCAATGAGACGACGCTCGATTATCCGAAGCTTCTCGACATCGTGCGCGCCAGCAAATACGCGGGGCCGGTCGGGATCGAATTCGAAGGCAAGAAAATGTCGGAGAGCGATGGGATTCACGCGACCAAGGCGTTACTCCTACGTCTCGGCTGCGTTCTTTGAGCAGACGCCGGTTGTCGGGCGCATCGTGAGAAGCAATTCCGTTGCCGAAAGCGCAATCCGTATACTCCGCGTTCTCATTGAAACTTGAATGGGCGTTGTGCCCCTCGCGTGACTTCCATGACGACTTCTTCCACAAGTTCTCCCACGACATTTGATTTCGACACCATGATTGAACCAAAGACGCGCGCGCCCTCAGGCATCGGACTCGGATCCATTCTCGTGACAGGCGCGGGTGGCGAGATGGGTCACGCGTTGCTCGCGCAACTCGCGTCGCTCTGGCACGGCAAGCGCGAGATCGTCGCGATGGATCTGAAGGAACTTTCGCCGGATCGCAAGGCCCATGTGCAAGCGACCTACACAGGCGACATCAGTGATCCGCGACTCGTCGAAGCGATCGCAGCCAATCACGACATCTCAGAAATCTGGCATCTCGCGGCTTTGCTTTCCACCCGCGGCGAACGATCGCCCGAGCTTGCGATGCAAGTGAATGTGATGGGCAGCGCGAACATGTTGCGACTTGCCGCAGAAAGCGCGACGCGGCGCAAGTGTCCGGTGAAGTTTCTCTTTCCTTCGACGATTGCTGCGTATGGTGTCGCAACGCTCGAAGCCAAGCGCGCAGCGGGAACGATTCACGAAGGACAGTGCCTCGAACCTATCACGATGTACGGCGTGAACAAGCGCGCAGTGGAAGAACTCGGTCGTTACTACGCAAGGCACTATCGATTGCTGAACACTGATCGGATGGAATGCACCGTCGATTTCCGCGCGATTCGTTTTCCAGGCATCATCTCTGCCGACACTGTGCCCACGGGAGGCACGAGCGATTACGGTCCTGAGATGTTGCATTGCGCCGCGCAAGGAAAGGCGTATGCATGCTTCGTGCGACCCGACGCGCGCATCCCTTTCATGACGATGCCGGATGCGGTGCGTTCCATCATGGAACTCGCAAGCGCGCCGCGCGAGTCGCTTTCGCAACTGGTCTACAACGTGAGCGCGTTTGCGCCGAGCGCGGAAGAAATCGCTGCGAAGGTGCGCGAGTTTTTCCCGAAAGTCGAGATCACGTACGTGCCAACACCCGAGCGTCAACAGATCGTCGATAGTTGGCCAGAGGACTGCGACGACTCCGCAGCGCGCAAGGATTGGGGTTGGAAGCCCGAGCACGACTTCGCGAAAGCCTTCTCCGAATACCTCGTCCCGAAGATCAAAGTTCGTTACGGGATTTGAGGGCCGGACTCTCGCAGGAATGATCGAGAATCAGAGCGAATCTGGCGCGCGCGCTGTGTTGGGATGTCAGGCTGTTGCGCCGTACGAGCAAATCGCTTTTGACTTTACGGAGAAGGACATGACATCGACGGCAGTTTTCTTGACGGCAACCATGGCATCGAATTCACGATCGTGCCGATCCGAAGTCGCTCACGGCGAAGCACTGGTGTGCACGGCAATACATGGTTGATCATGGCGACGCATGGGCGTTGACGGCGATGCGTGGGTGTTGACGGCGATGCGTGGGTGTTGACGGCATTGCATGGGCGACCGACCTTGGTGCTATCCATTCCTTCGTGAGCCTCGGTTGCAGTCTCGATGGTGCGATTGGCTGCAGCCTCGTTTTCGGGGCTGGGTTGTAGACTCTGCGCTCCATGACCGTTACCGCCGCACCGACGTTTTCCTCACGCACGCAGAACATTCTCGACACGCTCGCGGACAACGGGCAGTTGAAGCGATTGCAGACGATTCAAGGCCCGATGGACCGCACGGTTCTTCTTGCGGACCGTGGCGAAGTGCTGTGCTTCTGTTCGAACAACTATCTCGGTCTTGCGAATCATCCTGAGGTCGTCGAAGCTGGCATCGCTGGTCTTCGCAAGTACGGCGCGGGGACGGCGAGCGTGCGTTTCATCTGCGGCAACTTCGATTGCCACGCGGCGCTCGAAGCGCGTTTGTGTGCGTTCTATGGTTGCGAGGCTGCTTACACCTTCACGAGTTGTTGGAATGCGAACGAAGCGATCTTTGCAACACTTTGCGAAGCGGGCGATCTCATTGTCTCGGATGAATTCAATCACGCGTCGATCATCGATGGCATTCGACTCGCGGGCGTGATAAAGAAGGGGCTCCTTCGCACGGTCTACAAGCACAACGATGTTGCCGCGCTGCGCGTGAAACTCGAAGACGCGCGCAAGAATCCCGAAGTCACCGGCACGATTTGGGTCGTGACCGATGGTGTTTTCTCGATGGAAGGCGACATCGCAGATCTCCCTGCGATGCGCGCGCTGTGCGATGAGTTCAACGCGTTGCTCATCGTCGATGACTCCCACGGCACCGGCGTGATGGGCGCGACTGGTCGCGGTACGCACGAACACTTCGGCATGCCAGCGACGGCGATTGATTACTTCACCGGCACGCTCGGCAAAGCGCTCGGTGGTGGCGCGGGTGGATACATCGTCGGGAGCGCGCGCGCGATCAATCTCTTGACGCAACGCGGTCGGCCGACGCTCTTTTCCAACGCGCTTCCCTGCACGATCGCGTGCAGTGCGGACAAGGCAATCGAAGTCCTCATGCGCGAACCCGAACGCGTGCAACGATTGCGCGACAATGTCGCCGCCGCGCGCGAAGGTGTGCGAAAGACTGGTTTTACCGTGCTTGAAAGCAATACCGCGATTTGCCCAGTGATCGTGCATGACACCGCGAAGGCAATTGCGATGTCCAAGCGGTTGCTCGACTTCGGAGTGTTCGTAATCGGGTTCGGTTTTCCTGTGGTGGCCGAAGGTCACGCGCGCTTGCGCATTCAAATCAGCGCCGCGCACACAAAGGAAGACATCGCCGCACTCTGCAGCGCACTCACACGATTGAAGTCCGAGCACGCGTGAGTCGATCGCGCGTGCTATAGAGCTGACCGACGCGAGGTCATACTCGGAGGGAAGTTCCATGATGCAACGTCAACACACGCGCGGTCGAATCTTCTGCGTCGCGCTCACCGCGCTCGTCGCACTGTTCGGCGTATCGTGCGCGCATGATCAGGCGCAGCTGCGAAGCGAGACTTCGCCAGCGCTTGTTGGTGAAGAGGTGCTGCTGTCTGCGTCGCTGATACGCGGTGGCGAGGGCGCGTACAGCGTTGAAATCGTGGCTGCGCCAGGAGCGAGTGAGCATGCGTTGCTGTGCGCGGCACGATTGACTGCGAGCATTCCTGCGCAGCAGGCGCGCACTGCTTACTTGCACGAACGAAGTTGATGACACGGGCTTCGTCCTCGTGTGGAATGATCTTGATGCTCCGTGCGCGCCTCTTGCATTTGCGTGCAGTCGTGGCATGTGGTTGTCGGAACATCATGTTGTGCTCGCGGGCTCTTTTTGCCCGTCGAGTCCAAAGGCGGGAGTCGCGAGCGCCCGACGGATGCGCGCGCCGCCTCTGGTATCCCACTTGCACAGTCCCAGTCGGAACTTCTTCCGAGCAGCAACATGGGACCCAATCCTGCAAATCTTGCGCGTGTACCGAACCTTTTGGCGTCGCGAATTGCGCTTGGGGGCATTCAACGCTCCAGTCGAAGCCTTCTCGCCGTGCAGGTGCAACTCGCGACGGGCATGCAGTTCACCCGTCCCTCCGAGAACGCGATTGGCGCATCTAGTGTCACCGTCCTCGACGATCTGATCGAACGACGCACGCAGCGGGGCACGAATCTCGCGCAAGCGGATGCCGTCCTGAACTCGCTCGATGCTTCGCTTGGCGATCTCACCGACATTCTTCAAGAAGCGCGCGGCATCGGTCTCTCGCAGATTGGCGTTGGCAGCGATGCCGCGACGCGTCGCAATCAATCCGCAGTCGTCGGCTCGCTCGTGCAATCGCTCTCGCAGATTGCGAATCGCGAACAGCGCGGCATTCACTATTTCGGCGGTGATTCGCACGGCGCGGAACCCTTCAGTTCGATGCTGAATGGATTGCGCTATCGAGGCGAAGGCCTTGGGATGCGCGCCGATCTCGGCCTCGCATCCGATGTCCGTCTCACGATCTCTGGTGAACAAGCATTCGGTGCGTTGAGCGCTCGCGTGGAAGGCGATCGTGATCTCGATCCATCCATGACCGCGACCACGCGCCTTTCGGAATTACGCGGCGCCAATGGCGTCGGCGTTCGCGCGGGCACGATTGAAGTCGAAGTGAATGGAACTTCGATCCTCGTCGATCTCAGCCAAGCGGACAGCGTTGAAGATGTTCGCGCTGCGGTGCAAACTGCAATGCAAACGATCGATCCGCTCGCAACGATGACGATTGATCCCGCCACCGGCGATCGCTTCGCGATCACGGCAAGTGCTGGAAATACCGTGATTATTCGTGATTCGAGCCAAGCGAACGCGGCGGGTGACCTTGGGATCGCAGGCACATACGTCGGCGGCGTGACGAGCACGGGCGCTGACCTTGATCCCAAACTGACGATCATGACTTCACTCGACTCGCTCACAGGTGTGGGCAGTCCTCGCGGCACGCTGCGGATTCGCAACGGCGGTCAGGTGCGCGAACTTGATCTCTCGCAGTTTGACACTGTGCAAGATTTCCAGAATGCGGTCACGAATCTGAACATGGGCGTTCGCGTTGAGATTGGTGCTGATGGTCGACGCCTCGACATCAAGAACGAACTCTCCGGCGCGCGCATGTCGATTGAAGAAGTTGGCGGCGGCTCGATCGCGACCGAGCTCGGCATTCGTTCGATGACACTCTCGACAAGACTCGCAGACTTCGACGACGGTCGCGGTGTGCGCCAGACCACCGGAGCGGTGGATGCCATCACAGGTCTTCCCGATCCCGCGGCCAATCGCGATATCAAGGTGACGCTCAAAGATGGTCGCACGATTGAAGTCGACATCGGCGCATCGTTGACCGTGGGAGACGTGATCAGTTCGATGCTCGCCGCGGCGAATGGCGCCGGCATTTCGGTCGCGGACTTCAATGTCGGACTGAATGCTGACGGCAACGGCATCTCCATCACGGACAACACGCCTGGCGCGAAGACCATCGTGGAGTCGATCAACAACTCCGGAACTGCCGAGTCTCTAGGCATTGCCGGCGACACCAGTACGGCGTTTCTTGCGGGTACCGACCGCGCAACCGTTGCCGTTGACGGCGCGTTTGCACACCTCATGGCGCTGCGAGACGCGTTGCTGGCCAATGACGAGGCTGGCATCTCCTTTGCAACTCAACGGCTCGAAGCCGATCTGACGCGCTCTGCCGAAGCACGCGCGGAAGTCGGAGTTCGATCTCGCCGCGTCGTTGACGCAGCGAGCAGAGAAACCGAACTTTCGATCCAAGACATGAGCCTACGCGCGAGCATTCAAGACCTTGACTACGCAGACGCCGCGACGCAACTCTCGGCGCTCCAGCAACAACTGCAAGCTGGCCTTGCAGGCGCATCGCGCGCAGTGAACATGAGCCTGCTTGATTTTCTGACGTAACACATGAGTTTTCCTGCGGGGTTCCGCAGTGTTTGTGATGCGCGGCGCAATGGCCCGTCACGCATCTTCGGACGGAGGTCCGCCGGCAGGATGCCGGACTCCAAGGAATGGCAAGGCCAATACGGAGCGACTGACATGCAGATCAACACGACTCGATTTGGAACTGTGGATGTCGATGAAACCCGCCTCTTGCAATTCGAATCTGGATTGCTGGGCTTTAGCAGCTACCACACCTTCGCACTCTTGCAACCTGACGAGCACGGCGTGTTCTTTTGGCTGCAGTCGACGGAATCTCCCGATCTCGCATTCGTCGTGACCGACCCGGCGTTGTGGGTGCCTGACTATCAGGCGCAGATCCGCAAAGAGCAGATGCAAGAACTCTCCATGAACGAAGTGGATGACGCGCAAGTGCTCGTCATCGTGAACAAGCGTGATGGTTCGCTCACCGCGAATCTCCAGGGCCCGATCATCGTGAACACGCGCAATCGAAACTCGATGCAGCTCGTGCTCGCGGAGAAGCGCTGGACCACGCGCTATGAGCTCGTGAAGATCAACGAGAGCGTGCAAGCACAGAGCGCGTA
This sequence comes from Phycisphaerales bacterium, assembly GCA_009691805.1. Lineage (GTDB taxonomy): Bacteria > Planctomycetota > Phycisphaerae > Phycisphaerales > SM1A02 > F1-140-MAGs142. The sequence continues at coordinate 18,231 of SIAK01000037.1, forward strand.
AATGAATGCAGGATTCTTCCAAAGGCATTGGATGCCGCGGAAGGTTGGATGGATCACAGGGCATGGATGCCCGCCGCGCGGAGAACCACGCGGAAACAGGAAGGAGCCGCGCCGATGCTAGTACTTTCACGTCAGCGTGACGAGACAATCATGATTGGTGACGACGTCGAGCTGACCATCGTCGACATTCGTGGTGACAAGGTCAGAATTGGAATCAAAGCACCAGCGCATGTGGCGGTGCATCGCAAAGAAGTTTACGACGCGATTCGAAATGAGAATCAACAGGCCGCGGCATTCCGCGGAGAGTTGAGCGCGCTTCGACCGCGTCTCGCAGGCAAAGGCCTGCATCAGATCGCGGGTGGGACGGTCCCACCTGCTGCCGCGAAGCTCGCGGCTAACACTCCGGAGCATCGCGAAACCGCGTAAATCCACTGGGCCTTCCAGTCAAGGAGGATTGCCATGGCTCGCATTAATACGAACGTCCCATCCCTTATCGCACGCAGCAACTTGAACAAGAGCGCTGGAGATCTCAGTCTCCGTCTGCAGCGTCTCTCGACAGGTCTTCGCATCAATCGTGGTGCTGATGACCCTGCAGGTCTCATCGTTTCCGAGCGACTGCGCTCGGAGATGAAGGGCATCCAGCAGGCCATCAACAACAGCGAACGCGCAAGTTCCGTCATTGCGACTACTGAAGGCTATCTCGCGGAAGTCGCCGATCTCTTGAATTCCATCAAGAGCCTCGTCGTCGCCACCGCGAATACCGGCGGTATCTCGCAAGAGGAAATTGACGCGAATCAACTCCAGGTGGATAGCGCGATCGAATCGATCACGCGCATTTCTAACACCGCGAGTTTCGCAGGACTGCAGCTGCTCAACGGTTCACTCGAGTATCTCACGAGCGGCATCGCGCCTTCGGCCGTTGCTGGCGCGAAGATTCACGGTGTGCAGTTCGGCGGCAACTCCAGTATTGGCGTTTCGGTTGAAGTCACACAGTCTGCGCAAACAGGCGCGCTCTTTTTCTCCGGCGGCGGGGGCGCGCTTGCGTCGAGCATCACGCTCGAAATCGCAGGCAGCCTCGGTGTGCAAACACTTTCGTTTGTTTCGGGTACTGCACTCAGCGCGGTTGTTGCCGCGGTGAACACAGTGCGCGATACAACGGGCGTTTCCGCTGAACTCGCCAACGGTGCGAATCAAGCATCTGGTTTCTTCTTCAACTCCACGAGCTTTGGAAGTGACGAGTTTGTTTCGGTGCGACGCATCGGTCAAGGCGGCGCATTCTGGCAGACGTACAGCGCTCCTGGCGGCAACGCCACACAGCGTGATGCGGGCCGCGATGTCACTGCCATCATCAACGGCGCGCTCGCGACAGGCAACGGCATGAGCATCAGTCTCAACACGCCAGCGCTCAGTCTCGAACTCGATCTCACGCAAGCGTTCGCAACGAGCGTGAGCGGCAATCCGACAAACTTCGATCTTGTTGGTGGAGGCGCGACATTCCAACTCGGGCCATCGATCACCACGTCGCAGCAGGTCGGCATCGGCATTAGTTCCGTCGCAGCCAGCCGCATCGGCGGTACGACCATCGATGCCGCGCGCTACTTCCTCGACAGTCTCAAGAGTGGTCAGCCCAACGCACTGACCACGTCGCGATCTGCAGAGTCCAACACCATTCTTGATTCGGCGGTGACGGAAATTTCCGTGATGCGCGGCCGACTCGGTGCCTTCGAACGCAATACGTTGCAGACGAACTCGCGCAGCTTGCAGATCGGTTTCGAAAACATCACCGCAAGTGAGTCGAAGATTCGCGACACTGATTTCGCGGAAGAAAGCGCGATGCTCAGTCGTGCGCAGATCCTCCAGCAAGCAGGCACATCTGTTCTTGCGACTGCGAACTCGGCTGCGCAAAATGTTCTCGCTCTCCTCCGATAATCGGAGCAAACCGCACAATCGGGTAGGTATTCACTTCATACACACGACCGCTCGGCAACTCGCCGAGCGGTTTTCTTTCGTGAAGTGGCGGAAAGACGCGGGATTTGCGGTGCGCGCATGAAGTGCACTCGCTTTCTGCCCGATTCGAGTGTTGCCGCGAAGGATGGACTGCGGCGAAACAGGTTTACGGAGTGAACCAAAGCGGCAAGACAGACACCTTTCGGGGGATTCCGAATGGTGACAAGGTGCGAGCCGCGCGTTGCGGCTCGCAAGGCCTTTCCCCATTTTCGGGGCGGTTGGGAGTAAGCGCCTGGAAAACCCAGGCAAGTTCACGGAGGATCTACAGTGAGTCGAATCAATCAAAATATTCCATCGCTCGTTGCTCAGCGCGTGCTGAACATGCAGAACAAGTCGCTTGCAGGAAGCTTGCAGCGCTTGTCGACCGGTCTTCGCATCAATCGTGGTGCTGATGATCCGGCAGGTCTCATTGCTAGCGAGAATCTCCGCGCGGAGAAGACCGCCATCAACTCAGCGATTTCGAACAGCCAGCGTGCTGATCAAGTCGTGAACGTTGCTGAAGGTGGCCTCCAGGAAATCTCGAACATGCTTGTTGAACTCCAGGGCATCGTGGGCTCAACTGCCAACGAAGCTGGTGTTTCGCAAGAAGAACGCGACGCAAATCAGTTGCAGGTCGACTCGATTCTGCAGACGATCGATCGCATCGCCAACGCGACAAGCTTCCAAGGCACGAAGTTGCTTAACGGCAACTTTGACTACACGGTCTCGGGTCAAGGCGCTGGCCTCACCGACATCACGGTCAATGCTGCGAAGCTCTCCGATGCCGATGCTGCTCGCTCGGTCACCGTATCGGTGCTTCAGTCAGCGCAGACCGCCAAGGTCTACCTCTCGACTGGCGCATCGTTCGCAAACGGTGGTTCGGGTCAGGTGACGTTTGAAGTCACCGGTTCGAAGGGCGTTCAACAGTTCACTTTCGCTTCCGGTACCGCACAGTCGGCAGTCGTTGCAGCCATCAACAGCTTCAGCGATGCGCTCGGTGTCACGGCCTCGGCAGCGAATGCCAACCGCGTCGTGCTCTACTCGAGCGAATATGGTGCGGACAGCTTCGTGCGCATGAAGGAACTCTCGAACGAGAACTCCACGAACTTCGTGTTCAACGCAGCAGCTGCGGGCGCGGGCGTGGATGATCTCAAGGACTTCGGCCGCGACGCTACGGTCCTCATCAACGGTACTCAGGCCACTACGGACGGCCTGACTGCCCGCGTCTCGACTGACGGCTTTGACGTGAGTGTCGAACTGAACGGCACCAACGGAATCAACACCGCTGGTGGAACTTCTACCTTCTTCATCACTGGTGGCGGCGCGAATTTCAATCTCGCACCATCCGTGAATCTCGCAGGTAAGGTTTCGCTCGGTATCGAAACCGTGACCACAGGTAACCTCGGTGCTAGCGCTTCTGGCTTCCTCTCATCGCTCAAGTCGGGCGGTTCGGGAAACGTGCAGAACGGCAACCTCTCGCAGGCACAGGAAGTCATCGACTCCGCCATCAAGCAGGTCTCCAGCTTGCGCGGTCGTCTCGGCGCCTTCCAGAAGAATGTCGTTGGCTCGACGATCTCGAGTCTCGGCATTGCGCTCGAGAACACCACAGCTGCTGAAAGCGCGATCCGTGACACGGACTTCGCGGCAGAGACAGCGAACATGACTCGCGCGCAGATCCTCTCGCAGGCTGCAACCCAGTCCCTTTTGCTGGCGAACACTGCTCCTCAGCAGGTTCTCTCGCTCATCGGCTAATAGTTAGGGATTATCGGTTCGGTCGTGAGCCGGAGGCTCACGACCGAGTCGAACTCGGAGAGTGATGACACGGCGCCCAAATGCGGGCGCCGTGTTCATTTTTGCGTCCAAACCGCGCGACAGCGCCCGTGCGAGGTAGGGGGGTTTGGGGCGATCTGGAAGTTTTTGACAATTTTCGTCTATTGCTTCACGGGTATTCGGTAACTTGCGTTTAGAGGAATGAAGGCGCAGCATTTCGATGCGCCCAATCGCAAGACGGAACCCAATTCTGGAGGACAGCCAATGATCGATCCAAGGACGAATCTTCACGAAACGAGTTTGCCGCCTCATGCCCATCGCGCGTTCACGATGGCGGAGACCATCATTGTGATTGCGGCAACAGGTGTCGTCGCGTGCGTCGGCGCGAGCGTGCTTGGTACGCGCGGCGAAGGTCTTGATGCGCAGTACAAACTCTCGCAGCTGGCGCAAGCGCACGCATGCTACGCCAACGAGTGGGACAATCGGCAGTGGACAGCGCTGCCGGATGACGCGGGTATGAATGGCGCGACGTGCAGTGCGTTTCTCAGCGTCAC
>SIAK01000038.1 GCA_009691805.1 Phycisphaerales bacterium
TTCATCTCATTCACCATCGCGATGTTCACGGCGCGAAAGATGTTCTCAAGAAGTTTCGCGCTCTCGGCAATCTCAGCGCTCGCGACAGGCACAACGGTCGTGATGCCCTTCTGATACACCGCAGTGGCGAGCACAGTTGAAGTCTCGTCGACGCCGCCCACAAGCTTTGGAATGCTGCTCGTCGAGTGCGACTTGCGGCCGGGATCTTCGCGCTCGGGCGAGAACGCGAAGAAGACATCTCGACCGGATTGCAACTCGCTCGCGCCAGGACCTGCGTTCTCGAATACGGCGGGCATCATGTCATCGCGTGTCGTGCCTGGATAGGTCGTTGATTCCAGAATGATGAGCTGGCCAGCACGCAACGTGTGACCGATCGCCTCGGCGGTTTGCAGGATGTAGGAAATGTCTGGCTCTTGGTGACTTCCAATGGGCGTGGGCACGCAGACGATGAGCACATCCGCTTCGCCAAGTCGGCTGAAGTCAGAGGTCGCTTCGAAGCGCGCACTCGCTTGAAGCTCCGCTGTGAGTTCTGCGCCGAGGTGCTTCAGATAATTTTCACCACGATCGAGTGAAAGCACTTTCGCGTTGTCGACATCGAATCCAATCACGCGCAGGCCGCCTTGATGCAGCGCATGCGCGAGAGGAAGTCCAACGTAGCCAAGTCCAACAACGCCGACGGTGGCGGTGCACGCTTCGATGGATGCGAGCAACTGTTGTGCAGGAGCCGAGAGGATGAGCGCGGGAGTCGTCATGCGGAGTTCGGTGCTTACCCTATGCGATCGGGAAAGATATCCGAACAACGGACGAGATTCAGATTTGCACCGAGAGCCGTGGCCGTGCGGGTTCGGTTCCCGAAGCACAGGACGTCGGCGCGGTCGCGCAAGGCATGCTCTTCACACCACTCGCGGCGTGATTCTCTCTCGCGAGTTCGTCCATGCAGAGCACCCAAGTCTCACGCTCGAAGCGGAGCAGTTTAAGCACTTCATCCACGATCACTTCGCTCTTCTCAATGCTGGCCTCGAGCAGCCGCTGATACATATAGGTGTAGAGCGAACTGAGGCGTTCACAAAGTTCAGGACTCTGCTCAGGTCGCAGCGCGTTGACGAGTTCCATCAGGATCGCTTGCGCTTTGGTCGTGCCTTCGAATGTCGCTTCGTAGTTCTTCGTTGCGTACCCATGCTTCGCGGTTTCGGCGAAGCGAATTGCGCCATCAATGAGCATGAGGCGTAACTCCGCGGGAGATGCGGTGAGCACTTTCGTGCGAAGGTACGCTTGAGATCCTGAGACTGCTTTCATGGATGCCTACTTCATCGGCGAAACGCGGGACGAACTTGCGGGACTCAGCCCGAGCCGAATCCCATGAACATGCTCTGCATTGCCGACTGCTGCGATTGCAGTTTCGCGAGTGTCGTTTCCATCGAAGCGAACTGTCGCTGCATGCGAGTTCGATGCGCTTCAATGCGCGAATCGAAGAGTGTGATGCGACCGTTGAGCCCGGTGAGTTGATCGGCGAAACTTTTGTCAGCCGTTTTAAACACGCCGTCGATGGGATCGACAAGCTTGTTCAGCGTCGTCGCGATGAGATCCGAAAACCCGAGGCTGGTGTACGTGGTCGAATCATTGGCGACCGTGATGCCAGGAGTGATCGTCTGTGATGTTGAAGACTGCGCTTGGTACGCAGTGAAGAGATCTTCGACCGCTTGTGGGTCGGTGTCGTAGGCTTCGCGAAACCTCGCCTCATCAAACTCGATCTGCCCGTTCTTGCCAAGGCGCATGCCGACCTGCGTGAGGTACTGGTAGCGACCCTCGACATTCTTCGCCTTGCGTTGTACGAGTCCAACGATCTGCTGCTTCGCGCGCGCGATGGTGGGATCGCCAAGCAGCGGACCTTTCGTCTTCGTTGCATCGTCGTACTTATCGAACAGGTTGATACGCGTGAGTGCATCGTTGAGTGAGGTGACGATGCCTTTCACACCGGAGAGAATCCCATCGAAGTCGCGCGTCACGGTCGCGGTGGTTTCGCCGACCTTCTTCGCGGTGACATTCATGCCCGAGACGACGTCTTTGAATTCGTTACTCGAACTTGTGAAGACGAATGATGCCTGCGATCCGCCCGCGCCGAGCACGAGCACCGCATCGCGCGCCTCGGTCATTGTGGAGACGCCAAGTTCGGTGAGACCAGAGTCTGCAAACAAGCGACCGTTGCGACCACTGATCGCGGAGGTGAATGCGATGCGAAACGGTTGCGCGCCGCTCCCCGCATTCACAACTGTCGCAGAGACGGGAATCTTCGCTTCGGTAATCTTGCGGACGATGTCGACGAGTGTGTCTGTCGTGTCGAGATTAACCGTTCGCTGGTAAGAGCCATCGATGTCGTCCCCCGCTGCTGTCGCTGTCTTCGCGATGCCCAGCGCGCCCGCGACGCCTCCCGAAGAATCTTCGACCTTCATCGCGCGCGTGGTAACGCCCGTGTTCGTGTCGACAAGCACGAGCCCATCACCATTCGCGTTGATGCGCGCTTCGATGAAGAGGCCACGCGAGTTGATCTCGCTCATCACGTCATAGAGCGTCACCGCATCACTGTCGATGTCCACGTTCGCGGTGGCGCCCGTACTGTCAATCAACTTCATGCGCCCTGTGCCCACGCCGCGTCCGTAGTTGAGTCCGCTCAAGAGCGAACCTTCGCTGACGTATTGCGATTGAAGATCGGTGCCGCGAAGACTGTCGACCGTTCCAGTACGCGCGATGCCAAGCGAAGTCGCCATCGTGCCTGAAAGCGTGAGCGCGCCAACACCACCCGAAGTGTCCTTCGCGACGAGAGATTTTCCACTATCGCTGACGGAGAGTGCGACATCAACGCCGCTCGTGACGGCCTGTGCGTTGATTGCAGAAATCACTTCGCTCAGTGTTCCCAATGCAGCGAGTCCCGTCATGGAGAACGAAGCACCCGAACGATCTTGAATCGTGATCGCGTCTGCGGAGTTCAGGCCCGCGCCGCCATTCATCGTTGCGGTACGAACTGTTTGCACGCCACTTGCTAGGCGAGTGCCGGTCACGCTGCCAATCCCAGTGAGCCCGAAGAGACCGAGGTTGCGCGCGGTGCGCTCAGAAATTGCGGTGCCTTGACTTGTACCGTCCACGGTTCCTGCAAGCACAGTGATCGCGCTTGCGCCCGCGGAGAGTTGGAGACCCGTGCCTGCGCTATTGATCGTCGCGGTGACGGCGCCACCGGTTTGAGTTGCGATGCGATCGATGAGATCACCGATGGATGTCGCGCGCGGCACGGCAACTTTGTTGCGCACCACGCTGCCGTTGATGACTGCAGCACCACTGGTAGAGATGCCCGTGAAGATGCCGAGATCTTGCGCGGAAGAATCGCCACCAGGACCAACGCCGCGAGTTTGCAGGGTTCCGCTTCCAGCCATCGTGTCGGTGAGCGTGAAGCCCTTGCCATCCGCGCGCAAACTCATCGTGACCTTGCCCACACCGAGCGCGGTCTCAAGTTCACTATTCACACGCGCGAGAAGTTGCGCCACCGTCTTGACCTTGGTCTCAGAAACTTCTTCATCAACAATGACGTCGCCGAGATTGATCCCGACACTCACACCCGTGGATGTGATGACGGTGAAGTCATCAGCATCGGTGCTGTTGATGCGAATACCAGCGCCATCGCGCAGATCACTCAATAGTGAAGACACAGTGATCGGCGCGTCTTCGCGACCGAGCGAGATATTGTGAATCGTGCCCGCAACATCGAGACGGAAATCCGACACACCGTCGCGCGTCAGCACACCCGCGCCATCATTGAGCGTCGTGAGTGCGGAGTTGCGTCCAAGTCTAGTGAGTTGCGAACTTGTCACGGTGTTCGCGTAGACATTCGCTTCGATGCCGAGATTTTCGGCGAGTGAGCCGGTCACATCATCAATGATGAAGGACGCGCCGCCACCCGACGTATCGCGCACGACGAGTCGTTCGTTTTCAATCGCGGCAGTGACGCTCACCGTTTCGTCCGCGTTGATCGCTTCAACAACTTCTTGCAAACTCGTTGCAGCACCGAGATCGATGAGGCTCGTCTTGAAGAGCCGATCGGTGATGCGAATTTTTCCGCCGCGCACACCGTCGCCATTGTTGAGTGTCGTGAGTGCGATGTCTGTTTCCACGCCACCGCGACCAAGTTCAAACGTGAGCGCGTCAAGTCCTGCGGGCACGGTGTTCGTGCTCGCGAATCCGCGCGAAAGCAATTGGCTACTGCTCACCATGCGCGCGATCCGCATTTGGTATTCGCCTTGCGGCGTGGAGCTGCCGGTGGAAACCGCCATGAGCGTGTCGTCGCCGACAGCCGCGCGCATCGCGTCAAAGACTTTTCCTGTGCGAAGTTTTCCTGCAGCGCTCTTGGCAGCGAGGATGCGCGCATTCACATCGAGCAGCGCAGTCCTTGCAGCTGTGACTGCGCTGATCCTGCGCTGAATCGGCACTTTTCCGCGCGACTCAAGCGAGAGGAGTTGTTCGATCAACGCGGCACTGTTGATGCCACTGATGAGTCCAGTACCTACAGAAAGACCGGGCATGTGGGTGGTACCCCTACAGAAGCTCCCTCGGAAACCCTCCGAGTGTTTCTGGCTGCGCTGCCAGAAGCCACGGAGTAAGCAAGGCGAATGCCAACGCTTCGCGCGTCAGGCTGCTTCGCTCATCGTCCACCCATTGCTTCCCCCGCTGCCAGACTTCCAGTTCGGAACAAGTTCCGTCCGTCTGCGCAGTTCCAACACATCGCTCGCCCAATTCATCAGGACTCGCGCGAACATTCGATGCGCCGTTTGCACCGCAATTTCACATTGTTCTGCATCCAATTCAACGATCATGGACGCGCTGGCAGGACTCGCACTGGGTTTCGCTTTCATTTCAAACTCCACAACAGAGGTAGGAAGCGCAATCGTCACTTCGGCCTGTAATGGATCGGCAGGTTGTAGAGGTGAATGAAATGAATCATTCACTTGTGGTGATGCGTGCGCTAGGCGGCGTCGCGCGATCAAGTCTTGAAACGCAAACAGCAGGTGCGTCTTTATGGCGCAAAGGCGAACCGCGGCGCTTTCGCTTCGTTCGGTAGCGGCTAGTTGCGAAAATCAGGTTTCAAGCTGCGAAACGCCAAGCTTGCCGAGCAGACCGTCAAACTGATCGAGAGTGAAGAAGTCGACAATGAGTCGTCCTGACCCTTTCTTGCGACCGAGTTGCAGGCGAACTTTGGTTCCAAGCTGAGATGAGATCTGTCGCTCAAGGTCGCTGACGTGCGCAAACTTCGCTGGCACTTGAGTTTCACTCGCTGCGACCCCAACTATCGACAGCCGCAGTTTGACGCGACGCTCAAGTTCTCGGACGCTCCACCCAGCCCCCACCGCTTGCTTTGCAAGATCTAGGCGAACTTCGATCTTGGAAACCGAGAGCAACGCCTTCGCGTGACCTTGCGTGAGAGTTCCGTTTCTCACCATCGTGGCGACAGCAACATCGAGCTCCGTGAGGCGCAAGAGATTCGTGACGGATACGCGATCGAGACCAACGCGATCGGCGACCGCCGAATGTGTGAGCGAAAATTCATCTGCCAGGCGACGCAAGGCGAAAGCGCGTTCCATCGCATTCAAATCTTCGCGATGCACGTTCTCGATGAGCGCGAGTTCTGCAGCAGACTGATCCGAGAGCGATCGGATGATCGCTGGGATCGTCTCCATTCCAAGGAGTTTCGAAGCGCGCCAACGCCGCTCGCCTGCGACAAGTTCAAAGGTGCCACCCGAGCTTGGCCGGACGACGATTGGCTGCATGAGGCCGGCGGACCGAATCGATTCAGCGAGCGACTTCAGATTCGCCTCGTCGAAATCAACGCGCGGCTGACGCCTATTCGGATGAATCGCCGCAACGGGGATGAGCCGTAAGTCGCCGCCGTTTGAATCGACGGCGCCGACCGGTGGAGTTGCCTGAGGCTTTGCTTCAACCAGAGTTGCGGAAACAATTGTTCCACGTGGAACACCAAGGCTGAGCTCGGCGGTGGACACAACCTCGTTGCGAGAAGCGGCGTTTAGAGGAACAGGCGAATGTTCGACGATTGTTTTCTTGGAGTCCGCTACTGGAATCACGACGGCCACAGGGCCACCGAGAAGCGCCCCAAGCCCACGACCAAGTTTACGAAGTGGCGATTTTCCGACTAGATTCGTAGTTTGATTGGCGGTTTGATCATGCATGATCGTGCAGTGCCTTCCTTAGCGTGGTGCGCAAGCGGGGGTGATGTTCCCCGTGGAACATCGAGTATCGAGCGTTGTGCCGTAGCGTCTTGATTTACTAGCGTTGTGTCAAGGCGCGCACCGACGCAAACTTGAACACATCCACGCAACGCAAGTTATCAGACCATAAAAAGATCCAAGCACGCGCTTTCCCATCGTGCAGCATCATGCGCGCCTCGCATGGAACGCACGACTTCATCAGCGCCAAGCACAACACATCAAACACGCGTGCTTGCGTTGCTCATCGCGAGCCTCGCGCTGCTCGCGTTTCTTCCGAGCGCATGGCTGTGCGGTTGGATTTGGGATGACGATTTGTATGTGACTGCGAACAGCGTTGTGCAGAGTGCGGACGGACTTTTCCGCGCGTGGATTCCCGGCGCCACGCCGCAGTACTACCCACTTGTCTTCGCGAGCTTTTGGTTTGAACACACGCTCGTTGGTCTCGATGCAACGCTCTATCACATCGACAACGCACTGCTGCACGCAGCGAGTTGCGTGTTCGTTTTCTTTGTGTTGCAACGCATTCGTGTGCCGTATGCATTCTGGATTGCAGCGCTCGTCGCAGTGCATCCAATGCAAGCAGAGAGTGTCGCGTGGGTCACAGAAAGAAAGAATGTCCTCTCGCTTTTCTTCGCAACACTGAGCGTACTCGCGTGGTTGCGCAGCGCAACACAAGACACGCATGCGGCTCGATCGAAGTGGTACACGCTTGCACTGCTTTTGTTTATCGCTGCGATGCTCTCGAAGACAACAGCGGTGTTCGTGCCGCCAGTGTTGATCTTGATTGCATTGTGGGAACGACGGGTTGTCGATCGCGCGTTCATCATGCGCGTTGCACCATTCTTCGCGCTCGGCATGATCGGTGGATTGCACACTGCGTATCTTGAGAAGACGCACGTTGGTGCGATCGGCAGTGAGTTCACATTGACGTTGCTGCAACGCATGGAACTCATCGCGATGAATTTCAGTTTCTATCCGCTGCACGCACTCGTGCCACTTGAGCAAGTGTTCATCATGCCGCGTTGGTCGATCGGTGGAGCGCAGGACGCGATAGGAGTGGGGGGCTGGTGTGCGATGGGTGCGTCGATAGCGGTGGTGCTCATCACGGTGCGATGTTGGAAACGCAATCGCGCGCCGCTCTTGCTCGCGCTGTGGTACGCAGCCGCGATTTTTCCCGCGCTCGGATTCTTCGATGTGTATCCGTTTCGATATTCGTTTGTTGCCGATCACTTCGCGTACGCCGCGATGCCCGCGATCGCGTGCGTCTTCGTGCTCGTGCTCGCGCGCGTGCTCAACGCAGCGCGGCTCCGCAACGCGTTGCTTGGAGTGATTTGTCTCGCGATGCTCGTGCAGACCTGGCGCTCGCTTGATCGTTTCCGCGATGAGCAAACCTTGTGGGTGATCACAGCCGAACAGAATCCGTCCGCGTGGATCGCACACGACAACCTCGCTGCATTCGCGCTTCGACAAGCGGAGGAGGCAATGACACTCAAGCGCACGAACGCCGATATCGACCCGACCGAGGTCGACGCGTTTGTGAAGACCTGCGCGACTGAGGCGCTCACGCGTTCTGATCGCGCGCTTGAAACGAGCATCAATCCACTTGGCGCAGTCACAAATCGCGCAGAGGCGCTGCGACTGTTGGGTCGATTGGAAGAATCGCTTGTTGCGACCGATCGCACTGTGGAACTGTCACGCGGCGCGTCAGAGCAACGCTGGCTTCGCGCTCGTGTGCTTGAACTCTTGCATCGCGATAGCGAAGCTCGCGATGAGTTTCTACTTGCGGCGAAGGCGATGGATGGTGTGTTCCGTGTTGAGTCGCTGCGAAGTCTGATGCGCTTGGCTGCGCGCAACGAGCATGTTGCCGACGCACTTTCTGCAGCGCGCGAACTCGTCGACGCTGCGCCGGACGATCGAATCGCGCGAGTGGATCTCGGTTCACTCTTGCTTGCGAGTGGCGCGCACAGCGAAGGGCGTCGACTGCTTATCGTTCAGTTGACGAGTCGTCAATTGTCCTCGGAGATGTGGGTTGCGGCGGCGGTTCGATATGTGCGCAGCGTGCAACAGGATTCGGCGGCGGACGCGGACGAGATTTCCAGTGCGCATCGATTTGCAGACACACTGGTTGAGCGAAGCGGGGGAGACGTCTTCGCGAAACTTCTCCTCGCACACATGCGTTTGCGAACTGGAGATCGTGAGGGCGCGCGCGCACTTGTTGGAGAAGTGGAAACTTCGCAAGCACCTGAAGCCGCGCGCGAAGAAGCGAAGGCGATTCGCGCTGCGCTCGATTGACGCGTTGACGAACGTGCGGCGACTGCTATGCTCCGAGAGCCCCGTGTGTTGCGGGGCATCTGACGCGTCAGGCGAAAGCGGTGTGAATCCGCTGCGAAGGCGTCACCGTGAACCATGCGAGAGTTGTCTCAAGTGGAAGCCGGGTCGACCTGACGATTCAATCTGTCCGACTCCTCCGCTCATGAGGTGCATCGGCGTCTGCTGCCTTGAGTGACTGCGCGAACGCGTAGATCCCTCAGAGTCGCGCGCACAGCATCCATGAAAGTGCCAACGGAGGGGAAGTGTTTGTTTAGGCGGGCGCTTATCCCGCTAGAAGGATTTGTTGCATGCAGCTTGTTCTCTCTCGTTCGTTCGTGTGTGGAAGTGTTTGCTCATTGCTCGCCGTCGCGTCCTCCAACGCAGCAATCGTTGCGAGTTACACAGTCGGCAGCGGCGCGCAGACTTCGACGGTGCAGTTTGATTTCGTCACGCTTGGTACGGGTGACACGAATACGTATCTCTACGAAGTGCAGCACGGCGGTGGTCTTTATGGTGACGATCTTTTCGCCATCATCGCGAGTGCGCAGCCGAGTCTCTTCTCGTATGAAATCATGACGTTCTCGTTTGGTGACGCGCTCTATAGCGTGGGCATTGGCAGCGACAGCGCAGCAGGATTTGGAACCGCGCCTGACTACCTTGACTACTGGCACTACTGGACGCGCGGCGGCGCAGCAGATGCGTGGTCGGAATCTTGGGTTGGATTCAGCGATCGCGCAGTCAGCGACGGAAGTTGGGACGGCTGGGTCTTCAACCTCTGGGGCGCGCCCGCAACCGTGCCAGTACCAGCAGCGCTCGCGCTCTTCGGCATCTTCGGTCTGCAACGAACGCGTCGACGCGCTACTTCGTGATCGCTGCTGTCTTGAGCGTCGCGAGGTACGCAACAACATCGCGCAACTCTGCGTTCGTGAGCACGGATCCCATTTTCGGCATCGCTGAAACAGGTCCGAAGCCATCGACAACGACCGCTTGTGGTGCGATGAGTGATTGCAAGATCGCGTGCTGATTCGCGTGGAGTGCGACACCATCAAGTGTGGGCGCAGCATTTCCGCCCGTGCCTTCGATGGTGTGGCACTTCACGCAGACAGCGGACTGGTGATAGAGCACGACTTGGCGCCCGCGCTCTGCGTCGCCCCCTTCAAGGCAGAGCGATTCGTAACGAGTGAGTTCGTCTTGTGCACGCACGTTGAATCGATCGAGTGAAGCGAGGATCGCTGCGTCGCTGCTGATCTTCGCGATCTCGGCGACTTCAAGTGCGAGCGAAGGCGCAACGCTTCCATCCGCGAGTTGCTGCGCAAGCGGCGCGATGATGTCGATCGCAAGGGACGGATCCTTCGCAAGATCACGCAGTGCAGCCTGCTGTTCAACGAGTGTTCCTGACTCCATCGCTTGTCGAAGGGAAGGCAGAGCCGCGTTGAAGTCCATCGCAGCGGCGATCGATCGCGCTTGCATGCGAAGCTTGGGATTCTCGGATGCGAGCGCACTTGCAATCGCGAGTGGACGGCGCGCTGCATCGCTCGCGAGTGATCGAAGACTCGCGAGACGTTCTCGTTCAGGAACAGCGTTGTCCGCGATCGCGCGAAGTGCAGCATCAGGATCGAGCGAGACGCCTTGCTTTGCGGTCATCTCAAGCGTCGCCGCACGAATCGCAGCAGAACGATCTTCCGCGAGTGGCGCGAGTCTTCGCGTGAGCACAGCCTTGAATGCATCCGCGTCACGCGCACCCGCATGGATTGGTCGATACGCGCCGTTCACTCGGTCACGCACACCAGGCGCAAGCCACTCACCGAGCGTCGCGATAGCTTCCATGCGCATCGGTTCAGGGTTACTCGCGTCAAGCGCGTAGGTGCAGACCTCCGAAGCAAGCTCTGCCGTTCCTTCGCGCAACGCTGCGTAGAGCGCGCGACGGGTGAACGGGAAATCACGCATATCTATAGGAGTTGCGCCGATTGGACTTTCTACCGTTCCATCGGGCAGCGTCCAGCGAACTGTGAGGTGATCGCCGCCCCCGCCTTCCGCATGACGCGCCTCGAATGCGTATCGCTTGCCTTGCTCGAGTTGCACAGCCGCGCTCAATTGCGAAGGCATCGAAGTGAAATCGTTCACATTGGAGTAGCCATCGACGCGCGCAATCTCGCGCAGGGTCGACGCATCTTCGTTGGAGCCGAGCAGGAGCGCAGAGTCATCATCGCTCGCGATGCCGAAGACGTACGCGCCCGTGACTGGCGCTTCGATCGTTCCGCGAATGCGCGCGAGAAATTTGTCACCCGCATTGCGCGGCGCATCGGGCGTGTCGATTTGCTTCGCTTCATCCGGCGCGCTTGCGAATCGCGCCTCGTCGAGTAGGTCGCTCGCTGTCGCAACGCGATCAAGTTTCCACACTTCGCGCGTGAAGGCATGACGCGGTGCAGTTTGCGGCGACGCAGTGTCGACCGCGCCGCTGTTGGCATTGAGGCGCGCGAGCGCTTGCGCGAGTTTGGGTGTCAGCGCGTCGAGTTCAAGATCATTGATCGCGCGCGCGGCTTCATGCCGCAAGAGCCGCTCTGGATCTTCAAGAAACTGCGCGATGCGTCCATCACTCGATTTGCGCATCGCGAGCAATGCGGCAAGACGCACAGAGGCGCGAGGATCCGCCGCAAGCTCGCCGAGCTTCAGCGGATCTTGCATCCAATGCAATGCGATCACTCCCGCGTGCCTGAGGAAAAGATCGTGATCGTTGTTCTCCGCGATCATAGAAATGATCGACGGGATTTCGTCCGTCGCACGCATGCGACCGAGCGCCATGCTCGCGAAGTAGCGAACGCGAGGCTCGGCATCCGCGCAGAGCTCCGCGAGCTTTGGCGCAGCAGCGATCGTTCGCGCTTCACCCAACACCTTGGCTGCTTGCGCGCGCACTTCTGTTTCGTTGTCATCCAAGAGTGGCAGGACGAATCGCATCGGATCAAGTCGATCGCTCGCGCTTGCGTTGCTCGCGCGACGAGTTTCCGCCTGTTGACCGAGTGCCCAGATCGCATGCACTCGCGCAAGCAACGTTGACGCACTGCGCGCTGCATCACCGAGCAACGCTGTCGCGCGATCACCGCGTGATGCCAATTCCCACTGCGCGCGCGAACGCACACGGCGATCGGGATGCGAGAGCAATTCGCGCAACTCATCACTATCACGTTGCGTGAAACCTTCGCGCAAGAAACGCGCAGTCGAATGCACTGCAGCATCATCGATGTGCTTGGGATCCCATACCGCGTAGAGCTCGCCCTTGTTCCCGGAGTACCAACTCTCACCCCAATCACTCACAATGATGCGACCGTCGGGCGCGAATTCAATGTCGGTGGGAAGAACGTTCTCGATGAACGGTTCGGTGCGCGCGACTTGAAATCCAGCACCATATGGTTGCAAGTGGATCGCGATGACTTGGCTGTACGAAGCGCCGCCGAGAAAATCGCAAAGAAAGAACGCGCCTTGATAAGACGCATCCAGTCCAGTACCCGGGTAGCACGCGAGCCCGCTCGGCCCACTGCCGACATGATCAAGCGGCGGAATCGTCCACGCGGGTTGGAGTGGATTGTTCGTCGCAACTTTCGTCGGCGCGAGATCCGCGCGCTGATGCCAGATGCCTTCTTGATTCCACGGGCCACGCTGATTTGCGCCATCGAGCGTTTGATACTCCATGCGCCAACCCGTCTCGCCGCCTTCGACGCAATACACGAAACGCGCTTTGTCTCCGCCATCAGAATTGTTGTCGCCGGTAAAGAGATTGCCGAAATCATCGAACGCGAGTTCTTGCGGATTGCGAAGCCCCGTGCAGAACAATTCAATCGCGCTGCCATCAGGATTGCATCGAAAGATCGCGCCCGACTTTGGATCCTTCAGCACTTCACCTTCAGGCGTGCGCACGTTGTATCCGCGATCACCGATCGACCAATAGAGCTTGCCATCAGGTCCCCACGCGAGTCCGTGCATGTCATGACCACGCAGCGCAACTCGCACACCAAATCCGTCGTAGACAGACTCTTGAATTTCAGCCACGCGATCGTTGTCGCGATCACGCAGCCGCCAGAGCGATGGAATGTTCGTGTACCAAACATCACCGTCGCGGCAAAGCAATCCAGCGCCCGTGCCGTCGAGTGGATCATTGAATGGACCTGCAAAGATGCTGCGTCGATCAAGCACGCCATCACCATCGGTGTCTTCGAGCATCGACACGCGATCTTCGTACTTGCGGTAGTACGACATGCCGCCCTCGCGCTTCGCGTCCCACTTCTCGTACATCTTGAGTCGATCAGCGTTGGACTGTGATTGCAAATCATCGAGCAACCACCAGCGACTCGATCGATTGTCTTCGACGCCGAGTTCTTGTCGATCACTCTCTGCAACGAAGATGCGACCTTGCTCATCGATCGTGAACGCGACAGGGTCGTCCACCATTGGATAGACCGCGATCATCCGGGATGAGAGTCCTAGAGCGGGGCGCAATTTGCATGGGTCGGTGAGCTTTGGATTCAACTCCGCAAGCGCCGCACTCTCCGATTCGGTCGGCGGGACGGCGGCGAGCATGTGTGAGTTGAGGAGCACAGCGAGGCACGAGGGAGTCGCAAGTGCAAAGAATCGAAGGGAACTCGAGGACCGCATAGGAGCGCTGATGCTAACGCGATAGCATCAACGACATGTCGCACGCAATTGATCTTTCTGCGGATCGTCGAACGTTTCTTGGTGCAGTTGGCGCAGCGTCGCTCACGACGATGGCGTCCGCGAGTTTACTTTCGCAAGCACTGCCACAAGAAAAGTCTTCATTCATGATTGACCCTGAAAAACCCGGTCGAACGCAGCACACGAAGTTCGCGATCAACATCGAGATGTGGTTCGGCGATCTTCCCTTTGCGGATCGCATTCGTGCGACTGCAGATCTTGGGTTTCAGTACGTGGAGTTCTGGCCGTGGAGAAACAAAGATCTCGCCGCGCTCAAACTGGCGTGCAAAGAGACCGGCGTGCAGGTGACGCAGTTCACGGCGTGGGGATTCGTCCCAGGCATGAATGATCCGAAGAACGAAGAGGCATGCATCGACGAAGTGGCAGCGTCCTGCAAGATCGCGAACGAGATCGGCGCGCCGATGATGACCGTCATTGCAGGCAACGACATCGCGGGCGTGTCGAAGGAAGCCATGCACGCGCAAGCCATTAAGGTGTTGAAGCGATTGGCGCCGATCGCAGAGAAGTACAACGTCATGCTGATTCTCGAATCGATGAACATTCGCAATGATCACAAGGGACATTGCTTGTGGGGCAGTCCGGACCCGGTGCGCATCTGCCGAGAGGTGAACTCGCCCTTCGTGAAGATCAACTGGGATCTCTACCACATGCAAATCAGCGAAGGCGATCTCTGTCGTCGACTCCGCGAGGGCATTGATCAGGTGGGCTACATTCAAGTCGCTGACAATCCTGGTCGCATGGAACCAGGCACGGGCGAGATTGCCTACGCGCGTGTGTACAAGGAACTCATCGAACTCGGTTACACGAAACCTGTTGGCGTCGAATGCAGTCCGAGCGGCGATCCGAAGCAAGCCGCCTATCGACTCGCACAATCTGACATCTGGTCGTGAAGCCGTTCACAAGCGCTTCGCAACTTTCCGCAACCACTCTTGTTTGAAGACTCACTCTTATGCAACTCTCCATCATCGCGCTTCCGATTTTCCTTCTCGCCGCAACTCCATTTGTGAACTTTCCACAAGCGACGCCACCCGCTGCTCCCGCAACAACAGCTCCCGCGCCCGCGCAGGCGCAGGGCGGAGACTTCAAGATCGACGACACGCATTCGTGTTCACTCTTCCGCGTGCAACACCTTCACGCAGGTCAATTCTGGGGTCGGTTCAACAACATCGCAGGAACATTCACACTGTCGACAGATCCAGCGAAGATGAAGTTTGATGTCTCGATTGAGACGGACAGCGTCGACACGGGCAACGCGAAGCTTGATGGGCATCTCAAGAGCACAGACTTCTTCAACACGAAGGAGTTTCCCGCGATGACCTTTAAGAGCACCGGTTGCACAAAGATTGACGACGACCATTTTGCGCTGAGTGGTGATCTCACGATGCACGGCGTCACGAAAAGCGTGAGCACTGTCATCGAAGTGACAGGCTGGGGCTTTGACACGGGCAAGGGCGCGCGTGCTGGAGCGGAGGCGAAGTTCAAGATCAACCGCAGTGACTTCGGTGTGAGTTACGGTGTCGAGAACGGCGCGCTCGGCAACGAGACGACGATCATCGTTGGCCTTGAAGGCATCGCGGCGTGATGCTGGCGCAACTGCTGGTTGCGATGCTCGCACTTCATTCGTCGCAAGAGGAGAAACTCGTGCCTTCAGTTGTTCCATCTACACAAGGCGCGCCATCGACGGATGACGCACCTCCTCCATTCGGCCCCGTGCCAACCGCTGCGCAATTGGCGTGGCATGACCGAGAGATGCAGATGTTCATTCACTTCGGCCCCAATACATTCACGGGACTTGAGTGGGGCGAGGGCGGAGAGAATCCGAAGCTCTTCGCACCCACAGCGCTCGATGCAAAGCAGTGGGCGCGAGTTGCGAAAGAAGCGGGGATGGAAGCCATTATTCTCACGACCAAGCATCACGATGGATTCTGCCTCTGGCCATGCGCGTTGACAGCGCATGATGTCGCGTCGAGCGGATGGGCCGATGGGACGCGCGATGTGTTGCGTGAGTTAAGTGACGCGTGTGCGGCGGAGCAGCTCGGCTTGGGCGTTTACCTTTCGCCATGGGATCGCAACAATCCGAAGTACGGATCCGGCGAAGCGTACAACGAGTATTTCAAAGCGCAGTTGCGCGAAGTGCTCGGCGGTGCGTATGGACCAATCGTGGAGATGTGGTTTGATGGCGCGTGCGGTGAAGGACCTAACGGCAAGCGGCAGGTCTATGACTTTCCATCCTTCAATGCACTTGTGCATGAACTACAACCGACAGCGGTGATCTTCAGCGATGCGGGTCCGGAAGTGCGTTGGGTAGGAAATGAGCGTGGGATTGGAAATGAGACGCATTGGTGCCAGCTCCATCGCGACAAGTTTTTTCCAGGCACGCCATTGAGCGCAGAACTTGGCGAAGGACATCGCGACGGAACGCATTGGGTTCCTGCGGAGTGTGATGTTTCGATTCGACCAGGTTGGTTCTATCACCCCGACACGGACGCGAAAGTGAAGAGCGTCGATGCGCTTGAAGAGATTTGGTACGCGAGTGTTGGTCGCGGTTGCGGCTTGCTCTTGAATGTCCCGCCCGATCGACGGGGATTGATTCACGAGAACGACGCTGCGGCGCTGCGTGGTTTGAAAGCGCGACTCGACGCGACGTTTGCGAACGACTTCGCGCGCGCTGCAAGTGTGAGCGCGGCAGCAACACGAGCATCGAAAGTGGACGCCTCGCGATTTGCCGCCGCGCATGTCGTGGACGGCGATGCATCGACCTACTGGGCGACAGAGGACGCTGTCCACACGGGCGCACTCACGATCACGCTCGCAGAACCCGCGACGATTGGCATCGTGCGCGTGGATGAGCACATCGCGCTCGGGCAACGCGTCGCGAAGTTTCATGTCGACGCGTTGGTGGATGGAACATGGAAGACTGTCGCGCAGGCCACGACGATTGGCGCGCGGCGCGTTCTTCGGTTTGACGCGGTGACGACTTCCTCCGTGCGCATCGTCATCGACGAATCGCTCGCGGCTCCGTGCATTGCATCTGTGCAATTGTTCGCGCCGCGAGTGAAGGAATGAACGCGCTCGACGCACGAGTTCGCGAACTCTTCGCGCATGCGTTTGAAGCGCAGCCCTCAGCAACCGCGAGCGCTCCTGGTCGTGTGAATCTCATCGGTGATCATGTGGATTACGCGGGGGGGGTTGTCCTTCCTGCCGCGTTGCGATTGCGCACCGCGGTTTCGATCACACTGCGCGAGGACGCGGCGCGTCGCATGGTGAGTGAGCATGTTTCACCGCACTGGACTCGCTACTGCGACGGTGTTGCAAACCTTCTCGGCGTTGGTGGATTCGATCTTGCTGTCGCGAGCGATCTTCCAATCGGCGCTGGTCTCGCATCGAGCGCGGCGCTTGAAGTCGCGACATTGCGCGCATTTCTCGCGGCGCTGCATCGTTCGATGGAGGTACTCGAAGGCGCGCAATTGTGTCAGCGCGCGGAGCATGAGAGCGCTGGCGTTCCCTGTGGCTTGATGGATCAACTCGTTGTGATGGTGGATGGCGTGGGCAGCGCACTGTGCATCGACTTCTCGAATCTCGCCTGGCACGCCGTCGCGATTCCGCGGCGCGCAGAGTTTCTCGTGTTCGACTCAGGGGTTCGGCACGCACTCGCGGATGGTCGATATGCCGAGCGTCGTGCATCGGTGACGCGTGCAGCACACTCCATGACCGACATCGATCGTCGGCGCGCGCAGCATGTCGTCGAAGAAACCGCGCGCGCGAAGTCCGCGACGCTCGCGCTGACGCAAGGCGATCTCGAACAATTCGGCACACTCATGTGCGAGAGCCATGCGTCGCTTCGTGATCAGTTTGAAGTCTCCGTCGAAGAAGCAGATGCGCTCGTCTCGTGGCTCACGAGAACGCCAGCGGTCTTCGGCGCGCGCATCACCGGGGGTGGATTCGGTGGTTGTGTCGTTGCGCTCATCGAACGCGGTGAAGGTGACGGCGTTGCCGCGGCCGTGCAATCGCAGTTTGCGCATCGCTTCGGTCACGCACCGTTGCTTGTCGCGCGTGTCTGATTCGGTACGCTTCGCGCATGTCTCAAGCAGCATTTCCGGAAGTTGACATTGTTCCATTCGTGGAAACCTCCTCGCGCGCGCCGCTTGGGTTTCGTCACTATCGACCCGACGACATGATCGACGGCAGGTCGATGAAGGACCACCTTCGGTTCGCAAGCGCGTACTGGCACACGATGCGCAACGGTCTTGCGGATCCATTCGGAAGCGCGACCGCGCGCATGCCGTGGGACGACGGAACAGAGTCGGTGAGCAACTGCCTTCGCCGCGCGGATGCATTTTTTGAATTCGTCACGAAATGCCGCATCGGCTACTGGTGTTTCCATGATCGCGACATCGCGCCTGAACGCGCGACGCTGCGTGAGTCCAACCGTGATCTCGACACGGTCGTCGCGCATTGCAAGCAACTTCAACAATCAACAGGCGTGCGCCTCTTGTGGGGCACGGCGTGTTTGTTCGCGCATCCGCGCTATGTCTCGGGCGCTGCAACAAGTCCTCGTGTGGAAGTGTTTGCGCACGCTGCGGCGCAGGTGAAGAAGGCGCTTGAAGTGACGCATGAACTTGGCGGCGAGGGATATGTGTTTTGGGGCGGTCGCGAGGGGTATCTCTCGCTCATCAACACCAACATGAAGCGCGAGCGCGAACACCTCGCGCGATTTCTCCACATGGCGTGTGACTACGCGAAGTCGATTGGATTCAAAGGGCAGTTCTACATCGAGCCTAAACCCCGCGAGCCGAGCGTGCATCAGTACGACTCCGACACCGCTGCGTGTTTGGCATTTCTTTCGGAGTTCGATCTTCGCAAGCAGTTCAAACTGAACATCGAGACGAATCACGCAACGCTCGCGGGTCATACGGTGGAGCATGAGCTCGCGTTGTGTCGCGCGACCGGTTCGTTCGGTTCTGTGGATGCCAACAGTGGAACGGATCACTGCGGTTGGGACACAGACGAGTTCCCAACCGACCATCGTCTTTGCACCAAGATCATGCTCGAGATTCTTGCAGCGGGGGGGTTCACCACAGGTGGATTGAACTTCGATGCAAAGCGCCGCCGCGAGAGTTTCGAGCCCGCTGATCTTTTCTACGCGCACGTTGCTGGCATGGACGCGTTCGCGCGGGGACTCAAAGCGGCAGCTGCGATTCGCGCGGATGGACGCATCGCGGAGTTCGTGCAGAAGCGGTACGCAAGTTGGGATGGAACGCTTGGCGCATCGATCGAACAGGGACGCGTGACTTTGCAAGAACTCGAAATGCACGCGCTCGATTGCGCAACGTGGCCCGTCGAAAGCGGTCGCCAGGAAATGCTCGAGCACATCCTCGACGGATTGGTTTGAAGCAAAAACACAACCGCCGCTTCCATCGAAGCGGCGGTTGTAAGGAGAGAAAGGAGACTTGTGAGAGCTGCGTCACGCAGCCGCGCGCACGCGGATCTTCTTCGCCCAGCGTTCGTTGCGAACCGACTTCTCTTGCACCAGCGTTTGGAGAAGATCAGCAGGTCCCTTCGCGCTGACGTCTGCGCCGATTTCCTCAGCGAGACCAGGTGCGCGATTGAAGATGCCGCCACCGACGACGATCTGCATCGATGGATGTGCGTTCTTCTCGCGAATCGAATCAATGAGCTCGCGAATCATCGGTGCGTCCTTCGCGCTTGATGCGAAGAGCAAGAGCACATCCGGTTGACGGTTGGCGAGTTCTTCGGAGATATCATCGTTGGCAACACCGCCGCCAGCGAACGTCACGTCGTATCCATCTGCTTCGAGAAGATCCGCAACCATCTGGCCTGCGAGTTCTTCGGTCTCGTTCGGACCGCAGAAGATGCAGATCGAACGACCACGAAGCGTCTTCTCTTCGTACCGCGCCTGTGCTTGATCGACGAGCATGCGCAACATGCGTGTCGAGTACTGATGTGCGAGCGTCGTCATCTGATCCTTACGGAAGAGCGTGCTCGTCATCTCAAGGAGTGGCCAGAAGACATCCTTTGCGAGCGTTTCAGCATTTGCACCGTTGGTGTAGAGGGAGTTCACGAATCGACGCGCGCCGCGGCGCTCGCCAGAGACGAGGTGCGAATGAAGTTGCTCGATGATGCGTTCAGTGTTCATGAGGAAGAGGGGCTTGAAGCCAGTTGCCTTGCGCACGCTCCACTGTGCACTTCGGCTGCTTTCGAAACCCGGGATCCTCCCGGTTGTTGCCCGCGTGATACGCATCACGCTGCGGCAAGAGTTGTTTCGGCACACCTGCTGCGGATCAAAGAGTGGACGAAATGTGTAGCCAATAACGAAATGGGGTTGCGGTTCTGCGCGCTCAAACCCATGCTCTACGAACACATGCGTGAATCCCTCCTCTGCCCGATATCAGTTTTCGCACGACGTGGGATGTTCCGTGCGCTCGTGTGCGCTGTTTGTTTGGTGTCGACGCATCAACTTCGCGCGGATGATCCGCCCACAGCGATGGAGTCGCGCACATCCTCGATTGCCGCGCGCGAATCGAAAGAGGCTGAGCGCATCGTGATCGGTTGCGATAGTGGTGATGTCACCGTTGAAGTCGACGCGACGATGGATGGAACGAAAGTCGAAGCGAGTTTTCATCTTGTGGCGCGTGATGCAGCGGATCTCGAAAAGCGCCGCGCAACGACGCGCCTCTTCGCGACGCGCAGCGCGGATGGATCGATCATCGTTGAACCCATTCTTGTCGACGGCATGCGCGCAGGTGAACGCGTCGACATTGTTGTGCGGACATTTGCTGCGGCAGATACTTCGATTCGCGCGAAGAGCGGCGCGATGAAGGCAACTGGCGTTGCTGGGAAACTGCGCATGCGCGGCGCGAACGGCGCGGTGCTCGTGCGCCGTTGCAGCGGGCAGATCGATATTCACTCGTCGCGCGGAGCGATTGATGTCTTCGACGCAGTACTCGACGTGCACATCGCGTCTCAGCACGCGCCGGTTTCGCTGCGGTACGCGGATGATGCCGACGCGGAGTTCAAGATCGAAACGACGAATGGTCCCGTCACCGTCTCTGTAGGTCCGCTCTATGACGGCGTTGCGACGCTTCGCACAACTACAGGTGGCATCGTCCTGCGCGACTCCGGCAAGCGCATGCGCACGCCACGACTCGGCGACACAGTTGCGCAGATCGAACTTGGCGCTGGCGTCGCGCAGTCTGTTGTCGAAACTTCCAACGGGACTGTCATCTTTGAAGCTCGCGCGAGCGTTCCCGTCGAACCATCTGGCTCACCACCACGCCCGTGAGCATGAGTGCAGCGCCGATGTACTGCTGCGTTTCGGGTCGCTCACTCAGGAACATGATTCCGCAGGCCATGCCGAAGACGCTCTCAAGCGACATGATGAGTGCTGCGTGTGCGGGCGGTGCGCTTTTCTGCGCGAGCACTTGCAAGGTGAATGCGATTGCAACGGGGAACGCTGCGCCGAGCAAGATCGCCCACTTCGCGAGCAGGATCGATTCGCAGTGCAATTGCCCTAGAAACGCGGCAAAAACGAGCGATACGAGTCCTGTGACTCCGAGCTGAATCATGGAGAATCGGATGGCTTCAACTCTCGTTGAGTACTTCCCAACGATGATCACTTGCACCCCCCAGATCATTGCCGACACAAGGACGAGCGGATCGCCTCGGTTGAATTCAAACTCGCGCGTGATGCCGAGCAGTGCGAGTCCAATCGCCGCAATCGCCACGCCGAGCCAAACATTCCATCGCAGAGCGGTGCCGATGAAGAGTCCGAGGAGCGGCACGAACACGACATAGAGACTCGTGATGAAGGCGCCGTTGGATGCGGTTGTGTGACCAAGACCCGCTTGCTGAAAGAGCGCGCCCGCGGTCATCACAACGCCGGCGATCAAGCCGCCCCGCCATGTGATGCGGCGCACTTCCTGCGCATTTTCCTTCGGCCAAGGCACGATGAACAGCAGCGGAAGGAGCAGAACGGTGCCGATTGTGAAACGGAGTCCCGTGAAGCCAAACGGTCCAACGTGTTCAGCACCGAGCACTTGTGCAACAAACCCTGCGCCCCAAATCGCCGCAGCAAGAAGGAGGAACGTGTCAGCAATTGGAGTCGTCATGCGCATTGCAGGGCGACTGTAACTCACACGAAGCAGGTGCGCCTTGAACTCTGCGCGTTTCGGTGTCACTCTGCATTGATGCTGCACTCACACTTGCGACCGTTGTGCTTCACGTTCTTCACCGCACTTGCAGTGAGTGTCCTTGGAGCATGTGATGCGAACGTCAAGCCGCCGACAGCGACGATGATGCTCTCCGCTGGTCTCAAAGGTTGCGAGTTTGACGCGCAGTATTGGTCGTACGCCGATGCAACGCTCACTGGTCGCACGACTGCAGAGCATCCGATCACACGCAATCAATATCTGTGGCTCCCAGGCATGTATGCGAATTTCGAGTTGGTTTGCGATGTGCGTATCACAGGCGGAAACTCGGGCGTGCACTATCGAACTGAGCCGCGCGCCGATGGCGAGCCGCGCGGATTTCAAGCGGACTTCGATGCTGCGCACAGTTACACAGGTCGACTCTACGAAGGTGGCGAAGGCGGGCGCGGCTTGATCAATGAACGTGGAGAGTCAGTGCAGTACGTCAACGGCGCGCGCACGGCGGAGCGATTCGCCGACGCAGC
>SIAK01000039.1 GCA_009691805.1 Phycisphaerales bacterium
GCGCATGGTTCAAAGAGATACGCGCTCAACTCGTCTGCCTGTGGAACAGTTCGCGGAACTCCACAGCGCGTGATGGTTTCGCCTGCGATACGCGTCGCACGGCACGTACCTGGAGCAGTCGCGAGCGCGCCCGTCCATACGACGCACTGCTCCATCGTGCCATCCACTTCGATGTACTCGCATTCCGCGTCAGCACTCACGATCAACTCGCGAGCAACGCCAGGACCAAGTTTGAGCGCGCCTCCTTGCGCTGCGCGCATCCACGACAGCATCGTCGCGAGGTCAAACTCCTCAATGGTTTCTTCGCCGCGCTTCCACGCGCGACCACGATGATCGCGCCGCGGCGGGTCGCAATGGATAAGCGCGTTCGGAAGAAGTGATTGAATCGCCTCACTGCGGACATCTGCTTCTCGCACGCGACCTTCCGCATTCCCGCAGGCCATCCACGCGCGCAGCGGATCGTTCTCAACGCCGATGACCATCGACTCGCCGCACACATCCACAAGCGCAGAGAGATCCGCGCCAATGCCACAGAAGAGATCGAGCACCCGCTGATGTTCTCCACGCGCGCGCGCAAATCGCTGCGCCTTCCATCGGGCGGCGCGGGTTGAACTTGCCATCTCCACGCCTTCACGATCCGCGCACAGCACTCCAGTGGTTGCAAGTTTCCCCGCTGCCTTCTTGCGAGCGGCGCAGAGTTCGAGTGCTGCCGCAACCAGTTCAGGAGCGAACTGCTTTCGAAGCCTTGCGATCAACGCTGGAGACTCTTCGGGCGCTGCGGCGATCGCTTCAAGCAACGAGGCGCTCAACGCGCTGTCGTTGGTGAGTTCGATCCAGGTTGCACTGTCGCGCCATCCAAGCATCCCGCGAAGATACTCCGCTTCCCTAGGCGATCGCGCGGCCTGCGTGCACAAAAAAGTCCGCTCGACACGCGGAAATTGAGTGTCGAGCGGACCAACATTAGCTCAGGGGGGCAACCTTCGCCAATGCTCAAGCGACATAGCTTGAGAAGAGCATAAGAAGAGATTGTGAAAAGTCGTTTTGAAGTGGACGCGTGGAGGGGCTGCAGCGAACCTCACCTCAGACACACAATTTTGGATTGCGCACACGGGGACGCGGCGCAATCACACTGCAAAGGCTACATCGTCAAGCGCGTTTGTCGAGTGTTTTCTCGAGTGAATTGGGATATCGCAACGCACCTCAACGGATGTAAATCACAACCCTCGTTGAATCGCGGAGTTAGGGGAAAGATGTCACGCGAAAAATCTTCACCAGCGTGAAAACCGCAGCGCGGAGCCGTCGAATCGGCCTCACATCGCCGCGCCGTTTTCCGTCTCAAGATACGTATAGCCCGCGAGGCCTGATTCATACGCGCGAACAAGCGCGTTCGACTCCGCAACGGACATATGTCGATCGCGCACGGCGCGTTCGCATTCATGTCGAATCGCTTGCGAGAGACGATTCACGTCGTACTGCACGTAGGAGAGCACTTCGCGCACGCTGTCGCCTTCGACGATTTCGTCAATCCACCAGTTGCCGTTCTCATCCAGACGAATGTGCGCGACGTGCGTATCGCCGAAGAGATTGTGCAAGTCACCAAGAGTCTCTTGATACGCACCGACGAGGAACGCGCCGAGGTAATACTGATCGCCGTCCGCAATCGTGTGCACTTCTACGGACTTGCGCACGTCATGATTGTCGACGAAGCGATCGATCTTGCCATCGGAGTCACAGGTGATGTCAGCAATCGTTGCCTTGCGCGTCGGTCGTTCCGTCAACCGATGGATCGGCATGATTGGGAACAACTGATTGATCGCCCAAATGTCCGGCAACGACTGGAAGATCGAGAGATTGCAGAAGTACGTGTCGCTCGTCGCGTCTTCAAGATCACCAAGCTCCTCGGGAACGGCGGGCATTTCACGCGCCTTGTCGCGAATCTTCGCGCAGGTCGACCAGAACAAGCGCTCGACAATCGCGCGATGCTCAAGCGACAGATACCCAACGCTGAAAAGATTCATCGCTTCATCGCGCGCTTGCAGCGCATCGTGATAGCACTCGAGCAATCGTCGTTCACTCACCGCGCCATACGCCTCAAACAAGTCGACGATCGGTCGTGGAACCTCTCCATCCGCGAGCGGCATGCCTTCAAGCGTGGTCGGTGCCTTGAAGCGATCAACGCTGTTCGCGCCGAGCACGTCAAAGACCAGCACGCTCTGCTGCGCGACCATCGCGCGACCGCTTTCCGTGACGATCGTCGGATGCGAAACACCTTCTTCATCACAGACGGACATCACCTTGTAGACGACATTCGATGCGTACTCCGCGAGCGTGTAATTCGTCGAGAACTCGAAGTTCGTCTGGCTGCCGTCGTAGTCGATGCCCAATCCGCCACCCACGTCGAGGTACTGCATGCAGCAGCCCATCTTCGCAAGTTCCGTGTAGATGCGCGCGAGTTCATTGACTCCTGCGTTCACTTGACGGATGTCATGAATCTGCGAACCCATGTGGCAATGGAGCAGTTGTAAACAATCCTTCATGCCCTTGGTGTCAAGGAATTCAACGGCTTCGATCACTTCGTTCACCGAGAGACCGAACTTCGCCTTGATGCCTGAACTGTGCCGCCAACGACCCGCCCCCTGCGTCGAGAGATTCACACGCACACCGATGCGCGGACGAATCTCCAGCATCTCCGCGTACTTCACGATCAGCCGAAGTTCGGTGATGTTTTCAATCACGGGAATGATGCGACGACCAAGTTTCGCCGCGAGCATCGTGAACTCGATGTAGCGCTCTTCTTTGAAACCATTGCAGATGATCAATCGATCAGGCGAATCACTCGTGAGTCCCATGACCGCGAGCAACTCTGGCTTCGATCCCACTTCGATCCCGAATCCAAGCGGCATGCCGAACTCGCGCACATCGTGCACAACGCGTCGCTGCTGATTCACTTTGATCGGATAGACAGCGTTGTATGAACCCTTGTAGCCGTTGTCGCGAATCGCGGTCGCGAATGCATCGTGCATGTCGGTCATGCGCGTGCGAAGCAGATCGCTGAAGTGCAAGAGCGCAGGTGTGCGAAGTCCGCGCTCACGCAATCCCTGCACGACTTCTAGTAGATCAATCTCACGACCAACCTCGCGCGTGGGACGCACAACAACATTTCCCTTCGCGTTGACATCGAAAAACCCTTTGGCCCAACCACGCAGGTTGTAGAGATCCGCTGAATCATCGATCGTCCAAGCGCGCTCCATCGACGCGCGCAGTTGCGTACCACGCACTGGTGCGACACTCGTCGCCGCCACGGATGCGGCTGGAGCGGAAGGAGCGGAAGAGGCAGTCGGAGCAATCGGCCCCCGATCAGGGGCAGCGGTCGGATTCGCCATTCGAGGAAAACCTTCGCGATAATCGCGGTTCATCCCGGACGCATCCGGGGCTGTTGTTATGGACTGACGGTTACGGGCGAGACTTTTTCGGTAAAAGCCGAAGGGCAGATGATAGATCACCGCCACGAATTCGGAAGACTTATAGAGGAACTATTTTGAACCGCACTTGGAACTCCGTCATCTAGGGTGCATACTGAGTGTTGTTCCAACCCCCCTTTTTTTGGAGAACAGAAAATGTCCACCTTTCACTCGGCGTCCCGACGCAGCATCTTCGCGTACCCATCCTTCGCCCTCGCCTTGACCATCGCGAGCGCGAGCTACGCGGGTCCTACATGGGACGGCGACGAAACAAGCGATGCAGGCGCCAGTGCCTCAACCGCGCAGACCGTCACGCAGACTGGCACTGTTCTTGAAATCAAAGGGCGCCTCAGCTCGACCGCGTTTACAGGCGACCCGGATTTCGCGGACATGTTCCTCATTCAGATCACCGCGCCCACGATGCTGAGCATTTCGACAGCAGGTGGTGACGGCGGCGGTTACGCGCAGTTCGATAGTCAACTCTTTCTCTTCAAGAAAGGATTCGGTCCTGAAGGAACCCCGCGCGCGCTTGGAGTTCTCGGCAACGGCGATGCTTCGCAGAGCACGAATGGCGCGTTCCTTTCCTCTCACTCCAACGATGGATCGCAATTCGTTCTCACCGAACCTGGCTTCTACTACATCGCGATTGCACTCGCCGGAGTGAACCCACTCAGCGGCACGCAACGCATCTGGCCAGATCTGTCGCCGGGCGTCATCGGTTTCGGTAACTTCATGAACCAATCGGGTTGGTCGATCGATCCCTCGACGATGGGTGGCGAATACTCGATGCGCGTCACGGGCATCGAAGGCGTGCCTGCTCCAGGCGCACTTGCGTTGCTTGGACTCGCAGGTCTGATTCGACGACGTCGCATCGCGTAATAACGCTCATTCAGATTTCAACAAAAAAGGACGCAGTCGCTCGAGGAGCGCGGCTGCGTCTTTCGTTGACTTTGCATCAGGACCTTTGCGCAGGAACAAGATGCGGTGCGCTTCCATCGCGTTTTCCGCGGCAGAGGCGCGATCATCAAGTACCTCTTGCATGAGCGCGATGCTGTACAAAGTTCGACCGATGCGAAAGTCATCAGCGTCCACGTAGGGACCGAGCGCAGCGAGTGCTTCTCGGTAGAGCGGAAGCGTCGCAGCGATGTCTCCTTCTGCTCGCCCGAGCGCGGCCATGCCGTTCAAAATCGCCGCCTTCGCAATCGCGGCTTCTTGTGATGCTTCAAGCGAAGCGCTGCGATCAAACGCTTCCTTCAACGAGCAGCGCGCCTCTGTGAATTTCTGCTGCGCGCGCTGAGCACTCGCAAGTTGGCGCATCGTTTCGACCGTCGCGAGCGCGTTGGGTCCAAGCGCGGCTTCGTAGAGCGCGAGCGCTGCTTGGTACGCCCGTTCACTCGCAGCGAAGTCGCCAAGATTGAAGCGCAATCGCGCGAGGGCAAACTCCACTTCCGCCATTTGCTCTTGCGTCACATCACCTCGCGCGTAGCCATCAGATCGAATCTGATGCGCACGTTCAATCGCATCTTTCGCTCCTGCGGCGTCGTCAAATCCGAGATGCACAAGTCCGAGCGTGACAAGAATGCCCGCGAGCAATTCAGGATCATCACCGAGTTCCTCGTTGACCTGTTCCGTGACAAGGGCGAGAAAGTCATTGACATCAAGTTGACTCGATCCGCGCCCGAGTTCAGGATCCACGCGCGTCATCGAGTTCTTCAATGAACTCAGCGACTTCTCCGATTTGCCGAGCGCTTCCTCGGTTCGGGCGTACGCGACCGACAGCGCAATCGACGCGCCGACGATGATCGCGAGAATCAAACCTGCCGCACTCGACGCGACGCGGTAGCGGCGCATCGTCTTCATGGCGACGTAGACAACGCTGTCTTCGCGCGCGAGAATCGGCTTGCCCTCAAGGTATCGATCGAGCTCGTCTCGCAATTCATCGGCGGTTCCGTAGCGACGATCGGGATTGGGATCGAGCAGTTTGAGCGTGATGACATCAAGATCGCGATCGATTCCTGCACGAAGTTCCGAAGGTCGCTTCGGTTTCGTGTCGAGCCGTTGCAGCAACAGATCCGCAACATTCGCGGCAGAAACAAAGGGCTTACTTCCGCAGAGCGATTCGTACAACATCACGCCGAGCGCGTAGATATCGATACGCGAATCGATGAGGTCTGGATCACCGCGAAGTTGCTCAGGCGCGGCGTAGGCAAATGTTCCGAGGAACTCACCCGCCATGGTTTCACCACCCGCGCCGCCAAATCCTTCGAGCAGGCCCACGACAGAATTTTCCATCGGACGCGCAAGCCCGAAGTCAAGAACGCGCGGATTTCCGTCCGTGTCCACGAGCACGTTTCCCGGCTTCAAATCTCGGTGAATCACGCCGCGACGATGCGCGTAAGCGACGGCATCCACAACGTTGCGAAACAGTTCGATGAGCTGTCGCGTCGTGAGCATGCTCATGCGGACATACGTGTCGAAGCGCTCGCCCGCGACGAGTTCCATTGCGAAGAACGGTTCGCCATCCCGCGCGACGCCGCTCTCGTAAAGCGTTACCACTCCAGGATGTCGCATCTTTGCGACGAGTTCGACCTCACGCTCGAATCGCCGACGCGCGCGACCTGATGCAAGTCCACCGCCGAGCATCTGCTTCACGGCGCAACTGCGTCGCGTCGCGAGTTGCTCGGCCCGATAGACGACGCCTTGCCCACCGCGATGCAATTCACCAAGCAATTTGTAGCCTGGCACGGGACCATCATCCATCGCGTCTGCCGGCACGAGCGATCGACGAATCGGACCTGCGCCCTTGACTTCCGCGAGAAAATCGTTGTCGCCCTTGACCGCGTGCAGCAGTTCGGTGCAGGTCAAACAGATTGAGAAGTGCGCAGCTTCCGACGCACTCGCGATGTCGCCTGCAGCGATTGACTCGATTCTCTCGATTCCAACGCAACCATTTCCGGAGCCGAGATCCGTCACCTCAGGCGTCGTCACGCAGGTTCCTCGTTGTACGCGAGTTCAAGGCGCGCGACGATTTCGCGGAGCTTGGCGGCGACGCGGCTCTTCGCGAGATAGACATCATGCAGGCTCATGCCAAGTTCATCGGCGACGACTTTCGGCGCGAGCGAGTGGTAGACCAGCATCTCGAACGCCTTCACGGTCTTCGGATCGGAACGACTCGTGCGACGCAATTCCTCGAGACTCGCGCGCAACACCGACTCGCGGCGCTCGCGTTCCCAGACGACGGACATCGACGCGTCGTCATCGAGATCGACCATCGCGCTTTCGCCGCGCCCAATGTTTGCAGTCGCGCGCTGTCGCCGCTGATCGAGCAATCGGAATCGCATGATGCCGACAAGCCATGCGCCCAGTCGACCGCGCGTCTTGTCGTATTTACCAGCGCGCCATTCTGTCAAAAATCGAACGACCGTTTCTTGCGCAGCTTCCGCGGCATCGTCTTCATTGAAGCCAAGGTTGCGCGCGAAGCCGATCAAGATCGGACGATAGCGCTCATCAAACAATTCCCACGCCGCAGCATTCTGCGGATCGGTCAACGCGGCGAGCATCGCCGACGTCGTTCGAGATGCATCTTGTGCCTCCGTCACAATCGCATCCTACACGATTGATGAGCCTCGAATCGAGTGCGCAATGGCGACTTCGTGAACCCGCACGCTCGACGTATCGAGCGCTTGTTTCAGCCGAGAAAACAGATCCGCATCTATCGCGGCAGGATCGCGCTCCGCGTCGTTACAAAGCCTTGCTAACGCCACAAGTTGCTGCTCAAGATCCGCCACATAAGAAGGGTCGAGTTCCGCGCGAACCCGACCGAGCGCGTCCGTGATCCACTTGATATCGAGCCTCGAATGCACGGTGAGGTCCGTCACTCGATGTCGATGCATATCGCTGCGCGCGTAGGTAATGCTGTCTGCTTCCATGCGATCGACTTCCACTTCGGTGAGTCCGTACGAAGGCACAATTTGAACGGAAGCGGCGGCGCCACTGCGTCGTTCGATCGCATACACCGAGAGCACACCATTTTGATCGACAAGAAACTCCACCTCCAGTTGAGGAATGCCCGCGGGCATGGGTGGAAGTCCCGTGAGATGAAAGGTCGCGAGCGAACGGCAGTGTTCGATGAACTCGCGCTCGCCTTGCACGACGTGCAATTTCACACTCGTCTGACCATCGATCGAAGTCGAAAACTTTTCCGCCGCGCGCGCGGGAATCGGCGTGTTGCGCATGAGGAGTTTCGCCGTCGCGCCGCCGACAGTTTCAAGGCCCAGCGACAACGGCAAGACATCGAGCAGCAAGAGATCACGACGATTGCCTGCGAGGATTGCGCCTTGAATCGCAGCGCCTAGCGCGACCACGCGATCAGGGTCGAGTGCGAGATACGGTTCCTTGCCGAAGAGTTTCGCAACTTCCCGACGCACGGATGCAAGGCGTGTCGAGCCTCCGACAAGCACGATGCGCGCAATCGCGTCGGTCGTGAGCGCTGCGTCCGCAAGTACGCGACGACAGCATGCAAGCGTGCGAGCGATGAACGGCGCAGTGATCGTCTCGAGTTCTGCTCGCGAGAGTGAGAGCGAAACAATCTCACCGCCAAGGAGGATCTGCTCCACAACGCTTTCAGCCGACGCAAGAGCACACTTCGCGCGCTGTGCGAGTTCGAGCAATCGCGCGCGATCGGCAGGCTGAGGAATCGCGGAGCCTTCAATCCAGTGCGCCGCAATCGCACGATCGATGTCATCGCCACCAAGCGCCGTGTCGCCGGATGTCGCGAGCACTTGAAAGCAATCCGTCTCCAATTCCGCGTCTTTTGGCACGATTTCAAGCAACGTGCAATCGAACGTCCCGCCACCAAGGTCGTAGATCACAACCTTCTCCCCCACTTGCGCGCCGCGTCCAAGCCCGTACGCCAAGCTCGCTGCAGTTGGCTCATGCACCAGCCGCGCGACGCTCAATCCCGCCAAGCGCGCCGCATCACGCGTTGCTTGTCGTTGCGCGTCATCGAAGTACGCGGGAACGGTGATGACTGCGCGAGTGATCGGCATTCCTAACTCTGCTTCGGCGCGAAGACGGAGCGCGCGCAAGACCGCTGCGGAAACTTCTTGCGGCAGCACGCATCTGCCATCCACTTCAAATGCCGCCAAGCCACGGGGCCCTTCACACAATCGAACACCTTGCGCGATCGCGAACGCTTGCATCTCCACTTGCGTGCGACCGATGTATCGCTTCGAACTTGCAATCGTGCGGTCGGCGAATTCCATCGCGCCCGCTTTCGCCTGCGATCCAACGGTGATCGCACCGTCAATCTCGTATCGCACGACGGAAGGCATCAACGCACTCGCGACACCACCGAGTACGCGCGGACCAGCGGCATCACAAACCGCAACGAGGGAATTGGTTGTTCCGAGGTCGATCCCGATGATCGGTGCGACTGCTTCGGATTGCTCACTCATGAGGCGCGAATCCTACGCGACACGCCTCAATGCAACAGGCGCTCGGTGTACCCACCGACCGCCTGCGTGTTTTAGTTTCCTTGATTTACATCAGCTCGAAAAGGGCCATGGGAGTGGAGCCGCTGCGCGTGCCCCGTTCATCCAGCGCGTCGGCTTGCGCAAACACTGCTTCGATTCGCTGCGAGAGCTCTTCCCGCACACGCGCCTTCGAGGCTGCGGCTTCGGCGAGGTGCCCGAGATGCGTTTCCTTGTTGCCAACCTGAATCTGCGAACTGAAGTTCGCGCGGTGCAAGGCATGCGCTGGCGGCTGCGGATGCGTGTGGGATTCTGGCATTGGATGCCTCGATGAATTGCTTGAGTCTTTGAAGGCCACGGTGTTTCCAGTTATTGACGGTTGATGCGGGAACTGCGAGTGCCTTTGCGGCGGCTTCATACGAAAGACCGTCGCACACAATCATCCGAACCGCTGCACTAAGGTGCGAAGGAAGGGCGCACAACGCCTGTCCCAACGCTTCCGCGTCCACTGCAAGCGAACCTAGATTCGCATTCGCGGCTGCCTCAAACGAATCTCCCTGACTTCTGCTAGTCCCTCGAGTTCCGAACTCGGCAGCTTGCGGCCCCACTCGTCCGCTTTGCCTGAGAACTTCTTGGAATCGAGTTCTTTGACCGGCACGTCGTTTCAGAAGATTGTCAGCAATACGTAGGAAATAACCCACCTCTAAAGTCATCATTTCAAGATTCCGCAGTTTAATCACACAAAAGAACACTTCCTGCGTGACGTCATCCGCAACTTCCACCGCCGCATGCTTGCGCACGAAGGCGTGGACTCGCGAGTAATACGCCGAGACAAGTGCGTGCACTTGGGCTGCACGTTGTCGGGAAGAATCCTCCTTCTGCGAGGGTTCTGCCGCGACGGTCGGCGCGAGCGCAGGAATCAAGTGGATTGGTCGATCTTCAGGCGGAGCGGCACACATCGAAACTCGCCGAGGCTCGACGCGAATCTCTACCTGCACTTCAACAGTTTTCGGGGAAGTTGAGTTTGCACGCCAGTCCATGCGCGGAGTCTCCGTGTTTGACGCCTTCGAGCCGAGCGCGTCCTGCGCTCCGTGTCGATCAGCCCTCTCGGGATGATCCGACGAGTTGCAGAGTGTATTGCTCATTCTGGTAAACGCCATAGTGCCACCTCAAGTTCGTAGAAACTCCATCGGACGGATGGAGTAGAACCAAGGCGTGTGGGACCCCTCGTGTTTCAGCTTCTGGGCGAGTTGAGTTCTTCAAGGCGCCTTACGGAGGCGCGAGCACAATTCATAAACGCAACACAAGAATACCGTTACGCAATCTGAATCGCGCCAACGCGCAGTTCTTGTAGGTGGGAAGAAACCTGAAAATATGCAGTTTTCACACACCGGTGAAACACGATTGATGCAGCGCGACTTCTCCATGTGTGCCGGTTGCACGGACCGCAACCTGCTCAAACTTCTCCATGTGTGCCGGTTGCACGGACCGCAACCTGCTCAACCTGAGCGGCAAGGATGCCACAGGTACCGCGAAGTTTTTTACAGCCCCGGAAATCCGGTTCTCGATCAGAACCGCAGATGAATGACTTCGGCACTGTCGACGGTGACCGAGGAACGGGCGCGTAATTCAAGGATGATTCGACCGTCACGGATGGCGGACGCGACTGATTCGTAGTTTGTTCGACCACTCTCCGGGGAGCCTGTGCACTGCCTCAGCACACGCTCCCTTTTTCATTGGCAGGAAACGGTCACGTGGACATCAGGCGGGCATCAGCGCGGCGCGTTGCCTTTTGGTAGCGCGTCCATCGTGTCCGCAAATCGGCTCATGGAGAGTGTGACGAGGTACGCGCGCAAATCGACAATCGCAGCTGTCTCGCCGCTACCTCGCACTTCGCAGGAGTCGCCTGGCGCGCGATAGGTGAAATCAATGCGGCACTCCCCTTCACCAAATCGATCGCCGCTCAACTGACACAATCCGCTTGCATCAATTTTCGCGCGCAACGCTGTGATTTGCTCGTCGCTCAGGTTGACCGACCAATCGAAGTCTTCAAACGTCGCCGCTGCGCCGCCCGCGAAAAAGTACTCGCCCGTCGTCGAGAGTTTCGCGCGAAGCGAGCGGCTCTCGGCCGCGCTCGTCCAGAAAAACTCGAATGTCATCCCCTGCGTTCGATCGACGACAACCGCGCGCGGTGTGGATTCGCATCCCGTCAACACGCTGCTGCAAAGCGCGAGTGCGATGATTCCGTTGCGCATCCAACTCCGTGCGCGCTTGCTCATTGTCCGCCTGCTGCGGGAACCGGCGTCACAATCGTTGCGCGTTGACGACCGATTGTTGGCGGCGACTTCAACGATGCGTAGGGATCTGCACCGAGGTCGTAACGCATTGGAAACTCCGCGGTTTCCGCGAGTGGCTCGTCACTCATCCACGCAAGACTCGCAAGCGCGCGCGTCAATCGACGCACGGCGCGCTCATCTTCGGTCGCTGGTGTGTATTGTCGAAGGAAGCACCAACGTTGTCCGTTCGCACTGACGCGCACCTTCACCAAGATCGTGCCTGCGCTAGGCGTCTCCGTCCAAACATTGCCGAGTGAATCACTCGTGGATGCAGAGCCAAATCCACCATCGACGACGAGTCTCCACAAATCACTCTCCTGCTCTCGCGAAAGTCGGCGCACGCGCGCTGGGCGCTTGCCTTTCAACGGCGCGATCTCCGCTTCCGCATGCAGCGATCCATCTGCAAGCAAGACATACACCGCCGCGCGCTCTTCGGCGCGTGGCGAAACATCGACGCCGCGTCCAACTTCAACTGCGAGTTCGATCGCGAAGTCTTGCGGAAGCGCGCCGAGTGGATCGGTCGCGTCAGGAGCGGACGCATCCGTGTGCGCACTTCCATCCGATGCACATCCAAGGATGCATGTACAAGTCGATGCGCTCATCGCAACGACAGCGCCACTGAAAACCAAGGATGCGAAGGACCACGTGCTGCGCGACATGCGCGCCACAGTAGCACTTCCAACTGCAAGGTGCGGACGCTTGGTTTTCGCTACCTTTCCACCTATGCGCACGAGTGTCCTGTGGATCAACGATTACCTCTCCGAGCCCGCTTCCGCAACGGAGCAGGCGAAGGTGCTCACTTCTCTCGGGCTTCCGCTCGATGGCGAAGGGATTGCCGAAAATGGCGAGCCTTGGCAGGAGATTGAAACGACTTCGAATCGTGGCGATTGCCTTTCGCATCACGGCATGGCGCGCGAAATCGCCGCGGCAACTGCGCGTTCGCTGAAATCTCCGGCGTGTGCGCTTCCTCCGATCGACAGCGCCGTTCCGTCCCCGATCAAGGTCACCAATGCAGTGCACGCATTTTGCCCGCGCTACACAGCGCGCGTGATCAAAGGCGTAAAAGTTGGACCGAGTCCCGCGTGGCTGCAACAGCGCCTCGTCGCGATCGGTCAAGTGCCGCGCAACAACATCGTCGATGCGACGAACTTCGTGCTCTTCGAACTTGGTCAACCGACACACGTGTTTGATCTCGCAACACTCAAGGGTGGAGAGATTCAGATTCGCAACGCACGCGCGGGAGAGAAGTTTCTCCCCCTCGGTGCAGATGCGAAAGCGATCACGCTAACCGCAGAAGATTTCGTCATCGCAGATGCGCAGGAAGCAATCGCGCTTGCGGGCATTAAGGGCGGTGCGCTCGCGAGTGTCACTGCGACGACGACGGACATCGTGCTTGAAGCAGCGACGTTTGACCCAGTCTGCGTGCGCGCGTCGAGTCGTCGACACTCCATCGCGAGTGATTCGTCGTATCGCTTTGAGCGCACGGTGCATCCTGCGGAGATTGATCACGCAGCAGAGCGACTCGCTGCGCTCATTCTCGAAGTTGCGGGCGGCACGCTGTGTGGTGGCGTCGTCGCTGCGGGCGCGCCAATTCCTGCGCCTCGCACAGCTTCACTGCGCCCCGCACGCTGCCGCGCATTGCTAGGCACCACGGTGAGCGATGCGCGCATGGTGGAACTGCTCGGAAAACTGGACTTCCAACCGAAATTGCGCGCCGACGGTTCGACGATTGATTGCGTCGTTCCACCGCGTCGCGTGGATGTTGCGCGAGAGGTCGATCTCATCGAAGAGATCTGCCGACTCGATGGCATTGAGAGCATTCCTGTTGCGGATTGCATCGCGGTGCGATTGCCTGCGCCTTCTCCGATAGAACGCGGAACGCGCGCGGTGAAAGCAACGCTAGCGTCCATCGGATTCGTCGAAAGCATCACCCATTCACTCGTGAGTGAGAAAGCCGCGTCCATCTTTCTTCCCACGGGCGCGAGCACACTGTTTGTCGATGACAGCACCGCAGGCGAGCCTGCACTGCGCACGAGCGTGCTCTCTTCACTCATGCATGTGAAGAATCACAATCAATCCAACGGCACACCAAGCCTCGCGCTGTTTGAGTTTGCGAGTGCGTTCCATTGGGAGAACAACACACATCGCGAACGACCGACGCTCGCGATGTTGAGTGACGCATGCGATGGAACGCGCGACGCGCAGACTGCGTATCGATTCATTCGAACGAGTCTCGAGCGCGCGCTCCGCGTCCTTGCAGGACGCTCAGCGCGCGTGGAGTTTCGTCCGCTCGCCGAAGATTGCCCCTCTTGGATGCAAGCGGGCGCGCGCGTGTTTGTCAACGGTGTCGCGATTGGCGTCGCGGGTGTGATGCATGCTTCATTGCAGAAGGCGCACGGACTCGATCGCAGCGTCGCCTGCGCGGAGGTCGAACTCCGCCCATTACTCGCGCAGTTTCCACCCGAATCGAACGCAACAGAATTGCCGCTTTTCCCCGCAACAGATCGTGATGTCAGTGCAATCGTCGCAGAGGCAATCACTTGGGACGCAATCGAACGATCGATTGCAGCGTCCTCACTTGCGGATCTTGAGTCGGTGGATTTCGTCGGTGTGTTCCGAGGCAAACAGATCGGTGAAGGCAAGAAGTCGATCACCGCACGCTTGCGATTCCGTCGCAAAGACGGCACGCTGCGCGCTGAAGAAGTAGAGCCACGAGTTGCCTCCATGCTGGAGCGACTGAAGCACGAAACCAACGCGGAGATTCGATCCATATGAGCGCGCATGCAACGCCGTCTCCGACTCCTGGCGCCGAAGGAACCGAGCGACTGCTCGCGACGCAAACGATCGCGACGTTTCTCGATGCGCTTGCTGCGCCGATTCCAGTGCCCGGCGGTGGCGCGGTCGCGGGTCTGCTCCTCGCGCAATCTGCCGCGCTCGGCGAAATGGTGGTTTCGTTTGCGCTGACGAAATCGAAGTTCGCGGCATTCGCCCCTTCGCATCGCGCGGTGCTCGCAGCACTGACTGCGCTCCGCCAAGAATCGCTCCGACTCGCGGACCTCGATGCGAGTGCGTATCGCGCGTTGAACACATTGTGGCGGCTTCCGAAAGAGGACGCTGCGCGTGCATCGGGCTGGGAGATTGCCGTTGAAGATGCGATTCAGGCTCCCAATGCTGTGATTGACACAGCAGCGAGTGTGCTGCGACAGCTTGAGCCATTGATTGGCACAACGGCGGAGAGTCTCAAGAGTGATCTCGCGATTGCGGTGGATCTCGCAGCAGCCGCAGCGCGCGCGGCAGCGTGGAACGTGCGCGCCAATCTTCCGCTGCTTGAGAACGAAGCCGAGCGATCCACTCGAGCAACGACGCTTGAACACGCGCTTCGCGACATCGCATTGCGTTCAGGAACACTCACCGCACGACTGTGAGTTTGCGCGAGCGCTCTGTATGAGTACGCCAGACGAAAACACTCCGCGAGAGAACGACGAGCCAACGGGAACGCCGCCGCGATCGTTCCTGATGATTTGGTTTCGCTGCTGCAACGCGTATGGTCGCTTGACGAAAACTCCAGACGGAACGCAGTACAAGGGGCGTTGCCCAAAGTGCCGACGCGAGGCGCAAGCGCGCGTGGGTGAAGGCGGCAGTAACCGCCGCATGTTCGAAGCGGAGTGAACGCGGCGAGGCGTATGCAGCCTGCATTGCGTTACCCTCCTTGCGTGGATCCAATCATTGGCGGCACTACATTTCTCGCAACCAGCGCGCTGCTCACATGGGGAGCAGCCGTCGCGGCGACGACATTCGAAGCACTCCATCCACCACGACGAAGCGTTGGGTGGGCACTCGCGCGTGGATTTGCTTGCGATCCCGAGGCAATGGGACTTGCCGCACGCGAATTCACGCGAGAAATCCACGGTTCCACCATCGATGGTTGGCAGATCGATCTTCGCGCAGAGGGCGTCGATGTACTTTTCTTGCACGGATACGCGCGAAGCCGCATCGATTCATTGCGTCGTATCGATCCTTGGCTTCCACTTGCAAGGCGGCTTACGTTCGTCGACCTTCCTGGTCATGGCGAAGCGCGCGGACGAGGAAGTTCGCTCGGAACGCATGAACCCAAACTCATCGCGTCACTCCTAGAAACGCTTGACCTCACGAAGACTGTGCTCGTCGGTCATTCACTCGGTGCGATCATCGCGATGCGTGCTTCGCTTGAGCCATCGATCGAACATCGCGTGCGAAGCGTCGTCGCGATCGCGCCGTATGAACGACTCGCAACGCCGCTCGGTGCGCGTCTCGACTTGCGTGGCATGCCGCGCAGTGGAATGTTGGAGCCATCACTTGCGTTGCTGCGCGTGTGTGGCGTGCGCGAAGAACCAACGAGTGAAACTGCAGCGCGCATGCGAGTGCCCCTCGCGATACTTGCAGGAAGTCTTGATCCAACAAGCCCCGTCGAAGAAGCGCATCGCATCGCCGCGCGCGCGCCCGATGCCGTGCTGCATGAAATCGAAGGCGGCCGCCACGACGACCTTTGGATCATCGGGGCGGCCGCGTATGCAGCCATCGCGCAGCAGATGTGCGCGAGATTCGGGTGACTTACGGTGCGACTGTCGCTGGCACAGGCAGCATGATGTAGCGCGCGCGGTAACCCTTGTCGGTCGAGCGCACATCCCACACTTGTTGACCGAGGAAACGCTTGATCAGCGCAGGGTTCATGAATGTTTCAAGACCAGGAAGCGAATCGCGATCGATGCCGAGCATCGGAACATCGCCGCCCTCTTCACCTTCTGCGTCACCGCCTGCCATACCACCAACTTGGTCTTGCAATGACTCCATGAGTTCCGCAGTGCTTTCGAACTGACGGGGCGCGTTGATCCAACCTGCTGCAACGACTTCACCACCACCAAGCGCTTGCACGCTCGAGGAGTACGTTGCATCGGCGGAGAGATTCGAACCCGCATCCTTCGCATCGACTGCGCGAAGTGTTTGCTCAACACTCGGCGCACTTCCGAGCGCGAGCCAACCACCACCGATGCCGACCGCGAAGTCGGAGAACTCATCGGAAAGAATCGTCATGCCATTGAAGTCGCGACTCTCGAGCCCCATCGGAAAGAGGTTCAACATGTCGCCGACTGCTTGCTCATTCTCCTTGCCTGCGTTCATGCGAATTGCGGTGATGCTCTTTCCAGGTGCATCGCTTCCCGCTTCAGGGACCGTGCCGTACATGTGAATGTCAGGACCGATCGCCGCAAACGCGCTCGTCATCGCAGGGCGATACGAATCGATTTGCATCTTGATCATGTCGCCAAACTCTGGAGGAAGACCTGCCGCAATTTCGTCGAGCGTTGGAAGAATCGCATCAAAGCGCACATTGAAGCGCGAGTAGCTGACTGCATCCGCTGGCACAATCGAGGGCGGTGCTGTGAGTTCCGTGGAATGATCCAACAGCGCAGTCAGGCCTGTTTTCTCGCCTGGAATGTAGACCGCTGCGGCAAGTTCAATCGTGCCTTCGTTGGCTGCGATCTTCGCGGAAATCGCTTGCACGTCGCCGAAGATCTGCTTCAAGAATGGTTGCGCGATCGCGAGTTCAGGCGAGCCTGAAGCGATCGATCCGAGATTCTCAAGAAGCACGACGACGTAGCCGTCGCCTTCACCGCCTGCGAGTTCAAGCGCGCCCGCAAACGCAGGGTTGCTTGAGACCGCATCGGTCGCTGTGTTCGCTGCATCAATCTTCGTGAGCAGATCGCCC
This sequence comes from Phycisphaerales bacterium, assembly GCA_009691805.1. Classification (GTDB taxonomy): domain Bacteria; phylum Planctomycetota; class Phycisphaerae; order Phycisphaerales; family SM1A02; genus F1-140-MAGs142. The sequence goes on from SIAK01000039.1 coordinate 17,012, forward strand.
ATGCCGACTGCTGTCGATGCATAGAGCACGCGTCCTTTGTCGATCGCATAGTGATTGGTCTTGAAATCAAACGCGCCTGCACCAAAGGCTGGAGGGCTGAAATCATCTTGCATGCCTGTGTCGCCTTCCGGGGCAACTTCTTCTTCGGCGTCGGTGACAACGAGCACGTGGCGACCGCGGATCTCTTCGTAGGTCGTCGTCTTGCCATCTTCCTTGGCAGTCTTCTCAGCATCCGCGAGTGCGGACTCAAGCCACTTGGTGCTCTTCTCGCCGTCGTCAGCCCAGTCGACGAAGAACATCGTCACGGGCACTTCGAGTCCGGTCTCTTCATCGAGTTCACCTGCAACGCAAAGTCCTGCGGACTTCGGCCACGTGACATCGGCTGCTTCAAAGCCGCCAGCAACAGCGCGTTCCTTCACCGCGGCATCCCACGCAGACTTCAACTTGTCAACGTGCTCTTTGAACTCAGGCGCGCTCCACATGTGACCGAGTGAAGTCGCGGCGAATCGATCGACAGTCGCAGGAAGATCCGCGATGCCGACGATGACGAAACTATTCTTCGGCGCGAGATCGCGAATGTTGAGTGGGTCGCCCGCGAGCAGCGTGGAAGCGCAGGCGAGTGAAGCGAGGAATGCAGAAAGTGAAATCTTTGTCGTCATGGTCGAAGTCCTATGGTGCGCTTGCGCGCGGGTTGCACAAATTGCTGTCCGATCAGGAGTGCGCTGCAGGTTTGCCGCCAGAACCGTCCTTGAGAATGGGAGGCGCTTCAAAGTTGGACCGCGTTGGCGGTTTGAGATAGTTGTGTCCCGAGTTGGGATTATTCCTGTCATACGCAAATGCTTCGCGATTACGAATGAAATCTTTCACATAGCGCGCAGGGATCGCAAAGCCGAGTGCCTCACCGCCGCGAATTCCCATATTGGTAATCCCAATGACCTCGCCCTTCGTGTTGAACAGCGGTCCACCCGAATTGCCTGGGTTGATAGGCGTATCTGTTTGAATGTAGGTCAGTCCATCGAAGTTTCGTTGCGTCGTGGAGATCACGCCTTGGGTGAGCGAGCGCTCAAGCCCGAGCGGATTGCCGATCGCAAACACGGGCTGCCCTGCTTCGAGCTTCTCTGCATCCTGCACCGGCGCAAACTCAAACTCGCCGCCATCAGGATGCTTGAGTTGAATCAGCGCAAGATCCACTTGACTGTTCACGGCGATGAGTTTGACGTCATCAATGTCCGTGCGCTTGAGCGTGCCGTCCTTCTGCGCAAACCAGACGGTCGCGCGAATATTTGTCTCGCCTTGCACGACGTGCGCGTTGGTGATCGCGAATCCATCTGCGGACAGAATCACGCCGGAACCAAGCCCACCAGGCGTGGAGACTTTGATGACTGCGGGACCGATGATTTTGGTCTGCTCGCGAGGCGGAAGATCACTGAGACCCTTCGCCGTCGAGAAAATGTCGATGGTGGTGTTGTTCGCGCGCGCGTCGGCGACATCACTCTGAATGTCGGCAACATCGTCCATCGAAAACTCCAACACGCCAGGACCAACATCAATCCACACCTTGCGATCCGTGCGCTTCAGAATCGTCCCCTGCACCGATCCACCGAGTCGCAGTCGCACGGTGTCACGCGCGCTATTACTTGTCGCAACCGATGGCGCGCTCGGCGGCGGAGTGGTCTCCGCTTGCGCAAAGAGATCTGCGCTCGAGAAGGGCATGAGCACGATGACGATCGCGCTCAACAGGATGGAGGGGCGGCGCAGCAAGGAGGATTGAAAATTCGAAATCTGTCGCATGGTGATCTTCTGGTGCATCAATAGAACCCACATTCATCGTTACGATACCAAACTCTCGTTGGGCACTGATCAGGCGATTGATGCGACGACGATACCTTTGAGATCACCTTATGCCAAGCCTTCAAACTCTCGTTGTGATCGCTCAACCGCTCTGCGCGATCGCGCTCCTTTCCTCGATAACGCCCGCTGTGCGCGCGGACGATCAGGAGACTGCAGCGCACTATGGATTCGACGGACTTGATGTTGTGAAGATCGATCGCGGCGCGGGACCGATCACCTCCGCAGACATGAACGGAGATGGGCTCATCGATCTCATCGCGGTGAACAACGCGAAGAGCCGCATCGAGTTGCACGAGCAAAAGAAAAACGCATCACCCGATGATCCGATCGAAGCATCGTTGGGCACCAACGAATCTCCGCCGCTCTGGCGTTTCAATCGCGTGGAAGTTCCCGTCTCGCATCAGGTGACTGCAGTCATCCCGCATGATTTCGACAGCGACGGATTGATGGATCTGGTCTACGCCGGTCAACCTGGCACGATCGTCTTTCTTCGGCAAACCAAGCCTGGAACGTTTGAAGTCGCGCGTCGTGTTCCTGTGAAGGGACTTTCACAAAGTCGCGATGGGTTTCTGATTGCAGATTTCATCGATGATGCAAAGCCTGAACTCGCAGCGCTCGTGAATGGCAAGCCAACGATCTGGCCGCTCGAAGGATCCAAACTCGGCGAAGCCACTGAACTCGCAAGTGGTGATCCGCTCGTTGCGCTCCTCGTTGGAGATTTTGATGGGGATGGATCGAACGATCTTGCGGGCGTGACGCCGGACAATGCCGCGCCCATTCGTTTGTGGCTCGCGAGCACGGAAGATGGCAAGCATCGACTCGGATCACAGCGCCGATTTGAATTGCCTCCGCTGCGTGAAGCCGCTGCGCTGCAACTTCCTGGCGCGAAGAAAACCTTGCTCGCGCTGATTGAGCGACCGAGCAAGCGCATCGTGATTGAAGAAATTGTCACGGGCCCCTCGACGGGTGGCGAAGCGGTGATTGAAGTGTTCAGCGCAGGCGAGTCGGGCAAGAAGCGTTCGTACGCGACTGCGGATCTTGATGGCGATGGACTCAGTGATGTCCTCGCGACCGATCCAAGCAGCAGCGCTGTCCTCGTCTTCCGCCAAGCGATAGATCGCGGGCTGCAACCTTCGCGTACGCAACCGTCGTTTGCAGAACTCACCGGCATTGAAGCGGGTGCGACCAGTAGCGCGCTCGGCGCTGAAGTGTTTGTGCTCAGCGAGAAAGAAGGCGTCGTCGGTCGAAGTCGCTGGGACAATGGCGCGCTCTCCTTCCCTACTGCGATGCCACTTTCTGCGGGCAGCACGCCACTTGTCATTGCACTCGTGCGACTCGAGGGTGGACCGCGTTTGGCTGTCGTCACGAAAGATGGAAAGAACTATCAGCTCGAACTTCTGCCACTCGATGGCTCCGCAGATGCGAAGACTGACATCGTGAAACTCGGCGCGCTTGTGAAAGCGCCAGAGACGGTGATGGGTTGCGATGCGGACCAAGATGGCAAGGTCGATCTCTTGCTTTTCACGCAAGACAAGCCCATGACAATGCTGCGTTCAACCGAGACGGGCTTCGTCGCGCTCGAGTCCAAAGACATGGCGCAATTCGGATTGGTGCAAGCTGCAAACGGCTCGAATACTGCGGCGTTTGATGTCAACGGCGATGGCAAGCAAGAACTCGTTGTTGCGGATCGAAACTTCATTCGCGCGTTGCGCTTTGACTCCACCGCAACACCTGCGGGCTGGCAGGTCGTCACGCAAGTGAACGCCGCGCGCAGCGATGCGAAACTCGTGTCTATCGCAGCGCTCGACAATCAACTGATCGCAGGCGATAAGGAGAATTCGCAACTCGTTGTCTTCGCGCAAGCGGAGGGCAAGTGGTCGCAATCGGACGCACTCACGGTGGGCGGATTCAAGTTTGGTCCGATTCGCACAGGCGCATTTTCCGGCGGCAGCAGCACAGATGTGTTGCTCATCGGCGATGATGGCTTCGCAGTCGCGCGACTCACAGGCAATCGCGTCACACTTGAAGAGCGCGGCAGTCGCCGTGGCGATCGACCGAATCAGCTCGATCATGAACTCGCGTCAGGTGATGTGAACAACGATGGATTCCTCGATCTGCTTTCACTTGACGCTGGCGAGCAATCGCTGAGCATCCTCAGTTTCTCGGAGAACGGAGCGCTCATCCCTGGCACGAGTTTCAAGGTGTTCGAAACACGACTCTTCCAAGGCGGCGAACCGCGCGAGTTCGAACCAAGCATGTGTCTCATCGCAGATTTCACCGGCGATGGTCACGACGACGTCGCACTCCTCGCACACGACCGCGTGCTCCTCTACCCGCAAGCAGCACCGACAAAGAAGTAAGCCTCGAAAGCGAGCGCCCCACTACCGACGGAGTCGGTGAGGGGACAAAAAGACTGAAGTGCTCGCACGAATTCAGGCGTCTGCGATGCATCGCAGCGCCTGAGTCAGAAGCGAGTGCAGGTTTTTGCCGCGCGCCTTGGCGCGGCAAGAAACCTGCGCGAGCGCTCAAAC
>SIAK01000008.1 GCA_009691805.1 Phycisphaerales bacterium
GGCGGCAGAAAATCTTCGCCCGTTTCGACCAAGACTGGTTCGATGCGCACGCGACGAAACACTTTGTCGAGAGCCGCAGCGCGTTCCGACGCTCGCGCCGCGTACGCCGCACGCACTGCGCTTGAGCCTGTGTCGATCACCCGTCGTTCGCCTGTTTCCAAATCTTCGAACATCGCAAGACCAACGTTGGGAAGCGCGCGCTCTGCACGATCCCCGATGACGATGGGAATGAGATCATGTCGGCACTTGAGCAGACCGAGAGGGCGTTCCCAACCTGATCCATCGAAGTCACTCAGCACGCAGATCACGGCATGACGGCGTTGCACGCGATTGAGTTCATCGAGTGCGCCCGCCAGATCCGAGCGTCGGCCTTGCGGTTCAAACGCGAGAAGGTCTCGCGCGATGCGGAGGACATGGCGCGCACCTTTCTTCGGCGGAACAAATCGTTCGATGCGATCGCTGAACAGAAGCAATCCAACCTTGTCATTCGAGCGCGTTGCGCTGAACGCAAGCGTCCCCGCGATTTCTGCGGCGAGCTCGCGCTTCAGTTTTCCTTGCGTGCCAAACGCAAGCGACGCGCTGAGATCCATCGCAAGAATGACGGTGAGCTCTCGCTCTTCGCGAAAAATCTTCACATGCGGATCGCCAATGCGCGCAGAGACATTCCAGTCGATGCTTCGCACATCGTCGCCGATGAGATACGGCCGCACCTCTTCAAACTCCATCCCTCGTCCGCGAAACGCACTGCGATACTGCCCCGCGAGAGCTTCGCTGACGCGACGACTCGTGCGGATTTGCAGCCTTCGAATGTTCTTGAGCGTTTCAGGTGAAAGCATGGCGATGACTCGACGCGGTCGAACGTGCAGACGAACTCAAGGTACAGGCACATGCTCGAGCAACACGCGCACGAGATCGTCGCCCGACTTCTCTTCCGCTTCCGCTTCGTAACTCAAGATCAATCGATGTCGCAACACGAGCGGCGCGATGTCTTTCACGTCTTGCGGAAGGACGAATCCGCGGCCATCCAAGAATGCTCGCGCGCGTGACGCCTTTGCGAGGGCGAGTGTCGCGCGCGGACTTGCACCGTACTGGATCAGTCCCGCAATCGGCACGCGGAACTGCGTAGGATCGCGCGTCGCCGTGACGAGATTCACGATGTAATCCTTGATGCGTTCATCGATCGCGATCTCATCGCAACACGCGCGTGCGGTGGCAATGTCTTCGGGACGCATGACAGGATCGATCGTGATCACCGCATTCGACTTCGACATGCGGTCAAGGATCTGTCGTTCCTGTCGCGGCGTTGGATAGCGCACGATGATCTTGAAGAGAAATCGGTCGACTTGCGCTTCAGGCAGCGGATATGTGCCTTCTTGTTCCACTGGATTTTGTGTTGCAAGCACGAGGAACGGATCCGCCATCGGAAACGTTTCCGTACCGATCGTGACCTGGCGTTCTTGCATCGCTTCGAGCAGCGCAGACTGCACCTTCGCAGGCGCGCGATTGATTTCATCCGCGAGCACGATGTTGGTAAAGATCGGGCCTCGCTTGACGACAAAGTCGCCGCTGCCAGGTCGATAGATGAGCGTGCCGATGAGATCTGCAGGCAAGAGATCGGGCGTGAATTGAATGCGTTGAAACGCCGTGCGTAATCCGCTCGCAAGGCAACTCACGGCGGTGGTCTTCGCGAGTCCAGGCACGCCTTCGATGAGCACGTGTCCATTCGCGAGCAGCGCCATCAACAATCCATCGAGCAATTCTTCTTGCCCGACGATCACGCGTTGCATTTGTTCTTTGAGCGCGCGGAACGGTCGGCTGTGCGTCGCGACTTGGCGTTCGATTTCCTGGATGTCCGCAGAGACGGTGGGGGTAGTCATGGTTGAAACTTCCTCGGAGTTCGGGCAGGGCCTGTACTACGCGCGACCTCAGCTTCGGTTCAGCAGGAACCGAGGCGCGCCCATTGATTGTAGAGAAATTGGCGTATTCTCACCCTTTCGCGGCGGCTGTGGTTGCACGCTGCGCAACGGTTCCTGTCCTCGCTGACATGCACTTCATTTTCGAGTTCATACATCTATGCAACGACAGGACATTCGCGTCGGTTGGGTTGGTCTCGGAGTCATGGGTCTTCCGATGGCTCGGCATCTCAAGGCGGCCGGCTACACGGTCGTTGCGAACACACGAACGCATGCGAAGGCGAACGCATTGATTGAAGAGGGCGGAATCTGGGCTGCTTCTGCGCGGGAGGTTGCGGAGTCCTGCGATGTGTTGTTTGCTATGGTCGGAATGCCATCGGAGAACGAGGAAGTTTTCTTCGGCAAAGAAGGCGTTTTTGCTGCGGCGCAGTTTCCTAATGTGCTCATAGATATGTCCACAAGTGAACCCGCGTTCGCGCGTCGCGTCGATGCTGCTGCACGCGTGCGCGGCGCACATGCGCTTGACGCGCCAGTTTCAGGCGGCGATGTTGGCGCGCGCAACGCCTCGCTTTCCATCATGATCGGAGGAGACGCGGCAGTGAGTGATCGCATGCAACCGCTCTTCGCGAAACTCGGGAAGAACATCGTTCGTCAAGGTGATTCGGGTGCGGGGCAGATGACGAAGCTGGTCAACCAAGTGTGTGTTGCGATGAATACGCTCGGCATGTGCGAAGGCATCGTGCTGGCGCAGCGCGCGGGGCTTGACGCGCAGGCGATGCTCGATTGCATTAGTGGCGGCGCGGCGTCAAGCTGGTCGCTCACGAACCTCGCGCCTCGGATCCTTCGTGGCGATCTCGATCCTGGGTTTTTCATCCTGCATTTGGCGAAGGATCTGCGCCTTGCGAGAGCCGCGGCGCAGGAATTGGGGCTTGATCTGGTGATGGTGGAGCGAGCGTCCAAGTGTTACGAGGACCTCGTGGCGGCCGGATTTGGCAAGAAGGGGACGCACGCGGCGGTATTGCTGCATAGCGAGGCGTGCGAGATTGCTCTCAAACAACGCGCATGAAGGGCTTTCCAATCATCGCGTCTCTTGCTACAGTATGCGGCTCGACTCAGGACACCACCATGGCCACTTTGACCATCCCACCGACCGGAACCATCACTTTCACTGTCCTCGCCGTGCCCCGCACAGCAGGTGGACGCAAGACTCTTTTCCGGATCATGCGCCTCCAAGCCTCGACCCGCCGCATCCTTGAGAAGTTGCGTCACGCTCGCGTGACCAAGCTCAACAAGGACACAGCTCGCGGCGGACGCATCTGGGTCGATCGCGAGACTTGCTCGCGCGTCGCTCGCGCCGAAGCCGGACAAAGCTTCACGATCACGATGACTCCACAGATCATGAAGGACGTTGAAAGCGTCTCGGAATATCTGAAGATCTCCTGATTGCAACCAAGCATTCAATCGCAGGGCGCGCCGATGATCGGCGCGCCTTGTTTTTTATACACGCATGTGAGTTTTCATCCATGCATGTGCGATCACCCGCAATCGTCAACGATCACTTGGCCGCATCAACGACTGGATCAGCAGCTTTCGCAGAAGCGCGCACGCGAAGAGCGATGCAATGCTCACCCGTTGCACTCCTCATCATCGCGCAGGTCGGTGGACCACCAACTTGCAGCGGCACGCGGAAACTTCCCTTGAAGTTCGGCTGATCGATAGACGCTTCGCAGATCCAACTTGCATCTTTCGTCGTGCGTTCAGCGTGGAAGACAAGGATCAAACTTGATCTTTCCGATGTCACTTCAATCTTCGCATCGCCTATAGGGAGGCAGAGCAGCCGAGGTGCTGTGATGACTCGGATTTTTTCCGCCTGCACGAGCGCGTCGAGTTGCGCGCTAGAAAATGGCGCATCACCCAGAGCCGTCGCAGCGAACTCAAACATCTCCGCAGCCACGAGCACTTGTTCTAAGCCAGCGGCAATCTCGAGTTGGCGAAACAATTCACGAATGCTGCGATGCACTGCAGGCGCGCTCGTGATGATGAGGTCATCGCCATCCGCTCGCAGCGAGACAAGTTTGCCGCCCATATCCGTCCAACCATCAGGCGCGATGTGTTCATGCAACAAGTCGGAGATCGTCGTGACTTGTTTCTGCACCGCAACCGTTGTGTCGCCTTGCGGAACTTCTCGCGACGCGCGTTGCTGCGCGAGTGCGGAGACATCGTAGATCGCAGTCAACGCGAGTCGATCGCGCGTGCTGTCGGGAAGGAGGAGCAGCGTGAAGCCATCGGAGTCGATCGACCACGGATCAAACTCGCTGCCCGCGGCGCGCGCGAAATCACTCAGTAATGCGCCGTAGGTTGTCTCGCCAGCAGCCACGCGTTGTTCGAACGCGGTCGTGTCTGCGCGTGGCATGAGGCGCGCGGTATCGACTTGAAGTGGAAAGCCTTTCAGTCGAAGCCACACAGGCAAACTTCCCACGGTGAGGATCTCTTGGTCGTTCAAGACGATTTTCTCGTCGAGCCGCGCGAGAAGCGCGAGCGCGTGTTCGAGTCGTTCGTCTGTTGCTTGCGGTGCGGACGCCAGCGGAGGAGCAGGCGTGTAGACAAACATCGAGAACAGCGAAAGCAACGGGAGAACGGCGATGTATTGCATGCGCGACAGTATGGACGAAAGCGTCGGAAGTTGCCGTTGAAACGGTCAGCTCGCGCGAGCGGTCATGCGCTGCATCCACGCAATCAGCGTCTGCGTGTCGGCGAGCGTATCGACGGCGAGATCCGCGCCTGCGTCCGCGAGTACTTCGCGACTCATCGGACCAGTGGCGACACCAATGGCGAGGCAGCCGTTTGCTTTCGCGCAATCGACATCAAGCGGCGTGTCGCCGATCACGATGGTTCGCGCAGACTCGAAAGCACGCCCGTGATGTGCGCACGCGCGCGCAATCGCAAGCGGGGGAAGATCGCGGCGTGATGCGCCTTCATCTCCAAACGCGCCGAACGGAAAGGAACGCGCAGGAATGCCCGCGCATGCAACTTTGATGTGCGCAGTGTGCTCGTAGTTTCCCGTGAGCAGGCCAACGCCAGCGCCGCATGAGTGTGCTGCCTGCACGAGAGCCGCAGCGCCTGGCATCGCACGAGTTTGCGCGACCGTGAGATCCGCCTGCAGTCGCTCGCCGTACGCGGTGCGAAATCGCGCGTGCGCGTGCGTGGAAGTTTCGAGCCCATGATGCATACACATCTGCGTCCAGATGAGTTTGTCGAGTCCGCCCGCCATCTGCACGCCTTCGAGCGTGAAGCCGAGATCGCCATGCAACGCGCGAAAAGTCTCGAGCATCGCGCGCATGCCTGCACCTTCTGTGCGAAGGAGCGTGCCATCGATATCGAAGAGGACGAGCATGATGCGATTAGCGAGCGGTGCTCACTGCGGCGCGCGATTGCACTGCAGCACAGATTTTCTGCGCAGCGTCGGTGAGATCCGTCGCGACTTGCATCGTTGGAATGTCTGCACGCGCGTCGTGGAGAATGCGACGCGCTTCGACGACATTCGTGCCTTCGAGTCGCACCACGAGTGGAACGCTGAAGCCAACATTCTTCGCACTCGTCACAATCGCGCGCGCGATGCGATCGCACTGCATGATGCCGCCGAAGATGTTGACGAGGATGCCTTCCACACGCTTGTCCGAGAGGATGATGCGGAACGCTTCCGTGACGGCTTCTTCGGAGGCGCTGCCGCCCACATCGAGAAAGTTCGCAGGCTCGCCGCCGTGGAGTTTCACAATGTCCATCGTGGACATCGCAAGTCCTGCACCGTTTACGAGGCAACCGATCGTGCCGTCAAGCGCGATGTAGGAAAGGCCAAACTCTTGCGCGCGCAGTTCAGCGGCGTTTTCTTCCGCTGGATCGGCGAGCAGTTGGAGTTCCTTGTGACGGAAGAGCGCGTTGTCGTCGAACTGAAACTTCGCATCAAGGGCGATCACTCGACCATCAGGATGCGCGGCAGTCGGCGGGGTCACAACGAGCGGATTGATTTCCGCCATCGATGCATCCTTCGCGCAGAACAAAGCGAAGAGTCGCATCATGAGATCGGCAGCTTGTCCAACTTGCTTGCCCTTGAAGCCAAGACGGAACGCCATGTCGCGCGCTTCATACGATTGCAAGCCGAGGATCGGATGAATGGGAAGCTTGAGGATCGCATCGGGATTGCGCTCCGCGACCGCTTCAATCTCCACTCCGCCTTCAGCCGAAGCGATGAGCACATTGCACTTGCGCATGCGATCGACCGTGATCGCGATGTAAAACTCTTTCGCGATGTCAGTCGCTGCAGCAACGAGAAGCTTCCGGACATCGAGTCCCTCCGGCCCCGTTTGCACCGAGATCATGCGATTGGAAAGCATGAAGGATGCAGCAGCGCGCGCGTCGTCAACACTCTTCACAAGCTTGACAAAGCCAGCCTTGCCACGACCACCCGCGTGCACCTGGCCCTTGATGACAACCTCAGGCGTACCGCTGTCAAGAATGCGCTTCGCCTCAGCAACAGCGAGTTCAACAGTTTCCACCATCGCACCAGCGGGAACAGGAATGCCCGCGCCCGCGAGCAACTCTCGCGCCTGATATTCATGAATCTTCATAGGGGGCGCGGATTCTACTCGCAGAGCGGCGAAGCGAGGCGAGGCGATCTGACGCAGCGGAATCACACTCCGCGACATTTGCACAAAACTAACGGACAGGGCGGGATTCGAACCCGCGATAAGAGTATGAACTCCTATACCGGTTTAGCAAACCGACGCCTTCAGCCGCTCGGCCACCTGTCCAACGGTCGCATTCGACCTCTGATTGAAGGGCGGGAGGATAGCAGATTTCTTCGCGTGAAGTCGAGCGCTTGTTTTCATGGATTCGTCGCAAGGACTGTCCGCGCAAGCGTACGATCGACGCGCATTGATCCAGGACCTTGCTGCACTTCTCGGCTCTGAAAGTCCACTCGCCCGTCGGCTTGCGGGCTTCGAGATTCGACCTCAGCAGCACGCGATGGCGAACGCGGTTGCACATTGCATGGCGACGCGCGGTCGCTTGCTTGTGGAAGCGGGAACGGGCGTTGGAAAAAGTTTCGCGTATCTGTTTCCTGCGATCCAGCGCGTTGTCGAACACGGCGAACGCGTCGTGATTTGCACCAACACGATTTCGTTGCAAGAGCAGTTGATTGAGAAGGACATTCCGCTGCTCAACGCGATCATTCCCGAGGAGTTCTCCTCGGTGCTCGTGAAGGGTCGCGGCAATTATGTTTCGCTCCGTCGCTTGAAGGTCGCGAGTGATCGACAGACAAAACTTTTCTCAAGTGACGATGACCTCCACGCGCTCCATCAACTTGAAGATTGGGCGTACACGACCACCGATGGCACGAAGGCATCGTTGCCGATTCTCCCGCGCGGTCCCGTGTGGGAGCATGCGGAGAGTGATGCGGGAAACTGCATGGGCCGACGCTGTCCGACCTACGAAAAGTGCTTCTATCAAGCGGCGCGCCGCCGGATGGAACACGGGCAGATTCTCGTGTGCAATCACGCGCTGTTCTTTTCCGATCTCGCGCTGCGGTCGCGCGGCAGTGGATTTCTTCCCGCCTATGACCACGTGATTCTCGACGAAGCGCATCATGTAGAAGATGTCGCGAGTTCGAACTTCGGACTTCGCATCTCTGAGTCGCGCGTGAAGCATCTCCTGCGCACGCTCTATCACTCGACGACTGGTCGCGGAATCTTGGCGTCCGTGCAACCGATAGGCGCGAACATCGCGGAAGTCGACGACTGCGTGCACGCGGTGCTTGAAGCAGTCGATGACGCTGAAGGATTCTTTCACGACTGCTTCAAGCATCATGAAGGGCAGGGAGGTCGTAACGGTCGACTTCCGAATCCGTGCCCCATCGTGGATGCACTCACACCGAGTCTTCGACGCATTGTCGAGCGATTGCGGTTGCTCAAGGAAACGCTGCAGAATGAAGATTCGCAGTTTGATGTTGCGAGCGCCGCGACTCGCATCTTTGAATTGGCGGGCGAAATCGAAGCGTTCTTGCAGCAATCACTCGAAGGCTGCGTGTACTGGATTGAAACTGGCAAGTCGACGCTCGGCGGTCACGGTCGTCGCAGTGTTGTGCTTTGCTGCGCGACGATTGATGTCGGTCCGATTCTTCGCTCGCGACTTTTCGCGCAACAGATTTCCGTGACGATGACCAGCGCAACGCTCGCGACAGTGAGTGCAGAGCGAGAGCATGCGCGAGATCATGATGGGGAGCATGCGCCGAGCGGATTTGAACACACGATCGCGCGATTGGGCTGCGACGGCGCCGCGACTTTGCGCCTTGGAAGTCCGTTTCAATTCGCGCGACAGATGGACTTCTATATTGAGCGCAACATGCCTGCGCCCGATGCGCCGCGCGCGATCGACAGCGTGGTGCCCAAAGTGCTCGAGCATATTGAAGCAACTGGCGGCGGCGCGTTCGTGCTGTTTACGAGCTTTCGCGCGTTGCGAGAAACAGCCGCACGATGCGCGCCGATTCTGCGCGCGCGCGGTCATCAAGTACTGATCCACGGCGAAGACGGCGAGCGTTCGCAATTGCTGCGCATGTTCCGCGAGCGCGACAACTCGGTGCTCTTCGGGACATCGAGCTTCTGGGAAGGCGTGGATGTTCGCGGACAGGCGTTGCGCAATGTCATCATCACGAAGCTTCCGTTTGATGTTCCCGATCATCCACTCGTGCAAGCGCGACATGAACGCATCGAAGCCGCGGGAGGCAATCCATTCCGTGACGATCAATTGCCGCGCGCGATTTTGCGCTTCAAACAAGGCGTTGGGCGATTGATCCGAAGCACGGAAGACACAGGTCGCGTTGTCGTGCTCGATCCACGCATCGTGACGAAGTACTACGGTCGACTTTTTCTCGCCGCGCTTCCTGAAGGCGTGGAGCCTCACTTCACGGATGACATCTGAGTCGTTGAGCGTGTGTGGAAGAGCGCGAGGAACATCGGCAGGAGAACATTCGACGCGAAGAGGCAAGTCAGACTGCCGAGCAGCATCGCGAGTCCGAGCGATTGCAGTCCGCGATGTTGTGCAAAGATCAGTGCGCCGAAACCGATCGCGGTGGTGATCGCGGTGAAGGCGACCGCGCGCATCGTTGGGCGCATGCGAGTGTGATCGGATTGCCAGCGGTGGAGCACATGAATCGCGCTGTCGATGCCGAGTCCTAAGAGCATGGGAATCGCGAAGAAATTCGCAAGATTGAGTGAGGAGCCGCAGAGTGGCAGCAGTCCGAGCAGCATGAGCACGCCAACAAGCACGGACGCAGTCGCGAGGAGTGTTGGCGTGAGTCGTCGGAAGTCAAGCCACGCGAGCAGTGTGATCGCGAACACGGAGAGCAACGAAACGGTGATGAACGCGCTCTTCATGTCGCGGATGGATTCAAGTTGCGTCATCGGCACGCCAGTTGCATCGGGGTCGACGCGTCGCACGGCGTCGACGAATCTTTCGAGTGGCTCCGCGTTCCATGCATCTTCGCGCGGCACATACGCGACGAGCAGCGCGCCGCGAGGACTCACCATGTTGTCGCGCACGGCAAGCGGAAGCGCGTCGCGAAGTGGAAGCGACGCGCCGCGCACGAGTGCGGCGAGTGAATCAGTCGTCGGGTTCGCATGGATCGCAGTGCCAAGTGCACTGCGCAACGCCGCGCGCTCGGCGGTCTCTGGCTTGATGATGTCGAACGCACTTCGCGTGCAGAGAATCAGTGGTTCGCCCTTCGCTCGTTCGATGAAAGCAAGCGCTTCCGCTTCACTCTTCGCCGTCGACGCAGCAAACCACGACGCACTCGAGCTGTCCGCGAACACGCGATGTTCCCACTCGACACTCGCAAGATGCTCTGCTTGAAGCGCGAGGAGATTGGAGTCAAATCGCAAACCGAAGGGCGCGAGAGCGATGCAGGCGATGGCGAAGGCACTCCATCCAAGCACGCGCACCATGTTCGGTTTCGCGAGCGCGCTCGGAAGATCCGAGTCGCGAGGAGGGTGGAGCGCGGGATTCGCATCGCCGATGACAAGCAGTGCAGGAAGCACAGTCAGCATCGCGATTGCACAGAGGAGAAGTCCTGTTCCCGCGATGAATCCAAGTTCGCGCAGTCCTGCGAAGTCTGTGAGGATCGCGAGATAGAAGACTGTCGCGGAAGTGAGTGCTCCGGTGATTGTGCCAGGTGCGATGCTTTGCAGCGTTTGTGTGATGGCATCGTCCCGCAGCAGCGAGCGCCGCAACTCTTGATATCGACTGACAACGTGCACGCCATAGTCGAGACCTGCGCCGACAAGGACGAGCATGAAGACGGAGGAGAGAAGCGTGAGTTGACCAACGAGCAACGCCGCCGCACCAATCGTCCATGCAGACGCACAGAGAAACGCGAGCACTGCAAAGAAAGGAAGGCGAACGCCGCGAAACACGAGAATGAAAAGCGCGGTGATGATGACGAGTGCGCCGAGGCTTGCTCGCATCATGTCTTGATTGGAGGTGGCGAGTTCATCCGCTTGCAAGACGGGCTTCCCGGTGAGTCCGATCTCGACCGATGGATGTTGCTTCGCGACAGTCGCAACCACCACGCGGATTGCACCCAGCGCATCTTCGATCGCCTCGAACCTGGAGAAATCTTTCTTCGGCATGATCTCAAGGAAGAGAAGTCGGCCGCCTGGGTTCGAGAGATACTTCGTCTCCAGCGTCACACCTTGCGTGCACAGCGCGGGGGATTGCACCAGCGCGGCGAGCATGGGCGTCTCCGTCGCGCGCGCTGCGATCGTCCATTGCTCAAGCGGCGTGATCTTCCAATGGATGCGTTCGATCAGATGCTGTTCGAGGAGCGGCTGCAATGCTTGCCCCAATGCTTCGATCGCCAGTTCCGCTTTCTTTCGCGATGCTCCGGACGCATCCATCGGGTCGACGACAACGACGATTCCCTCAAGATCACCAAACTCCGCAAGCAGCTCGCGGTACTTCTGCATGAACGGTCGCTCGTCGCCGATGAGCGCATTCGTATCTGCGTTGAGTGAAAGCTTGGTCGCGCCCAGCCACGTTCCGACTGCCGCAAAAACTGCGGCAATCGCGAGCACCAAGAGCGGGCGTTGGATCACGACGCGCGCGAGCAGGGCGACGATGCGTTTGCGCCCGATCAACACTGCGCCCGCGTGGCTCGAGTGGTGATGGTGCGCAGATAAAACATCATTTTTTGTTCGTTGCGGAGAGTTTTCGGCGGGGCGTGCGGAGTGTACGGCTAGGAGCTGTTTTCGTATAAATCGCCCCAAGCCACTTGATTTGTTTGCGTTCAACCAATCGTTGGGCAAACTTCCCTTGACCTAGTTTTAGTTCTGCTGAGGCATGTATGAACGCACGGCAATCCTCGTTATCAATCTTCCTTCGCGCGACCCGAACTTGCATCGTGTCCTCTGCGATGATGAGCGTTGGATTTTTGGCGACGACCGCTGAAGCGACCGGTTCGATCGCGCGGCATTGGGATGAAGCGCTGCTCGCGTCGATTCGCAAAGACATCGTGCATCCACCACGACAGGCTCGTAATCTTTTTCATCTGTCGGGCGCGATGTATGACGGATGGGCCGCCTACGACGCGAACGCGATGGGCTATCTCTTCCGTGAAAAGTTCGGCGTGAAGAATGTAGAAGCTGCGCGAAGTGAAGCGATTTCCTACGCGTCGTATCGCATCTTGCGCGCGCGCTTCGCTGCAAGCCCAAACGCGGCGGTCATCACGCCGATTCTTGTCGCCGCAATGGTGAACGCAGGCTACGACGCGAGCGTCACGACGATTGTGGGCAACACGCCCGCGGCAGTCGGCAATCGCATCGCGGCGCAATACATTGCGTATGGACTCGGCGACGGTTCGCATGAAGACATTGGACACGCGAGTTATCTAGGCTCGTACGTTGACGTGAATCCTCCGCTCGTCGTTGCGATTGGTGGTGATCCGTTGACAGTTGATCCCAATCGCTATCAGTCGTTGGCGCTCACCTATTTCGTCGATCAAGGCGGCAATGTGATTCCCGGCGGATTCCCCGCAAAATTGGCTCCATTCTGGGGATTCGTGAAGCCGTTCGGTTTGACTGCTGCGGATCGCAGCGCGACGAATCCAGGCGTGTCACTGGATCAAGGACCGCCCGCGGCGCTGTACAGCGCGACCCACGCGACCTATCGCGCGGGTCATGAAGAAGTTGTTGTGTTTTCCTCGATGCTCTCGCCTGATGATGGCGTGACGATTGATGTTTCACCCAGCGCGCTTGGCAACAGTCCGCTCGGGACAAACGCTGGCACTGGCCACGCGATCAATCCCGCAACTGGACTTCCATATCCCGCCAACAACGTGAAGCGTGGAGACTGGGCGCGTTGCCTCGCGGAGTTCTGGGCCGATGGTCCGACGAGCGAGACGCCTCCTGGTCACTGGAACTCTTTGCTCAACGATGTGATGTCGCATCCGCTCTTTGAACGTCGCCTCTTTGGCAAGGGCCAGATTCTCGGTGAGCTCGAGTATGAAGTGAAGGCGTACATGGCACTCAATGGTGCGCTGCATGATGCCGCGATCACTGCGTGGGGGCACAAGGGTCACTACGACAGTTCGCGTCCGATCACCGCGATTCGCTACATGGCGTTCCGTGGTCAATGCAGCGATGCCGCACAGCCGAGTTACAACGCAGCGGGCATTCACCTTGTGCCTGGTGTGATTGAACTGATCACGACGGCGAGCTCTGCTCCTGGTCAGCGACACGCGGGACTTGCGGGAAATGAAGGGAAAATTGCCGTGAAAAGTTGGCCAGGCTCACCGCTTGTTCCCAGCACGCAGTACAGCGGTGTGCAATGGATTCTTGGTACGGATTGGGTTCCCTATCAACGGCCAACCTTTGTCACACCACCATTTGCGGGATACATGAGTGGTCACTCGACATTCAGCCGCGCGGGTGCGCGCGTGCTCACGGGTTTGACGGGGAGCGAATTTTTCCCTGGCGGTGTGGCCGAGTATGTCTGCCCGCAGAATTCTTATCTCGTGTTCGAAGATGGTCCAAGCCAGACGCTCACCTTTCAGTGGGCGACCTACTTTGACGCGGCGGATCAGTCCGGTCTCTCGCGCTTGTACGGCGGCATTCATCCGTTCTTCGATGATTTTCCAGGTCGCGTCGCAGGGGATCAAATCGGGCTGCGTGCTCTCGCTCGCGCACCGCAGTATTGGAACGCAACGTTGGTGCAGTGCGAAGGCGATCTCGATGCGAACGGCGCGGTCGACGCCGCCGATCTCACGACGATGTTGTCGATGTGGGGCACCGCGAATGTGACCGCCGACATTGATGGCGACGGCATCGTTGATGCGCCCGATCTCGCTCGGCTGCTGAGCGCGTGGGGCCTCTGTCCGTAAGCGTTGATCGCAGCAGCAAAGCCCGCAAGTTTTCAGCGTGCAGTGTTCACGCAGGGTGCCGCTGGCCTTGCGCCGCTGTTCTGCGCGCTGAAGATGATTTCGCCAGCGCGGATGGTGAGGACGGGTTTCGCGCGGACATTCCAACCATCGAAGGGGCAGTTGCGTGACTTCGATCGGAATTCGTCCGAGCGAATCGTCCAGGTTTGCGCAGGGTCGATGAGTGTCAAGTCAGCGACGCCGCCGACGGTCAGTGTTCCAATCCCAGCGACGCGTCGCTCGAGTCCGCACAAGCGCGCTGGCTCGAGCGTGAGCAGTCGAATGAGTCTTGGCCAGTCGATCACTCCGTCGTCGATGAGTGCTTTCGCGTACAGCGCGAGCGCGCATTCGAGTCCGATGATGCCAAACGGTGCGCTCGCGAAGTCGCGCGCTTTTTCCGCAATCGTGTGTGGCGCGTGATCCGTGGCGAGCACGTCAATCGTGCCATCTGCAATCGCGAGCTTGAGTTCGTTGATGTCCCATTGCGTGCGCAGCGGTGGATTCATCTTCGCGCCCGTGTTGTAGCCCTCGCATGCATCGCACGTCATGAGCAGATGATGCGGCGCAGCTTCGCCAGAAATGCGATGCGCGCGCGCGCTTCCGACGCGCGCTCGTGCTTCACGGAGAATTCGTGCGCTGCCGCCCGAAGAAAGATGCTGCGCGTGATAGCGCGCATCAATCCGCGTGTTGAGCCGAAGATCGCGCTCAAACATCACTTCCTCTGCATCGCGTGGCCACGGAAGCAAGCCCAGTCGGGTCGCGACAGGGCCTTCATTCACAAGCCCGCCTTCAGAGAGCGACGCATCTTGGCAGTGCTGCATGAACGCGCGATCGAGCGTCTTACAAACTTCGAGCACGCGTCGCATCATGCCGCCGGATGCGATGCCATCGCCGTCATCTGAAAATGCGACTGCACCCGCATGCACCATTGATGCCATCGGCGCAAGCTGTTCACCCTTGCGACCGACCGTCGCTGCGCCCACCACAAACACGCGCGAACTCGCCGCATCCGCAGCGCGCCCTTCGACGAATCGCACTGCCATCGCGGTATCCAAGCATGGATTCGTGTTTGGCATGCAGCACACCGTGGTGAACCCACCAGCGGCGGCGCTTTGCGTTCCCGTGAGAATCGTTTCTTTCGCTTCGCCGCCGGGCTCGCGCAGATGCACGTGCGGATCGATAAGCCCAGGGCAGAGGATCGCGCCGTTGCATTCGATGACTTCGGCTTGCGAAGGCGCATCCACGCGACCGCCGTACGCGATGGCGTGAATTGTTTCGCCGACGACGAGCAACTCTCCCGTTTCATCCCGCTGGGTGAGCGGATCAATCATGCGCGCGCCGCGGAAAACTAGTGCTCGTTGCATTGTCATGCTCCATCCTCCGTTGCAGTTGGCGGTGCAGTTGGTGTTGCAGTTGGCGTCACGGTTTCGGTTTGCGTTGGCATCACGGGCATGATGCCGCCGACTTCAGGTTGCGGAGTGGATTCTGCAGGAAGCGGTGTTGCGGGCTCTTCAAGACCTTGCGAAGGCATGACCACGGAATCCGCGATGAACACAATCTTGCGTTCTTCCACGAGGATCAGCGCAATCTCTTCAGCGCTCTTGCCCGCGTCAGCGGCGAGGTGTTGAAGCAAGGCAACGCTTTGCACCTGCCACTCTGCGCGGCCTGTCGCATGAACCTCGCGACCCCGACAGTTACGCGGGACGAAGAACGCGTGATCCTTGTTCATCACGAGCACATCCGCGCCATGCGGGCCATCAATCTTCAGCCAACAGCCCATCGTCTTGCACACTTCAGAAACATGTCCGTCAAGCACGAGCAATTCGCCCGTGCCCACAAAAGTGTCCGCGTGCGCAACGAGTGTGTCAGGCGAAATCTCGGGCGTTTCGGTGCGCACAGTTTCTTGGAAGACGCCGAACACCGCCCATCCGTGATCGACGTCGTACGTTGCGCTGGTGGGATGCGTGCATCCAGTGAGAAGCATGGCGAGAAAGGGAATTCCGAGAGCGGCAGCGACGCGGATCGATGTGCGCATGGGTGTACTCATGAATCTGCTCATGGGTTGAGGATGGTAGGAGATGCGGTTGTAAAAAAGCAGTCGCTCGGAGAAACTCCGAGCGACTGGGATTCGATACGAGATCGAAGTGAACTTGAGTTGCTTCGCGCAGAACGCGTTGCGAACCCGAGTGCTCGCCAAAGCGAGCGATGGGGCGAATCATGCCGCGTTACGCGTCATGACTCTGAGGGCGAACCTCACTTGCCAGTGCAGGTTGCAGCCTTGCTCGCGCAGCAACCGGACTTGCCGGAGACAGCGCCAGGAGCGGAAGCGGCTGGTGCAGCAGCGCCGGTCTTGCAGCAACCAGCAGCCTTGGCTTCAGTGCAGGTCGCGGCGGTGCCGGAAACTGCGCCAGGTGCGGATGCGGCGGCGGCGGCGGCGGCGGGGCAGCACGCAGCCTTCTTCTCTGCAGAGCAGCATGCTGCGGCTCCCGAGACTGCGCCTGGGGCGGTGGTCTTCGGGGCTGAACTGCATGCGCCGAGGAAGGCGACGAGCGAGAGGCAAGCGAGAGTCGTAAGAGTCTTCATAGAGGTAGCTCCTTTCAAACGGGGTCTTCGAGGTTGGCCCCACACGGAGCCGAGGGTCACCTCGAAAGAATCAGGATCGGTCTATCGGCAGAACGTCGATAGAGAGGTAAGGATACAGAGCGGAAGGGGATTGGTTGAACATTGTTTTGCAATTTTTCCCACCTCAGATTCCGAATATCCTCAAAACTCGTGGAGCAACTGCCGCAATTTCCGAATTCCAGCCTTCCCGAGCTCCCATTGGACGGGAACGCGGAAGAGTCATCCGTAGAAGCCAGCGTCCGTCAGCGCGATTTCGTTGCGCTCGTTGAAGATGCATCCGCACGCGCGAGCAGACTCAAAGCGCTTTGTGAGAAGGCGCGCGCGTTGCCTGGAACTTCGGGCGTGTATCTGATGAAGGACACGCTCGGGCGAGTGCTCTACATTGGAAAGGCGTTGCGACTTTGCGATCGCGTGTCGAGTTACTTCATCCATTCGACGGATCTCGGCTCGCGCAAACAACCAATGCTTGATCGTGTTGTCGACTTCGATACGGTTCCATGCGAGAGCGAATGGGAAGCGCTCTTTGTGGAAGCGCGTCTCATTAAAGATATCCATCCGCCTTTCAATGTGGCGCTGCTGGATGACAAGACGTTTCCGTATCTCGCAGTCACGACGCGTGAAGATTTTCCAACAGTCATGATCACGCGGCATCCGGCCGATCCACGCTTGAAGGGCGCGCGATTGTTCGGGCCATTCGTGAGTGGACCGAGTCTGCGCGATGCGGTGCAGTTGCTGCAGCGCGTGTTTCGATTTCGTACGTGCGACCTCGCGATTGTCGATGGCGATCCGAAGCTCGCGCGTTTTCGACCATGTTTGTTGCATGCGATTGGTCAATGCACGGCACCGTGTGCGGCGCGGATTGGAAGAGACGCGTATCGCGAAGACATCGATCGGTTCCTGCGATTCTTTGTTTCTAAACGCACGGTGATGTTGCGCGAGTTGGAGGCGGAGATGCAAGCTGCTTCGCAGGCGATGCAGTTTGAACGCGCCTCGATCCTGCGCGATCAATTGAAGGCGATTCAACGACTTGATGAGAGAGACACGCGCAGCGACGCGAGCGATTTCGATTGGCAGCCTGAAGTCACGCAATTCGTGCAAGATCCGATGGCAGGGGTGCGAAGTTTGCAGCGCGCGCTGGGCATTGAAACGCCGATTCGTTGCATGGAAGCGATCGATATCGCGCACTTGCACGGTGGCGAAACGGTGGGATCCAAAGTCGCCTTCATGGATGGACGGCCGTTCAAAGATGGCTATCGACGATTCCGAGTGCGCTCGGTTTCGAACGACGATTACAGCGCGATTCGTGAAGTCGTGAGTCGTCGCTATCGAGACGCGGGTGATGGGCAAGAGTTGTATCCCGATCTCATTCTGATCGATGGTGGACTCGGACAGTTGAACGCGGCGATGGAAGCGTTTCACGAACTGCGCACGCAGCCGCCGTTTGTCATCGCGCTCGCGAAGAAAGAAGAGTTGCTGTACGCAGCAGGCCGAACGGAGCCGCTCAAACTTGGTCGCGAGCATCCTGGTTTGAAACTCTGCCAAGCGATTCGCGATGAAGCGCATCGTTTTGCGCAGCACTATCACCATCGACTGCGAGAGCGCGCGCTGTTCGGTGAGCGTGTGAAGAAACCGCGGACTCGTACGAAACCCAAGCCTGAAGAGCCCACATGAGTGCGTTGTCGTCGTCTCTCAGCGTGCGTGCGTGCGGGTGATCTCGAGCTTTGCGTGCAGGCAATCCCAGAAGGTGGCAAGGCAAATGCGGCGAGCCGCGAGCTGCTCGCCGAACGCGTGCTGATGCATGGCGGGCAGAATCCCGCACGAGCGCTCAATCACGCGCAGGACTGGGAAGCGAACCGCCGAGCGCAGGAGGATTTTCGTCGATAATCGCAGGCGCTGCAGCTTTCGCGGTCTGCGTGGATTCCGCTGCGCTAAGCAGGTCAGAGACTGTAGGTTTCGAGAGGGTTTCGCCGCGCATGAGCCGTTCGACATCATCGCGTTGCAGCGTCTCGAGGCGGAGCAATGCGTCCGCTACCGCCGACACTTGCACCCAATGTTCGCGCACCATTCTGGTCGCTTCTTCATACGCATGATCAATCAGCGCGCGAACTTCTTCGTCGATGACACGCGCAGTCTCTGGGCTGTATTCCTTCTCCGCCATCAATTGATCGCGTTGATCACTACCGGAGTAATCGACGAATCCAAGGCGAGCAGACATACCCCACTGCAGGATCATCGCCTTCGCGTAGCGCGTCGCCATTTGAATATCCATCGACGCGCCTGAACTGACTTCGCCCGTCTTCATTTCTTCCGCGATGCGACCTCCGCAGAGAATGCGCATCGTCGCGACGAGCCATTTGCGACCGTATCCGTAGCGATCCTTCTCAGGAAGGGAGAACGTCACGCCGAGCGCTTGACCGCGCGGAATGATCGTGACCTTATGGAGAGGATCCGCGTCGGGGAGCAGAACTTGAAGCACTGCGTGTCCTGCCTCGTGATACGCAGTTGCGACGCGCTCTTGTTGTTCAATGCGACGGCTGCGCTGCGCGCGACCGAAACGAACCTTGTCGCGCGCCTCTTCGAGATCGGTCATCTCGACGGAGTCCTTGTCGGCAAGCGTCGCGATGATTGCAGCTTCGTTGATGAGCGCCGCCAGTTCCGCACCGCTGAACATTGGCGTGCCTCGCGCGAGTCGCTCGAGTTCAACGTCCGTTGAAAGCTTGATCTTTTTCGCGTGCACGCTGAGGATCTGTCGGCGACCGACGAGATCAGGAAGGTTGACCGAGACCTGGCGATCGAAACGACCAGGACGCGTCAGCGCGGGATCAAGCACGTCCGCACGATTGGTCGACGCGATCACGATCACTTGATCGTTCGCTTCGAAACCATCCATCTCAACAAGAATTGCGTTGAGCGTCTGCTCGCGCTCATCGTGTCCGCCGCCGCCGCTGTATCCACCGCCACGACGGCGACCGACTGCGTCGATCTCATCGAGGAAGATGATGCACGGCGATTTTTCTTTTGCTTGCTTGAAAAGATCGCGCACGCGCGAAGCGCCGACACCGACAAACATTTCCACGAAGTCCGAGCCTGAAATCGTAAAGAACGGCACATTCGCTTCGCCTGCGATTGCCTTCGCGAGCAGCGTTTTTCCGCATCCTGGAGGGCCAGACAACAGCACGCCTCGGGGAATGCGTCCGCCGAGTCGCGCGAAGCGTTTTGGATTCTTCAGGAACTCCACGATCTCAGAGACTTCTTCCTTCGCCTCATCGACACCTGCAACATCCGCGAACGTGATGTTGATGCGTTCCTTACTCTGGAGTTGCGCGCGCGACTTTCCAAAGTTGCCGAGCATGCCGCCAGGTCCGCCGCCGACGCCGCGCATCGAACGCGAGATGAGGAACCAAATCAGCGCAATGATGATGACGACGGGGATGAGTTGCAGAAGCAGATTCTTCCAGACCGATTCTTCGACGACGTCGTAAGAAAGCTTGCGTTCTTCCAGTTGCTTGACGTAATGATCGATGAGCTGCGGTCGGCTTTTCACGATAATCGTGCTTGCCGCAGCACCTGCCGGCGAGTCGGCACCTGGTTCCAACTGCGCGGTGATGCGTGTGTCTTCGACTTGCACGGAATCGACTTTGAGTCGCTTCGAATCCGCGTACGCGAGGAACTCGCTCCAGTTGACGTACTTCCCGCTCGAGATGCCGCCCGTGAGCGCATAGAGCATGAGCAAACCGAGAATCATGAATGTCGCGAAGGTTGCGTAATGGCGGCGTGGGCTTTGCGGCGCGTCCGGTGGCAGGGGCTTCTGTGGACCATCTGGTCCCGCGTTGTTCTTCGGCGCGTTCTTATTATTGGATTCGTTCATCGGGCGCTTTGTGCGATCGTTGTTGGAGCGGCGAGATCGGGCTCGTCGCGGGGCAATCAGGTTGAGGAGCGTAGGCGTTCTGTGAGCGGACGGACTGTGCATCGGTCAAGAGCACGGAGTTCACTCCAAAGAGACTCTTCTTCCGACCAAAGAAATCATACGCGCCGCAGCAGACTTGGTTCGCTACCACTCCGTCTGCATGGCTGCGACGATGTCGCGCGCCATATCGCCTGCAACCGCGAATTGAGCGAGTTCGATCGGTTCGCGAGCAGGGGCGCTTGGCACGAAGAGCGCGGAGGCTTTGATCCCATTCTGCGCGACAATCTTCTTGCCCGTGCGCATGTCGATCCATTCGAAATCTGCCGTGACTTCGAACATCATTTCGTTGGCGAGGCCAGTGGTCGGATCTTTCGAAAGCTCAAGGAGCCGAGCATCGGTAATCGTTCCTTGCAGGATTGTGTCGGCAGAGACTTCGCTTGCGAGCGAGTACGGCGTCGTGCTCTCGATTTCCTTCGTCAACGCTTCCATGAGATTTTTTTCGATGCCGCGAATGTAGGATCGATTGCGGAAGATCGTCGCAGCAACGGAATGAAACTGCTTGGGATAGAGATTCGTCGCGGAGTAACCCTCGCGAGGATTCGTCGAACATCCAATCACGGAGATCGCGACGCAGAAGCAGCCAACAAAGAGCGCGCGTGGTGAGCAGTTCATGGCGCAACCTCTGCTGTTGGAGTGGATGGAATTGGAGAAGCATCGTCCGAAACTGCGGGCAATGCGCCGCTTACTTCAAACACGCGGAGCTGCGCAGGATCTTGGATCTCAATGGCGTCCCACTCGAGCCCAAGCAATTTCGCGCGCAAGGTTTTGTAATCCGGAGCGCTTTCAAGAATGCTTTGCGGAAGCATCGGCAAGATTGTCGGAATGACGCGCAGCGCTTCAAGTGTTGCAACGGCGGTCGGATGACGCATGACGAGTCGTCGAATGAACAGTTCTGCGGAGATTGGATCCTCGATTTCGAGATACCAGTTTGCAGTCGAGAGCAGTTTCGCTGCTTCGGATTCTTCGATGCGAATCAGAATGCCATCCACGCCTACTTGATCTGCAAGCGAAGGCTCGATGGCTTGCAGTGTTCGAAGTCTTCCGCGCGCTTCAAGCAGGCCGCTCGCGTCGTATTGCGGTCCCTTGAAGCCTGAAAGATACGAGTAGATGAGTCGCAGTCGCGCCTTCGGAATCTGCGAGGAACGCGGGTAATTCTCGAGGAAAAGGTCGTAGGCTTCGGCGGCGAGTTGCAGGTCACGATGGCGGAAGTAGAAGTCGGCGAGCTCCATGCCCGCTTGCTCAGCGAGCTGGCTTCCTGGCAACCGCTCTTGCACGCGGATGAGCAATTCTTCCGCGTCATCATGCGAACTCACGAAGCGAATCGTGCCGAAGAACTTCTTCTTCAAGCCGTGCGCGTACGCCTTTGCGATTTCGAACTCGCGCTCAAGCGCTGGAATGAATGTCTCGGTGGAGGAATAGCGGCGGCAGATCTCCTCGTAATCGAAGAGTGCTTTGTACTCGTCACCCAGTGCAACCTCCGCATCGCCGCGCACGAGCAGGGCGTCCGCGCGCCAGCGAGAAAGGGGATAGCGCTCGATGAAAGCCTTCGCAAGATTCTTCGCACGGGATGCTTCGCCGAGCACGAGCGTGCGGCGCGCGTTCAACAGCTGCGCTTCTTCACTCGCGGGATCTGCTTGCGCAGTTTTCTCCCAGCGGTCAAGTTGATCGAGGACGTATTGTTCAGATTGTGCGTGCGCCGCGCCTGTGCAGAGGCACGCGATCGCGACGATGGTCGAAAGACCTCCGCGCGTTGTTCGCAGCACTCTGAAGATGGAGTTGGGCAGCATGATCGCGATGGTACGGCGCAGCGAAGCAGCGCACAAACAGACCGGGTACATCTGCTCGGCTACCCTGCGCGCTGAACGAGTTCCGTGCAGTGCGCACGGTCAGGACTTCCGATGAGTATTGCGATTCTTTTCAACCCTGTCAGCGGAAGCGGGCGCGCGCTCAAACAGGCGCAACTCGTCAAGGCTGGGTTGGAATTGGATGGTGTGCAGGCGATGCTCGTCGCGACCGAAACGCGCGGGACGGAGTATTGGCTTGACCCTTTGCTTCGCTCGAAGAAAAAGGCTGTGCGCGCGCTTGCGGTCTGTGGAGGTGATGGCGCGGTGCGGCTGGTCGCGAGGAGCGCTGCGAGCGCGGGGGTTCCGATCTGGCATGTGCCGTGTGGAACGGAAAATCTCTTCGCGCGCGCCTTCGGGATGCGCAGAGATGTACAGCAATTGCGCGCAGCCCTTCGCACGATGCGCGTTCGCCAAGTTGATCTCGGATCCGCGAATCATGAGCCATTCGTCTTGATGGGTTCGATGGGTGTCGATGCCCGCGTCGTGCACGCACTCGCGAAGATTCGACGGGGACCGATCTCGCATCTCTCGTATCTCGCGCCAGTCATGGAGTGCTTGCGTGCATGGAAAGCGCCTCATCTTGCGTGGGAGATTGCAGGCGAACGTGAAGAACTTGGACAGGGGATCGTTGTGGTTGGAAATTTCCGCGAGTACGGAGTGCGACTGAATCCTGCCGCGCGCGCGGATCACACGGACGGTTTGCTGGACGCGATTTTTCTTCCAGTGCGTTCTCCGATCGCGCTGCTCCGATGGATTCCACTCTTGCGATTTGGCTTGCAGCAACATTGCAGCGACATGCGCGAGCGGCGCGCTCGTCAGGTTCGCGTGATCGCGAGCGAACGGGAAGCATTGCAACTCGATGGCGACGCCGTTGGGCATCATCAAGGTGAATTGGATGTCACCTTTAGGGTGCAACCGAGCGCACTTCCTGTCTTGCTTCCTTCGCCCAAAGGCGCGAAATCAAGCGTGTTTCGCTGATCAGAAGGCCGGCGGAGGGTCGAAAACCGCAGGGAATTTGGGGAGCCACTCAAGTTGACGTGAAGTTGGGTCGATCCGACCTCTGAGCGATTTCTCGCGGACTGCGTTGGAGGAGGTTTTTATGGCAGACAAACCAGACAAATCAGGATCGAAAGAAACTAAGGGCGGCAGCGCGAAAGATGCGGTCGCTGGCGACGCCGCACCTGCGAAGAAGGGCGGCATGAAGTTCATGGCGATCACCGCGGGGTTGCTCGTGGTGGAAGGCGCTGCGATTGTCGGGTTTTTCTCGATGACGGGACCCAAGCACGTCGAAGCAGAAGTGCCGGTGATGATCGCGAATCCCGAGGAATCGAAGCCGATTGAACTGCTCTTGCTTGACGATCGACTCGTGAATGATCGCACTGGTCTTGCATACCTCTACGAAGTCGAGGTCTACGTGAAGGTGCGTAAGAAGGACGAGGTTTGGGTGAAGGAAGAGATTGAGCGATCGCGCAATGAACTTCGCGCCGAAATCGGTGGGCTCTGGCGAACGGCCGAGCCGCATCACTTTCAAGAACCAACATTCGAAACACTCACCCGTCGCATCGAAGGTGTGTTGCGTGAACGGTTCGACCATCGCTCAGCCGATGGCAAGCCAACCGTGGATCGCTGCGTGCTCGTCGTCGGCACTGGCATTCGAATCAACCGGTAAGCCTGAACATGGAATCCAAGAATCGCGCGGGTCAGTTTGACTCGCGCTTTTCTTTGGCACAGTCCAACTCGACAAAGAATCTTTGGCTTGAGGTGAGCAGGAATTACCTCAGCGGGGATTCTCAAGGCGCAAGGTCTGCGTCTCCGACAAACGGTATGCGCAAGTCTTGCGTCCGCTCGCTGGCAGGATGCCTCAGAGCGGTTGAGACCCTCCTCGGAAGGATTCTGGTGGAGCCCAACATGGCCGCAGCCGACCCTAGTACCAACCCCGCGTCCACTTCCCCAACTGGCGCATCCGTTTCGCTTCCTGACTTCGGTCGTGGGCGATCCTCTGAAGCTTCGTCCGCGATTGGCATGCTCTCGGATGTGAACCTCAGCGTTCGCATTGAACTTGGGCGCACGAAAATGCTCGTTGAAGATGTCCTTCGATTGAATACGGATTCAGTCGTTGAACTCGACAAAGCTGCCGGCGACCCTGTGGACATTTACGTGAACGGTCGACGCGTTGCGCGTGGTGAGGTGCTCGTGTTGAACGAGAATTTCTGCGTGCGTGTGAGTGAGATTCTCGAGCCCTACGAAAGCTGATTGTTTCGGCGCGCTGAGCGCCAACTTCGTGCGAGAGCAGAGCGGAGCTCTGCGTCGTTCGTCGCAAGTACATCGACGCCAATCGCCAGGAAGGCACATGCGCGTGAGTCCAAGAATGAAAAACCTGCATTGCGTGGCGCAAGTTTGCGCCCTCGGTTTCGCCACGCTCGCGTTCGCGGGCGGACCTGTGGATGAGTCGCGCGCGACGCCTCCAGCCGTCGTCGAGACTCCTGCAACCGCCGCGGCAATTCCAGTGGTTTCAACGCCAGTGGTTGCAACTCCGTCGAAGGGTCGACCGCTCGGTCTTGCTCCTTCTGCGGCTGCAAGTACAACGAAGGAAGACGCACGAACGATTCCCGCAGATGAGAATGGACTGTTCGCAACAGTGCTTCCAACAGCAGGCGCACTTGCCGCAGTACTGCTCGCGATCCTCGGCGCAAAGTGGTGCGCGCAGCGTCTCGGTATTCGATTGGGAAATGGTCGCCGGCCAAGTGGTGTCGTGGAGATTCTCGCCCGTTACCCAGTTGCGAAAGGTCAGCAGGTCATGCTCATGAAGGTCGCGCGAAGGGTGCTCGTTGTGCACCAGTGCGGCGATGGGATGCGGACGCTCGCAGAACTCTCCTCTGCCGAAGAAGTCGCAGATGTCATGGCGAGAATTGAAGCGGGCGATCGCGTCGCGAAAGATCCACGATTTGAAGCATCTTTGCAGTCTGCGCTGAAGGGCGATCTTCGCGGCTCCGCTCGCGGATACAGCGCTACGGAGAGTGAAGACTTTGAGTCAGTTGAGACAATCGATCTCACTCGCAAAGCTCGCACGAGTTCGCGCGATGGATCCATTCCGAACACCGCTGCGATTCGTCGTGGACTCTTCGGAGGTCGGCTCGCTTGACTTTCGCCGCAGCCATCTTGTCGACGCATATGGTCTTTGCGCAAGCGGCTAACACGCCGCTGGATTCCCTCAATCCGATTGGCGTGCTTGAGGACGCAGCGAAAGTCGTCCCTGGTAGCGATGGATCGCTCAGTAGCGCGCTGAACATTCTGCTGCTTCTGACGATGTTGACGGTCGCGCCGTCGATCTTGATTCTCTGCACGAGCTTCACGCGCATCGTGATCGTGCTCGGCTTGCTTCGACAGGCGATTGGTACGCAAACGCTGCCACCCTCCCAAGTGATCGTTGGTCTGTCCTTCCTCTTGATGCTTGTCACGATGTCGCCAACCTTGACCGCGATGTGGGATCAAGGGCTCGGTCCCTACGCGCGTGGGGAGCAGAAGGACCAGTGGGTCGCGTGGGAACGCACGAAAGAACCGCTGCGCGAATTCATGATTGTGCAGATCGAAGCGACAGGAAACACGAATTGCGTCACGATGATTCTTGAGCATCGTGGTGTGGATGTCGCGGATCCTTCCACGCTGACGTGGGAGAAGGATGTTGATCTTCTCACGCTGATCCCTGCGTTTGTCCTGAGCGAGCTGAAGACCGCATTTCTCATTGGATTCCGTGTGTATCTGCCGTTTCTCGTCATCGACATGGTGATCGCAAGTCTGCTGGTTTCGATGGGCATGATGATGCTTCCGCCGGTGCTGGTCTCTCTGCCTTTCAAACTGCTGCTCTTCGTGCTTGTGGATGGCTGGGCGTTGATCGCAGGAAGTCTGATCGGCGGCGTACTCCGTCCGATGCTGGAGATGAACGGTGGAGTCTGAGTTGTTGCGAGCGAGACGCTAGACCATGGAAACCGACGCACTCGACATTGTCCGACAAGCATTCTGGCTCGTGCTGATTCTCTCCGCCCCGGTACTCATTGTTGGGCTCGTCGTCGGATTGCTTGTCAGCATCCTGCAAGCAGTCACGCAGTTGCAAGAGCAGACGCTCGTCTTCATTCCAAAGATCACCGCGATGATCGCCGTCTCGATCGTCGCACTTTCGTGGTTGGCGACGCAGCTCATGGAGTTCGCAACGGAACTCTTCACCTGGCAGCCTGGCACCTGACGAACGGATTCGCGAGCACGCATGAGTTCTCTTGAGCAACTCTCCCAACACCTGCTTCCCGCGATCTTGGTGATCTCGCGGATTGGTGGACTCGCGTTGCATGGTCCCGTGCTTTCATCGCCAGCGATCCCGATGCAGATCAAAGCATTTCTGGTGGTCGCGCTCGGCCTCTCGTGCTATCCCGCGATCGCTGCGGGGACGACTTTTCCGCCGGATGGCGGGCTGCTGCTCGCGACTGCATTCATCGCGGGTGAACTGCTCATCGGCGCGGTGATTGGATTCCTCGCGGCCGCGCCGATTCTTGCGATGCAGTTCGGCGGCGTGTTCATGGGGCAGCAGATTGGGCTTGGTTTCGCGCGTTTTTACAACCCTGCGATCGATGAGGAAAGCGATGCGGTGGAGCAAATTCTGTTCTTCCTCGCGCTCGGTGTCTTCATTTCCATCGGTGGACTCGAAGCAATGTTTGGCGCGGTGCTTGGGAGCTTCGCAACGATTCCGCCAGGCACTGCGTTCACGCTCATCACGGGCACCGAGGGAACCTCACTCGCGGAATTGGCAATTGGAACTTTGACTATCGCCCTTGAACTTGGCCTGCGCGTTTCAGCACCACTCTTCGCGATCGTCTTCCTTGAAACCGTCGCGATGGGATTCCTCTCTCGGAGCGTGCCGCAACTGAATGTCATGACCATCGGATTTCCTGTGCGGCTGTTCATCGGTTGCACCGCGATTCTCGGAGGTCTCGCGTCCATTCATGAAGCGCTCTTGAGTGGAACCGACGCTGCGCTCGCACGCCTCTTCGCATTTGGAGGCGCACATGGCTGAGGATCTCGGTGAACGCACAGAAGACGCGACGCCACGCAAGTTGCGCGAGGCACGCGAAGAAGGGCGCATCGCCAAGAGCGCGGATGCGACGAGCGCGATCATTCTGCTCGGCGCGACAGTCATTCTCGGGGTGGGCATGCGGCCGATGCTCGTGTCGCTCGCCGCAGTCGTGGAGCGCGCGCTCGAAGGTTCCGCAATCGTCAACGAAGGATCGATCGAGTCTCTGCATGATTCGATGTATCCCTCACTCGGTCAAGCTGGATTTGCAGCGCTGCCACTGTTGTTTTCGGCACTCGCGGTTTCTGTGCTCGCGGTGTTGTGGCAAACGGGGTTTATCGTCTCGACGAAATCGCTCGCACCGAAGCTCGAACGACTGAATCTCATGCAGGGATTTGGTCGCATGTTCAGCATCAAAACCGTGATAAAGACAGTGTTTGACGTGCTCAAACTCGTCGTTGTCACGGTGATGGTCTGGACGACATGCGAGGATCTGCTTCCGCAGATCGCGACCTTGCCGGGACTCGACGCGCTTGCGTGTGCGGAAGTGATCGGCATGATGACCTACGACCTCGCGATTCGCGTGAGTGTCGCGCTCTTGATCATTGGCTTGCTTGATTACGTCGTGCAATGGTGGAAGCACGGCCAAGACCTGCGCATGTCAAAGCAGCAGGTGAAGGAAGAGTTCAAGGAATCCGACGGTGATCCTGATGTGAAGCGTCGACGGATGCAGATTGCGCGCCAGATGGCGATGCAACGACTGACATCGAGTGTGCCGCGCGCGGATGTCATCGTGACGAACCCCGAGCACTTGTCGATCGCGATTCAATACGACGCGGCGACCATGGGCGCACCACGCATCGTGGCGATGGGTGCCGACCAAGTCGCGTTTCGCATTCGTCAGATCGCGCTCAAGCATTCCATTCCGATCATGGAACGGAAGCCTCTCGCACGCGCATTGTTTGCTGCGTGCAGGGTTGGGCAAGAAGTTCCCGCCGAGCATTACAAGGCAATCGCCGAAGTACTCGCGTACGTCTACCGCCTGAAGAACCGCACGATTTCCGTCGCGAGTTGACGCGTCGTTTGTTTGAGGATTTGCAGCATGCCAGACGGAATTCCCCCATTCTTCCACGCAGTCACGCGACACAAGCACCTCATCGTGCCTGTTGGCTTCTTACTCCTTGTCGGTGTGCTCGTCGTGCCACTGCCTCCGATGATGATGGATTTGTTGCTCTGCGGCAACATCGCCATCGCTGCCATCGTCTTGATGACGACGATGTACATGCGCCGACCGCTTGATTTCAGCGTGTTTCCCGCACTCTTGCTGGGCACCACACTCTTTCGCCTCGTGCTCAATGTTGCCAGCACGCGTTTGATTCTCTCCGTCGAAACCAAGGATCCCAAAGAAGCCGCGGGCGCAGCGGGACACGTGATCGAAGCGTTCGCGAACTTCGTGGCAGGTGAGAATCCCATCGTCGGCGGGATTCTGTTTTTGATTCTCGTCGTCGTGCAATTCGTGGTCATCACGAAGGGTGCCACGCGCATGAGTGAGGTTGCGGCGCGCTTCGCGCTCGACGCGATGCCAGGCAAGCAGATGGCAATTGACGCAGATCTCAGCGCGGGAGTCATCGACGACAAGGAAGCAAAGCATCGACGCGAAGAAGTGTCGCGCGAAGCGGACTTCTATGGAGCGATGGACGGCGCCTCGAAGTTTGTGCGCGGAGATGCGATCGCAGGCATCATCATCACCGTCGTGAATATCGTCGGCGGATTCGCCATTGCGAAGTTTCAACTCGGTTGGAGCGTGTCCGATGCGTTGAAGACTTTCACGTTGCTTTCCATCGGTGACGGACTTGCGGCGCAGATCCCCGCATTCCTCGTAGCGATTTCAGCTGGTCTCATCGTCGCGCGCGCCGGTGGCGGCAAGACGGTCGGCGAAGAAATTCCTAATCAGCTCGCCGCGCAGCCGGTAGCGCTCTACCTCATCAGTCTGTTCCTGCTCGCGCTCGCGTTCACGCCCCTTCCAACTTTTCCGATGGTTGCGGGAAGTGTGTTGCTTGCGACAATCGCGTATTCCATGCAGTGGCTTGCGAAAAAGAAGACCTCGAATGAAGCAACACGTTTGCGTGAAGAGGGGCGCAAGGCTCCGACCGAAGAAGCGAAGCCCGAAGATCTCATCGCTGTGGATGTGCTTGAACTTGAGCTCGGATACGCGCTCGTCGCGCTCGTTGATCAATCGCGGGGTGGCGACCTGTTGCAACGCATCGCGCGTATACGCCGCGACCTTGCGGTCGAACTCGGATTGGTCATGCCAGCCGTGCGCGTGCGCGACAACATGGAGCAGCCGCCGAATGCGTATCGTGTGAAGATTCGCGGCGCGACCGTTGCGTCGGGCACGGTCTATCCCGACCGCCTGATGGCGATGGACTCTGGACTTGCGATCGGCACGCTTGAAGGTGTTTCGACGAAGGAGCCCGCATTCGGACTCGATGCAATCTGGATTGATCCGGCGCTGCGACAGAAAGCAGAGGTCGCGAACTGGACTGTGGTGGATCCTTCGAGCGTGCTCGCAACCCACCTCGCGGACGTCGTGCGTTCGCATGCAGATGAGCTTCTCACGCGCGAAGAAGTCAACAATCTGCTCACGCAATTGAAGATCAAGTCTCCGCGCACGGTGGAAGATCTTGTGCCTAGCGTCATCAAAGCACCAGACCTTCAAAAGGTCATGCAAGCACTGCTGCGCGAACGCGTACCGATTCGTGACATCGAAGCGATCTTGGAATCCATGGCAGAATGGATGCCGCACACGAAGGATCCGGAGGTGCTCGTTGAGTACGTGCGCAACAGTTTGCGTCGCACGATTTGCCAGCAGTATTCGGAGGTTGGTGATGACGGGAAGCCGAAACTGCTCTGCGTCACGCTCGATCCCGCGCTTGAAGACATCGTCAGCGGCTACATCGATCGATCGCCGAGCGGCACGACGTTCAGCATCCCGCCACAGGTGGCAAATCGCATCGCTCGCGCGGTTGCGCAAACTGCGGAACCGCTTGCTTCGCAGGGAAAACCCATCGTTGTCATCACCTCGCCGTCCGTTCGATCGCAGGTTCGTCAGTTGCTCGAACCGCACATTCCTGGACTCGCAGTTCTCGGCTACAACGAGATCGTGAAGGGGGTAGACGTCGAGAGCGTCGGGCTCGTGCAGCTTGCTCCGGTCTCACAGTCGAGTCCGACGTCGAATGCGCAGCGCGCGGGAGTTGCTGTCTGACGATCAAAGTGAAAATACCTGTCGCGCTCGCGCCTTCTCTCGGTTAGTCTTCTCCTCGTTGGCGCGTATCTCGGACGGAGTCCGAATCAAGCCTCAGCTTGACGCGTCGAAATCCTCAGTATTGCCATGGAGGGCATTACAGTGACGGAACGATTTCCTACGCGGCCACAATCGTCGACCTCGACCTCATCCTCGTCTGCGGATCCACAACGTCGTGCGCGTGTCTATCGCGCGTGGACGATGGCGGACGCGCTCGCTGCGGTTCGACAAGATCTCGGCGCCGACGCAATGATTCTGCATGCGCGCGCGATTTCGAAACGCGGATTCCTTGGCTTCGGTCGTAAAGACTTTGTGGAAGTCGCTGCTGCTCCCGCCCTCGCTGAATCCAGGTTAAAAAAACTTCCTCGCAGAGAGGCGACGTCGACCTCTCGCGCGCCTGCGCGAGATGACGAGAGCCTCGTCGAAACTCAGCGCGCGCGTGGTCTAGCTGCATACGCCGAGCGTGCAACCGCTACTCCGCAGCGCGCGCCTGTCGAAGCACCAAGCTTTGATTTGGCTGGAGAACAAGCCAAAACGCGTCGACTCGCACGAGAGATGCTTGCGCAATTCGAACGCGAAGGTGCAGAGCGCAAAGCGGCATCGTTGAACGAAGTTGCAACTTCTGCAGAGGCAAACAATGCGCGTGCTGCGCAGGCGAATTCGAAGGGCGCAGCATCGATGGCGGAGAGTCGTGGCATTCCGCGCGAAAGTCCGCGCGAGAACCCACGCGAGAATGTCGCGCAACGATTCGTGTTGAAGTCAACGCCAGGAATTGAGAAGGGATCCGCAACAACAGCGGAACTCGTCATCGAAACAGCAGCGCCAGTTGTGACGGCGAAAGTGGTCGCCGCCTCTGTCGCCGCCCCGATTCCACCCCGAGTGCCATTGCTTGCGCCGCCAACACTGCATGTGAGTGAACTCGATGCGATGGGAAGCGTCGTCGATGCGGTGCTTGATGCGACGAAGCCGATCGCGCCTGTATCGCGCGTCTTTGCGCAAGGCCTCACCACGCGCGTTTCAACATCGAACACGAAGCATGCGCCCAGAGGTGTGCTTCCGACACACGCGCTTGAAGCCGCGTATCGCGCGCTCATTGAACAGGAAGTTGCGGAACAGTTGGCGGATGCGATTCTCGCACGAGTGACTGCGGAACTCTCGCCTGCGCAAGCTGCCGATCCTGTGTTGGTGCGTCAATCGCTTGTTGGCGCAATCGCGTCCATGCTTCCAGCGACGGATGGCGACAGCGATTCACTCGCAGCTCGCGTGATCGCGAAGAAATCCAAATCGGGCGCGCGCGCGGCGTTTCATGTCGCGTTCATTGGTCCGACAGGTGTTGGAAAAACGACATCCATCGCGAAGATTGCCGCGATGCTTCGACTGCGACATGGTCTACAAGTGGGGCTCGTCACAGCGGACACCTATCGCATCGCGGCAGTCGAGCAACTGCGTACGTATGCACAGATTCTCGCGCTTCCGCTCGAAGTTGCGATGCAACCAGATGATCTCACTGCGGCATGCGAACGGCTTGCATCTTGCGATGTTGTGCTGATTGACACAGCAGGTCGAAGTCAGAATGACAAGTCTCGACTTGCGGAGCTTGGCGAATTCTTGCGTGCCGGCGCCGCCGATGAAGTGCATCTCGTGCTCTCAGCAACATCGAGCGAGCGCGCGTTGCTGCGCGAGGCTGCAGCGTTTGGTGCGCTTGGTGTTGATCGCATCGTGTTGACGAAGCTCGATGAAGCAGCGGGCTTCGGCACGCTTCTGTCGGTGACGCGCAAACTGGGCATGCGCATCAGTTTCGTCACGACTGGTCAAGAAGTTCCAAAGGATCTCGAACCTGCGTCTGCCCGGCGATTCGCAGAGTTCATGCTGCAAAGTTCGAATGCAAACGAAAACGAGTTGAGTGCGCGAGTTGGTCTGAGGTCGTGAACGAAAGAGAGTGGTGATGGCTGATTTGGATGTTGAGCACTCCTACTTTGGCTACGCGCATGTGGATCCACGCGTGAGTCGTCGCGTTGACGTTCAACCACATCAAGTGGATCAGGCGGAAGAACTTCGCAGGCTCGCGCGTGACGCTGCGGCGACGCAACAGCGCGTGGAGCCTCAGAAGCAATCGAGACCGCCGATCAGTATTGCCGCACCCGCAGCTGCGCCGCAACCGATATTTGCGCCGACTGCAGTCGCCCCTCGAACTTCCGTGCGACTCGCGCGTGCTATCGCAGTTTCAAGCGGAAAAGGCGGGGTTGGAAAGACAAATCTCGCAGTGAATCTCGCCGTCGCGTTTGCTGCGCGCGGACTCCGTGTCGCGTTGCTCGATGCAGATCTCGGTCTAGCGAATGCAGACCTGCTCTGTGGGCTTACTCCGAAGTTGACGCTTGAAGACCTTGTGCGCTCTGGTCGCAGCATTGAAGAGATTGCAATGCCTGCGCCTGGTGGATTCTTTCTCATTCCTGGTGCGTCAGGTGTTTCGCTTCTTGCTGACCTCACGCCAACATTGCGTCGTCATGTTGTGAGCGAGCTTGCACGACTTGAACGCTCGGTCGACATTCTGTTGATTGACACCGGTGCAGGCATCGGTGCGAACTCCATGGCATTCGCCGCAGCAGCACACACGATCCTTGTTGCGACGACTCCTGAACCCACAAGCATCGCTGACGCATACGGCGCGATCAAGACGCTCGTCGCGCGCGGATCGGGCGAGGGGATTCGACTTGTTGTCAATATGGCGCAGAGCGAGCACGAGATCCGCGCAGTGCATGAGCGCATCGATCGCGTCTCGCGCGCATTCTTGCAAACCCCGATTCGCCTTGCCGGCGGCATCTCCTACGACCCTGCGGTGCCCGCAGCGGTGCGGCGGCGCGAACCGTTCCTCGTCGCTTCGCCTCGGGCACGCGCTTCGCAGCAGCTTCACGAGATCGCCGCGTTTCTTTCTGGCGAATCCTCTCCCTCTGAAAGAACCAGAGTGCGCGAAAGCTTTCTTGGACGACTGTCAGGCTGGCTCGCGCGCACTCGGTAAGAATTGCCGAATTCCGCTGTATTTTCAGCGGTTTGTGAGTGTTCGCGCGTCGAAGACAGAGTCTTGCAGCGTCTGCGCCGATGGAACCCTTATCCCTCTTCTAGAACGAGCATCGCGTCGTGCACAAATCGACTAGCAAACAGACCATCGCCCTGGCGCAAGCTCACGGAGCGAGCGCGCACAAGGTGCCGATTGCCGCACTTGTTGCCGGTGCACTTGGCGCATCTGGATTTTCTCTCGCAATCGTTGCAGGTCTCCTTTCGGAGAACGACGCATCGTCGATTTTCTTCCGCGCGACCGTCGCGCTTGTTGCCTGCGCTCTGGCGGGCTACGCGGTGGGTCTAATCTTCGAATGGTTAGTTCGTATGGAGTCGGCGCGCCTCGAAAAAGCCGCCACTGAAATCATTCAGGCAGAATCTCCGAAGATTGGGTTGGCAGAATCGGAAGTTGAATCTGAGAATGTTCAAGCGAGTTCACAACGCCGCGAGAGCGTTGGTGTGAGTTCGAGAAAATCTGGAAGGTGAACCCGAAACGGGATTGACACTTATGGATTTTCGTTATACTGACCTTTGTTCCAAGCCAAGGATTGGCGCGGAATGACTTCGAGTTGCAATGCGGCATGACGCTGCAAACGCTTCAAGAAGGCTTGGATGCAACGTATCGTTCTACGTTGCATCGCGCATACGGTGGGGGAGCTCGCCGTAGACGCAAAAGAACTTGATGGATGCGCGAATGACTTCGCGGTGCATCGAGTTCAACACATCACAGGTTCAGTCCATGCGTCATGCAGGGATTGAATTGCTAGGACGCAAGGTCAAGGAGCCGACCAGATGTCCCGCTTGAGTCGTACACCTGTTTCTCATCGTTCTGACACCAGCGCAAGCGCTGGACGCACCCCAGTTGAAATCGGGAATGCGGGAGAAGAGTTTTCTGTTGGCGCAGCGCAGCCACCGACGGCGGTCACTCCGCGTCGACGCGCGCCCAATCCTCCCTCGCGCACAGGAAAGGCTGCAACGAAAACTGTCGACACTGTGCAAGAAGAAGCGACTGCGATCCCGGATGCCACTTTGGTTGTGGTTCCCATCACCGCGCCCGTCCCTGTGAAACGAACTGCGCCGAAATCCAAAGGTGCGCCGAAGTTCATTCCACTTGCAGAGCGCCCGATGGACGAGATTTGGGCGGAATATCGCATCGCGCCCACGCAGGAAATTCGCAACTTCCTGATCGAAAAACACCTTCCAATCGTGCGATTTACTGCAGAACGCATGCACAAGCGTCTGCCGAGCGAAGTGGATGTCGATGATCTGATGTCGAGCGGCCTCTTTGGCTTGATGGACGCGATCGACGCGTTTGATCTTGAGCGCAAAGTGAAGTTCGAGACGTACTGCACGCAGCGCATTCGCGGCGCGATCTTTGATGAGTTGCGCGCGATGGACTGGGTTCCGCGACTTGTTCGAAGTCGTACGGCGAAGGTCGAGAAGGTTCGCAAGACGATCGAGATGGAATCGGGTCGCCGTCCCACCGATGACGAAGTCTCTGGTCGCATGAACGTTGCGGGTGAAGAGTTTGAGAAGTTGCAGAAGGACTCGCGTCCTGTCGGCATCGTCAGCCTCACGCGCAAATGCTTTGATAGCGATGGCTCGAAGGATGTGCGAGAGATTGATGTGATTCGTGACACGCGCGCGGAGAGCCCTGCGTTCACCGTGCAGAAGTCGGATCTCCAATCGCTCGTGACTAAGGGCCTGTCGCGCGCCGAGCGTCTCATCGTTGTGCTCTACTATTACGAAGAGATGACGATGAAAGAAATCGGCCAAACACTTGACCTCTCCGAGAGTCGCGTGAGCCAGATGCACAGTTCGATTCTTGCGCGCTTGAAGGCGCAGCTCCAGCATCGTGAACGCGAGTTCTAAGCACGCGCAGACGCTTGATCATGGTTGACCAACACAGAGGCGCAGGCATGTACGCATGCCTGCGCCTGTTTCGTTGTGGATGATCGTCGTCGTCGTGTTACTTCGACGGTGCAAGATCCATGATCATCACATTCGTAAACTCGATACTCGAGCCGTGGCACTGCAGCGCAAGAGGTCCGCGTGCGGCAACGCCAGGAAGCGTTGCGTTGATGAGCACATGCTTGTCGTTGAGCCAGACATTCAACACTTCGCCCTGCATGCGAATCTTGAATCGGTTCCATTGACCGACTGGATTGTCCGCGTTGACGCGCGGTGTACATGCAGCGTGAACTTCCGCCGACATGCTTGAATCCGTGCGATATCCGTAGACTTCACCCGATCCGCACGGCCAACACCACATGTTGATTTGGCTCTTCGAATTGCCGCGCAGATAAATACCGCTGTCGCGTTCATCGATCTCGAGCGTCTTGTCACTGCCATCTGCATTCTTAACGACCTTGCCGTCAAGCCCGATGTAGGGACGACTCATCTTGCCTTGCGCATCGCCAGTCCAACGCCAATCGACGAGCATTTCGAAGTCGCCATACTCCTTGTCGCTCCAGAGATTTGTGCCTTTGCCATCGAATTGCACAACGCCTTCCGCATCTTTCCAATGTTCACTCGATGCATCGCCAACCTTCTTGCCTTCTTCGTGCCAACCTGCGAGCGTCGCCGTGTCAAACATCGGGCGAAGTCCCGCAGCTGCGAGATCCACCATGTCGCTCGTCGCCAGCGCAGGCACAGCATCAGGCAGCGGCGTGAGCACGAGATTCTTGAACCAAATTTCCGTGCCTTCACTCTCAAGGCAGATGAACCCCTTGCGCGGCGTGGAGTCGAAGCAACCGCTGACTTCTGTTCCATTGATCGCGAGTTTGATCGAGCCGTTGTTGCAGGTGACCTTGTAATGATTCCAATTGCCCGCGCCCTTTGTCATGCGTGCGTTCGGAAGGCAACGCTCGGATCCGGTTGGGTGCGGACGATCGGGTGTCATCTTCGAACCCCAAATCGAAAAGATGTCGCCTTGACCGGTGTACCGCGTGCGTCCTTGCGCATCGACGTTGTCGGGAGTCAGCATGATCTGCACTTCAATCGAGCGGGAGAACGGAGCACCTGTTGAGCAGTACGGATCGCTCCAGATGAAGAGTCCCGCGTTGCCAGGCTCGCTCAGATGTTTCCAATCAAACTCCACAATGAAATTCTCATAGGCATCGACGGTGCGCATGATGCCTGTCGGCACACCCGTGCAGCGAATGATGCTGGCGCCCGTTTCATCTTGACCAACAGTCCACGTCGCAGGGGAGGTATTCACGTTCACCCAATTCGACAAGTCTTTGCCGTTGAAGAGCGCAATGTTGGAAGAGGGAGGCGCTGCGACGGCAGTCGTCGTCGGAGGCGCGAACGTAAGCGAAGCAAGAACAAGAAGGAGTGCGTGCATGCGAGATACGCTATCGCATCGCCGTGGCGATTTGTTGCGACAAAACTTCTACTGAAAGCGCTTGACATGCCCGAAACACTTGCCGGTTGGCTCGATCTCTCCGTTCCTGATGCCGTGCGCGCTTGAGCGTTCTATTGCGCGGTCTTGGGGACGAGTTCTAGTGCTGTCGCGATGCAAGATGCGCGCGGAACGTACGAAGATTTCTGCCTGCACAGCGGCAACACGGAAGACGCACCGCCACTCGCAGGCGTCTGTCATGCGCGCGGCGCGAACAGCGCAATCCCGCCCATCTGGATTCCATACTTTGTCGTCGAAGATCTCGCGCAAGCACTCACACGCGCGAAGGAGCAGGGCGGTGAAGTCTTCGACGGTCCGCGTAGTTGCGGCGGCGCGCAGCAGATGGCATTCATCCGCGACCTCGACGGCGCGACCTTCGCACTTGTCGGAAGTTGACGGAGACCATCGTGCTCAACCGCGCTTGGCTTCAAGCTCCGCCCAACGCGCGTACAGCGCGGCGACGGCGGCATGCGCCGCACCAAGTTCCGCGCAGGCTTTCGCATATGCCGCGTGATTGGCGCTCAATCCTGGCGCGTTCACTTTCTTGTCGAGCGTGGCGACCGAGGTTTCTGCTTTCGCGATTGTTGTTTCCATCGCGTCAAATTCGCGCTGCTCGTTGTAGTTGAGTTTCTTGCGCGCTGGCGCCGCAGTCGTTGTCGATGCAACAGTGGTTGGCTGTGTAGCGGCTGCGTATTGTTCCTTCTCTGCAAGCGCGTTCGCCTTTTCGAATGCACTCAACGCGCGCAATGCTTGATCGAGGCTTGTCACGGTGCTCGGAATCAAATCGGGTGCACCAAGCACGATGATTTTTTCGGCGAGGCGTTCGAGCATCGCGCGATCGTGCGTCACCAAGAGCACGCCGCCCGGGAAATCTTCGATCGACTCTTCGAGCACTGCGAGCGTGGGAAGATCAAGATCATTCGTCGGCTCATCGAGCACGAGAATGTCCGCAGGATCGAGCATCATGCGCGCGATGTGCGCGCGCGCGAGTTCGCCACCTGAGAGTTGCCCGACGGATTGCAACAACTGATCGTCGTTGAAGAGAAATCGTCGCGACCATGCGGTGATGTGCATCTCGCCGCCGCGAAATCGCACCTTGTCGCCGTGCGGTGAAATGGCATCCTTGAGCAGCGTCTGTGGTGGAAGTTCCACGCGCGACTGCGAAAGAAACACCGCGCGTGGTGGTGGGTCGGCGCGCTGCACCGTGCCAGCATCGGGCTGCAATTCGCCGAGGAGCACGCGCAAGAGTGTGGTCTTGCCAGAACCGTTCGAGCCCATCAATCCAAGGCATTGACCGTTCACCAATTCAAGATCAAGATCTTTGAAGAGCAACTTGCCGCCCATCGACTTCGCAATGCCGTGCGCTGCGATGAGTTTGCGTGTGCGGCGACCACTCGCGTTGAAATCCACACGCGCGCCGCCGCTTGCTGCTGCAGTGTTGCGCTCATTGAGATCGGCGAGTTGATCGCGGCGCTCGGCACTCTCTTCAATGCGTCCCTTCGCTTTCGTGCGTCTTGCTTGCGCGCCGCGTCCGAGCCACGCGTTGTCGATACGAACTTCGTTCGCGAGGGTCGCTTCGATGCGCGCCTGCGCACTGAGGAATTCGGATTTGCGCCGAAGAAACTCGGAGAAATTCCCATCCGCGAGAAAAAGTCCGCCAGGATACGCGCGCGAAAGTTCAGCAACGCGTGTGGCGACGCGCTCGAGAAAAATGCGATCGTGCGTGACGAAGACGACGCTCTCGGCGTGGATATCCGCAGCACCTTTCACGAGGAATCGTTCGAGCCACTCAATGCCTTCGACATCGAGATGGTTCGTTGGTTCGTCGAGCAAGAGCAGATCAGGACTGCCACCCGCAGACGCAAGTCCGCACGCGATTGCTGCGCGTTTCTGCCAACCACCCGAAAGCGAAAGCAGCGGCATATCCATGCGCGCGTCGTCAAATCCGATTTTGCCGAGGATCACCGCAGCGAGCACCTCCGCTTCATGCACATCGCCGTGGCAGCGGGTGCAGGGAAGGGCGGCAGTCGTCGCGGCTTGGCGCGCTGTGACGCCTTCTGCAAATTCTTCGCGTTGCGCGACGTACACCGTGACGGTGCCGCGCGCGCATTGAATGCCGCCATCATCGGGTTCTTCACGCGAGGCGAGCATGCGAAGCAATGTCGATTTGCCCGTGCCATTGGGACCGATGAGCCCGATGCGATCACCAGTCTCCACGGAAATGCAAACGCCTCGAAAGAGTTGGCGCGCACCGTGTGATTTCGAGAGGTCGGTCGCCGTTAGCAGCACGTCACGCTACCTACCACTGCAGGGACAAGAATTTCTGCGGTGGTTTTCGCGAGCACTTCATCGACAGTCACGCCCGGCGCGAGTTCTTTCAGCACGAATCGACGCTTGGATTTATCCATTTCGAGCACGCAGAGTTCCGTGATGATGAGATCAATGCAGCGACGACCTGTGAGTGGAAGCGTGCACTGCGGAATGATCTTTGGCTCGCCCTTCTTGTTGACGTGCTCCATCATCACGACGACGCGCTTCACGCCCGCGACAAGATCCATCGCGCCGCCCATGCCCTTCACGAGTTTGCCTGGAATCATCCAGTTCGCGATGTCGCCTTCTTGTGAAAGTTCCATCGCGCCGAGAATCGCGAGATCGATGTGACCGCCGCGAATCATGCCGAAGCTGTCGGCGCTCGAAAAGAACGAGTGACCTTTCACGCCTGTGACAGTTTGCTTGCCCGCATTGATGAGATCCGCGTCGACTGCATCGTCGTGCGGAAATGCGCCCATGCCGAGCAAACCATTTTCCGATTGCAGCCAAACTTCCATCCCCGCAGGGACGTAATTCGCGACCAATGTGGGCATGCCGATGCCGAGATTGACGTAGAAACCGTCCTTGAGTTCTTGCGCGGCGCGTTGGGCGATCTGATTGCGGTCGAGAGGCATAAGGCGCGTGATGATACGGGACGAATCTCTCGCAGGTTCCTCGCGCGGATCGGCTGCGCGAACGCATCAGTGGTCGCGGCTATCCTTCGCGTCCCATGCATCCGCTCCTGACGCAACTCGGTCTCTCGAATCATCCACGCATCTGCGCTCCTGGAACGCCAAACTCGGTGACGAGTGACAACCCCGCGACAGGCGAAGCGATCGCGGCGGTGCGTCTCGAGTCGCGTGCGGACTATGAACAGGCGATCACGCGCGCGATGGCGGCGCAAGCATCGTGGCGACAATTGCCCGCACCCAAGCGCGGTGAAATTGTTCGGCGCATGGGCAATGCATTTCGAGATTGCAAAGAACCACTCGGTGCACTCGTTGCGCTCGAGATGGGCAAACTCAAAGCAGAAGGATTGGGCGAAGTGCAAGAGTCGATCGATATCGCTGACTTCGCGGTTGGCCTCGCGCGTCAACTCTATGGATTGACGATGCACTCGGAACGTCCTGGCCATCGCATGTACGAGCAGTGGCATCCACTCGGCACGATCGGTGTCATCACCGCGTTCAATTTTCCAAACGCCGTGTGGGCATGGAACGCGATGCT
The DNA here is from genome assembly GCA_009691805.1 of Phycisphaerales bacterium. Lineage (GTDB taxonomy): Bacteria > Planctomycetota > Phycisphaerae > Phycisphaerales > SM1A02 > F1-140-MAGs142. Next base: position 40,165 of record SIAK01000008.1, read on the forward strand.
CGCTGCAGTGTGCGGAGACGCGGTGATTTGGAAGCCTTCACTCATCACGCCACTCGTTGCTGTTGCGACGAGCGAGGTTTGTTGGAAAGTGCTTCGTGAGCAGGAGATTTGGCGTCCTGAAGGCATTGATCCTGCGGATCTTTTTCCACTCATCATCGGCACCGACGCGGAAGTTGCGGAGCCGATGGTTGCGGATCGAAGATTGCCGCTCATCTCTGCAACGGGATCTTGTCGCATGGGACGACGCGTTGGTGAAGTTGTTGCCAAGCGCCTTGGTCGATGTTTGCTCGAACTTGGTGGCAACAACGCGATCATCGTGATGAACGACGCGGATCTCGAACTCGTCATCCGCGGCGTGCTCTTTGGCGCGGTGGGAACGGCGGGGCAGCGATGCACATCGACGCGACGATTGCTCGTCGAGGATGGCATCGTGGATGCACTCTGCGCGCGACTTGCGAAGGCGTACGCGTCGGTGCCGATTGGCGATCCATCGATTGCCGGCACGCTCATGGGTCCACTCGTCAATCCACACGCGATCGCACAGATGCGCCACGCATGTGTGGAGGCAGAGCGCGAAGGCTGCGTGTTACTTTCAGGAGGCATCGCGGGAATCGAGCGATTCGCTGGAAAACCAGGCAATTTCGTCGAGCCGACGCTCTACCGCGTTCCCAAGGGCGCGCGTCCGAAGATTTGCATGGAAGAAACATTTGCGCCGATTCTGTACGTGTACTCCGTTGCGAACATTGACGAAGCCATCGATCTACAGAACGCCGTGGATCAAGGACTCTCGAGCGCGATCTTCACATTGAACATGCGCAACGCAGAACGATTCCTCTCCACCGAAGGATCGGATTGCGGCATCGCGAACGTGAACATCGGCACCTCCGGCGCGGAGATCGGCGGCGCATTCGGCGGCGAGAAGGACACTGGCGGCGGACGCGAGTCGGGCTCTGATAGTTGGAAGCAATACATGCGCCGCCAAACCTGCACGATCAATTGGTCGCGCGAACTTCCACTCGCACAAGGCATCGTGTTCTGACGCGGCGCGCTTACCACGCGGAGAGCAGTGCTGCGAGGTCGGCGCCGTCGACGTGTCCGTCGAAGTTGATGTCGCCGATGCCGGCGCCGCCGTCCCAACGATTCAGTAGGAGTGCCAGATCGGATGCGTTCACGACGCCATCGTGATCGAGATCTGCAGGCATGCCTGATTCCCACATCGTGAATGCGTCGTACGCGTCGCCTTGCGTCGCCCAGATGACAAGTCCAGTTTCAATGTAATCCGTGCGAATGCGCGCGAGAATCTGACGGAGGATTGCTTCGTCTGCGACATCGAGCGATGCCAGGGCAAAATGCACCACGACCTTCGCGAAGCGCGCGGGGTCAGCCGCTGCGATGGCTGCATCGAGTGATGCGAAAAAGAGATTCATATCGATTTGATTGAAGGTCGGGTTCTGCGGAATCGTCGCACCTGCGGCTTGTTCCGCGTAGATATCGATGCGTCCGATGCCACCACCGATGAGCACGTAGGGCTCGCCCGCATCATCTTGCCAATTCAGCGCGTCGGCAAGATGGAGTGGATGCACACGATCGGCTAGAAGGAGCGGACAATTGTCGTGGTAAACTGTGGATCGGATGTAGGCGTTCGTCCAACCCTTCGGTCGTGCGGACATCGGCATGCTGAGGTATCCAAGCGCGACGGCTTCGGAACGAAAGTCGAATCCCGCGATCTTCGCAGCGAGCACCCAGTCGCTCTCTCCCATGCCGCCGGAGCAGTGACGATTGTTTGACGCGCCGACAAGATTGTCGATGAGCGTCTTGTTCTCGATGAAGTACTGCGCGTACACAATGGGCGCTTGCGGCGCAGAGTTCGCACCGAAGTCGCAGTGCGTTCCCACGCCGTGACCGCGCGCGATCGCTTCTGCGAGAAGATTGTTCGCGTAGGTTGTGCACGCGACGGCGAACGACTTCTCCGATTCAATCGTCATGCGCGCGCCGTACTCTTCGAACAGGCTCATCGCGAAGTGGAGCTTCGCGGCGGTGCTGTTGAATGCGAGGGCAGTGGGGTAGGAGTAGGACGCCTCCATGTGCGTGAATGTGGTCAACACAAACGGTGCTTTCGCGCCTCCTGCAAAAACGCTTGAAGCGAGGGCCGCGACGAGCATTCCGCTCGCGATGTGATGTGCTTTGTGTGACATAAAAACTTGCTCCGATGTTGTGCCGAGTTGGCTCAACGGGAGTCTGTCACGAGAATTGCCTCGAAGGGGGAAATCCGACGCAATCCGCCCGTTTTAGCTCGAGCCTTCACGCATGCGAGCCACCATTTCAGGGAATGGGAACGCGCTGTACACGCCGGTGCGCGCGTTTTCCCAAGAAGCAGGTGGTGGGTAAACATCGCCTTCAAATCCTGCGCTGTGCATCGCCTTGAGCAACGCTTCGAGCGAAGGCTCATGCCCCGTGTGATCGACGACGCGATTGGATTTCGCGCCGAGGAAACTCACGCTTGCGACAGGTTTGCGATCGTGGCGACCTTCCAACATCGAGTGCACCGTGCGGAAGCCTCGGTAGAGATCTTCGAGCGTGAAGTGATCGCGACCATGTGGACGCAAGAGCGCGAGAATGAGCACGCGATCAAGGTCGAACTTCAACACGTACGGTTCACGATCTTCTTTCGCGTGCAACGAGATTGCGCCCTTGAAGACGTGCGCGTAACTCGTCGCACTCGCGAGCGTCCATTGCGAGCCTGGGATCAAACGAAGAATCTCGCCGATGACACCCTTCGAATTGTCGGTGTCATTGATGCCGCACACGACCGTGCGATAGCGACCCGCGACCAGATCGTCGAGAAAGTGTTGACCGAAAAGCAATCGAATGCGCGGCCGACCACTCACGGTGCGCGGATCGCCTGAAGGAAGCAATCGCACCTGCGGTTGCCCCGTGGTCGCTTCCATCAGTCGATCGCCATCGCCATCGTAGAAACGAAACTCGTCCATTGTTACGGCGCTGCTTTCAGTGGAGTGTTCGGAGCAGAAGGTGCGAGAGTGGGTGCTGCGATGGGCGCGGGTTTCGCGTCGGGATCCTTAACTTGCGTGTTCTTCACGCGAATTGTTACAGAAGCAGCGTCGCTCGAAGGAATGAGTTCAAGCTTCTCGATGATGCATGGTCGCACGGGCCATTGGCTCATCGTGCCTTGGGCACCGTTCGCGGCGGGACTCACTTTGCGTGAGCCGGTTTTCTCGAGCGAGATTGCGTCGAGTACGGGAAGACCCGCAACAACTTTGCCGAAGACGCAATATCCAGAACCGCGCGGATCGGCGACGTCGTAGAGCGGCTGATCCATCAGGTTGAAAAAGAATTGGCTCGTCGCCGAATTCGCGTCCGGCAATCGCGCCATAGAGATTGTGCCGCGCACATTCTTGAGTCCATTCGCCCATTCATTCGTGATCGGTGGTTCGGTTGCCTTCAGCGTGCCATCGGATGCGTAGCCTCCGCCTTGCACGATGGCAGTTGGTCCATTGCGCATGATCCGATGAAACGCAGTTCCGTCGTAAAAACCACTCTTCGTGTACGCAAGAAAATTTCGCACAGTGACAGGCGCGCGTGCGGCGTCAAGTTCGAGAAGCACATCACCGAAGTTTGTGTGCATCAAGACGAACGCAGGAGGCAATGCATCCGCAGGCAGCGCGGGCAGTGGCGACGCGACTGTGGGCGGCTCATCTTTGTTACTCAACGATTGCGCAGCGAGCGGCGCACCACTCAGGAGAAGCATCGCGAGGGGAAGCGCGAGTTGCAATCCTCGCATGCGTCGGAGCGCGAGGGCACGAAATTTGGAGCGCATCGTCAAAATCATAGTGGAGCTCGGGCGTGGAGTCTTCGAAGTGCCGCAATCCTACCGCCCGCGCCGTGATGCGATGCGAGAGAAGGCAGCCGCGCACACCTCTCGAACCGAGTCTGACGGCTACTATGCGCGCTCGCGGATACATTCCGCGCAGTCCGCGATTTTCTCTAGGAACTTATGAAGCAGGAAGATCTGACGCGCGCGTCTGACGCGGCACCAACAGCAACATCCGCGCCGCGCAGTGGACTGCTCACGCCTGTGCTTGATCTCTTCTCGAGCGTGACGCTTGGGATTGTGCTCCTCACACTGCTCTTCTTCTATTGCACGATTGGATCGGCGGGGATTCTCTACCCAGTGCATCCGAATATTTTCAGCAGTGCGTCGTGGGCGCACGAACAGATGCGTCAGTGGCGCGCGTTTGAGATGACGGAGTTCGAATGGTTCCACTGGTGGCCGTTCAACTCGCTCATCCTGCTCATCAGCGCGAATGTCATCGTGACAACCATTCGTCGCATTCCGTTCAAGGTCGTGAATCTCGGTGTGTGGACGATTCACACGGGCATTCTCATTCTCATCACTGGGAGTTTTATCTACTTCGGCACGAAGGTCGAAGGCGATGCACCTGTTGCTCGCCGCCGACTCGTTGTGGAGATGGATGTGATTGCCGCTGATGGAAGCACGCGCGTGGAACGCAAGTCATTGACTGCCGCGCCAGGCAAAGAACTCACCCTCGGTAGTGGGGCGCATGCGTTGACCGCGCAGGTGATCTCGATTGACCCTGCGTGGGAACTTCGTTCTGGAGCGGATGCTGGCGTGAGTTCGTACTCCGTCATGGTCGTGCTTCAGAAGGGCGGCAAGAAGTTCATGCGTCAGCTCATCGCAGGGCATCCTGAATACACCGAAGACATCTTGTTCACGGAGGACGCGCATCAACCGATGAAGCGCGCGCTCAAAGAGACGGGCAACGCGATTGTGGACGCATCGATTCGCTGCTCGCTTGAGTACGAGCCGACGAGTTACTTCTATCTGCGCAATGAACTGCGCAAGAGTTGGTCGCTTTATGTGCGACCAAAGGGGAGTCCAACGTGGACGGAGCGTTCGCTTGCGGGCATGCCGATCTATAACGATTACGTTTCCGATCGCGCACTCGTGTCGGGCGGCGCATCCATGCCTGAGCGCGGTCTCGACATCGTTGCGGTGTCCACGGACCCCAATGATCCGCTGCATGATGTGGTACTGCGCGTGAAGGCGTATCTTCGCTATGCGCACATGCGTTCGCGTTTTCTAGCGGGAGGCCCAAACGCCGCGCCGTATCCGATCGCGAAGATTCGTTTGGCGAGCGCGGATGGTCAGAACGCGGAGTACGAGCTTGAAGCACTCGACCCGGAGCGCAACAAGGCTGAGGGCGGACTGCTTCGCTTCGTCTTGGTTTCAGAAGAGTCGCAAGTCGAAGCACTCAAGCGAGCACCCTCGCTTCGCTTCCGCATTCCTGCTGCGGGCATTGATGTCCGCGCAGAGATTCGCGATGTTGCTTCGGCTAATCCCGATGCTGCGATTGTCGACATCGAGCAGGATGGAAAAAAGACGGGCTACGCATATCGCGTGATGAGTGTGCAGGATGATCTGCCTGTGGGTGGCGGCAAGGTCTCGCTCGCGAGTATTGAACTACGCACACCGAAGGGGACGTATCGGCGTTGGGTTTTTGATGAAGCGCAACTCACGCGCGATGTCGTCGATCCGCTTGGCAGCGACGCGCATGGTCTGCCCGTGATCGCGGATGACAGCATCGAAGTGCTGTACGAGCGAGGCAACGCGCTCGCGTTCGTCACGATTGTCGCGGGTCCTGATGTCAACTCGTTACGCGTGCTCTCCACGATCGATGGCAAGAACAGCGTGCTTCCCTTGTCGCTCGGTGAGAAAGCGACGCTTCCTGGCGGAGTCGACATCGGACTCGTTGAGTATTTTCCGCGCGCAGTGCTGGAAACGAAGCCGCAAGTTGTCCCGCGTGAACAACGGCAGCGTGATGCGATGGAGCAGTTTTCGCTGATCCTGCTCGAAGCGACCGGCGGCGAACGCAAGTGGTTGCAATTCAATCACTGGCCATTTGACAACGAATCGCAAGCATTGCGACGATCGCCGTACGCGCCTGAAACCCTGCGGCTTCCTGATGGTCGCGAGATAGAAGTTCTGTTCTCTCGCACACGCATGCCGTTGGCTTCGCGAGTTGCGCTCGAGGACTTTGAACTGGCATCGCACGACGGTGGATTCACGGGCGAAACAGGTTCGATTCGCAACTACACGAGCATCCTTCGATTCGAAGATGCATCGACAGGGGTGTGGAGCGATCCAACCCGGGTGAGCGTGAACGACCCTGTGGAACACGAAGGGCTTTGGTACTTCCAATCGCAATGGGATCCACCTGACGAGGCGCGCGAGAGCGGACTGGCCGCGAGCAAGGGCTTGAACTACACCGTGCTCGGCATTGGAAATCGGAATGGCGTGTGGATACAACTCTTCGGTTGTTGCGTCGCGGTTTCAGGCATGCTGTTCGCGTTCTATGTGAAACCCATGATCAAAGCACGCCGACAACGTGAAGTCCTTGACGGTCTTGCGCAGCAAGCGGATGGAGCAGGATCCAAAGGGGAACGACCAATGCGCGCCGCGCTGACGCGAGGTTGGTGCGTGCTCTTGATCGCGATCTTCACGCTTGGCTTCGCGCCGAAGATCGCGTCTGCAGAGGAGTACGTTTTCTGGAAGGCGCTTGATCTTGCGCCGCTCGAACAGACCGCGGTGCAATCCGAAGGTCGCGTGAAGAGTCTCAGTTCGATGGCGAACGAAACGCTCGGATTTATCTCGGGTCCACGCAGCATTGGCGACCAGCCGACGCTCTATACCTACTTCGACATGCTTCTCCGTCCCGATGCCTATCGCGACGCGGATGTGATTTATGTGAAGGGCTCAGACACACGAGCGAGAATCTCGCAAGCGCTCCTCGCACCGAGTGAAGGAAAGGATCCACTGCTTCTTGCGCGCATGCAGGCATTCCAGTTGAGTGGATTGATCTCCGAAGAGTTACTCGCACGCGAAGAATTGCGCCCTGTGTTGCGCGCACTCGAAGGCGATTTGATTCGTACCGCCAAAGTTGCGGACATGGTGAAGACTGCATTGCGCGTGAAAGATCCGCGCTTCTTGCTCGATCGATTAAAGATTGTGCCGCGAGGTGATGGCGATCAAACGAAGTCCTGGCACACGATCGGGGACGTCATGTTCGTCGATGGCACGCAGTCGATGCCAGGTCCTCTCACGCTGTTGGCAGAGAAGTCCGAAGCGCCGACCGATCTTTCGCCTGAAACTTCGAAGGCAATCTCCGATGCATGGCGTTCGTTCGCGAGTGCTTGGTTGCGTGCGGATCCTCAGGGAGTGAACGCAGCTGCGGCGGCGCTCGCGACTTCGCTCGAACAGGTGGATGCGGCGCATTACCCCGATAAGTCGCGCTTGCAGTGGGAGAACTGGTATTTCAAGAATGGCCAGATGACGCGCACGTGGCTTGTCTACATGGCGAGCGTGATTTTCTTGCTGCTTGGCATCGTGTGGAAGTGGCCGAAGGCTCGCATCATTGGATGCAGCATCTTCGCTCTCGGCCTGATCCTGCAGACGATCGCGTTGCTCTTGCGTTGGTACATCGCCGATCGTTGGCCCAACTCCAATATGTTTGAAGCGGTCACGACGGCGTCGTGGATGGGCGCTATGGCAGCGGTCATCATCGAAGTGCTCGTCCGCAAGTCCGCGCTGCGAGGGATGTTCATCCTTGGCGCTGCTTGTGCTTCGATGGTCGCATTGATGGCCGCGTATTTCTTACCGGTGCAGTTGAATCCCAACATTTCCAACATGATGCCCGTGCTCCATGATGTGTGGCTTTACATCCACACGAATGTGATCATCTTCAGCTACTGCCTCATCTTCATGGCGTCTGTGTCGGCGGTGCTGTACCTCGTGCATCGCGCGATCGGTGGCGCGGCGACATTCGCGCGCGTGGGCGGCGCGGGCAGCATGATCATTTTGGGCGCGCATGGCGAAGAGCGGATGAGTCCCAAGCGTGCGGCGCTCGGCGAAGTGCTTGATGGCACGACGATGTTGCTCATGGAACTTTCGTTTGTGTTCCTCTGGACAGGCCTCGTCATGGGCGCGATTTGGGCGGATCACTCCTGGGGTCGACCGTGGGGTTGGGATCCGAAGGAAGTGTTCGCGCTCAATACATTCCTCGTGTTCGCGGTGCTCGTGCATGTGCGCGTCAAAGTGAAAGACAAGGGACTGTGGACTGCATGGCTCGCGCTCATCGGCGCGGGTGTCATGCTCTTCAATTGGATTGTTATCAACTTCATCATCACTGGTTTGCACTCGTACGCGTAAAAGTTTTTACCGGAAGACCTCTCTATGTCCTTTGAAATCGAATCTGTGCACGCCCGTCAGATTCTTGATTCCCGCGGAAATCCAACGCTTGAGTGCGAGGTCATCCTCAGTGGTGGCGCGAGTGGTCGGGCGATGGTGCCCAGTGGCGCATCGACGGGCGAGCATGAAGCGGTGGAGTTGCGCGATGGTGACGCGACGCGTTGGATGGGCAAGGGCGTGTCCAAGGCAGTTGCGTTTGTGAACGGCGAAATCGGAGGAGAGTTGCTTGGCCTTGATGGTCGTGATCAAGAGGGCATCGATCGATTGCTCATCGCGATGGATGGCACGGAGAACAAGGCGCGCCTCGGAGCAAACGCGACGCTCGGCGTTTCGATGGCGGTTGCGCACGCCGCTGCGGTTGCCACCGATCAGCCGCTCTTTCGTTACCTCGGCGGAAGTGCAGCGAGGACGCTGCCCGTTCCTATGTTGAACATCCTGAACGGCGGCAAGCACGCGGACAACACAGTTGATTTCCAAGAGTTCATGATTCGACCGCAAGGCTTTGACTCGTTTGAAGAGTCGTTGCGATGCGGCGTCGAGTGCTATCACGCGTTGCGTGCGGTGCTGCACGATCGTCATCTCTCGACTGCGGTGGGTGACGAAGGGGGATTCGCACCGAACTTGAAGTCGAATGAAGAGGCGCTCGAACTCATCGTGATCGCTGTGGAAAAAGCGAAGTACAAACTCGGTGATCAGGTCACGATCGCGCTTGATCCTGCAACCAGTGAGTTGGCGAATGAAGCGAAAAAACTCGGAAAAACAGGCTATTGCTTCTTCAAGTCCAATCCAGGCGTTGTGGTCAGCAGCGACGAGATGATTGACCTCTGGGCATCGTGGTGCGCGAAGTATCCGATCACCTCGATCGAAGACGGACTCGCTGAAGATGATTGGAGCGGATGGAGGCGCATGACGGAACGCCTCGGATCAAAGATTCAAATTGTCGGCGACGACCTCTTCGTCACGAATCCGAAGTTCCTCGCGCGGGGCATTCGTGAAGGATGCGCGAACGCGATTCTCGTGAAGGTGAATCAGATTGGCACGCTCAGCGAAACGTTCGCAGCGGTGAACCTCGCAACGCGATCGGGCTATCGATCTGTGATGTCGCATCGTTCGGGCGAAACCGAGGACGCAACCATCGCAGACCTCGCAGTCGCGACGAACTGCGGTCAAATCAAGACCGGCGCGCCATGCCGCAGCGACCGCAACGCGAAATACAACCAACTCCTCCGCATCGCGGAAGAGCTCGGCGAGAACGCTTGCTTTGGTCGAAGCTGAAACTCAGCCTTCGATCGTTGCCCAGACGTCCTTGACGACCCAACTCATCGCGTTCATCGCGCTCATCGTGCGGCTTGCGAGGTGCGGCGCGAGATGCGCGTTTGGTAATCCGAGGAGCGGGTTTGCGGCGGTGAATGGCTCGGGATCGTGCACGTCGAGGAGTGCCATTGCTGCTGGATTTCTCGCGAGATAGCTTGCGAGTGCGACATCGTCCACCACCATGCCGCGTGCGGTGTTGATGATGACGGCGTCACTGCGGAGGAGGTCGATGAGCGATGCGCTCACGAATTTTCGATTCTCGCAACGACCATCAATGTGGATGCTCACGATGTCGGCATCCGTGAAGAGCGCCTCCACAGGAACATACTGCGCACCGCGTCGTTCACACTCGGGAATCTCCAGGAGATCGTTGTAGATCACTTGAAATCCGATCGCTCGCGCGACTTCCGTCACGCGTTTGCCGACGCGGCCGAATCCGAGAATCCCAAGCACGAGTTCGTTCATTTGCCAGAGTCCGACGACCTCCTGTCGGATCTCATTCCACTCCTCTTTGCCCACCGGCGCATCGAGAAACAGCCGCGGTCGCAGGGCATCGCAGAGCAGCGCGAGCACGTACTCCACGACCGCTTGCGTGTTCGCATCTGGCGTATTGAAGACGCGCACACCACGCGCGGCGCACTCGCGTTCGTCCACATTATCAAGACCAACGCCCGCGCGTCCCACTGCACGCAACTGCGGTAATCTCGCCAGCAGCGCGCCATCAACATTCGTATACGTTCGCACGATTAACGCTGCCACACGCGGTGCCAGCGCGTCAAATGCCGCATCGCTCACCGAGCAGTGCACGACTTCGGCGCGCTCTTCAAGCCAACTCGTCGCCTCATCAGAGAGGTGTTCCGTAATGATGACGAGCGGTCGTAGTCGCATAGGAAAGACAGAGCCAGAGAGACGAGCGTAGGTGGGTTGGTCGAGAACACGCCCGCTGTGGTTCGCGAAAGGATACAAGGCGAATCGCGCTTCAGGTTCCGAGAACGCACCTGTACAGACGGCGCGACCTCCACACAACACATGGCTGGGAGAGAAGCGGGAGGTGTTCTTGACGACCGGGCGGGAGCGAGGAGGTCGGACGGTCGATGAGCAGGCGGGCGACTGTCCCGGAAGTGTCGCCACGTTCAGAGAGAGTGGAATGAGAAGCATGCTGCGAGTCGTTTCCAGCATGAGGAGGCAGTCAGATGGATAAAGCAAGTGTCATTGGAAGCATCATTGGACTCTTCGCCTGCGTACTCGTCATGTACATGGCGTCGCATGGTCACTTCGAAATGTTCTATTCGGAAAAGGGTTTCATCATGGTTGGAGGCGGCACCGTCTCCGTCCTCTTGATGGCGATGCCTTGGGAGAACCTGAAGTGCGTGCCTGGATATGTGAAGCGTTTCCTTTTCAATAAGGGACTTTCCGCGACGGATACCGTGCGATTGATGAGCACGCTCTCCGACAAGGCGCGTCGGGATGGAATCCTTGCTCTCGAAAACGAGATCGAGAAGATCGAAGATCCATTCCTCTCGAAGGGACTTCGCATGGCGGTCGACGGCACCGACGAAGAAATTATCGAAACCACGCTTCGACTTGAAGTGATGGCAATGCAAGAGCGTCACAAAGCGGGCAAGAAGTTTTTCGACCTCATCAAGGTGTACGCGCCGGGCTACGGCCTTGTCGCGACACTCATCGGTCAGGTCGGCATGTTCGGCAATCTCGGTGGAGACATCCAGACGCTCGGTCACATGCTCGCGATTGCTGTCGTCGCAACGATGTACGGCACCGTGCTTGCGAACGCTGTCGCTGGACCGATGGGTGACAAACTTGCACTCCGTTCAAGCGAAGAGATTCTCTCGCGCGAAATGATGTTGCAAGGCATCCTCTCGATTCAAGCGGGCGACAATCCACGCGCCACGCAAGAAAAGATGCTCGCGTTCATCCCGAACACGGTGCGGCGCAACATGAAGCTCGCTGCGTAATCGCAGTCGAATGGAGAGCAAGGGAGCACGAAGGAACACGCCATGTCAGACGCGAAGCACGAATCCAACGATAAGAAAGACGCAGGTCATGGCAGTGGTCATGGCGAGGGCAAGTCCAAGTCACACAAGAAGCATGGTGGCGGTGGACATGGCGGTGGTTCGCACGAAGAGCATGAGGGAGCGCCCGAGTGGCTCATCTCATTCGCGGACATGGTCATGCTCATGATGGGATTCTTCGTGATTCTCTTCGCGCTCAATGTGCAGCCCAAGGGCGGCAACCCTGGTGGCGGTGGAGAAGAGAACGAAGGCGTTGCCGCGCAGCCTGACATGATTGACTTCGCGATTGCGGTGCGCAAAGCGTTTCACAACGATGTTGAGATTACTTCAACCGATCCGAAGGATGCCGCGCTTGTGCAGCGACTCTTAATGCAGCAGCAGCATGGTGCGGGCGAGAGTAAAGACGAAGGTACGAAGGGCAAGGATCAGAATGTTCGATCCGTTCGACCAGCCGACACGTTTGGTCGCGGCACGAGCGTTGAGTTTCCTTCGCTCAGCGCGTCGCTCGATCAACAGGGCATGACCTCCATCACGGACATCGCTCGCAATCTCAAAGGGCAATCAACAGTGGTTGAGATCCGTGGTCACGTCGGCGCGGCCGAGAAATTCGGTTCGCCCGAACAGGCGATGGAACTCTCGATGCAACGCGCGATGTCGGCGGCCAAGGCAATTGCGGCGTCGGGCGTTGATTGGTGGCGCATTCGGATCTCCGCAGCCGGCAGTGGCGAGCGCGTGGAACAGTTTCCGACCGATAGGGCCGCCGACGCGAAGAACGCCCGGGTTGAAGTCCGCGTGCTTGACGAGATCGCTGCGCCCCGCGAGCCGCTTCGACCGATGGCGACTGGGGCAGAGTCGGCGCATTAAAAACGCGCGCGCTTGGCTGCATTTCTCGGTCTTCCTCGAACAACCGATACCTCCGGCGCGAAGGAGAGGGGCGAAACTTCGTCCAACGCCTTGTGCGGCGTCAGAATGGAGTCAGACTCCAACGAGTTGTAGTACCTCACGGAACACCGCATGAAGATTCGACCCATTCCATCGTGCCCGATGACGGCGCTCGCGCTTGGTTGCTGTGCCGCGTTTTCGAGCGCAGACACACTGACGGATATTCGTTACAACGATCTCGTCGCACGGCTTGGTGTTGCGAATGTTCCGACGGGTGTTGGCATTGGCATCGGACAAACGGAGGCGCCCGAGGGAACGAACTACGCGCCAGATATTCTTGCACCGTACTACGCAGGCACAACCTTCACGCTGCTCGGCGGCGCATCAGGAACAAGTGGTCACGCGAATAGCGTCGCGTTTAACTTGTGTGGTGACGCATCATCATGCGCGCCTGGCTTGAGCAACGTCTGGAACTACAACGTGAACTCTTGGGCAGCGTCGAGCTGGCTCCGGGTCGGTCAAGGATCCACGTTTCCTCCGCTCGCCGCGCCTGCCACGCATTGCAAAGTGTGGAACCACAGTTGGATTGGGTCATTCGGATCTGCGGCGAATGACAACGACGGCATGCGTCGCCTTGATTGGGCGATGCAACGCGACGGCGCACTTGCGATGGCTGGCACGAACAACGGGGGCGGAAGCGCAGCTTCACCACTCATGGCGTACTGCTTCAACGGTCTCACCGTGGGCACCGCGAGTGGAGGACATTCGAACGGTCTCACGCCTGCAGGTATCGATGGACCAAATCGACGCAAGCCCGATCTTGTGGCTCCCGGAGACTTCACCAGTTTCTCGACACCGGTGGTGGCCGCGTGCGCAGCGATGTTGTTTGACGAAGCGAACGATCATCCGAATCTCGCAGCGAACGCGAACGCGAGTAAGGGATTGACGATCAAAGCGGCGATGCTCGCAGGCACGACGCACCGAACACCATGGACCAACGGCGCTCCGCAGAGTGGCGTGAATCGTGGAACGACGGCGACGCCGCTTGATGCGCTGTATGGCGCGGACTTACTGAATGTCGATCGCGCGCATGAGATCTTGACCGCAGGCGAACAAAACGGATTCGCGTCGCCGCAAATCATGGCATTCAGTCCACGCGTCGGCTGGGATTACGTGCCCGCGCTGCTTTCGGCAACAAGCGTGTACTTCACCTTTCACGCGAACGGCTCTTCGAGCGAAGTCAGTGTCATTGCAAGTTGGAATCGCCTTGTTGCGAGCACATTTGCGAGCTACACGTTGATGGATTGCGATCTGAAACTCTGGAAGCTAGAGGGCGTCACGCTCGTGTCGCTCATTGGTGATGTGGGTGCGACAAGTTTCGCGAGCGGAAACTGCGAGAGCAATTCCGCCATCGACAACGCCGAGCATCTCTATATGAAGGGGCTCGCGGCGGGCGACTACGTCTTGCAAGTTTCGCGCAAGGCAGGGACGCAAACGACGATGCCTGTGACGGTCGCGTGGTACATCTCACCGACGGCGATGCTTGGTGATCTCAACGGCGACTCGATCGTTGGACCCACTGACCTCTCGCTGCTCTTGAACAACTGGGGCGCCAACGGCATGGGCGATCTCAACGCAGACGGCACCGTCGGCGCGGCGGATCTCGCCATTCTGCTGTCCGCGTGGAATGGATAAGTAAAGCGCGCGCGATTTGACGCGATTTGCGCGAAGTGCGTGAGGCGAAGTACATTTCGCGCGTGCGCCCATCGTTCCAGCGAGTCTGGCTTGGCATTCTTCTTCTCGTCATTGGCGTTCCGCTGCTTTATCCCGTGTGGTTGAGTGTTTCGGCGGCGTTCGTTTCCGATGCGCCTGAAGGTGGATTCACCCTCTATCACGTCCTCTTGGTCTTTCGCGACCCTGCGTTGCGCGGCGGATTGATCAACGCATTTCTGATCGCAACGGCGACGACTTCTATCGCGCTCCTCGTCGCTCTGCCGTTGGCGAGTTTGAGTGCGAAGCGCTTGTTTCCCGCGAAGGGATTTCTGAGCGCCATCATTCTGGCGCCGCTTGTTCTGCCTCCGTTTGTCGGCGCGATCGGCATGAAGCAGTTGCTCGGTCGCGGCGGCAGCGTGAATGCACTGCTGTTTGACCTCGGCGCGATTGATGCACCGATTGATTTTCTTGGCGCGGGCGGTTTCTGGCTCGTCGTGTTGCTGGAAGCGTTCAGTCTCTACCCGATCATCTATCTGAATCTCGTCGCAGCGATCGCCAACGTTGACCCTGCGATGGAAGAGGCTGCGATCAATCTCGGCGCGAGCGCGTGGACGCGATTTCGCCGCGTCACGCTGCCACTGATTCGCCCCGGACTTTTCGCAGGCGGAACGATCGTCTTCGTGTGGAGCTTTACGGAACTTGGCACGCCGTTGATGCTCGAGTTCAGTCAGACGACACCTGTGCAGATTTTCAATGGCATCAAGGAGATGGAAGCATCGCGTCAGCCGTATGCGCTGACGGCGGTGCTTCTGCTTGCGACTGCGTGCACGTACTTGATCGGGAAATTCGCGCTCGGCCGCAAGGGATACGCGATGCTCGCGAAAGCATCGACAGGCGCAGGTCCCAAGAAACTAGAGGGTTGGAAGGGTTACGCAGCAGCGGGCGCGTTCGTACTCGTCGCAGGTATCGCGCTCTTGCCGCATCTCGGTGTGGTTTGCACGAGCCTTGTGCCGCACGGTTCTTGGTACGGAACGATTTTTCCGCCGACGCTTTCGATCGAACATTACGAGCACGCGCTCGAACATCCGCTTGCTTCTGGTGCGGTGAAAAACAGCCTCGCGTATGCAGGCGTTGCAACGATCATTGACGTTGTGCTCGGCGTGCTTGTCGCGCGGTTGCTCGTGCGAGGAACGGTGCGTGGTCGCGCGATTCTTGATGCGGTTGTGATGTTGCCGCTCGCTGTGCCCGGCCTCGTGCTCGCGTTTGGACTCGTGGCTGCAAGCTTGCGCTGGCCATTCAAGGGGACCGCGCCGGAGTTCCTCACGAGCGCGCTCGGCTTTCTTCCAGTTGGTTGGGTTACTTGGGTGCGCGACGCGCCGCTGGCAGCAGTTGGCGACATCCTTGGTCCCTCGCCCAATCCTGTGCCGTTTTTGATTCTCGCCTACGCGGTGCGTCGGTTGCCGTACGTCGTGCGCGCCTGCGCCGCTGGACTTGAGCAGACCTCTGTTGCGCTCGAAGAAGCCGCTGCGAATCTTGGCGCGAGTAAGTTCTACGCGATGCGACGCGTGGTGCTTCCACTCTTGGGCGCGAACATCGCTGCCGGCGCGATTCTCGCGTTCTGTTTCGCGATGCTCGAAGTTTCGGACAGTCTCATTCTTGCCACGCGCGAAGCGGACTACCCGATTACCAAGGCGATTTACACATTGAGTGAACGGCTTGGCGATGGTCCAAACATCGCGAGCGCACTTGGCACATGGGCGATGGCATTCCTCGCGCTTGCGCTTGCGACTGCTGCGATGTTGGTAGGCAAGCGCGCGGGCGCGATCTTTAGGGGATGACTTGTGCTTGTAGTTTCACGCGCTCGACTTCGGACGCAATCCACGCGCGGACCGTTGCCTCTAACACATCAAGCGGCAGTGGACCATTGAGCAAGACAGCATCGTGGAAGCGGCGAATGTCAAACGCACTTCCGAGTGTTGTCTCTGCTTCCGCGCGCAACGCTCGAATACAGAGTTCGCCGATCTTGTATCCCGTCGCCTGTCCTGGCCAACCGATGTAGCGCTCGACTTCGTTTTCGATGTTGAGCGCGGAGAGCGCGGTGTGATAGGTCATGTAGGCGATCGCCTGTTCGCGCGTCCACCCAAACGCATGCAGACCCGTGTCGACAACAAGTCGCGTCGCGCGCCACATCTCATAGAGCAATCGCCCGAAGTCGTCATACGGGTCAGTGAAAAAACCCATCTCGATACCGAGTCGTTCGCAGTAGAGCGCCCAGCCTTCGACGAATGCTGTCGAGTCGAGATCCTTGCGGAACTCGCGCGTGCCTTCGAGTTCATTCGCAAGTGAGATTTGAAAGTGATGTCCAGGCACCGCTTCATGCAGCGAAAGCGGAACGATTTCATACGTCGGCCGCATGTCGAGGCGATAGGTGTTCGCGTAGAACCAGCCCGGTTCGCCGCGCTTCGGGCTCCCTTGTTGGTAGTACGCAGTCGTCTGAGAAGGCGCCATGAAGCGGGGAATCTCACGCACGCCGTAGGTCAGTCGCGGGCATGTGCCAAACAACTCAGGCAGATGCGGATCGACCTCCTTGCAGAAACTTCGGTAGCGCGCAAGGAGTTCTTCGGCGGTCGTGCAGTAGAAGCGCGGCGCCGTTCGCAAGTACTCGATGAACTGCGCGAATCGAGCGTCGTCGGAAAGGGACGCTCGCGGGAGGTCCGCCGCCGACCAATCCGTCTTTGCGATGACCGTCATCATTTCGCCTCGAATGCGTGCTACTTCGCGCTTGCCGATGTCATGAATCTCTTGCGCTGTGAGCGCAGTCGTCGTGAAACTTCGCAATTGAAATGCATACCAATCCGCGCCACCTTCCATGTCACTCGCCGCGGTGGTCGCACGACACATCGGCAGATAGTCCGCGATGAGAAACGCTTCGAAGAGCAGCATCGCGTCGGCGATCAGCGGAATCGTCGCTTCGATTTCTTGCGTGATGCGCGCGCGTGTCGCTGCGGGCATGGATGCAGGAAACTTCGTGAGCGGCGTGCGCAGTCGATCGAGTGCGCTCTCGCGAGCAGTGCGGATCTGTTGCGGAATCGCTTCGATCACAAGCCTGGGCGGCATTTTTCCTGCAGCCAATCCTGCGCGCAGCGTCTCTTCGAGTTGCAGCAGTTGTCCTGCGACGCAGGTCAATCGCTTCGCGTAATGCTCGAAATCAAGTTCCGTCTGCAGACGATCGAGGTCGCCCATCTGCGGAATGTCTTGATGGGGTCCGCTTCGCGCGTTGATCGGCATCATCCAGTCGCCGAAGGTGTCGCCTTCAAGCGTCATTTCAAGTTGGCGACGAAAGAGTCGATAGTCGAGTTGATCGCTCGTACTGAGCATCGCGACATCGATGGCGATGATGCGTTCAAGAAAATCGCGCGTGGCATTGATGTCGTTGATGTGCGCGCGAGGCGAGACATCACGCAACTCGCCTGCGCGTGTGTCGTCGCCCTTGCTCATCGCGTACTCGGGACTGACTTGGCGGCGATAGGCCTCAGCATCGGCGAGCACGCTTTCAAACTGCGTGGCGGGAGGGATTTCCTGTGACGACGCGGACGTCTCGAAAGGAGCAAGTGTCAACACGAGGGGCAGGATGAGAGCACGCATGCGCATGATCGGAAGGCTACCCGTAGTGACGCGAGGCTCGTGTTTGAGCGAAAACTGCAGAACAATTCTTTCCAGATTGGCGTCACACGAGGTAAGCTGCTGTACGATTGCTTCAGAACCAAGAGAAAGATGACTATGCGCTCACGAAACAGTATTGCGTCGCTCACTGTGATGACGGCACTCGGCTGCACTTCCGCATCGATCGCCGATGTCGCGGCCCACATCACAAGTCCAACCGGCGCGTCGGTCACGATTACCGCCACCCTCTCTATCACCACGGCGCTCGGCACAAGTTCCGACAGTGACACGAAGGTCGTGCTGACTTCGGGAAATGCGCAGACGACGTGCGGACCGAACGCGCCTCCTTTCAACACGATCTCGATGACGGAACTTTTGCTCGATCCCGCGAATGTCTCCTTCCATTTCGATCTCTACTGCTTCCCGTTCATCGGATGTCAACCTCTTGATGTCTTGTTGACGGATTTTTCGATGTTGCAGATTGGAACGTGCACTTCGCCGATCATCAACTCTGTTTGCAATTGTCCGAACATGGAGATGTTGTTGATTGGAAATTACGCAACGACAGGAGTGGCGACGGCGTCGGGCGCGCTCAATGGAACCGTCAGTTCGGGTGTCGGAGCGCGCGTGCAAGCACTCGCGAAGCAAACGCTGCGCCTCGATCAACTCGCGGTCGCGCCGATGATGGTGATTCCTGATCCGGCACAACTTCCAGCTGGCGTCACCGCGATGACGATCACGATTACACCTGTGATGGGTGCGTTCTCGATGAGTGGGCATTATGTTGGCGTGAATCCCAATGACCTCAATGGCGATGGATGGGTCGACGCCGCCGACTTGGCAATCCTTCTGAGTCAGTGGGGCGGCGCAGGCAGCGCGGACTTCGACGCGAACGGTGTCGTCGGCGCCAACGATCTCGCGAGCCTCTTAAACGCCTGGAGTTGAGCGGCATAGTTGAGCGCTCACGCAGGTTTTTGGCCGCAACGGCCAAAACGCTGCATTCGCTTTCGACTCAGGCGCTGCGATGCATCGCAGACGCCTGAATTTTCGCGTGTCGTTGCGCGTAATCTGCACATGTTCTTGCGGGCACTGCCGTTGCAGTGGTTTCTCTTTTGGAAACCGCCGATAGGATGGGACTTATGCAGCCTACCGAGCAAGAGACCGAGCAGGGATATGTGCCTCCGACCGTGACACAGTTCAGTGTGTTCCTCGACAACCGTGTGGGAAAACTTCTTGAAGTGCTCGAGTCGATTGATGCATCGAACATTGCGGAGGTGCGCGGACTCTCGATCATCGATAGTTCCGACTACGCGGTCGTGCGATTCATTTTTAACAACTCCGACGCTGCGCGCGTGGTGCTTGACGGACATGATTGCGCGTATTGCCAGACACCGGTGCTCGTCGTTGAACTTGTGGAGGCGCAGACGCTGGCCTCCGTCTGCCGACATTTGCTCCGCGCGGAAATCAACATCCGCTTCAGTTACTCGCTGATTCCTGCACGCACAGGTGCGTCGGTGTTCGTGATTTGCACGGATGATCCAACCTTCGCAGGGCAAGTCATGCGTCGCAAGGGCTGTCGCGTCTTGGGCGAAGCCGATCTCGCCTAACTTCAGGCGCCTCGTTGAGCGCGCGCACGAACTCTGCCGCGAAGCGCGGGCACATTCCATCGCGCGCTTTCGACTTCGCCTCGCCGAGTGCATCGGCGTGCAGCGGAAACTGGGAGCGTGCTGCTTGCGTGCTTGGGCGACTCAACGCACCGCTGGCAAGAGTGCGCCTGTGTTCGCGCCGCTCTTCGCAGGCGTTGCGTCGGTCTTCATGCCCCACGCGTGCGGGTGATCGTAAAGCGCAGGTTGCGTATCCGGTAGGCGCGTCGCCTTGTATTCATGCTCGTTGCGTCGCAGCACGTTCACTTGCAAGATTGAATCTTCCGAGGTGAGCATGCGGGCGGCGTCGAGTCCGTCGACAACGCTTCCAAAGACTGTGAATCCGCCGTTGAGATATTCGGCGGGACCAAACACGATGTAAAACTGACTTCCACAAGTGAGCGGTGCCGCGCCTTTCTCACTGGCCGATCGTTTCGCTAGAGCGATCGATCCTGTGAAGTGACCGCGTCGATCTTCACGCGTACATTCATCGACGGTCAACCAACCGCCAGAACCTGTGCCCACAGGCGAAGTCGAAACATCCGCGCCTTCCTTGGATTGTGGATCTCCGCCTTGCACGCCCCATCCGCGCTGCGGCCGATGAAACTTCGTTCCCGTATAGGTTCCAAGATCAACGTGTTCGATGAAGTGCGCGACGGTGTTTGGTGCTTCTCGCTCGAAGAGCTTGAGCGTGATCGGTCCCTTCGTTGTGAGTATCTCCACGACGGCAAGATCGTCTTTCGCAACATCGCGTCCCTGCGCCATGCTCTCTTTCGTGAACTCACCGTAAAGCACTTGGATGCGACTAGAGAGTCCGTTGATGCGCGCCTGCTGCGCCCCTGTTCGAATCGGAACTGGAGGTGCGGTGTTCAACGCGCCCTGTGCATCGTTGAATTTTCCGATGCCCATGAGCGCTTCCGCAACGCAAATCTGCGCATCGACGGCAATCGCAGGCTCCCACGTTTTTCCATAGAGCAGATCGACAGCCTTCTGCCAGCGAGCTGCGTCCGTGCATCGCTGCGCCCAACGAACGCGCACGACTTGATTCGCGGGAAGGAGTTCGAGGAGCGCACCGTACGCGGCGTCCATCGCGGGCTCGTCGTTCAACCATGTCGCGCATTGCGCACGAAGCGCGAGGAGTTTGCCGCGCTGGTCGGTTGCGAGTGATGCGTTCGCGAGTTCCGTATCCAGCGCCGTGGCGACCGTCGTGACCTGCGCGCGTATTGCTGCATCCATGCCTCCGCGACGTTGCATCACACTTGAGAGTGCAGTGAATGCCTCCGCTGCAGGACTACCAGTCACGGCGCTTTGCGGCGCGGTGCGCGGAGCTTTCGGTGCGACAGGACCAGGCACGGGAATCGTCGGCATCGTTTGACGCACTGTGTTCGGAGTGGTCGGCGGCGTCGACGGTGCTTGCGCGATGAGGGTTGATGCGATGAACGTCGTCGCGGTGATGAAAATGTGAAGGTGGCGAAGTTCCATGGCGGGGGAATATCCTGCTTCAAGGCGAGAATCGTGAACTCATTCTTCGGTTCAGCGAGCGGTTTGGCTTGTGGGGCATCTCTTTAGAATTGCGTGGCGGGGTAGATCGCGCTGGTCTTCGGCGTTTCATGTACGCGAACGCAACGCGCTTGCAGGCCGGCGTTCGCAAGCGCAGCTTCGAGATACTCGAAACAGATCTTTGCGATGTTTTCGACGGAGGGATTCAACTTCGCAAACTCAGGGCAATCAAGATTCAGATGACGGTGGTCGAACCTACGCATGATTTCGTTTTCAACTGCGGCATCCACAGCGTCGAAGGCACCCGTGCTGCCCATTGGCACAGCGCAACGCACCTCAATGCGATAGTTGTGCCCATGCCCGTTGGGGTTGTTGCACTTCCCGAAAATGCGACGATTCTCTTCATCGCTGCGATCCGCGCAGTGCAATCGGTGTGACGCGGCAAACTCATACGAGGCGGTAATCTCAATCGTGGGTTGCGGCATGGGTGTGCACAGTGGCGAATGCGGTCGTGTCTCGGTGAGCAAGCATTGGATGCGCTTTGTGGGAGAGAGATCAAGCGCTATCGAATGGAGTCGAATGTGTTTTTCGCTCTCAAGGCTATGGGCGAGCGCGTTCGCGGCGGTTGGAAGCGTGTGGAAGATCGAGCGGTGTTGGGCGGAACTTGCCGCAAGCATCGGCGCAACTGTTTCAAAGACAGCGCGATCAATCTGACTGATATCGAGGATGTAGCCTGTTTGCGCATCAGGACTGCCGTGAACGGTAGTTTCAAGTTCAATCCAGGTTTCAAGTAGATCGCATGCAGGGGAACTGCCCTCGGATGGAGCCATTTCGTGAAGAAAAAACTTGGTGACACGGGTCAGAAACATGAGCAAGGAACCCTACGGGAAGACGGCGCGGAGGATGCGAACGGCAGTGGCAATCTGTATAGGACTCGGCGCTGAGAATTTCACTAGAACGTCCACATTGTTCGAGTGCACCACTTGATCAGGTCGAAACAGATGATACTTTCTGAGCATGGGGCAGTTGCCCCAGTTTGGTGAGCGTTTCATTTGCCCCCGGAAGGGCCTTAGTCTGAGCGAAAGCTCGACTGGGGCCTTTTTTTTATGTGCGGCGTGCGGTTAGTGTGCGGTCGTGCGTTTTTTATGATGAACATGCTTCGACTCTATGCCTCTGCCATTGCATCCACACTTCTGATTGGATGTGCGACGGCGCCGCGCCATGCCGGGCTCGCTGACTTCGCGCAAGGCTTGCGAGTGGATCGAAGTGCGAAGTGTGTGGAGGTTGATGCGGAAATCGCGATCGATGTCGGTGTGCTCGAAGCGGCAGCGTGCTTGCACAAGACGCGCGAGCATGAATCACTCGTCGTGGTGCGGGCGCTTCCGAGCGCGTTGCACGCCGCGATGTTGCTCGCAGGATTCGAACCAGGCAAACCTGGGGTGTGGAGTGAATTGTTTCTTCCATCACGCGCGTTTGATCGATTGGAGTTGAAGCCACCCAGCGGCGCGCTGCTCGCGATCGATGTGCGACTCGCGGATGGAACGCTTGTGCCGCTGTCGTCATGGATTCGTTCGACAGACGGCGCGCGCGCATTTCCACTGCACCCATGGGTCTTCGCGGGATCCGTCTTTGCGCCAAATCCAAAGTCGTGGAAGGAACCAGGCGAACACTACGTCGCCGACTACACGGGACAGATCATCGGTATCGTCACCTTCGGCGATGAGGTGATTGCGTTCGACGAAGTGCTTCCCGATCGCGTTGCATTCGCCGAGCCGGACTGGGAAGTGGACTCCACGAAGATTCCACCGCCAGGAACACCTGTGATTCTCGTGATTCGCGCGCGTTAGCGTGTCTTCAGTCGGCGTGCAGCGGTGAGTGCGATCGCGATCGCATCCGCGACATCGCTCGGCGTTGGTGGCTTCGCAAGCCCACACTGCATCGTGACCGCGCTTTGCATCTGTGACTTTGTCGCCCGACCGTTTCCGCAGATTGCTTTCTTGACTTCTGCAGGCGCGAGTTCGAGCAGTGTGAGCGAGCGTTGTTGCGCGGCAAGCAGGACGACGCCTCGCGCATGTCCGAGTTGCAGCGCACTTTTCACATGCGCAGGATGGCTGAAAATGCTTTCAACGGCGATGTGCGTGAACGCGTGTTCACGAAGCAGTGCTTCCATATCACTCGAGAGCGCCGCGAGCCGTTGCGCGAGAGAATCTGTGCGCTTGAGTCGCAACGCGCCCGCTTCAATGAGCACGCTGTCGCCACGCGGAAATGCTTGCACCACTGCATATCCCGTAATCACACTGCCTGGATCGATGCCGAGCACAAGCGAGTGGGGCTCGGAGGACGCGCTCACGCAGGCTCCGTCGCAACGCGATGCGGACGATTGTTGCCGCCCGCGCGATCGCATTCGATCAAGCCATCGCAGAGTCGCACGATGCGTTCACAACGATCGGCAATGCGATCATCATGCGTGACCACGACGAGCGTCAATCCCTCGCGGTGAAGATCTTCAAACAGACGAAGAATGCTCTCACCTGTCGTGGAATCAAGATTGCCCGTCGGTTCATCCGCCATCAAAATCGCGGGATTTCCAACCAGCGCGCGTGCAATTGCGACGCGCTGCTGTTGACCTCCCGAGAGTTCGGCAGGTCGATGGGTCAGTCGATCCTGCAGGCCAACCTTCGCAAGACTCTCGAGCGCGAGTGCTCGTCGTGCCGTCGAACGCATGCCGCGATAGAGCAGCGGAATCTCGACATTCTCGACAATCGTCAATTCACTGATGAGATTGAACGCCTGAAAGACAAAGCCGATCTTCTCACCACGCACTTTGGAAAGCGCCGTGTCTTCCATGTCCTCGACGTTGATGCCATCGAGTTCGTAGGTCCCGTGCGTGGGTCGATCAAGGCAACCCAGCAGATTCATGATCGTCGACTTGCCGCTGCCTGACGCGCCCATGATCGCGAGATACTGTCCGCGCGGAATATCAAGATCGATCCCGCGGAGCGCTTCGACGAGGATGCTTCCGTCGGGCTTGTAGTAGATCTTGCGAATGTCGCGAAAACGCGCAGCCGGGTGGAGCGCGTGCGTGCTGTCGCGCGGAGGAGTTGTCGGCGTTGGAACGGGCACTGTGCAGCGAGAGTGTAGAGCGAGTCGATACACTCGGCTTGATGGTTGAGCGCGCGCATCCTCACGAAAAACTACGAGCCGCATTTGCGCTGCAGTTACTCGAATCACCGTTGGTGTTTCTCTCGCGCCGGTTGATGAGCGATCAACTCACGCCTGTATTGGGCTATCGCAAACTCGTCCTCCCCGATGAACGCACGGCGCCAAGTTTTCTCTTTGAGAGCGTGGAAAACGGCGTGAACTTGGGGCGGTACTCGATTCTCGGTGCGCGTCCTGCCAAGGAAGTTGTCGTCACGCAGTTTGAGGCGCAGCACACGGATCATCAGAGTGGAGCCGTGACGCGTTCGACGCAGCAAGATCCACTTGCGTTGCTCCGCACGCTTCTCGGCGACGCGCGGCCTGCGAGTGAGAAGGCTCGATCCGCGCTCGCGATGCCCGCGTGCTTCATCGGTGGCATCGTGGGATTCGCAAGTTTCGATTCCGTGCGCTATCTCGAGCCTGAGAAGTTGCCATTTTCAAACGCGCCTCTCGATGACCGTGCGCTTCCTGATTTGCATTTTGGGTTGTATCGAGAAGTCGTCGTCTTTGACCATGTGACGAAAACCGTGCACGCGATTGTGAGTGCGGATGTGCGTGAGCATGCGAGCGCTGACGCGGCGTTCGCGAAGCTTGTGAGTTCGCTCGAATCGCTTGTTGCGCAACTCGAAGCGGTGAGCCCGCCGCTGCGCGCAGGCGCGGTCGATCTTGATCTTGCCGCGAAACCAGCCGCGGCGCAGTCCAACATGACGCGCGCGGAGTTCGAAGACGCTGTCGTCCGCGCGCAGGAATACATCGCTGCAGGCGATGCGTTTCAAGTGGTGCTCTCGCAGCGTTTCGAGCGGGAAACAACCGCGGATCCTTTCGAGATCTATCGCGCTCTGCGTATCGTCAATCCAAGTCCGTACCAGATCTACTTGCAGGGCGAACGCACGATTCTGGTCGCGTCAAGTCCTGAGATTCTCTGTCGCGTGCGCGGTCGCACCGTGTTCAATCGACCACTCGCAGGTACGCGCGCGCGAGGCGCAACCGAAGAAGCGGATCGCGCGCTTGAACGAGAGTTGCTTGCGGATGAGAAGGAATGCGCGGAGCACACGATGCTTGTCGATCTCGGTCGCAATGATCTCGGTCGCGTTTCGAAGACGGGAAGTGTGTCGATCGATCGATGCATGGAAGTCGAGCGATACAGCCATGTGATGCACATCTCTTCGACGCTGACGAGCGAGCTTCGCGACGAGCTCGATAGTTTCGATGCGCTGCGCGCGACGCTTCCGGTGGGCACCGTCAGCGGTGCTCCGAAGGTGCGCGCGATTCAGATCATCGATGAGCTTGAGCCCGTGCGTCGTGGTCCATACGCGGGCGGCATTGGGGCCGTTGGTTTCGGAGGAGACATGGATATCGCGCTCGCGCTTCGCACGCTGGTGATTCCAACTGCAGATCGAACCTCGCACGACACGCGGCCATGGAATGTCTACTTGCAAGCAGGCGCGGGCGTCGTGCTCGATTCCAATCCTGCATCGGAGTGGAAAGAGACTGTCGACAAGAGCGCTGCACTCGGTCGCGCGATTGATCTTGCAGAAGCCGCGTTTACGCGCTGATTTGTTGCTTGGCTCATCCATCCGCGAGCGGAATCGGCGCATCATCTTCGGGCTGCTTCGGAGTCGTTGCGTGTCGCACAATGGAGGGGTCTTCGGTGGGATAGAAGAATGTTCCGCAACGCATGCGCGACTGGAACAACTGCGCTTCAAAGAGGCAGTCGCACACCAGCATCGCGTGTGCGCGACTCCATACCGCTGCGATGCACAACGACAGTGCGGCGAAGAACCACATCAACCACGCGAGAGCAAACCAGAAATCATCTTGCGTGAAAGTTGCCGCAGCGATAAACGCGCCGGCGAGCAGATACAGCGACATGCTCACGCCGCACGGGATGTAGATCCAACCGGAAGAGGTGCGCGGGAGCCGCGAGACTTCGACGAGCAGCGGTGGGGTGGATCGCGCGAGTTGATGTGCTTGCAGAAGCGTGATGCACTGCCACACCGCATAGAGAACTGCGATCCCGAGATACGCAGTGTGCGGAAGCACCGGCACGCTCATCGATTGCAGAATC
This sequence comes from Phycisphaerales bacterium, assembly GCA_009691805.1. Taxonomy (GTDB): domain Bacteria; phylum Planctomycetota; class Phycisphaerae; order Phycisphaerales; family SM1A02; genus F1-140-MAGs142. The sequence goes on from SIAK01000008.1 coordinate 66,460, forward strand.
GCGACGACCACCACAACAATCGCGAGGCCGCATTCAATCGACGCAAGGAAGCGGCAGCGCGCGAGATCCGATTCCATGCTTTGAAGGTGTTGCACATAGGGATCGCCCGCAGTCATGCGTTTCAAGGCGAAGAAACGGAAGGGTGCAATGAACGCGAACGCAACGAGAAGCACTGGTCCGGAGCATGCGCCGAAGAGCGCGAACAGAATGAGCGGGGTCGCGAAAAGTGTGCGCGACCAGAGCCTCCAACCATCTTCGAGTCGTTCCCGTGCTGCGTTCGCTTCTTGCGAGAGGACTTGCACGTCCGTTCGCGCGACTGTCGTTTTCCGCTCCCCACATTCGGGGCAGCGACCACCGGCTGCGGTCATCCTGAGGTCGTATCTGCACTTAGGGCAGGGCTCCGGTAGTGATGGTGGAATGGGATGAGGCATCGCAACGGTTGTGTCTTGTTCTATCGACCGCAGTACGCGCAAAAGTTCGAAGGAGTGGAGACAGGGGGGTGGATGAACCTCGGAAACTCTTCTGAAGTCATTCAATAAGACTCGGAACCATCGAACTTGCTGCCGATATAAACCCTACCTGACTACCGAGCCGCTGGAATCCTTCCGGCGATGCCTGAGGTATTCCTGTTGCCCGATTCGAGGTTTTAGATGCCGTCCAACCTTGCTCCGACCTGCGCGCGTTTCTCACTTCGAAGCACCTTTGCTGCCTGTTCCGTTGCTCTCGTTGTCGCGTTCTCGCCGTTCGCGCTTGCGCAACAGCCACCCGCAACAACCACACTCGCGAGTGTTCCTGATTCCGTTTCGGAATGGAGTGATGCGGTCTGGACCGCCGCGAAGAGCGGAGATCTTGCAGCACTTGAAGCGACGCTGAAACAAGTGCCGAAGGCGCAAGCGGCGAAAGCAGCGGAGACGATTCACACACTACTTGACGCACGGGCAAAGCATCTCGAACTCAGCACCGCCGAGCGCACGACCAAGCGCGAAGCTGCGCTCACCAAGTTGCGTACCGAACTTGAGAAGAACGACACATCGAAAGCACTCTTAGCAGCAGTCGAAGTGCAGACGCTGTCCGACGATTGGTCTGCAGTGCTTGCGCTTCCTGAAATGCAGTCGCTGATTGAGAAAGCGGAAACAGGAGCGATCACCGCGAAGAATGCAAAGGACTGGATGGTTGCGCAGGAGTATTTCTTCCGACTGCGAATGCTCTTCGATGAAACTGGTGACGCAGGACGCGCGCGTCGCTACGACGATCAACTTGATTCGGTGAATCAGCGGATTGGATTGCTCGCGTCGTACGCGCCGGTTGCGCTCTATGAAATGCGCAAGCGTTACGCGGAACGATTCGAAGCGGAGAAACCGTTTCCTGCGTACAACGAAGCGTTTGCGGATGATTGGAAGGAGATTCTCGACGGCGTTTCGAAGGGCATGCTGACAAGCGCGCTCACGACTGCCGCGAACGAGCACATCTCGAGCGGTGGTTGGTCGCCACTCATCCAAGGTGGACTCGATCGCCTGCTCGCGCTTGCGAAGGCCGAAGAGTTGCAGGTGAATTTCCCAGGGCTCGCGGAGGTGACGAAATCACAACCGTTGATCGATGCAATTGAAAACCAACGAGCGTTGATCGCTGCGATTCCTGCCGAGCAGATTGGCCGACCTCAGTACAACCAATCGCTGCGCGAGATTCTCAAGGCGAACAAGGCTGGTCCCCAGCTTCCTGACTCGATCATCTATCGCGAGTTTGGTGATGGCGCGATCAACGAGCTTTCCGATCGCTTTGAAGACGAGTACTCGCAAGTCATTTGGCCCGATCAATTGCGCCGTTTTCAGCAGATGGTGCAAGGAGACTTCGTGGGTGTCGGAGTGCAGATTCGCCACGATGACAAGCGCGAAATCATGATCGTGAGTCCGCTTGAAGGCAGTCCTGCATCGCGGGCAGGAGTCAAGGCGGAGGATCGCATCGTTGGCGTGAATGGCGAGTCGACCGTTGGTTGGTCGCTCAACAAAGCAGTCGACAACATCACAGGTCCTGAAGGCAGTGCAGTCACACTCAGCCTTCGTCGCGAGGGTCGCGCGGAACCATTCGATGTAAAGCTTCCTCGCGAGTCGATCAAGATTCGCAGCGTCAATGGTTGGTGGAAAACCGGCCTCGACGAAACAGGCGCACCTACATGGGACTGGTACGCGGACAAAGAAAGTGGCATCGGCTACGTTCGGTTGACGAGCTTCAACGACGATAGTTTCCGAGATTTCCTCGAAGCGGTCAGCGCCATGCGCATGGAGCGACCGTTACACGGGCTCGTGCTCGATCTTCGCTTCAATCCTGGTGGTTTACTCAAGAGCGCCTTCGAGTTCTCGAATCTCTTCATTGAGAGCGGCACCGTTGTGAGTGGACAGGACAAGGCAGGCAACACCGTGTGGCGACTCGATGCGGAGCCATCGCGCGCCGTGTTGCGTGATCTTCCGCTCGTGGTGTTGGTGAATCAAGGCAGCGCGAGCGCGAGTGAAATCGTCGCGGGCGCATTGAAGGCACACAACGCAGCCGTCGTGCTTGGCGAACGAAGCTTCGGCAAGGGCAGCGTGCAAACGGTGCACGGTTGCGGCGATCAAGCGAATGACGCGCAATTGAAATTGACAACGCAGTACTATGTGCTTCCGCCGGGCGTGGGCGAAACGGAAGGTCGGCTTGTGCATAAGCGTCCAGGCTCGTTGGATTGGGGCGTGCTTCCTGATCTCATTGTGAAGATGACGCCCGATCAGATTGCGAAATCAATTGAGCTTCGCTCCTCTGCGGATGTGCTTGAAGAGATGCGAATCGCAGGCTCGACAGCGACCGTGCGACCGAATGCGCAAGAGCTCTTGACCAGCGGCGTCGACGCGCAACTTGAGTTTGCGATGTTGATTCTTGAGGCACGCGCGTTGAAAGAAGCGGAGCAATTGGCGGCGGCGCCAGCAGCCGGTGCAGCGCATCAATGAGTAGATTTGATTGAAAGCCTGCGCTTTGGTTCACAAGACGCACAATTCTCAACCAACCTTTTCGAAATTACGCCCTCGCGGTTTGTCCGCGAGGGCGTGTTGCATTATCCTGTAGGACTTCAGTTTTGTTGACACGCGTTCCGTGTCGCGGGTGGAGTCCGCATCGCCGTACCCGCACGGCATTTCCTTATGAAGGATCCAAGGGTTCCCATGTCTCAAGTCGCTCCCCCCGCGGTTCCTACCGCAGGAGCAGGCGCGTTGTCGCTGCCTGTCTCGCCCACCACGGCCTTGCAGTGGCTTCGCGATATGCATCTCATTCGCGAGTTTGAAGTGCGCTGCATGCAGAGCTATCAAGAAAAGAAGATCGGTGGCTTCTGCCACGTGTACATCGGACAAGAGGCGGTCGCGGTCGGCTGCGTTGCGGCGATGCGACCAGAGGATCCGATCGTCACGGCGTATCGCGATCACGGTCACGCACTTGCGCGCGGCATGACGTCGCGCGCTTGCATGGCGGAGATGTACGGTCGCGTGGATGGCTGCGCGAAAGGCAAGGGCGGTTCGATGCACATGTTTGATCGACCGAACAATCTGTTCGGCGGTCACGGCATCGTTGGCGCGCAAACTCCATTAGGAGTTGGCCTCGCATTCGCGACGAAGTACGAAGATGAAGTGATCAACGGCGGCAAGAGCCGGCGCGTCTCGCTTTCGTTTCTCGGCGATGGCGCGGTCAATCAAGGCTCGTTTTACGAAGCGATGAATCTTTCGGGATTGCTCGATCTCCCGGTGATTTTCATCATCGAAAACAACGGCTACTCGATGGGCACTGCGATTCAGCGGGGCACGACGATGAGTCACGATCTCTGCATCAAGGGTCGCGCGCACGGCCTGCGTGAAGCGACGATCGATGGCATGGATGTGCTTTCGGTCTATCGCGACATGAAGGCGCTCGTGGAGTGGTGTCGCGAAAACTCGCGTCCTGCAATCGTCGACATGAAGTGCTACCGCTTTAAGGGTCACTCGATGTCCGATCCTCGCAAGTACCGCACGCGTGAAGAGGAAGCGCATCACGAATCGAATGATCCAATCATCACACTCGAACACACCTTGACGCATGCGGGCGTGCTGGATGAGGCGAAACTTGCGGCGATGTTGAAACTCGTGCGGGAAGAAGTGCGTGAGGCGATCGCCTTCGCAAATGCGTCGGAAGTCACGCCTGAAACTGAGTTGTATAAGGACGTCTTCGTCGAACCTTGGGGGAAGTACACGGGTTCTTCGCTGCCAGAGTTCATGGGCGGAGCAACCAACGCCTGCACGTTCCGCGCGACGGATGGCAAGGAAGGTCTCGTATGAGTGCAGTCATGTCGAATCCACTGTTTCGTGAGCCATTGAGCATTGCAGGCGCAACTCGAGAGATCGAATTCCGCGACGCGGTGCGCGAAGCGATGTGCGAAGAGATGCGCCGCGACAAGCGCGTGTATCTGCTGGGCGAAGAAGTCGCGCAGTACGACGGCGCGTACAAAGTTTCGAAGGGCATGCTCGCGGAGTTTGGCGCGGGGCGTGTCGTCGATACGCCGATTTCAGAATCTGGTTTCAGCGGCATGGCGATTGGATCGGCAATGCTTGGACTTCGACCGATTGTCGAGTTCATGTCTTGGTCCTTCGCGCTCGTTGCTGCGGATCCGATTCTCAACAACGCACCGAAGATGCTCTACATGAGCGGTGGTCAGTTCGGTTGCCCGATCGTCTTCCGTGGAAACGATGGCGCGGGCGGACAACTTGGTTCGACGCACTCGTGGAGTGTCGAAGGTCTGTTCTCGAATGTGCCTGGCGTGAAGATTGTCATTCCATCGACACCCGCGGATGCGAAGGGTTTGATGAAGACGGCGATTCGCGATGATGATCCGGTGTTCTTCATGGAGAGCGAGCGTCTGCTTTCGATGAAGGGCCATGTGCCTGAAGCCGAGTACCTGATTCCATTCGGGCACGCGGCGATTCGTCGCGCGGGAAAAGACTGCACGCTTTGTTCGTGGGGTCGCCCGGTGCATTTCTGCATGGAAGCTGCGGAAATCCTCGCGAAAGAGGGCATCGATTGCGAGGTCATTGACCTTCGCACGATTCGTCCACTCGATCTTCCAACGGTTATTGCGAGCGTGCGCAAGACCAGCGCTGCGGTCGTCGTCGATCAGTCGTGGAGTTTCGCTTCGCCTGGCAGCGAACTTGCAGCGCAGATTCACCGCCATTGTTTCGATGACCTCGACAACTTCGTGCATCGCGTGCATTCGGACGATGTGCCGACGCCCTATGCGGTCGCGCTCGAACAAGAGTATCTGCCTAATGTCCGCAAGATTTGCGAAGCCGTTCGCAGTGCAACGTACCGCGCGTGACGCGAGAGCTCTGAAAGGGATCTATGCCGATTGAACTGACGATGCCGCGCTTGTCCGACACGATGGAGGCTGGAACTGTCGTGCGGTGGAATGTCAAAGAAGGCGACGCCGTGAAGAGCGGTGCTGTTGTCGCAGACATTGAGACCGACAAGGCGACGATGGAAATGCCATGCTTTGATGATGGCCGAATTGCGGTGATTCTTGTCGAGAGCGGCAAGCAAGTGAAGGTCGGTACGCCGATCGCAGTGGTTGCACTTGAGGGCGAGGACCTTGCGAGCGTGAAGGCGAACGCACGTCATGCTGGAGCAGCGGTTGCTGGAGTGAGCGGTGCAGTCGCAGCGCCTGCGGTTGTGCCCGTGGCTGCAGTGCAATCTACAGTCGTGGCTTCTGTGCAAACCGAAACTTCGCACGGCATGGAAGAGTTTGGTGCAACAACAGCGCGCATGCGCGTGAGCCCAGTTGCCCGCCGCATGGCGGAAGACGCTGGCATTGATGTATCGAAAGTTGTCGGCACAGGTCCAGCGGGACGGGTGATCAAGCGCGATGTCGAATTGGCGCTTGCCCAAGCGCAGTCCAATCGCGCGTCCTCGACGGTTGCTCCTGGCGCATCGGCAACGATCGTCACTGGAAGCGCGATGCGTGTCTCCACGAATGCAGCGCCGACATCTTTCGCGCCGCTCGCACTGACTTTGCGTGGACGCGATGTTGCTCTGTCCAACATGCGGCAGACGATTGCGCGCCGGCTTGTCGAAAGCAAGACGACGATTCCGCATTATCAAGTGACGATGAAGTTCAGCATGGATGCGTTGCTTGCGATGCGCAAGAGTTTCAACGAGAAACTCGCAGCCAGCGGCATCAAACTTTCGGTGAACGACTTCCTCGTCCGCGCGTGCGCACTCGCGATGGCAGAGCATCCATACTTCAACGCGAGCTTCGCAGGCGATTCGATTCGCATCCACGAGCAGGTGAACATTGGTGTTGCGATTTCGTTGCCGCAAGAGCGGGGCGGCGGACTGGTGGTGGGCGTCATCACCGATGCAGATCACAAGAGCCTGCGACAGTTGTCGAGCGACGCGCGCACGCTTGCCGAGAAGGCTCGCACGAAGGGGCTCTCGATGCAAGAGATGTCCGATGCGACCTTCACGATCTCCAATCTTGGCATGTTCGGCGTGGAGCATTTCACCGCGATCATCAATCCGCCGAACTCGGCGATTCTCGCCTGCGGCGCGGCGATTGAGCAGCCTGTTGTGCGCAAGGGCGTGCTCTGCGTGGGAACAGAAATGCAAGTGACACTCTCGCTCGATCACCGCGTGATCGACGGCGCGATGGCTGCGGAATATCTGCGCACGCTCAAAGAGTTCATTGAAGAACCCGAGACGCTCGTCGTCTGATCGCTCGTTTAGCTTGTGGCGATCCACGCGACGAGACTTGGTGCGGCGGTGGACGCGGCCGCGGCGAGTCCGAGGGCGATGGTTGTTGCCAACGCGAGCACGAGTACACCTTCGCTCATCAAGAACAGCGCGACGCGCCCGCGGGATGCTCCCATCCGCTGCATGACGCGGAGTTCATCGGCGC
>SIAK01000040.1 GCA_009691805.1 Phycisphaerales bacterium
TTCGCGATCGAGCCACTATTCGCGCGACCAACTTCGCGAGGTAGTCCGCTTCGAGATTGACGCGGGTGCCGACTTTCCAGTGCTTCATCGTTGTGCGGGAGAGCGTTTCGGGAATCAGACAAACGTCGAATGTTCGCGCGTCATCATCGACCTTTGCGATCGTTAGTGAAACACCATCGAGCGTGATCGAACCTTGCGGAACAATCGCATCGACAACTTCCGTCGGCGGCGCGAGCGTCACGCGATACTCCCCTTGCGCGTTTGCAATCGCGCGCACGATCGCGACTCCATCGACATGCCCAAGGACGAAGTGTCCGCCCAACAGCGTGCTCGCGGTCGCGCTTGCTTCAAGGTGCACAATCTCGCCTTCGCGCAAGTCGCCAATCGTCGTGACCGCGAGCGTCTGCGGAACAACATCGAACACGAACGCCCCCGCTTCAATCGCAACGAGCGTCAAGCAACAGCCTTGCACCGCGATGGATGCGCCGAGGCTCGGCAACTGGGAACCGTCAAACCCATCAAGCGGTCGCACGATGAGCCTTCGTCCACTCGCGCTCGTTGCGCACGCCTTGATCGTTCCGCTCGAATGAATGAGTCCTGTGAACACACTTCGAGCGTAGCGCGAGTGCGGCAACGGTGCTGATCGGCGCCGACAAACTCTCCCATCGCGCCTGCGGTCGCATCCACGAACTCGCCCTGTTCGGTTACCTTGTACCCCTTCGATTCAACCGCTCGCATTGAGACTAACCATGACCGTTCGAGACCCACACTCCCTCCTCTCCGTGAGCCTCCTCTCTGCCGCTTTGCTCGCGTCCGCCGCGAACGCACAGAGTGGAAACGCCGCTCCCACTCTCCAGAGTGGCGAAGCCGCGGTCAATGACGTGAAGGCAAAAGTGGAAGCGCTCTATCTCGTCGGACCCAACGCAGCGCAGACCCTCGGCACAACGATCGGTTGGCAAACGCGCATCGCGCTCCCGACAGGTCTCCGCGCGACGCGCGTGTGGTCCGCTGCGGATGGCGTGTTCGTTGGCAACACGCGCAACGAGTTGACGATGCTTCGCCCGGATACAGGAACCGTTGTCTGGTTCGCCTCAGGCGCACCGATGAGTGATTCGATCATCGCTGTGAAACCAATCGCAGTTCCATTCGCGCAGTCGCACGTGCAGCGCATCGCAGTGGCGACGAACGCCTCCGTCTACCTCGCCAGTCCCATCGATGGCACGCTGCACTCGCCCGTTCCGATCACGGTGAAGCAACCTGTGCGTCGCACACCTTCGACTTCACCTGTCGCAACATCGAACGCATTCATTTGGGGCACGCGCACGGGCATCGTCTGCTGGCATCGATTCGCCACAGGCGCGGAAGTGAATGCGAAGACGATCGGCGCTTCGATCGTCGCAAAGCCCACGCTTTACGCTGATACTTGCGTGCTCGTGGGCACGACCGACGGATACGTCGCCGCACTCGATGCTGCGACTGGCGCGAGCTACTGGCGCACGAAACTCGGCATGGGTGTGTGCGCGCCGATTGCCGCTGCGAATGGCACCGCGATCGTCGCGTCGCAAGATCAATACATCTACGCGTTTGACATTCAGAGCGGCGCGAAGTTGTGGAGTTACTTCACCGAGAGCTCGCTCGAAACTCCTCCGTTTGCAACCGATGAAGTCGCGATTCAATTCGTGCCGACCGAAGGACTCGTGTGCTTCGAACTTCGCGGCGAAGGTCATCCTGGCGGCATCAAGCGTTGGACGAAGCAAGGCCTTGGACTTCCTGTCCTCACCGCGCATGATCAAGATCTTTTCCTCTGGGATCCGATCCGTCGTCAAGTTGTGATTGTCGACCTGGCAACAGGCGCAATCGCGAAGACGATCGCGCTTCCACAAGTGGAATGGATCGAAGCGGATCAAATTCTCAAGGGTGACTTCATGGTGTGGAACTCTGACGGTCGCGTAGAGTATCTGGCGCCGCGTGTTTCGACGGCTCCGAAAGCACCTGCGCCCGCTGCTGCAGCGAACGCTTCGAACTAAACAAATCTCTCGTGCGCACGCGAGAGATTCCGCTGAGAAAGGTCACCGCAACATGAGTCATTTGGTTCCGGTTCGACGGGCTCTTATCTCCGTCTCCGACAAGACTGACATCGTGGCGTTTGCGCGCGTGCTTGTGGAACACGGCGTAGAGATTGTGTCCACGGGCGGCACCGCGGTCGCGCTGACTGCTGCGGGTATCGCTGTGCGTTCGATCGATCAATTCACGGGATTTCCAGAGATGCTCGATGGACGCGTGAAGACGCTCCATCCGAAAGTGCACGGGGGATTACTCGGGCGGCGCCAGATCGACTCGCATCTTGAAGCGATGCGCGCGCATGGCATCGAGATGATCGATCTCGTCTGCGTGAATCTCTATCCCTTCGAGCGCACCGTCCGCGAAGATGGCGTTGCAGAAGAGCATGCGATTGAGCAGATCGACATCGGTGGTCCATCGATGTTGCGCTCGGCGGCGAAAAACTTTGAGTCTGTGCTTGTCGTGACAAATCCATCGCAGTACGACCGCGTCGCAAGCGAGTTGAAGACGCAAGACGGAAGCACCTCGCTTGCACTTCGTCGTGAGTTTGCAGCGCTCACGTTCGCGCGCACGGCTGAGTACGACACGACGATTGCCGCATGGATGGCGCGACGCATGCTCGGTCATGAGCGATTCCCGCCTGTGCTTCGACAAGGATTCACCCGACATCTTGATCTTCGTTACGGCGAGAATCCACATCAACTCGCAGCGGCGTACTCCGATCCGACCGCCAGTGGACCAAGTGTGTTGAACGCGGATCTTCTGCACGGCAAGCCGCTCTCGTACAACAATCTGCTTGACGCAGCAGCCGCACTTGAACTCGTGCAAGATCTCTCCGAGACATTTCCGACGAGCGCTGCTGCGGCAATTCTGAAGCACACGAATCCATGCGGATGCGCAGTTGCGGGTTCGCTGCTTGAAGCGTTCGATCGCGCGTATGCCGGCGACACACTCGCAGCCTACGGTGGCATTCTCGCGTGCAATCGCGTGATCGATGCAGCGACCGCCGCGTCCATTGCCGCTGGCGAGAAGTTTCTCGAAGTGATTGTCGCCGAGGGTTACACACCTGAAGCACTCGCGATCCTTTCGCAACGATGGAAGCTCGTTCGATTGCTCGCGGTCGGCGCGATCAAGTCTGCAGCAGGACGACCAACAGCGTGGCGCTCGATTCCTGGCGGCATGCTGGTGCAGGATCAAGATCGTTTGCCTGTTTCGCTCGACGGATTTCAGCACGCCGCAGGACCCGCACCCGATCGCGCAGCGCTCGCCGACGCAGCGATGCTCACGATTGTCGTGAAGCATTTGAAATCCAATGCCGTGTGCATCGGTCGTGCAGGCGAACTCTGGGGCGCAGGCGCGGGACAGATGGACCGAGTCGCGAGTTGCCGCATCGCGGTTGAGAAAGCGAGCGCGCGCATGCAGCACAGCGATGGACAGATCGTCGCAGCGGGCGATGCGTTTTTCCCGTTCGCGGATGGCCCCAAGTTGCTCATCGATGCGGGCGTGCGCTGCATCGTGCACCCTGGTGGATCCAAGCGCGATCAGGAAACATTCGATCTCTGCAATCAACACGCCGTCACCTGCCTCACCACAGGAACGCGACGATTTAGGCACTAGGTACACTCTCCACCCCATGGACGCGCCAACGCTCGATCATCCGACACTCGCAGTTGTCAAAGCAGCATTTCCGAATGTTCGCTTCCTCGCGACCTCGTTTCGCGACATGACGATGCTCGTCGTGCCCGCCGAACACACGCACGAGGTCTTGCGTTTTCTGCGCGACAATCCATCCTGCGATTACAACTTCCTCGTCGATCTCTTCGGCGTCGATTACCTCGAGTATCCAATCGAACAACCCGCGCGATTTGCAGTGGGATACCAGTTGCTCTCGCATCAACACGAACGCAGAATCGTCGTGAAGACGTATCTGCAACCATCGATCGACACCAGCGGCATCGCCGCAGATCCCGCGCTCGAACTTGCAAGCGTCTGCGACCTCTGGCCGGGCGCAGAGTGGCCCGAGCGCGAAGTCTTCGACATGTTCGGCATCCGATTCAAGAACCACCCGGACCTGCGACGCATCCTGCTCTGGAAAGATTACCCCGCGCATCCGCTGCGCAAGGACTATCCACTGCGAGGTCGCGGCGAACGCGAACACTTCGCCGTCGTCGGACGCGATTCAAGATAGTCGAGCCTGTGGGGTTGAGCGCTCCATCACACACCCACGAACAGTCCCGCGATTGCGCCTGCCATCCAGCAGGCGAGCGCACCCGCGATCATTGCGCGCAGGCCGATTCTTGCGAAGTCGCCGCGGCGTTCGGGGGCGAGTGCGCTGAGTCCGCCGATTTGGATTGCGATGGAAGGAAGATTTGCGAACCCGCACAGCGCGTAGGTTGCGATCGTTGCGCCGCGCGGGGAGATCGTTCCTGCTTTGATCGCGCTTGCGAGATCGACGTACGCGACGAACTCTGTTGCGATCACCTGTGTGCCCATGAGTGATGCGAGCTTCGGCGCGTCCGCCCCTGCGCCCATAAGCCATGCGAGCGGTGTTAAGAATGTCCCCAAGATGTTTTGAAAGGTGAGCACGGGAAGTCCCAGTTCCGTGCGCCATGTGCTGAACGGCAGCCACGCTGTGTTCATTTCGCTCAATGCTGCGAGCGGCCAATTGAGCAGCGCGAGCAGCGAGACGAATGCGACGAGCATCGCGGCGACATTGAGTGCGAGCTTCATGCCGTCGGTCGCGCCCTCCGCTGCTGCGTCCATCACGTTGATCGTTGTGCGCGGCATGTCGCGCATCGACTCTTCGGATTCCGCTTCGGGCACCTCTGTTTCTGGCCACATCAACTTCGCCATCACGATGCCTGACACTGTCGAGATGACACTCGCGGTCATGAAGTGCTTCGCGAGTTCGACGCGCGCATCCATGTCGTCGCCGCCGATGAGAACGATGTACGCAGCCATCACGCTTCCTGCAATCGTGGAGAAACCGCAGACCATCACGCACATGATCTGCGAACTTGTCATGCGCGCGATGAATGGTCGGACTGCGAGCGGCGCTTCGGTCTGACCAACGAAAATGTTCGCTGCTGCTGAAACCGCTTCCGTTCCTGTGATTCCAAGTGCCTTGCGCAGCGCGCGCGCAACGAGCGAAATCACCCGTTGCATCGCGCCGATGTGATAGAGCACCCCCATGAACGCAGCGAAGAAGATGATGATCGGCAGCACGCGCACCGCGAAGATGAATCCCCACGCGCCTGAAGGATCCGCGGCGTTGCCAAAGATGAACCGCGTCCCCTCTTCTGCGAACGAGATCACTTTCGTCACGCCCGCAGCAACGCCATTGAACAGGGCCACAACTGGTGGAAAACTCAGGAAGAGAAACGCGAGCACGACTTGCATGCCGATGCCGATGATGATCGTGCGATAGTGAATGCGCGTGCGGTGCTTTGAGAGCACGAAGCCGATCATCAGAATGGCGACGACACCCAAGAGACCAGTGAGTTGTTGCATGCTTGATTCCTTTGGCGGACGTCGCAGCATACGGCTGCCCCCGTATCCTGCGTGCGTGACTCCACCGCGCCCGACAATCCTCGCTTGGAACGATGCCGTGGACGCGATTCTCGTGCGAGCAGAAGCGCTGCGAAAGAACGCACCGCGCGCACATCTCATCATTGGCGTGACGGGCGCTGTCGCGGCTGGAAAGTCGACACTCGCGCGAGCACTTTCGTCGGTTGTCGTGTGTACCGATCACTACTTGCCGGACTACGACGTGACTGCTGAGCACTTGCGCGATCTGCCTGAATCCTCGGATCTTGCGCGACTTGCCCGTGACCTTGCTGCGTTGCGCGAAGGTCACGCGACAGACATTCCGGAGTGGAGTTTCGACAGCCACAGTCGAGTCGGCGTGCAGCGCGTCGAGAGTGCCCCTCTCATCGTGTGCGAAGGATTGCACGCGCTCCATCGCATTCCGCGCGCGCATCTCGACATTTGCGTGTTCGTGGAGGCAGCGCAACCAGTGCGCTGGGCTCGCTGCACACAACGAGAACGCGATGGCGAACGCGGATGGTCACTCGAGTATCTCGAACACTTCTTTCACACGGTTGCGGATCCGACGTTTGCGCAGTTCGCGACGGAGTATCGCGCTGGCGCGGATTTCGTCATCGTCAACGAACACTCGGCGTGAAGCACGCTGCGCAGCGCGGCTCGTAGTCGCCGCTGTTTCCCACGATGATGCGCTGCGTCGAAGCAATCATCCGTTGCGTGTGCGTGGAAGGCCCACCGCAACTCGAACACGATCCCGAGAGCCGCACAATCTCGTGCGCGAGAGGAAAGAGCGTTGGAAACGGCTCAAACGCTGCGCCAAAGTGATCGAGGTCGCAGCCAGCGACCAACACTCGACATCCGCGCGCAAGCAGATGTGCGATCGGCTCGGCCGCGGGTTGACCGAAGAAGTGAATCTCATCGATCGCGATGAAACTCGCGTCCTGCGCAAGCGCAAGCGAGAGAACCTCACGCAGGTCATCGACTGCAATCGATGCCATGCGATCACCCGTGTGCGTAACGATCGAATCGGTCGCGTATCGATGGTCGCCTGTCGGTTTCACCACAAGAACAGATTGCATCAACGCGCGCGCTGCCTGAATCCGACGCAGGAGTTCCGTCGTCTTGCCAGAAAACATCGGGCCACAGATGACTTCAAGGCGGCTGCTCATGCGTAATCTTTCTCGACGCGCGGCACGACTCGCGTGTTCCTCATACGATCCGCGCCACGCAGTCCCGGTAGCTCAGTTGGATAGAGCAGCGGCCTTCTAAGCCGCAGGTCGATGGTTCGAATCCATCCCGGGACGTTTCGCCGGCAACGCATCTTGCCACAACTCAAGAGACGCGTGCGAGTCGCGTGACGCGACCATTCGGCACCCATTCGACCACGAGAATCGAACCATCCGCAAGAAACGTCGCGGAGTGTGGATGGACGAATTTGCCAGGAATGAAAGCTTCGCGCGCCGCTCCGCGCAGATTCGTTGGATCGCCATCGCACAGCGACGCGACCGGCGCGTTGTCCTTGCCAAGTAGCGTGACAACACTTGAAAGATCAGGGACGAGAAGCAGATCGCCGCTCGTCTTGAAGTGACACGGTTGACGCATGCCGTTGGTCACGAACGCGACGTGTTTCCACGGCGCGTCTTTTCCTGCGGGCTCGAGATACTGGATGCGTCGATTCGCGCGATCCGCGACCGCGAGCATTCCCCTGCGGTCGTCCCACCACAATCCATGCGGCTGCGAGACCTGACCTTCACCCGATCCAGGCCCGCAGATGGTTTCCTTGTACGCGCCATCTTTCGAGAAGCAATGCACGAAACTCTTGCCGTATCCGTCACCGACGAAGATGTCGCCCGAAGGACAGAATGCGACGTTGGTCGGATTCCACGCGTTCTCATCGGCGTACATCTTCACGCCGTTGAACGTCGCGTCGGTCGGTGCGCCCTTCTCCCACAAGATCTTTCCGTCGAGCGTGGACTTCGCCAAGCGTCGACGATGCACATCGCAGTGATAGAAATATTCGACGCCGTCTTCAGTGCGCAGATCAAGTCCGTGTCCGCCGCCTTTGAATTCGGGACACATGGATCGCACGAATTTTCCATCGCTCGTAAACACATAGATTGCATCTGGCTTCGTCGCGCCTTCGCCAACTGTGTGCGAGATGTAGATGTTTCCAGCCTTGTCCTGCGCAACGCCCTGCGTGTCGCCCCACGCGAGTCCTGTGGGCGGCATGAGCCAATCGTGCTGCACGCGATAGCGGTAGTCGCCCGCGCCTGTGATGACTTCACCCTCAAGCAGCGCGCGCGCAAATGCATTGGAAAGTGGCAGAATTGCCGCGAATCCTGCGGCAGTCTGAAGAAACGCTCGTCGTGGTGTTTGCATGGAAAAATCCCTTTACGGAGTTGCTACGGGCGCGGCAGGTGCGGGCGGTGTTGGCGCACTCTCTGCGGGAAGAAGAGGCGTGGACGGTTGCGCGAGTGGAAGATCGCCCGAGATCACTTCGAATTTCTGATCGAGCGCGAGCAACTTCGCGTCTTCGTCGGAGATCTTGCTCTGCCAAACATAGACGCGCTTGAGCGATGGTTGTTGTTGCAACCAAGCGCGGATCGCGGGCGTGACTTGCGTCGCGACGAGGTTCACGGATTCAAGTTTTGGCAATACGCCAAGCGCTTGCACGCCCGAGTCCCCGACTGTTGTGTGATCAAGTCGCAAACGTTCGACAAGCGGAAGTTGACCAATGCGTGCGAGTCCGTCATCCGTCATCGCCGTGTTCGCAAGATTGAGATGCGCGATGAGCGGAGCAACATCATGGAGAAGCGCGGCATCTGCAATGGTGAGCGCGGGCTCGACGCGACTCGCGTTGACATCGTAGAGTGGACTTCCTGCCGCGAGCGGTTGCACGTACACGCCGCGCGCCGCAAGCGCTTCCGCAGCAGCAACCGCGCGCACGCGAACTTTCTCATCGATCGGAGGAAGCACACCAATCGTGGCCGCGTAGCCAAGTGCATGCAACGCACCGCTCGAAACGCCTGGCGAAGAAGCACCTGATGCCTGCTGCGTGTTCGCGCCCACACTTGCGGGATAGGCGGCGCCTGCAGCAATCCAAGCGCGCAACGCAGCAATCTGCGGCTCGGTCAGAGCTTCACCTTTGGGCGGCATCGCATCTGGATCATCGCGCGGCAGCATGACGCGCTCGAGTAGCGCACTCTCGTCAGGCTTGCTCGGAACCACAGCCCAATCTTCTTCTTGCGCGCTGAACAGCCACGCGCGCGAATCGAGACGAAGACCGCCCTTCTGCTTGTTGGGGCCGTGACATTCGAAACACCGTGCTGAAAGAATCGGCAGCACGTTCTCCATGAACGCAGTTTCCTCGGCGTTCAATGGAGTTGACTGCGCAGTAGCGAGTGTGCCTGCAGTTGTTTCGCTCGCTGGCGGCGCGCTGCTTCCGAGCAGGGCCTTGAAGAAGAATCCTTCGCCATACACAAGGTCACCGCCTAGATGACCCGTGATACCAATCACAATCGCCGTGCCGAGAACTCCCGCGCGAAAGCAAAGCGTCGCGAAATTGCCGCGCGCCCTTCGTGGATCATTGCTCGCAAGCGAATCGCAAGCCTTCCATCCCCAGACTGCAAGACCGCTCAGCAGCACTGCGGAGCTGATCCCGATCCAACGATGGAGGAAGAGCGTCTCACTCGCATCTTCACCGTACTGATACGACGCGAAGACCCAGCCGGTGATGACCGCAGCAATGGACCCAAGCGCCGCGATGTACACGAGCGGAAGTGTGTGCGGTGAGAGTCCTGTGCGACGTCGCAGAAATCGCGCGCACTCCATGAGCGCGGCGACAACAGCAAGCGCGATGGGAAAATGCAGAAACAATGGATGCAGCCGACCCAGTGCCATCCACAAATCGGGAGCGCTGTCGGCGAGCAAGTGAGTCGTGGACAGTGCGGTGATTGCAGTCATCTCGATGAAATGTACCGCGGACCATCCTCGCTGCAGATTCGGATTCGAAATCTGAGACGGCAGTCGCACCCCAAAAAACCGACCGAGGGGTTCGTTCCGCCGAAACCCCCACGGTCGTCCCTTTAGGACCCAGTAAACCCAACGCGCCGCGACGCACCACAACAGTGATGCATCAAGCAGGCCACGGATCGCGAGATCCGGTGGGTTTGATGCCCTATCGCTTCAATGACTTCCTCTTTGCTCAACCTATTTGGTGAGTGCGAGAGTGGGACACTTGCGAGTCAGCATCACATAAGGAACAAACCAGCCATTTGGATTACTCCAAAAGGTCAGATTCCTCACGCCCTAAAACCACACTCCTTGTTCATTCCATGCAAGCGGTCTGAACAGAACGAAATCTGCCATCGGATGGCTGCAAGTCAAGCCCATTGGAGGAGTTTTCCGGCAGCTTTATCCTGACAACGTCTGAGAATACGCGTGTTTTCGCAATCACACAACTTCCGAAATATTGCCCTACCGTGAGTCCAAGTCCGTAACTCGGCAACACTTTCAGGAATTACGCAGAGCGCGGCGCGTCCGAGGACGCTTCCCTCGGCATTGGGTGTAGGTTGAAGGAATCTTTTCTTAGTGTTGATCGTGAGTTTCTACTCACTTCGGATTTGTGCTTCTTCTCATTGTTGATTCTGATCCTTGGATTGATTTCATGCTCAAAGTTCCATTCGCTGCCGTCCTCGCCACCGCTTCCACGCTCTGCCTCGCGGCAGAGACGTTTGCCGCTACACGCTACGTAAACGTTGCACTGTCCTCGGGATTGAACAACGGCACGTCCTGGACAGACGCCTATCAAGGCGCTGGTGGCCTCGCGTCAGCGCTCACTGCGAGCATGAGCGGCGATCAGATCTGGGTTGCCGCAGGAACCTACAAGCCAACCACGACAACGTCGCGCAGCATTTTTCTCACGCTCAAAACCGGCGTCGGGATCTATGGTGGATTCACCGGCACAGAAGGCAAACTCGCGCAGCGCAATTGGGCAGTGAACCCAACCATCGTGACAGGCGATCTTCTCGGCAACGACAACGGCGCACTCAATCTGACGGACAACAGCTATCACTGTTTCGTTGGAAGTGGCGCGAGCGCGACGGCGATTCTCGACGGCTTCACGGTGAAAGGTGGCTACGCGAATGGCGCAACCGCCTCAAACTACGACAAGGGCGCAGGCATCTTGATCGTGAATAGCGGAAGTCCAACCGTGCGCAACTGCAACTTCACCGGAAATCGTTGCACATTCGGTGGCGGCGCGGGTTACATCTTCACCGCGGGCGGAACATTCACGAACTGCCGCTTTGAAAATAATGTCGGTGGTTCTTACGGCGGCGCATTCGACATGAACGCCGTGACGGGAACGTTCGATCGTTGCGTGTTCATCGGCAACACTGCAGCGCGTGCGGGAGCGCTCGAAAGCTACGGCTCAAGCGTCACCAAGATTACGAACTGCGTGTTCAGCGGCAATTCCGCGACGGGAAGCAACGGTGGCGGCGCGATGTGGATCGGCACGAGCAGCGCGTGCACGATTCGAAACTCGACGTTTGTCGCGAACTCCGCGACAACACTTGCGGGTTGCATCATCAACACCAGTGGAAGCTCGACGATCGCAAACTGCATCCTTTGGCAGAACACCGGTCCTGGCGGAATGACTGCTGCAAATCAACTCACGAATTCAGGTGGCGCAACCGTCGTGAGTTACTCCGTCGTGCACGGCGGCTTCACGGGAACGGGCAACACCAACGTCGATCCGCTCTTCATCGATGCGCCAACGCGCAACTACAGATTGCTGATCACCTCGCCTGCGATTGATGCGGGTTCGAACGCGATGGTCCCTGCTGGAACAGTGATCGATCTCGCAGAAGCGCCACGATTCGTGGACATTCCAACGGTGGCCGACACAGGAGCGGGCGCCGCGCCGATCGTCGACCGTGGTGCGTATGAAACGCAACTTCCCCCGCCCCCTCCCTGCCCTGCGGACCTTGACGCGAATGGAATCGTCGACGCTGCGGATATCGCGATCCTCCTGAGTGCGTGGGGACTTTCAGGCAGCGGTGACATCAACAACGATGGCACCGTCGATGCGGCAGACCTCGCGACCTTGCTTGGTGCGTGGGGATTGTGCAGTTAGCGCCTGCCACGAGCTGACGATCGCGCTCCACTCGTCCAACGCATCGACTCCACGGCACTCACAACCAGCTTCCACCATCCGTCAAGCTTTCAAATCAACTTTTCGTAGAATTGAACGACCGAAGCCTCAACGCGCCTGCACGCTACTACCGCGTTTTTTGGTCGTCAAGATAAAAAGAAGGAGCGCCGAAAAACTTCGCGCCGGCACAGATTTCAAAGCGTCTGCTTCTGAGTGCAATCAAACACCAATTGCTTGCGCGTCTCGATCACTCAGCATCCCGCCATCGCTGCGGAGCCGTACCGAAGCATCTCGACGCCAACTGCGCTCACAACGCGGCTGCGAGCGCAAATCCTCTACGAGCACAGCAGAGTCCGCAGCTTCCGCGCTCAACGCAACGCGGGATACCCCGAAGATGTCGGCAAGATCCGTGAGGAACGGCTGCAGTGATTGGGTGGGATCGGGGAGGATCAGACCCGCATCGAGTTTGTTGTCGATGCCCGAAGACTTCGCGACTTCGAGCGCTTTACCGATGCGTTCCTCGAGTGCCCACACAACATCCCAGCGCGCATCCGCGACGACTTCAAGCGACTCGTACTGTTCAAGCATGATGCAGGCAGTGTCATCGCGACGGAGCACGCGCCACGCTTCATCAGAAGTGTGCGGCAGAATCGGCGCGAGCAATCTGCAGAGTGTTGATGCGGCGGTGTACATCGCACTTTGTGCGGCGCGCCGACGCGGGGCATCCATTGCATCGCAATACAACCGATCCTTCGTCGCCACGCAGTAACCAGCCGAGAGCGTGTCGTTACAGAAATCGAAAATCGCGCGAGTTCCATCTCGGAATCGAAACGCCTTGTAGGACGCGCGCACTTCCCTTTGCAGCGTGGAGAGTTCTGCGAGCATCCACGCCTCGAGCGAGTCGGCGCGATGCGCGGTTGGCGCGACGGTGTGCGTCGCAGGATCGAAGTCCTCAAGATTCGAGAGGAGATAGCGCATGGTGTTGCGAACCTTGCGATACGCCTCGCCCGCGACATTGAAGAACTCCATATCCATCCGGATGTCGTTCTCGAAGTCGATCGAACCAGTCCACCAGCGCGCCACATCCGCGCCGTGATCCTTCATCACCGCTTCCACTTCGATCGTGTTTCCTAGCGATTTCGACATCTTCTTCCCGTCCTTGTCGACGATGAAGCCGTGGGTCACGAGTCGCTTGAATGGAGCTTGCCCGGTTGCACCGAGTGCGGGGAGTAAGGAAAGTTGGAACCAACCTCGATGCTGATCGGAGCCTTCGAGGTACGCCTCGCTCGGATAGCCAAGTCCGCGCGCGCGCAGCACCGCGTTCCATGAACTTCCCGCTTCAAACCACACATCGAAAATGTCGTAGAGCTTCGTGATCGATGCCAGATCGAAATCGCGCGGCGCGTCTGGATCGCTCGACGCGTCATAGTTGGAGAGCAACTCCGTGGGAGACTCCATGAACCAGCAGTCACTCCCCTTCTCAGCGACACGCACAGAGATCGCGCGCACGCTCGCAGCAGTGAGAAAGATCGAACCGTCCGCCATGCGGAATGCTGGAATTGGAAGTCCCCACGCGCGTTGACGGGAGAGACACCAATCGGGCCGCGATTCGAGCATGCCGCGCATGCGATTGCGTCCCCACTCCGGCACGAATTCAATGTCCTTCTCTACCGCTTCGACGGCCATCGCGCGAAGACTCTTGTTGTCGCGCTTGGTCGGGCGATCCACCGAGATGAACCATTGTTCGGTCGAACGAAAGATCACAGGAGTCTTCGATCGCCAATCGTGCGGATAGGAGTGCGTGAACTTGTGGTCGTAGAACAAGTGACCACTCGCGCGCAGGTGTTCCGCGACTTCCGCGTTGGCGTCCCAGATCGATTTGCCGACAAGCCATGCGGGGACGGTCTCGTCATAGGTGCCATCTTCACGGACGGGGCAGTACGCGGGAAGCCCTTCTTTCAAGCCTGTTTTGTAATCATCCGTGCCATGGCCAGGCGCGGTATGCACGAGCCCCGTGCCGTCTTCGAGCGTGACGTAATCCGCGGCGACGATGCGACCAACGCGATCACAGAACGGATGACGATAGGTGAGACCGAGCAACTGTTCGCCAGTCACTTCCGCTAGACGCACCACACTTTCGATGGCTGCCTTCTGCGCGACTCGATCAACAAGTTCACTCGCGAGAATAGAAGTGGAACCGTCCATCGTTACGAGCGCGTAGCGATGGCGTGGATGCACAGCGATCGCGAGGTTTGCGGGCAAGGTCCACGGCGTGGTCGTCCAGATCATGAACGAAGGGGTGACATCAATCTCGCAACCGAAGATCACTTCGAGCTTCTCACGATCGACTGCTTCGAAGTCCACGTACACGGAAAGATCTTCGCGATCTTCATACTCCAACTCTGCTTCCGCGAGCGCGGTCTTGTTCGCGATCGACCAATGCACAGGCTTGAGCGCGCGGTACACCACGCCTTGTTCGATCAAGAGCGCGAACACATCGAGCACCTTCGTCTCGAACTCTGGCATCATCGTGAAATACGGATGCGCGTAGTCCGCCATCGTGAGCAAACGCTTCATCTGCGTCGACTGCAATTCGATGAATTTCTTTGCACTCGCTGCGCATTCCCTACGGATCGCCATGCGTCGCGCGTCGGGCTCAAGCCCGTCAATCTTCGCGCCCTTCCCCTTCTCATGGAGTTCCGTCATGACCTTGTGCTCGATCGGCAATCCGTGCGTGTCCCAACCCGGGACATAGTGCACACGATGTCCTTCCATGAGCGCGCTGCGCACGACGAAATCCTTCAGCACCTTATTGAGCATGTGCCCCGCGTGAATGTTGCCATTCGCGTAGGGAGGGCCATCGTGAAAAACGTACGGCGTGGCGTCAGCGCGGAGCGCGAGTAATTGCTCGTGCAATCCGTTGCTCTCCCAGCGCTTCATCGACGCAGGTTCCGATTGCACGAGGTTCGCCTTCATCGCGAAGCTCGTCTTCGGAAGGCGAACGGTCTCTTTGTAACTGCGTGGGCTACTTGCGTCGGTCATGGGAATCGCGGGAGGGAGGAAAATGCAGCGGGACGGGAACACTTGCAGAAGGGGCGCAGGATATCAGCGGGTGCACTCCCCATTGATCGCCATGCTTCATGCAGCCGCGCGGCAGAAGCCGATCTTTGGCACATGACCGAAGGCGCAGCGGAACACGAAACCATCGGCGGATTGCAGATCATGAGTGATCGCGCGGTCGTCGTCGTCCACAAACCATGGGTCAGCGCGGCAAATGCGCTCCTGCTCGCCGACGCACTTGCGACGCAACCAGGCGCCGTCGCTGCAGTCGGAGGATTCCGATTGCGCAATGGCGCGATTCTCTCGGGCGGAGATTTTCTGCTGCATCCCAAGGGCCTGCACTTTCGCCTTCGAGGGGCACCCGCTGCTGCTGCGCGTTTCGGTTGTGAATGCGACTGCATCGCAGACGGCGCGGTCGCAATGCGGCGCGGGGCATTCGATGTTACGCAAGGAAAATCTCTGCTCGCAGGTGGATTCGGTGACCTCACGATGGCAGCGACAACGCTCGCGCTGCGAAAAACTCTCGGCGCAAGTGTCCGTATCGTGACGCTGCCGGATCTCTTGCTCGATCAGCAAGATCCTGAACTCTCCATCACGCCCGACGCGCGCGCGGCATTCACGCGCGAGTTCGGACTCGATCCGCTCGCCGCGGATCTTCAGTCACTCCGCGACATCAACTTCGCATGGGCCCGATGGAACGCAACGCTGTGGGGACGACCTGGAGACTTCTCGAAATACGAGGAGCGCGGTGCGTATCACTGGACGAGCTACGACACACACGCGCCTTTTCGACAGCGGGCAGATTCAATTGCGGATCTGCTCATCGCAACGCTCGCGAAGGGAACGATCGAAGGTCCGATTCTCGATGTCGGCGCGGGCGATGGATTGTTTTCTTGGCTGCTCGCAAAATCGAATCGTCGCGTCGAAGGGGTGGAACGGGAAACTGCTGGAATTGCAGCAGCAAATGTTGAACTGCAGAAGCGCGGCGTGCAAGCGATCGTGAAGTTTGGAGACGCAGAAGCGCTGGAGTATCCCGACGCAACGTTTGCCGCGGCGTTTCTCGCCGATGTGATCGAACACCTGCCCAATCCAGTCCGCGCACTTCGAGAAATCCGTCGCGTACTCAAGCCCGGCGGCGTGCTTCTCGTCGTCACCCCCTCTTGGCGTTTCGGTGGTTCACCTGATCCCGTGCATCACCTTGAGGAGTACCGCATGGATGAACTCCTGCGCCAACTCAATGCATGCGGATTCACTGTGCGTGAATCAGGCGCGATCAAGGGGCAATACGACGACCTCGTCGCCGTCGCGACACGCTGAGCCATTTTCTCAAGACTCAGATCCAACACATCTTCTCGCGACATCTTCTCAAGACTCATTCTCGAGACTTGTTCTCACATCATCAATTCAAGTTTCAAACTTGATTCATCCATTCAATACTCAGACTTGATTGCCCCTCTCAAATCCTGCACTCAATTCCTAGACTTGAATCCTGAACTTAGGGATGCTCGCCGGGCTTGACGACTTCGTCGAGGTACTTCTGAAACTCGCCCATCTTGTAGGAGATGAAGCAGAACGCGTGATGAATAGCGAAGTACTCGGCGTCGGTGAGATCTTTGTCGAGATCCCCGCGCTGTCGGTTCAGCTCGGCAAGCACTGTTTCAACTTTGATCTTCATAAGTTCCTGTGCTTTCCATCAATCGTGCGCGTGACCAGCATGTGGATCGACTGGCTGAGGTGCGGGTTCATGGCCATGGTCTTGGCCATGGTCTTGGCCATGGTCATGCGCGGGCGAGAGTTGTGCGAAGTGCGATTCAACGCGCGCAATCGCAACTGAAATCGCAAGTCCACAGAGCAGCGCAACACTCAGCGCGATGCGATCGTGACGGTGAAACTGCAGTTCAGGGAGGAGATCGCTTGAGGCGATGCAGATGAATGTCCCCGCTGCAAACGCGAGTGCATAAGGCAGCACAATCGATTCATGCCCCTGCGCGCCCAACATAAAACCAATCGCACCAATGGGCACGACGAGCGCAAATCCAATGTTGATGAGATGCGCTTGTGAGTTCGGACGACCGCTCGCGCGCGCAAGCGTGATCACGGTCATGGAATCAAACGGCTTGTGCAGGAGAATCACGAGGAACGTGCCGAGCCCAGCAATCGCGCCCGCTCCACCCGCTGCAACATCAGCAAGCACCGCCGCCGCAAGGGCAACGCCCTCGAGCAAACTATGCAAGGACATTCCAATCGCAGCACCCACCCACGAGAGATTTCGAACCGGCATTGCTGCCGCCGCACCTCGATGGCGACCGCGCGCAGA
Organism: Phycisphaerales bacterium; assembly: GCA_009691805.1. Classification (GTDB taxonomy): domain Bacteria; phylum Planctomycetota; class Phycisphaerae; order Phycisphaerales; family SM1A02; genus F1-140-MAGs142. The sequence goes on from SIAK01000040.1 coordinate 17,136, forward strand.
AGAAGGGTTCGCAATGCGCTCAGACTGCGGATGATGATGTCCATCGCAACACGCGTCATGTTCGTGCGATGCTTCGAGTGGCTCGTGTTGGTGGTAATGGAACAATCGCTCGAGCAAGAACATCAGAGAGAATCCTGCGAGCACTGCGAGCATCACGCCATCAAGATTCGTGTGCATCATTCCGTGCGCGCTCTCGCCCGCGTTCCCCTTACCGTCAAGCGCGGGCTCAAGCGCGAGCATCACCGCGTGCGGAAGCAGATGAAGTAAACCAACGCCGAGCATCACGCCCGCGACAAGACTCAATGCAATTTGCAATCGGCGGTGTCCGAGTTTCAGCGCAGTCGCGACCGCGCCACCTGCAACCGAAGCAAGGCAGATGAGTCCGACGAAAACGCCGAGAACGGCGTACTGTTGATCGAGCACGGGTGAGTTCATAGGAGGGCGCGGCAGGATATCCCATAAGCGAATGCGATTGCCTCCCTCTTGGGCATCGGATATAGTTCGCCCCCCGAAGTGTTGGGGTGGTAGCTCAATTGGCAGAGCGCCTCGGTCGCATCGAGGAGGTTGTGAGTTCGACTCTCATCCACTCCACTTCTAAAGGCTCTCCGTCTCTGGCGGGGAGCTTTTTTTAATCCCGCAATCAGGCGAAGTTCCGCGTTTTGTTCGCACCGCCGCGCCATTAAACTCAGCCCATGTCGGAGGCAGACGTTTCTTCATCCTCAAGCGCTGCGCCCCCCACGCAACGCGCGACAGCGCCCGAGCAAAGCGCGACTTCGCCCACGCAAAGCGCGACGGTGTACGCGCAGCATTTTCAGTCGCCCGCAATGCGACAGTATGCGACCTTTAAAGCGGCGCATCCCGAATGCGTGCTCTTCTTTCGGATGGGCGATTTCTACGAGATGTTCGCGGAGGACGCGATCGTTGCGCACAAGGCGCTCGGCATCACGCTCACGGAACGAACGAAAGGGCTCCCGATGGCGGGCGTGCCCTACCACTCTGTCGAGCCGTATCTGCGCAAGATGGTTGCGCTCGGCCATCGCGTTGCTGTCTGCGAACAGATGCAAGATCCCAAGGACGCGAAGGGCGTGCTTGATCGCGCAGTCACTCGCGTGCTGACCCCAGGCACACTGATTGATGACGCGCTGCTGGATGCTTCGCGCGCGTGTAAAACTGTTGCGCTCTCTTTCACTGCAGCCTCGGCGCAACTTGCATCGATTGAACTTTCAACAGGCGCGTTTGAGATTGCAGAAGTTCCACTGCATGCGCTTGGTGATGAGCTCGCGCGACTTGCGCCCGCGGAAATCATTCACGCGGAAGATCGCGACGGCACAGTTTCGCCACACATCGCCGCTCTGCGCACAGGTGACATTCCACTCACTGCGCGAGCAAGTTGGTACTTCCGATTGTCCGACGCGACGGAGGCGCTGAAGTCTCAGTTTCGCGTGGGAAGCCTCGAAGGATTCGGTTTCGCAGCAGAAGATCCATCACTCTGCGCGGCGGGCGCCCTGCTTCGATACATCCTCGAAACGCAGCCAACGCCCGCACATCAAGCACGCCCGCTCGCGCATCTTTCTCCGCCCAAACGCCGCGTTCTAGGCAGCGCGCTTGCAATTGATGCCACAAGTCTTCGCTCGCTTGAGATTGAACGAACGATGCGGTCAGGCGATAGCGCGCTCGGTCTTCTCAGCGTCTTTGATGATCTCCGCACACCGATGGGCAAGCGGTTGCTGCGTGACTGGCTTTGCTTTCCGCTCGCGCAGTCTGAAAAAATCCTCACGCGTCAACGCGCCGTTGCGGCGTTCGTTGAAGTCGAACAACTCCGCGATTCAACCACGATTCTTCTCGATCAAATTTCCGACGTGCTCCGCATCAGTGGACGACTCGCGCTTGGTCGCGTGACGCCGCGCGACCTCGGCTCGCTCGCGCGTTCACTCGTGCAAGCAGATGCGCTTCGCGACGTGGCGACCAGCCACGACGCGCTCTTGTCCTACGCGAGCGCGTCTACAGCGCTCGCCGTCATCCTCGTTCCGTACGGCAACAAACTCCGCACGATGCTCGTCGATGCGCCACCGTTGACAACGCGTGAAGGCGGCATCATTCGCGATGGCGCCGACGCGGCGCTCGATGAGCAGCGCTCGTTGCAACGCGATGCAAATGTTTGGCTCGCACAGTATCAAGCGCGTCTGTGTGAAGAAACGGGCATTGCGAATCTCAAAGTTGGATTCAATTCTGTCTTCGGCTACTACATCGAATTGACCGCCGTGCAGAGTGCGAAAGCGCCCGCGACGTTTACCCGCCGGCAGACGCTGCGCAACGCCGAGCGCTACATCACGCCCGAATTGAAAGAGTTCGAGGACAATGTGTTGCGCGCGGAGAGTCGCGCGTTAGAGCGAGAAAAAGAGCTCTTTGCGCAACTTGTGAGTGAAGGTCTCGACGTCGTGCGCAGCATGTTGCACTTCGGCGAAATCGCCGCCGAAATCGACGCGCTCTATGGACTCGCATCGACCGCGCGACGCTCGCGTTGGGCGCGCCCAGAGATTGTCACCGCTCCGATGGTGCACTACACCGGAGGTCGACATCCCGTTCTCGAACGCATGCTCGGTACGCGCTTCGTGCCGAATGACCTCGCAATCGGCGCAGCACACGCGAGCGCGGAGAACGGAACGCTCGCGCTCATCACCGGACCGAACATGGCAGGCAAGAGCACCTTCATTCGCCAGACTGCGCTCATCGCACTGCTCGCGCATGTTGGATCGTTCGTACCTGCGGAAGCAGCGACGATCGGTTTGCTTGATCGCATCTTCACGCGCATTGGGAGTGCCGATGAATTGCACAGCGGTCAATCGACCTTCATGGTGGAGATGACCGAGACTGCGAATATTCTGCATCACGCGACTGCACGAAGCCTCGTGATCCTCGATGAGATTGGACGAGGCACAAGCACACTCGATGGACTGAGCCTCGCGTGGGCTACTGCAGAGACACTCGCTGAGCGTGCAGCACTCACACTCTTTGCAACGCACTATCACGAACTCACGCAGCTCGCCGATGAGTTGCCGCGCGTCATCAATCTTCATGTCTCCGTCCGCGAGTGGAACGACGAAGTTGTGTTTCTGCATCGCATTCTTCCTGGTCGCACCGATCGAAGTTACGGCATTCACGTTGCTCGACTCGCTGGTCTTCCTGATGCAACAGTGCAACGCGCGAAGGAAATTCTCGAAGCACTCGCAGTGCTTCCGTCGCCTGATGTTGCAGCGCAACGATCGACCGCGCGAACTGCTGTGCGCGCGACTTCCAACACGCAGATGCCCCTCTTTACGGAGTTCCTCGATCACCCAGCGCTCGCGCAATTGCGAGCGCTGCAACTCGAGAGCATGACTCCGATGGATGCGTTTGACGCCCTACGCAAGCTCAAATCCAGCCTCTAGGCGCGAGACTTTCATGTCGCAATTGCTTGAGGAGAAGGCAGTTATACAATTCTCTGAAAAATACTGTAAGTATCACTTGACATTGATTACTGTTACTGTAAGATCGAACCATGTCAACCGCGCTCGCCGACATCTTGGATGAAATCCCCACGGAGGGGCTCTCGCTCGAAGCACTCACTTCTACCGCGAGCCGAGCACTCTTCGAACTCGGGATCAATTC
>SIAK01000041.1 GCA_009691805.1 Phycisphaerales bacterium
GAGCAATCGACCACGTGAATTCGTCAACACTCCTCTCGTCCGTCTCACGATGGTTCGATGGTCGGCAACGACCTTTGAAGGCTCCAACTGCTACTTTATCAAGCACCCCATGCAATCGCATGGGGTGCTTGTCTTTTTGGATTGAACGGGTTTCGCGAAGCTTGATGCAATCAAGGGGAGTTGGGTGCAACGCGATCGAAAGTTGCGACCATCTGCCTGAACGAGGCTGTGAGCCTTCGCTGGAACCTTGCTCTTAGCACTTTTGCGTACCATGCTCTGATGCTGCTTGTGTGTGCAGCGTCAGTCTTCAACGTTGGGAAACTCGAAAGGTTGAAACCATGTCAAACTTCCCGAACTCTGCTCCGTCTCCGTTTGGTGTTCCTCCAGTTGTCGAGAGTAAGCGCGTGCTCGCGGGTGTCCTTGGGATCTTGCTCGGCGCGCTCGGCATTCACAAGTTCATTCTTGGGTATACGACTGCAGGCATCATCATGCTGCTCGTCACCGTGCTCACATGCGGAATCGCTGGGACAGCGATGAGCATCATTGGTCTCATCGAAGGCATCATCTATCTGACGAAGACCGATGCTGAGTTCATTCAAATGTATCAGCAAGGGAAGAAGGAATGGTTCTGAACAATTCGTTCCGCACGCCGATTGGCGCGCGCGATGTAGTTGTCGTCTTGGTTGCGCTTGTTCTCGTTTGGAGTGGCATCGAGCCGCACGATCGTTTGACTTGGATCCTCGAATGCTTCTGGGTGATCGGCGCGATCATCGGTTGGTTTGGATGGTGGCGATCGAAGCCATGCACGCCGTTGCTCTTCGGTCTCCTCATCCTGCATGCGCTGTTCCTTATCATCGGTGGCAAGTACACCTACGAGCTTGTGCCATTGGGCGAGTGGATGCGGGATTTCCTCGGGAGACCACGCAATGATTACGACCGGGTGGGCCACTTCTTGCAAGGCTTCGTGCCTGCAATCCTCGCGCGGGAAATTTTCCTGCGTGAAGCGGTGATCGCCAAGCGAGGCTGGCGCGTGCTCACCATTCTCGCCTACTGCCTCGCGTTTTCTGCGGCGTTTGAACTGCTCGAATTCATCGCTGCTCTCAGTTTCGGTGAGGACGCGAGCCAGTATCTCGCGATGCAGGGAGATGTTTGGGATACGCAGTGGGATATGGCCGCCTGCATCCTCGGCGCAATCACCGCCATTGCGCTGCTTTCGCGTGAACACAATCGCGAGTTCAATCGCGAGTTGAAGCGCGAGTTGAAGCGCGAGTTGAACCTCGGCGTCCATGCGCAGTGACCAGCGCTTCAGTACAGTGCATCCGCGGCGAAGCGCGGAGGTTGATCCGCGACTGATACGGGAAACATTCGATGAGCTCACCAACAGAAGAACACGATCTCACTCCGATGTGGTTTCTCGCGCAACCTGGAGGCTCTCCGAGTGGACCGATGCCTTGGCTTGAATTGCTCGACCGTGTTCGAGCCTCAGGCGGCGCGGGAACATGGATGGCGTGTCCTGCCGGCGGGACGGAATGGAAAGCGCTTTCGAGTGACCCCGCACTTGTCGCGTCGCTTGCTCCTGCTCGTTTCGACCACGGCATCGATCCGATGCGCGCATCCGCTGTGCCTCCTGCGCCGATCGACCCCAATGCTGCGGATCACAATTTCTCGTCCTTCTTCACCTTAGCCAGTTTGCGGGGCTCATCGTTCCGCTCGCGGGGATCGCGCTGCCGATTGTGTTGTGGCAGGTTAATCTCGCGAAGCCAGGAGTGGCCGCGCATGGCAAAGAGATTGCGAACTGGATCATCTTCTCCTTCGCAGTCTTCTTCGTCTGCGCAGCTTTCTTCGTCGTAACAACCTTCGCAGGCGCAATCTGTCCCTGCATGTTCATCTTCGCGATCACATGGTTGCTCTATCCACTCATCAGTGCCGGCTACATCGTGTGCGTCATTGTTGGCGCTGTGAAAGCGTCGAAGGGCGAGCTCTTCCGCTATCCGATGCCGGTTCGATTGCTGAAGTGATCACACGCGTTGGCGCATGACTGGGTCTGCTCACGGAGTTCGCGCGAGCACGGATTCGCATGCAATCACGCCAAATGCAGCCCATTCAGGGAGTGACGCAGCGCTTTCGAGAATCGCTTTCGCTCCTGCTTCGTCGTGAAGCACATGCCGCGCGTGCATTGCTTTGCCAAACACCAGCGTCGCGCGGTCAACATCGATTCCGATCGCGCTCTGGGTTGGAGCGAGCGCATGGAGCGCGAGTGCGCCTTTAAGCAATTGCGTCAATCGCAGATACGACTGGTTTTCTTGAACGTCCATGCCTTGCGTGATGCGCGCAAGCACAGCGCGCGCGCCATCGCTGTTGCCACGTTCAAACTCTGTCACCGCGAGCCAGTAGCACGCCGCAACGAGCGAGTCATCGTTAGTTGCGAGGTCGATCGCATCTTGCCAGTGCAAACGCGCGCTCTCAAGATCGCCCAAGCAGAATTCCGCAAGCGCGCGGTGATAGGCGATGTTGCCTTTGAGCGTCGATCGAGGACCAGCTGCTGTTGGAATGCCATCGGGCTCAATCTCATCTTCTCGCGGAATCGAATGTTCCCACGCGTGCGAGAGATCTGCAATCGCGCGCTCGAACTCGCGCACCGTTATGAAGCGATGCCCGCGATGTCGAAGTAACTTCGGCGTCGAACCAAACTGCTCAAGCGAGATTGTGTACCACGCGATCGCCTCCTGATAGCGACCGAGATACGCAAGGCGCCGTCCAACCCAGATCGCAGCGTCCTCACTTGTGGGGGCTGTGCGTGCTTCGACTCTCGCTGCTTCGAGGTTGGCTTCGAGTTTCGCTTGTTTTTCAGGCGCAAGCGTTGGTCGCTGCAGTGGCTGACCTGTGCAGGTGCGCGCTTCAGGTGTTGTGCATGCTGTGCAACAGAGCGTCAACCCGAGAACGAGCATGGCGCATCGTGATTGCGAAGTTCGTCTTTGCACCGATGCATCCTACTGTGCGTCGACGCAGTTCCCATTGCAACTTACTTCGGCTTCAGAATGACCGGCGGGACGATGCCCGTTTGCTTTTCGGAACTGAGTCGAGACTTCTGCGCACTGAGAGCATTTCGTTCCTCGAGTAACCATGTGGTCTGCGGCGCGATTTTAATCTCTGCGTCTAGTAGTTCTTTACGCGCGTCCGCTTCCTCTTCGGTGAGTGCGGCAATCTCGGATTCTGTGAGCGGAGTGAGGGCGGTGCCAGTGTTCTCGAGAGTGAGCCGACGCTCCTGCAGGACGAGGGCGACGAGTTCATCGCGCATCCACGTCTGCGGCGGCGGGATTCCCATCTCCGCAAGCACAAGTTTTTTGCGCGCCGTCGTTTGTTCTTGTGTAAGCGCTGCAAGCTCGCTTGGAGTGAGAGGCGTGAGGTTGCTCGGTGTGATGAACGGATTACCGAAAGGAATGAGGTTTCCATCGCCCGAATCGATCGTCCGCACAATGCCTTCAGAATCGACAACGATGTCATCTGCATTGCCTGCTACACCGTCTACGCCGATGAATCGAAACTCGTAGGGGCCCGATGGCTCAAGCTGATACGGGTGACCCCATTCGTCGAGGTGTTCGAGCGTGATATTCGGATTGCGCTCGGCGATGAGCTCCATCGTCCATGCTTCAGGCGCGTCGTCCGTGAGCCGTGCAGCAGCCAACGCTTCATGCCACTGCACCAGATCCATCGTTGCTTTCAATGTTGGCTGCTGCATATTCAGCATCGCTTGCTGCGCAGCCGCAATCCCCAATTTCGCCGACCAGACGCTGAGGCCAATCACCCCAAGCAGGCAGAGCAGACTCACACCCGTTGCACTCCAACCGAATGCTGTGCGCTTTTTCACGAGTGAAGTGATGCCGAACCCAACACCCACGACGGAAGTCACTCCGCAGGTAACAATTCCTCCAAGCCCGAGTCCGAGCGACCAAGCCGCAAGATGCATCGCAGATTCTTCAACCGTTCGTGTCGCTGCGAGTTGTCGGCGCTCGTTGAAATTGCTCGGCACCGCGACCGGTGGCGTGAGCTTGGGCGGCAGTGGAGCGGATTCACTTTCTTCAACGGATTGCATCAGTAATGCCCCAAAGTCAAAGCGAAGCAGCGCAACACAGCGCGATACCAAGCGCTGCAAGTATCGACAACACAACTGTGATGGCATTCAAGATGATGCCCGCGACCGCAAGTCCGCGATTCGCATGGAAGAGTCCGAAGAGGCAGAGCGCGAGTCCGACTGGCGCGATGAAAACCGCAACACACGCGCCACCTGTCACCGTCAGGAGCAACGAGAGCACGCCAAGCACGAATCCTGCGACAGCTAATCCGTTCGAACTCGACGCAGGCGGCGCGGTTGCAATAACTGGTGAAGCGTCCGGCGCGCTGGAAGCATTGTTGAACGCGATCGCTTGAGCGACCGTGATCCATTCGTTTGCGCCTGCTTGCGCGATCATGTCGGTCGGAAGCACTTGATGCGCGGCATACATCGCAGGCAGCGCATCGCCTCGGTAGGGCCCGTAGGTGGTTCCCTCTCGTGAGACGAGATAACTGCCGTCGTTTTTGATGCCGAAGCTCATCAGTTTTCGCTCGGATTCGTGCTTGCTGGTGGGATCGCGGCTTCTGGATTCGCATCCGAAGTCGTCGCCGGCGCGTCGCCTGTTTCAGAGATCTTGATTCCTTCAACGGCGATCGGGCAACTCGTGTTTTCGCAACCAGGACCCGCGAGGAGTTTCGCCTTCTCGATTTCAAACTCCGCTTGCGTTATCACTCCCATGTCGCGAGCCGCTCCGAGATCAACGAGTTGTTGACCGATCGTCGCGGGTTGTTTGGTTGGTGACTCCGTGATGTTTCGTGAACCGCCAATGACGAGGCAGCCAGGGAGAAGGAGTGCTGCTGCGCTCATCATGGAGACCGAGCAGAGCAGTTGGACCGAAGTGTGCAGCTGGCGAGGCATGAGTGCATTAGATACGCACGGCACTGCGAGGGTCAATCCGACGCGAGCGAAATTTCAACTTTGTTCTTGTATGTTCGTTGCGAGCGGGTACCGTGACTGCGTCGTCAAGGATGGCGGCCCGAAAATTCCTCATCGGACTCAGCTGAGGCACTTCCATCCCGCAATCGCGGGAGTTGCACGGATAGCACAAGGGACTTTGAAATGACGCAAGACAAACTGGTTGAAATGAAGAGTGACGTATTGCCTGTGGCATTGGACGGCAGTTCAGCAGCAGCGCGAGGAACGTATCGAACGCGCACCGCATCGCGATGGACATGGATTTCAACGCCAGGATTTGGCATGTTCATGCTCGGTCTTGCAGTGGCGCTCGGCGTGTTGCTCGCGAGTCAAACGATCGGTCGCGCAATGGTCGCGATGAAACGGGATCACTCGATTCGTGTGAAAGGAACCGCGAGCGCGGATGTGAAGAGTGATCACGGGAAGTGGACCGCGATCATCTCTTCGCGCGGCACGACGCTCGTCGATGCGTATGCAACGCTCGAGATCGCAACAGCCAAAGCGCACGCATTCATCGAAGCACGCGGATTCACGAAGGATGAGATCTTTGTGTTCAGCGTCGACTCCACAACAACTTGGAAGCAGACGGAGAAAGGCATCACAACGAATGAGATCGAGTGGTACAACCTTTCGCAGCGCATTCAAGTTTCAAGCGGCAAGGTGGAACTTGTGCGCGCGACTTCGAATGAAGTCACCGCACTCATTCGAGACGGCGTCGACATCAATTCGTTGACCCCCGAGTTCACGGTGACGACGATTGAGTCGGAGAAGATGCGATTGCTCGAACAGGCAACACAGAATGGATTCGAGCGCGCGGGCGTGATGGTGCGAGCATCGGGCGGCAAACCAGGTCGACTCGCGAGTGCGTCGCAAGGCGTGTTTCAAATCGTCGCGAGTGGATCGACGGATTCGAGCGATTACGGATCCTATGACACGACGACGATTGCAAAGTCCGTGCGCGCGGTCGTGACATTGGAGTATGACGTGGATGAGTGAGTGTGGTCAGCACACGAGGCAGGACTGACAAGGGCCCCATTTATCGAGCAGTATCACGACGTCGCTGCCTGTGATAACGCCATCACCATCGATGTCGCCTTCGCTGGGCGCGGCGGCTGTTCCCCAGGCATTCAGCAGCAGCATGAGATCGCTTGAATCAATCGTGCCGCTCTGATCGAGATCCGCTCTGCATTCGCAGTGATCGAGAATGCCGTCTTGGTTTGCGTCGAGACTTGGGTTCATCAATCTTTCGCCGAAGTCGACGAGCCCATTACCATCGCAGTCGATTTCAAATTCGATCACCGCGTAGTACGGCGCGATCTCGCCTTCGCATCCAGGACAGAGCGGCAACATCGGCGCGTCATCACACCAACTCGACGCGATCGCGTCGCAGTTTGGATTCGCAAATCGCAGCACGCATTCATCCGCTGTCTCACACGTGCCGTCAGGTGCCGGACCATCTTCCCACGGATTCCACGTCCACGGAGTTCCATCGATCCAGCGCCAACCACCATCTGGTTCGACGAAATCAGGCGCGTTGTGATCTTGCACCGCGCCGATGAATGGACCTGAACTTGAAAACCAGATCCACTCCGCGTTGACGATCGACGCGAACACGAAGTCGCGCTCTTCACGCGTGCCCAGCGAGACGAGATGCGCTCCGATGGATTCGGCGTAGTTATGTGGAGCCTGCCATCCAAGATAGGGGGCGAAGGAAACCACGCAATACCAATGTCCGTTGCCGCCACTTTCAGGCGACCAGTGCGCAATCTGCGCGCTCGCCGTACTCGTCGTGCTCATTGCAGCGCCGAGAAGCAAACTTGGAAGAAGTAGTCGTAAGCGATGAAGCATCGGCGTCCTTGCCTGCAGTACTCATTGGGGCACTGCGACAAGGATCCGTATCGACTTGCATTTCACGATGTTCGTGAGAGTGCGACGGAATCACTGTGGTTCCCGAAAATGGCCCCCGCATTCAGGCAGGAATTGCGCTGCAGTCGCGGGAAACTGCTGCTCGCGGAGTTCTCTTCATGGAATCGTGCGGTATGTTCAAGTCAGTTCATGATGCCCGCCGCCGCTTCAACTTGCCGATCTCCGCGTATGCGCGCCGCGCTGTGCATCTCGTTCGCGCTTCTGATTCCTGCTCCGGCGATTGCGATGCAAGCGGAATCAAAGGACGCGGAGGTGCTTCAGCGCAAGGCAGTCGCATCGCGGGAGAGTTGGTGGGCGTACCAATCGTTGTCGACCGCGCGGGCGCCTGCGGTGGTGGACGCGCAGTGGTGCCGCAACGATGTCGATCGATTTGTTCTCGCGTCGATTGAATCAGCGAAGCTCACGCCTGCGACGGAAGCAGATCGAGTCGCGTGGATTCGCCGTGCGACTTTCGATCTCACCGGGCTTCCGCCAACGCCAGAGGAAGTCGCTGCGTTTCTCGCGGACGATTCCGTTGATGCCTTTGAACATGTGATCGATCGATTGCTCGCGAGCCCGCACTACGGCGAGCAGTGGGGGAGACATTGGCTTGACATCGTGCGCTTCGCGGAGACCAATGGGTTTGAACGCGATAGCGAGAAGAGTGGCGCGTGGAAGTATCGAGATTTCGTGGTCGATGCATTCAACGCAGACATGCCCTACGCGCAATTCGTGGAAGCGCAACTTGCGGGAGATGAGATAGCCGAGCGCAACTTCAACACGCTTGTCGCGACAGGTTTCTATCGGCTCGGTGTGTGGGACGATGAAGTACCAGATCTCGCGCAAGCGCTCGCCGATGACATGGATGGCATCGTTGACACGACAGCGCGCGCGTTCTTAAGCATTAGTCTCGGATGCGCGAGATGCCATGATCACAAGGGCGATCCGATTGCGCAGTCGGAGTACTACGGCTTCGCCGCATGGTTTGCGGGAGTTGCGCCGTACAAGAATTCGCCGTTCAACTCGATCGAAGCGGACAATGTGTTTCGGATGGTGCGACGGGATTTCGGAACCGCGAACGCTGCGGATGAGTTGAGTGCATTTCGCGCGGCGTACTCGTCGGCGCTGGCTTCGTTGCAAGCGCTTGAACACGCGGCGACGACCGACCCCGCCGGCGACGTGACGCGCGAGTATCTCGATCGCGCGCCGCAAGATGGTCTCGTCGCCTACTTCCCATTCGATGACGCGCGCGATGCGCTTGCACGCAATCATGTGCGTCGACTCGATGGGCAACACGCGACGGTGCGCGATGCGACATTTGGTGTGGAAGGCCGCGTGGGAACGGCACTTCGATTTGATGGCGGCGACGATCGCGTTGAAATGCCTCGACCTGTGAGCGATGATTTCACGATCGCGTTGTTTGTTCGAACGACGGATCTTGGTGGCGGAAACGACACGGACCGCCGATGGTTTCTTGGCGAGGGTCTGGTGGATAGCGAAGTGCCTGGCATCGTTCGAGACTTTGGCATCTCGATGATCGGCAACGGATTTGTTGCGGCAGGCGTTGGCGCGCCCGAGACGTTCGTCAGTTCGGGTCCTGGTTACAACGATGGCGAGTGGCACCATGTCGCGTTCACGCGATCGATATCGACAGGCGAAGTGGAATTGTTCGTCGATGGATTCTCCGTCGCGCGTGCACGCGGCAACACGGAGCAATTGACTGCGTCAAGGCGCATTGCGATTGGCGCGATGCAGCCCGGTGGCGGCGCGTTCAGCGGTGATCTCGATGAGATTCGTTTTTACGATCGCGTGCTCTCTCGCGCTGAAATCGAATCGATGGCGCGGGGCGTCTTGCAACGAGAACAGTGCATTGCGCGCGTGACAAAGCAACTCGGCGCAGCGGAGGGCGAGCGAGCGAATGCGCTGCATGATCAACTCGCCGCATTGCAACCACCCAACTGGGAAGGCGAGACGGTGCTGGCTGTGCGTGAAGTAAAGGTGCCACGCGCGACGCATGTGATGTTGCGCGGAAGCCCGCATAGTCTTGGCGTGCAGGTGGATCCTGATGTTCCGCTCATCGCGCGCCGAGAGAATCCAGAGTTGCCGCTGCCATTGGCAAGCGGCGAATCCAGTGGTCGACGACTTGCGCTCGCGCGCTGGATCACGGATGCGGACAACGCGCTCGCATGGCGCTCGATCGCGAATCGCGTGTGGCAGCATCACTTCGGCATTGGACTTTGCCCAACACCGAATGACTTCGGCAGACTGGGCGAGTTGCCGACGAATGCCGCGCTGCTTGACTACCTCGCGTCGCAACTGCTCGCGAAGGGCGGAAGCTTGAAGTCTCTGCATCGATTGATCATGACGAGTGCGACCTATCGCATGTCGAGCGTGCCGAATGCGGACGCGCTGGCGCAAGACGCACCCAACGAGTTGCTCACTCGCATGCGGATGCGACGATTGAGCGCGGAGGAACTTCGCGATGCGATGCTCTGCGTGAATGGCACGCTGAATCCTGCAATGGGCGGCGCCTCCATCCGCCCGCCGCTTCCCGCAGAGGTGCTTGGAACATCGAGCCGCCCCGATGAAGTGTGGCCATTGACGCCCAAGGAGAGTTGGACGCGCCGTAGTCTGTACATCATGTTGAAGCGCTCGCTGCAACATCCATTGTTGTCCGCCTTTGATCTTGCGGATCTTGACTCCTCTTGCCCGGTGCGATTTCAAACGGTCGTGCCAACGCAAGCGCTCTCGATGTTGAACGGGCAGTTGACCAACGAGGAGGCGCAGAGATTCGCGGAGCGATTGCAGCGCGAATGCCCCGACGATCTGCGTGCGCAAATCAAGCGCGGTCGACTCCTGACGTGTGGTCGTGCGCCCAACGAACAGGAGATTGATGAGGCTGTTGCCTTCATCGATGAACTCGTTGCAAGTGGCGAGCGTTCCAAGTCTGATGCGCTTGCGAGTTTCTGTCTTGTGCTGTTCAATCTGAATGAGTTTCTGTACATCGACTGAGTCGCGCGATGCATGAACACGACCTCAAACCTGAGAATCATTTCTGCGGACGAACGCGTCGCGAGTTCCTCTGGCAATCAGGAGGATCATTCACATCCGTCGCATTGGCGAGTTTGCTTTCGAGTGATGGATTTCTGCAGCGACAAGCGCTTGCATTTGATGGCGTGACGCCGCTTGTGCCTCCAGGTCCGCTCGCGCCGAAGCAACCGATGCTCCGAGGCAAAGCGAAGTCCGTGATTTTCTTCTTCTGTTACGGCGGACCCAGTCACATCGATACGTTTGATTACAAGCCTGATCTCTTCAAGTACGACGGGCAGACAATTGCCGTGAAAACAAAGGGTCGTGGTGGCGACAAGGCCGAGGGTCGCGTTGTTGGTCCGAAGTGGAAGTTTCGACAGCACGGCGCGAGTGGTGCGTGGGTTTCCGAACTCTTCCCGCATCTCTCGACCTGCGTCGATGACATCGCGTTCATCAAGAGCATGTACGCGGACAGTCCGATTCACGGCTCCGCGATGTTGATGATGAACTCGGGCAAGTTGCTTGGTGGTCCTGCGATTGGCAGTTGGGTGAACTACGGGCTCGGCACGGTGAATCAGAATCTGCCTGGCTTTGTCGTGATGCTCGACAGCGCGGGTGGTCCGATTTCAGGCGCGAAGAATTGGTCGAGTGGATACATGCCCGCGATGTATCAAGGCACTGTGCTGCGCGGCGAAGGCCCGCCGATTCTTGATCTCGCGAATCCCGCAGGTCGCAGTGATGCGTTGCAGCGATCGATGCTTGATCGCATGAAGATGTGGAACACCCGTCACGCGCTCCTGCGTTCGGGCAACTCAGAACTCGAGAGCCGCATCGAAAGTTACGAGCTCGCGTATCGCATGCAATCCACCGCGCCAGAAGCGGTGGATATGTCGCTCGAAAGTAAGGAGACGAAAGAGTTGTACGGATGCGACGACCCGCGCACGAAAGAGTTTGGAGAGAAGTGCTTGCTTGCGCGCCGATTGGTCGAACGCGGCGTGCGTTTCGTGCAGATTTATTCGGGTGGCGGACACAACGATGGATCGTGGGACGCGCACGGTGATCTGAAGACGAATCATGATTTTCACGCGGGCCGCACGGACAAACCCGTTGCCGGACTGCTCAAGGATTTGAAGCGTCGTGGACTTCTCGATGAGACGATTGTGATTTGGGGCGGTGAGTTTGGTCGGCAGCCGACTGCGGAATATGCGCAGGGAACTGGACGTGATCACAACTCCTACGGATTCACGATGTGGATGGCAGGCGGCGGCATCAAGGGTGGAACGAGCGTTGGTGAGACCGATGAACTTGGTTCAATTGGCGTGGGCGAACGCTTTCATGTGAAGCACCTCCATGCGACAGCGCTCGCGTGCCTCGGGCTTGATCCGAATCATCTCGCGTATTTTTATGCGGGACTCGATCAGAAACTCGTCGGTGTTGAAGGCGCGGAACCGATTCGCGCGATCATGTCTTGATCATGGCTTGATCATGTCTTGATCATGTCTTGATCATGCGAGCGGCGTTACGCTGCCGTGCATGGATGCATCTCTGGCGCAGCCCTTGAGTCCTCTCGCGCGAGCGGATCGAATCGAAGGTATCGATTTCGCGCGAGGTATCGCGCTGCTCGGCATCTTGCTCGTGAACGCGCGTTTTTTCTTTTGGCCCTTCGCGTCGGCGATCGCTCCAGAGTGTTCTGTGCCTGGATTGGTCACTGACACGAGCGATGCGGTTGTCTGGACGATCATAGAGGCGCTCTGTACCTACAAGTTTGTCTCGCTCTTCTCGATTCTCTTCGGATTCGGCATCGCGGCGCAGGCGAGTAGCGCATTGCGCGCAGGTGTGAGTCGATGGGGCTTTGGTGCGCGACGATTCGCAGTCTTGATGGGTTTTGGTGTGTTGCACGCCACGCTCGTCTGGTACGGCGACATCCTTTTCATCTACGCCGTGTTTGGCTTTCTCGTGCTCGCGATTGCCGCGTGCAAGCCCAAGACCATTCTTGTGTGGTACTTCGTGTTCGCAGCACTCATGATGCTGGTGGCGATCGGCTCGGCAGCGGCTGTGTACTTCTTCGGCACGTACCCAGAACTTCTTGGAGACGCGGCGGTCCCGCTTGCGCCAGTTGAAGCGACGAGTGGAGCGCGCGGATTCGACGCGATGCGTGAATGGTTCGCGCGCGGGCAATTCAATTTTGACGATCCCCAGTGGATGCAAGCGGAGATCGCTGCGCTGCAGCAAGGCCCGTGGTTGGACGCCGCCCTGTTTCGTGTCGCCTACTGGGGGATTGGTCTGAGTGCCGCGTTCTTTGGCTACGGATGGCAGGCGTTCACCATGATGCTCTTCGGCGTCTACGCGTTTCGAAGCGGGCTGTTTGAAGTTGCAGCCAGCGCTCGTCGCACTCGTCTTGGATGGATCTGTCTCTGCGTCGGTGTGCCGATCGCGCTTCTGAGTCTGTTGCCATTCTGGTATTGGGATCTCCGCGACCCATGCGCGAAAGCGTGTCATGTGCTTGGTCTCACTGCGAGCGCATTGATTCTGCCGATCGCGTACGCGACGCTGCTTGTGGAGTACGCGCGTCGATTGCCGCCACTGATCCGTGTGCCGATCGAATCCGCGGGACGCATGGCGCTTTCGGTGTACCTCTGCGAATCGATTCTTGCGACTGCAATCGCTTCATGGTGGGGGCTTGCGATGTTTGCAAAGCTCGGCGACGCGGAACTTGCAGTCGTGAGCCTTGGTGTTTGGCTCGCGCTCGTTCTTTTGGCGTGGCTGTGGCTTCAACGCTTCAAGATTGGTCCTGCGGAATGGCTGTGGCGGCGCTTGAGCTACCGACATCGCATGCCGTGATCGCGGATCGAACGCGCTGCGGCTAGTGCGTTCGGCTGTAGACTGCGATTCCGATGCAAGTTCCAAATTTCCGCCTCGATGGCAAGGTTGCACTGGTGACGGGCTCGAGCAAAGGTCTTGGGAAAGCGATGGCATTTGCGCTCGGCGCAGCAGGTGCGAAGGTCGCTTTCAATTACCTGCGAGACGAGCCGTTCGCACAGCGAACATTCGCGGAGTACACGGCAGCGGGTTACGAAGGTGGATTGTTTCGCGCGAGTGTGATCGAGGAGACGGAGGTCAATCGATTGAACGCAGAAATCTGCGAGCAACTCGGTGCGATCGACATTCTCGTCGTCAACGCAACGCCGCTTCAACCTCTTCGTTGCATCGAAGACTACGACTGGGAGTTCTATCAGTCGATGATCGATTTCTTTTTGAAGAGCCCATATCTGCTCGCACGCGCGGTCCTGCCGTCGATGAAAGCGCGTCGTTCAGGACGCATCATTAATATCACCACTGAGAACTTCAAGCGCGGCACAGCGCCGTTTTCTGCGTATGTTGCGGCGAAGGGCGCGCAGATTGGTTGGTCGCGCTCGATGGCACTCGAACTCGCGCCGCACAACATTACTGTGAACATGCTTGCGCCGGGATGGATTCCTGTCGAACGACATGAACACGATCCGCAGTATGAGAAGGACGCGTACCGTCGGCTCATTCCGATGAATCGTTGGGGCGTGCCGAGTGATGTTGGTGGCGCGTGCGTGTTTCTCGCGAGCGATGCAGCGAGTTTCATCACGGGCAATGACATTCATGTCAACGGCGGCGTTACAGTCGGTTGACCTCTTCAGAGCGCAAAGGCAGCAGGAGTATTTCCATGAGCATGAAACAAGCACTTCTTTCGAGTCTCGTTCTCGCCGCTTCCACACTTGGCATCGCGGGCATCGCTTCGCAAGGCGATCTTGTTGCGAACCAGAAGGCGCGCATCGCGGAATTCGCCAAGCAGCCGAAGTCGCGCGCGCATGTCGCGTTCGTTTCCAATGGAGTCGCGGACTTCTGGACGATCGCGAAGGCAGGCGCGATCGCTGCAGGCAAGGAACTCGGATGCGACGTGACTGTCGAGTTTCCTGGCGGCGGTCTGAGTGATCAGAAACGCATGCTGGAAGATCTTCTCATTCGCGGCGTGGACGGAATCTCCGTGAGCCCGATTGATCCGAAGAACCAAGTGGAAGTGCTCACGCTCATTGCGGAGAAGTCACTCCTTATCACCAATGACTCCGATGCTCCCGCTGCGCCGCGCCTTTGCTACATCGGCATGGACAATTACATCGCAGGTCGGATGTGCGGTGAACTCGCGCGCGATGGCTGTAAGGGTGGCGAGGTCGCGATCTTCATCGGTCGACTTGAGCAAGACAACGCGAAGCGTCGTCGACAAGGCTTCATCGATGGATTGCTCGGACGCAGCAGCGATCCAACGCGTTACGACGAACCATCGAAGGTGATCTCGGAGTCTGGTTACACGATCGTTGGCACATGGACGGACTCGTTCGATCGCGCGAAGGCGAAGGCGAACATCGAGGACGTGATGATCAAGCATCCGAAGCTTGCGCTCGTCACAGGTTTGTTCGAATACAACTCCACCCTCGCGGTGGAAGTCTTCAAGCAATCGGGAAAGTCCGGCAAGATCTTGATCGCAGCCTTCGATGAAGGTGCGGATGTGATCGAAGGCATTCGCAAGGGCACAGTGCTCGGCACCGTCGTGCAAGATCCTTATGGATACGGTCACGAGAGCGTGAAGATGCTGCACGCGTTTACGAAGGGCGACTTCTCGATGGTGCCTTCGGATGGGATCCTTTCGATTCCTGCGCGCGTGATCAAGAAAGACAACGTGGACGCGTTTTGGACTGATCTCAAGGCGAAACTTGAAGCAGGCAAGGCGGCGACGAAAGTTTGATGCCCGCGGCAAGCCCCGACGCGCTTGCTGCAAACACACGCGCAGTGTTGCGCGTGCGTGACGTTGGTCATCGCTATGACGGCGTGGCAGCGCTTGCGGGGATCACGCTTGAAGTTCGGAGTGGCGAAGTGCTCGCGATCGTCGGCGAGAATGGCGCTGGCAAATCCACGCTGTTGAAGATTCTCTCGGGTGTGCTTGAGCATAGTGAAGGCGAACTTGAGACCGCGGACGCATCTGGTGCGTGGTCGGCATGCAGGATGCAGAGCGTGCGAGACGCAGCGCGCGCGGGCATCGCGCTTGTGCATCAAGAGTTGAACCTTTCAGAAAATCTTGATGTCGCGGGATGTATTTTTCTAGGGCGCGAACCATCGCGCTTTGGAATGCTGCAACTCGCAGCAATGCATCGTGAAGCGAAGCACTGGCTCGCGTGCGTTGGACTTGCGATAGATCCGAGTACGTTGTGCGAGTCACTCTCGATCGCGCAGCGGCAACTCATTGAGATTGCGAAGGCACTTTCGACAGAGGCGCGCGTGCTCATTCTTGATGAACCGACGTCAAGCCTCTCCGCGCATGAAACCGCGCGATTGCTTGCATTGCTGCGCACACTTCGCGCGAACGGGGTCGCGATCCTTTTCGTTTCGCATCATCTCGATGAAGTGCTTGCGCTTGCCGATCGTGTCGTGGTGCTGCGTGATGGCAAGCAGACTGGAGAACTACTCCGCAGCGCATGCGACCGCGCGAAGCTGGAGCAATTGATGGTCGGTCGCGAGATCGTTGCAGCACCACCGCGTCCTCAACGGACCGACGCTGCTGTGCGTCTGCGAGTTCGCGACTTGGTGAGCGCGCATGCGAAGCGTCAACCGGTGTCGTTGGAAGTTCGGGCGGGCGAGATCGTGGGGCTTGCGGGTCTCGTCGGCGCGGGTCGCACGGAAGTGCTCGAAGCGATTGCGGGCATCACGGAGAGTCGCGGCTATGCAATGCTTGACGGGAAACTGTTGCGCGGCGGTGCTGCGCATCGCGTGCGCAGCGGTGTCGCGCTTGTGCCCGAAGATCGCGCGCGCAATGGGCTCTTCCTCGAGAACTCACTCGCGATGAACCTCTCACTTGCGTGGATCGATCAGCATCGCGCGGCAGGTCTGGTGCGTACATCAGGCGAATGTGCGCTTGTCGATCGCATGATTTCTCGCATGCAAGTGCGGCCTGCTGCGCCGCATCGGCGCGTGCGGACACTCTCTGGTGGGAACCAGCAGAAATCCGTCATCGGTCGCTTTCTTGCGATCTCGCCGAAGCTTCTCTTGCTTGACGAACCTACGCGTGGTGTGGACGTCGGCGCGCGCGCAGAGATTCACGCGCAAATCCGTCAACTCGCGGACACAGGCAGTGCGGTGCTGTTTGCATCCAGCGAACTTGAAGAGGTGCTGCTGCTGGCGGATCGCATTCTCGTCATGCATGAAGGTCGGATCGTTGGTGAGTTCGCTGCGCGCGCAGCAACGGAAATTGCAATCATGCAACTTGCGACAGGTGGTGGCTGCGAGGCTGCGTCGATGGAGCGTGCGTCATTATGAAGAAGAGCCTTGGCATCATCACACTCTTCCTCGCCATCTGCATCTTCACGTCGATCTACGGCGAGGGATTTCTCAGCGGCTACAACTTGATGAACCTCACGCAGCGGACTGCGCTGTTTTCGATTCTTGCACTAGGCGCGGGCGTTGTCATTGTCGCGGGAGGGATCGATCTCTCCATCGGTTCCGTGGTCTGCCTCACGGGCATCATGACACCGTGGCTGTTGGTCGAACATGGTTGGTCACCGTGGAGCGTGATTCCGCTAGTGCTCACGATGAGCGCAGCGATTGGACTCTTTCATGGACTCCTCATCACGCGACTTCGGTTGCAACCGTTTCTGGTCACGCTCTGTGGATTGCTTCTTTATCGCGGCATCGCGCGCTGGATGACAGGCGATCAATCGCAAGGATTTCAGGGCGGATTTGAAGACGTGCGTTCGATCGCGCTCGGACGATTCGAGATTCCGTTTCTCGGCGATTACCGATTGCCTGCGACAGTGATCCCTGTGCTCGTGATCGCGTTGCTCATGGGATTCTGTTTCTCGCGAACGGTGTGGGGACGCTGGCTGCTTGCAACTGGTCGCAACGAAAGTGCCGCGCGCTATTCAGGCGTTCCAACTGCGTGGCTCACGACAGGCGCGTACGTCGTGTGCAGTCTTCTCGCAGGATTCGGCGGCATGCTCTTTATCTTCGACACGGGAAGTGCGCAGCCCTCTGACTTCGGAAACTTCTACGAGCTGTACGCAATCGCCGCAGCAGTGCTCGGTGGTTGCAGCCTTCGCGGAGGGGAAGCGAATGTGCTTGGCATTCTCGTGGGGACCGCCACGCTGCTCGTCTTGCGGACCGCGATCATCTTGTTGGGATTGGGTTCGCAGTTGGAGTTTGCGGTGATCGGTGGAGTGTTGTTGCTCGGCATCGCCACCGATGAACTTGTCCGTCGTTACTCCGCGCGGCGCGCGGATCGCGTCTCGCGTGTTTCACATTGATTGTCTCGCATGCAGTTGAAGGAATTTTCTATGCACATCGCTTCCACACTCACGCTTCTTTCGCCACTCTTGCTTGTTGCCGCGTTCGCGTCCGCGCACGCACCTACCGGCCCAGGCATTTCCGTCGCGCCGTGGGGCACGGTGGATGGGAAAGAAGTGCATCTGTGGACGATGAAAAATTGCAACGGCATGGAAGCGCAGATCACGGACTACGGAACGATCATTGTCGCGTTGAAAGTGCCCGACATGAAGGGCGCGTTCACGGATGTGGTGCTCGGTCGCAGCAGCGCTGCCGACTACGTCGCACGCACGCAGTACTTCGGATGCACAGCAGGTCGTTGCGCCAACCGTATCGCGGGCGGAACGTTCACGATCGATGGTGTGGTGTCCACGCTCGCGAAGAACAACGGCGTGCATCACCTGCATGGTGGCGTGAGAGGATTTGACAAGGTTGTGTGGAGTGGCGTTGCGGCAATGACGCAAGCGGGTCCATCTATCACGTTCACCTATCGATCCGTCGACGGCGAAGAGGGGTATCCAGGAAACGTCGATGCGAAGGTCGTCTACACGATCACCGATGCGAACGAGCTCAAGGTTGACATGTCCGCGACCACCGACAAGCCGACGCCCGTGAATCTCGCGCATCACACCTATTGGAATCTCGCGGGTCACGCCTCGGGTTCAGTGCTTGAACACACGCTGCAATTGCCTGCATCGCATTACACACCAGTGGATGCGACTTTCATTCCAACGGGCGAGATCAAATCTGTTGCGGGAACTCCACTTGACTTCACAACGACGAAGGTGATCGGTCAAGACTTCGCGCAGTTGCCTGCTGTGAAGGAAGACCCCGGCGGATACGACCACAATTTTGTGCTAGATCGGAAACCCGTGAAAGGATCGCTTTGGCTCAGCGCCGTGCTCACAGATCCGAAGTCAGGTCGCAGGATGGAAGTGTGGTCGAATCAGCGTGGCATTCAGTTCTACAGCGGAAATTTTCTTGATGGCGTGCCTGGCAAAGACGGCGCGGTGTATGCGAAGAACGCTGCCGTTTGCCTAGAAACACAGGTGTTTCCTGATGCCGTGCATCAACGCGGTGTGGAAGGCTGGCCAGAAGTTGTCTTGCTTCCGGGACAGCAGTACGAACATCACATGGTGCACGCGTTCTCGCAAGCACCTGTGCAACCATGATCAATCTATTTGTGTGATGGAGCGACAATCGCTCGAGCATCGGCAAACTTTGCGCGCCACGTTTCGCGCGCCACCAGATGACAATTGCTGGTCGCCTTCAACGGTGTTGCACTTCAGCAATCAAGATGGCGTGTTCAGCTGCTCGAGCGCGTGGGAAGATATTCCGCCAGATTTCAGATGCACAGGATCGGAGACCAAGGGCATCGAGATCCGACCGATGTGGTTCATCGTGGAGTGGGACGAAGATTGCAATCTCAACGGCAAGGTCGACAAGCAGGAGATGATCGACAATCAAGCGCTTGATACGAATGGCAATATGATCATGGATGCATGCGAGTGCTTGGGTGATTTGACGAATGACAACACGATCGCCTCGGACGACCTCGTCATCTTGCTCGATCACTGGGGGGAGAACGTTTCGCCGGACACACTCGGCGACTACAACCAAGATGGCATCGTCGATCATAGAGATCTCATGCTGCTCCTGAACAACTGGGGTCCGTGCTTGTACTGCTACTCCTGCTGATGCTCGCCTCGCAAGAACTGCGGGACAAAAGACACTCGGCTCGCGCGTCGCATCCGTCTGCATCGCGCGAACCGAGTTTGTTTCAGAGAGGAATTCGAGTTTCGTTTACGCGGTGCGTCGTCGAGCACGAGCGGTGAATGCTGCGAGAGCAAGCATCGCCGCAGTTCCAGGAGTTGGAACCGCCACGAACTCAAGACCTGCGTTGTAGGTCGCGGCGGTCGAGCCGCTGCTTCCACTTGAGACATGTGCACGAATGTTGAGTTCGTAGGTATGCGTGCCTAGGAGTTGGATGCTGCCATTGCCGCTGGAGTTTCCAACGCGAGCGAAGAGGAACTGCCCAGTCGTGAGATTCACGATCGTGACGCTCATCTCCGACACATTCTCAAAGCCATTGGCGAGAGAGTTCGTCGTGACGATCCAGTTCAAACTCCCTGCGCTCGTCACACTGAATCGTGTGGTCGCAATACTCTCGCCCATGAGATCCATCGCAACACTCGAACTTGTTTGCGCGCCGCCAGCGAACGTCATCTGGCTGTCGCCAAGATTGGAACCCTGATTGGCGAGCACCGCGCTCGTGCCATCGTTGAAGAACGCATCGCCGTACCACGGGCCGAGGTTTGTCGTGGAAGCAGCGTCAACGCTGCTTCCTGACACCCACGCTTCTGCAACGCGATTTGTGTGACCCGGTGCGTAGATGAATCCAGCGTGAGCGGCGGAATAGCCCACGAAAGAAACAACAGTAACAGCCAGCGCGGCGGCGCGTGCGGATAGAGACATTTCTGAAACTCCCTTTTCTCAAGCAAACGCGATGGCCTCCCAGCCAGCGTTTCTTGTACTCAACCTACAGAACCCTAAAACCTCAAGACCTCAAGACAGAGTTCGAAGCGTCTATCGACACTTCAACACCGGCAACCCTCATTGCCTGCTCAGAATCTACTCTCATTTAGAGCCGATACGCGTGACTCAACCAAAAGAACGCATTCTTTCGCAACTGCGCAGGAAACACGCATGCTTCAGCAGTCAATAACTTGGTGCGGAGATGGAAAACCTTCAACGCTCCGAGACTAGTGCGGATGCGACGCGAGCCAAATCATCGCCGCGAGTTCAAGTTCGCTCATGCGTCCGTCGTCCCAATTCAATGCGACGCTGCTCCGACCACTGCCTTGATAGAGCTTGCTGTCCGCGATGTTGAAGAGCGCTGACGCCCTGCCAGAGCCTTCGAAAACTTTTGCGGAGTCAAAGTTGAAGAGCACTTTGGAACGACCTGATCCTTCGTAGGCCTTATGGTCATGGACGTTCAAGATCACTTTGGCACGTCCTGATCCTTCGTAGACCTTGTCGCTCGAAACGTTGAGCAGCACCTTCGCTTTGCCCGATCCCTCGTAAAACTTTTCGCCGTCGAGATTGAAAAGCGGCTTTGACTTTCCAGATCCTTCGAAGAACTTGGTTGCGGTCATCGGGACTCCTTTGACGGAAATCGTGGGCGTTCTCATGGCCAGCGCATTGGGCATCACAGTTGTGAAGTGCAGCCCGCCGAGCACGATGAGGATTGCGCCGAGTCGCATCATT
>SIAK01000042.1 GCA_009691805.1 Phycisphaerales bacterium
GCGACTGTGCTCATTGAACTTGCTGCCCTCGGCGGACGGCAATTCCTTGCAGAACGCGCCAAAAATGATGTGACGCCGACCACGCTCCGAAGCGTGTTGACCTACTAGAATGCGGGCATGACCTCGCTCAGCCCTGCCCCTTCGCTCCAAACTTCCACCGACCCGCTGCAGTTGATCGATGTCGATCACGTGCGCTTCTACGTGGGCAATGCGAAGCAGTCTGCGTATTACTACGCGAGCGCGTTCGGCTTTGAAGTCGCGCAGGTTGCGGATCTCACCACGGGCAATCGAGAGAGCGCGACGTACCTGCTCACGCAAGGCAACATTCGACTGCTGTTCGAAACTTCGCTCACGCAAGATGGACAAGCGGGTCGTGAAGCCGCGACCTATGGCGACGGCGTCAAAGACCTCGCGATGACGGTGTTTGATGCGGAAAAGGCGTGGAAGCAAGCGATCAAGAACGGCGGCACGAGCGCGTATGAACCGCGCGTCTACGCCGATGCAACGGGCTCCGTCACGATGGCGGGCATTCAAACATACGGCCGCGCGATACACACCTTCGTTTCCCGCTCGGGCGCCTACGCGCTGCCTGCATTGAAGCAAGGCGGACTCTTCATGCCTGGCTTCAAGGTCGTGGAAGGATTCGCGCTCAATGATTTCAATCGCAAGCATCCGTGCGGATTGAAGTATGTCGATCACGCGGTCGGCAATGTTGAACTCGGCAAGATGAACGATTGGGTGAAGTGGTACGAAGAAGTGCTTGGCTTCGCGATGTTCAAGCACTTTGATGACAAGGACATTGGCACGGAATACTCCGCGCTCATGTCGAAAGTTATGGCGAGTGGCAATCACCTGATCAAGATGCCGATCAACGAGCCTGCTGCAGGCAAGAAGAAGAGTCAGATTCAGGAGTATCTCGATTGGCACAACAACACCGCGGGCGTGCAACACCTCGCGTTGCGCACGGATGATGAACTTGCATCGATCACGGAACTCCGCCGCCGCAGCGTGGACTTTCTTGCGATCCCCGATACCTATTACGAAGCGGTTTGGAAGCGCGTCGATGCGATGCTCACCCAACACGGTCACTCGATCGTGAAGGAAGATCATCAACGCGTGAAGGACCTCGGCATTCTCGTTGACGCGGATGACGAAGGCTACCTCCTGCAACTCTTCACGAAGCCACTGCAAGATCGCCCCACCCTCTTCTTTGAAATCATCTGCCGCCGCGGCTCACAGAGCTTCGGCAAGGGCAATTTCAAAGCGCTCTTCGAATGCCTCGAGATTGAGCAAGAGCGTCGCGGGAATCTTTAAGCGAAGGCGCGATCGTTACGCGAAGGCGCGATCTCGATGCGAAGGTGCCTGATCAAATCGCCAGCAGCGTCTTCAGCGTCTCATCGATGATTGAGATGTATTTCGCTGCGGCTTGATACTGTCGTTGAAACATCAAGAGGTTGATCGACTCTTCGTCGATCGACACGCCGCTCAACGCTTGCGCTTGTCCATCAAGTCCTTCACGCACAACCCGCGCCGTTTCCGCCTTCGTGTTCGACGCCTGCGTGCGCACCGCGAGCGCAGTCGTTGCAGATTGCCAGTAGCCACGCAGCGTTCGTCCACCGAGTTCGGTGATCGCCTTGTCTTGCAGCGACGAAATGGCGAGTGCCGTGCCGTTCGATCCATCGACATGATCCGCACCCGCTGCGAGCAGTTGTGGATTGCCCATGATCGCAGCGTTCACTTCGATCGACGCCGCATCGGAACCACCGAAGAGCGTGTTCACGCCAAGCGACGCGAGCGCGCCCGAAGAGTCGTTCGAGAAATGCATCGTGTAGCCGTTGCCCGCTTCAAGTTGCAGCCGACCATCGCTCGTCACCGACGCGGTCGCCGTCCCGGATGGCACCGCCGCGTTGATCGCGGCAGCGAGATCGTTGAGACTCATGTTCTGCGGATCAACGGCGATGATCGCCGTGGTCCGCAAACCCGTTTGCGCATCGCGCACGCTCAGTTCAAAAGAACCATTGCGAATTGCGAAAGGAATATCCGCGGCATCCGCGCCGAGATTCGCGCTCGGACTCGCAACGCTTTGCATTCCCACGACGCTCGTCCATCCGATGCGTCCTTGACCCTGCGAATGCACGCGATTCACCTGATACGCGAGCTGTCCTGCAAGGGTGTCGAGTTCCGCAATCGCTGGCTCGACCGTCTCTGCGCGTTGACGGAAGAGCGCGCCGAGTTGTCCTTCTTGCGGCGCAATGAACGATCCGTCAGCGCGCACGCGCAACGAAAGATCAATCGTTCCGCCACTCGCGTCCGCGCGCAATTCAATCCCGCGCGATCCACCCGCAAGGACGATAGGAATCGAACCCACCAGAATGTCAACGGAACCATTGGGTTGCTCGACGCTGTGGCAGTCGATGTACTGCGAAAGCTCATCGATGAGCTGATCGCGGCGATCGCGCAGCGAGTTTGCGTCGCTGCCCGAGCCCTGCTCCGTGTTGACGACTTGCGAGTTGAGTGTCGCGATCTGATCGAGAATGCCGTTGGCTTGATCGACGCTCGCGGCGAGCGCGCGATCGATTTCTTCGCGCACCACCACATGCTCGTTGCGCAACTGACGAATCGACGTCGCAAGCCCTGACGCTTGTTGAATGACGACCGTGCGGACCGCTTCGTCATTGGGATTGTTCGAGAGCTCGCTGAAACTGTTGAAGAACGCGCCCAAACGACTCGACAAATCTTGGTCGGTCAGTTCGTTGCGAATCGTTTCAATCGAATTGAGGAATCGCTGATCGATCGCAGCGGAGTTCTCGTCGCTGATCGCTGAGCGCAATCGCGCTTGCAACGCCGTGTCGACCGCGCGAGTGATCGCCGTGATGCTCACGCCTGTTCCCACGAATCCTGAGCGACCGATGTACTCAGGGCGGGCTGGCGAAATACGCGCAATTTGCCGGTGATATCCAGGCGTCGATGCGTTCGCGAGGTTGTTACCCGCGATCTGCAACGCCGCTTGACTCACTTGAATCGCGGAGTGTCCGATGTTGAGTGCGCCGTTGATACTCATGCTGCGTTCCTTGCCGCCAGTGCGGATCTTTCAACTGCGAAGATCAATCGTGGAGCTGACCGTTGCGCCCAATGCAACCCGTCCGTGCCGTCCATACACACCAGTTTGCGCCAGCGCAGATCGCACGGTTTGAATGACACCGGCCATGTGTTGCGCGAGACGCTCTGCAGCGGCGCGAAGCACCGAACCTTCGTGGCGCGTTTCTTCCATGCGTTGTTTCAACAGAGCGCGCAAGGTTTCAAGTCGCGCGCGGCTCGCCTCTGGCAGACCAGCGGCGATCTCGAGAATGCTCGCGCCCTTCGGCAGACCCATGCGCGTGGCGAGTTCCGTGGCGAGCGCCGTACGACGCGTGTCGAGTTCAAAGACCTCGGCAAGCGCGCGCTGTTCTTCCATCGCGAGTCGGCTGTAGCGCGCAAGATCCGCGCCGCACACTGCATCCTTGCGCTCGATGAGCAAGCGTTGCACGCTGCCGTAAAGTTCGTGCTGCTGTGCGAGCACGTCGCCAAGTTGCTGCGCAACTGTTTCAAGACTGCGCTTGGTGGGAAGTACTGCGCTCATCCTTGCACCTCCATCGTCGATGCCTTCGGTGGCGCTGCTTGCTGGTGAAATGCCTTGGAAAGCAGGGATTTCTGCGTCGCCTGCACCAAATCAAAGCTCCCGCTGCGAGCGATGCGATCGGAGAGTTCGCCGTCGAGCATCGGGCGGAATGTCTTTTCCGCATCGCCTGCTGCGAACGGCTTCATCATGTTCGACGAAGAACGCATCTGCGCGAGCATCGGCTTGATGAACGCATCCGAGACCAGTCGCACAGCAGCTTCATACGCGAGCTCCTGCGGATTGCCTTCGCGCGCAGCCTTTGCGAGCTTTGCGACAGGTGCCGTCATCGCGAGATGCCGCTGCCCCATGCCCGTTGGCCGCATTGTCATGGTGTCGCTCATTGTTCGATGATCTCCGCCTTCATCGCGCCTTGCGTCTTGAGACTGCGCAGCACGGCAACTTGCGTGGAGAATGGCACATCGAGTTCGATCAGTGCGTCAAGCAGTGAACGAAGCTTCATGCTGTTGCGACCTGATTCACTTGTGGCAATGCCGGCCCACGCGACGGTGTCCGTCATCGGCGCATCGACCGATGGCTGCGGCGGTGGACTCATTGTCGTGATGCGCAGCGTCCCCGCCGTCACTGCTGCAGGCCGGAACTCCACGCGGTCATCCACCGTAATCACTTCATTCGCACGATCGATCACGACACGCGCTGGTGTGCGAACAAGATCGCCAGGCACGGTGAATGTCATGAGCCGGGCGATGAATGCGTTCGCTTCAGGAAGCGCGATTTGTGGAATGCGAACGGTGATCGCGCCTTGATCAATGACGCGCGCGCAGTCGGAGTAACCCGAAAGCGAGAGTTCATCGTTCACCAAATCCGCGAGGCTCGACGCCGTGGCATAACCTGCGTACTGCGGCGCGATGATGAGCGTGATCGCGTCGCCTTCGATCGGATTCTGCAGCACGTCACGCACCATCTGCGCGCCGCCGCGAATGACTCCGATGCGTGGATTCGTAGGATCGACTTCAATCTGTCCGCTCCCAACTGCATACGGCAACCACGCGATCCCAACCGGTGGCTCGAACGGAAGCTTGAGCGGGCTCGCATGCAGTTGACCACGCGCGAGACTCGTTGCCGTACCGACCGCGCTGACGCGAATGTCGAAGCGATCGCCGCTGCGCGCGCCCGTCGTTGGAATGTCCAAGGTGACGCTGACGAGCGCGACGGACTTCACCTTCGCGAGGCTCTTCACGTCGGATCGAATGCTGAGTTCTTTGGCGAGCAACCCCGCGAGGCTCTGCGCGGTGCCTGAGGCGTCCTTCATCGAGTCGCCCGAGTCTTCAAGACCCGTGACGAGGCCGATGCCCGCAAACTGGTTCGCTTCGAGACCTCGGAGTCGGCAGTACTCCTGAAGTTCACCGGCGCTCGCGGTACGCGCAGAATATGCGCCCACGAGAAGTGCGAAAAGGGTGAGGAAGGCAAGATTCGCTGCGAAACGGGCGAGCATCACGCTCATAAGTAGGACCTCCTGTCCATGGGAGCTATGCACATGCAAGTCGAATGCCAACCGACGCGCCTCCCCGCGGAGGCGCCGTTCCGCCGATACTTCCGTGAATGCGTAAGAGTCTTCTCGCTGTCCTCACCTTCGCCGTCGTGTTCGTTGGCTGCCTTGTCGTCTTGAGCGGGAGCGCCTTCACGGGAAGCGAATCGCGTACGCGCGAAGCCTGCGAGTTGCTGCTGAAGGACGCGCCGATTGCTGCGCTCTGGATCGTGTGCGCGGGCGGGTTCGGATGTCTCTTGCGGCGCATGTTCGCGACGTGGATGCAAGGCACGCTGCGTGAAGCGCATTCGAATCCATTCGAGTCAGACAATCTGTTTGATCTGATCGCGATGGAATTGCCCCTGGGCATCTGCGCCCTGCTGCTCATCGACACGTGGCTGAGCATGCTCGGTTTGCTGGGCGCGCTTGACGGCATCCTCGCGTGGGGAGTTTCGATCGCAGGTGCGTATGTGTGGATTCGCGCGCTTGGAAACGCGCGACAGGACGGTGCGACGACGGGCATGGAGGATGTGTTCAACACGCATCCTCGCACTTCGATCATCGCGTTCTCCGCAATACTCGGACTCATCGCTGCACTCGGCGCGCTCGCGGCATCAAGTACGCCACTCTGGCTCTGGTCGAGCGAGTTTGGTGGATACGACGCGCTCAGTTACCACCTTGAATTGCCGAAGCAATGGATGATGCTCGGCGAGTCAGTGATTGTCGAAGGCAATGTGTATTCGCATCTGCCGGGATACGTCGAGCATGCGTTCCTCCATCTCATGCTCATGCGAGGCGATCCGTGGAACGGTGCCTACGCCGCGCAGTTTCTTTCGGGATTCTTCGCGCTGACTGCCGTGTTTGTGAGTTGGAGACTTGCGCGCGCCCTACTGCCAGAATCACAACGCGCGCTTGCGTTTATCGCGCCCATGCTGCTCCTCACATTGCCGTGGCTCTTAGTCGTTGGCACGCTTGCGTACAACGACACAATTCCGCTGTTGATGCTTGGTGCTGGTTGGTTCTTGCTCGCGCGATACAGCCACCCCGATCCATTTGTTCGTCGTTGTCTTGATCCAATCCTCTGCGCCACTGCACTCATGGCTGCGGTTGCCTGCGGCGCGAAACCAACCGCGCTCCTCTTCACCGCTGTTCCACTCGCATCGCTCGTCCTCTTGCGCTGCGGACTGCGCGCGTGCATCGAAATCCCACTCGTCCTCGGCGTCTCCGTATTCGTGCTGCTTCCTTGGTTCTTGAAGAACTACGCGGATAGTTCGAACCCTGTGTTCCCCTTCGCGACAGGACTGTTCGGGCTCGGCGAGTGGACGCAAGCGCAAGCGGACATCTTTGCATCCGCGCATACAAGCGACATTCCGTTCACGCAGCGACTTGCCGCGTACTGGCAGGAGTTTCTCTATCACGGAGTCGGCATGCGTCCGCGCGCGAACGAACCGTGGTTCCCACAGTGGGGAATTCTTCCCGTGCTCGGCATCGCGTGCGCACTCGCGCTCACTTCTTCATCGCCGAAGTTTGCAGTGAAGTCACTCGCACGAACGACTCGATTCAGCACGATCTGCATGCTCGTCTTGCAATCCATCGCGTGGATGCTCTGCACGCACCTCAAGAGTCGCTTCCTGCTTCCTGCGGCAATGCCGCTCGCGATTGCGTCGACACTGGCGATCGCGCCCTTCATCACGCGCACCAGTTGGAAGATTGTCGCCGCCGTTTGCGGCATCGCCCTTGCTGCACTTCCGTTGGTCGTGTTCCTGCGTGAACCAGCTCGAGGCGGAGTGCACGCGCCCTCTGCGTTTATCGATGGACTCGCGCAAGCGCACGGCGACACCGTGCTTGAACTGCATCGCCAAGCGACGACGGACGCGGATCGCGTCGCGACGTTGCAACTTCTCCCTTCGACCGTTGTCGTCGACGCAATGTTTCCTCCCGACGCGAGCATTCTGACGCTCGGCCTCGCATCACCATTTCACTATCACACGCCGTTCGCGTCGACCACTGTGTGGGACCGCGGCGCGCTGGATGAGGTCGCACTCGCGCATGCAGGTCATCCTGAACGTTGGCGCGATGCTCTTGTCGCGCGTGGCTACACGCATCTCCTCCTGCAACCCACGATGCTCGACGTGTGGCAGCAAAGCGGATGGCTCAATCCAGCCCTTGAAATCCCCGCACTCAGTGCATTCGTGCAAACGCTCAGTCCAGCAATGCGCTGCTCGGACGGCGTGATCATCTACCTGCTCGAACCGCCCAAGCCATCGTTCGCTCCCGCAACGCCGCTCTCTTCACCGCCACCATTGCTTACTCCGCAGTAAGAATTGGTGGATTCGAATTCGGCGATGTTGCTCACGATTCGCGCAACTTGATCAAGAAAACGATCGTCAACGCGAACGCGATGATGAAGCACACAATTGTCGTGCCGAGCAGAATGCGATTCGTTCGTTCGAGTCGCGCGATGCGATCGAGCAGCGTGCGTTCCATCACCGTGAGTAACTGGTTGGACGACTCGTCGTCTCCGCGCTCGGATGGCGGTCGCGCGAAAACACTACCTGCGTTCGACGCGGTCATCGCCGCCGCACGTGACATTCGCGCTGCGGCTTCCTGCGCGTTGCGCGGAGTATCTCCGTCCACTTCAGGCACGAGAAGATCGTCATCCTCCACAAAGCTCGACAAGGAAGCACTGCGCGCCATCGTCATCCCGCGCGGATGTCCACGCTCAGGGGAATCGAGTGATGGATCATCGGGCAACGGGTTGATCTCCGGAAGTCCGTACCAGTTGCGATCGAGATACGCGCCAAAATTCGCACCGCAGCCACCGCAACGAATCGGCGGCTGCGCGCCTGCGCGGCGCTCCACTTTCGCACGGCACTGATGGCAACTTCCAACAAGATGCGCAATGCCAGGAACCCGTCGCGCCACCTGCCAGAGTTGCTTCGTCGACGGACCGCGCACAATCGAGTCGCGCGTAATGTCGCCCGACTGCACCATGCGGAGCAGCGTTTCATAGGAACAACCGACAACCGTCGGGACTTCCGTGCGACGCACACTCCATGGACCCATCTCGTTCAGCGACGCTTGAATCGAAAGTGGATCGAAGAGCCCATGACAAGAACGGCACTGCTTCGCAATCGGTTGAAGATCGCCGCAGTATGGACAGATACAGGAATGAGGGTCGGACACGCGCGTAGCGTACCCCACGATCGAAGCGCAAGTTACGATTCAACCATCTCATGCGCCCGCACCTGCAACTCTCACGAACGGTTCTCTTCCCCTTGTGCTTGCTCGGAGCGTGCACGCAAGTTTCGACGACACAGCATCCAATCGCGCGCCCCGTCGCTGCGCCAGCGCCGGTTGCGCGAAATTCTGATGCACTCGTTGCGCTTGTCGATGGTCAGTCAATCACCTTCGCAACGGTGGAGACACCGTTGATTGAAGCGGGCGGAACGCAAGCGCTGCGTGATGCGGTGCTCGATGAACGCTTAAGTGATGAATGTGCGCGCAGACATGTCGAAGTGACGGCTGCACTTTGCGATACGGAGCGGACACTGCTGCTTGAAACGCTTTCGAAGGACCCGCGCGAGGCTGAAGAACTTCTTCGATCACTGCGCGCGACGCGCGGACTCGGTGCGGCGCGATTCACTGCACTTCTCGCACGAAATGCAGCCCTGCGGCTCCTCGTGCAACAAGACATCGTGGTGGATGACCAAGGTCTGCGCGCGACATTTGACACGCTGCATGGACCAAAGCGCATCGCGCGCGTGGCGGTGGTTGCGGATCTTCCGACTGCGGAACGATTTCTCGCGCTCGTCAACGGTGGACGCGCCTTTGGCGATGTCGCTGCTGAACTCTCCATCGATGCGAGCGGACCTCGCGGCGGAATTCTTCCGCCCATGGCAGCACTCGATCCTAGTTGGCCCTCGAGCATTCGCCGCGCGGTGTTTGCACTGCAAAGTCCCGGCGAGCTCACGCTGCCGATTCTTGATCACGCGCATTACGCGATCCTCCTCTTCGTCTCAGAAACTCCCGCGAGCGGTATAACTTTCGAGGCGGCGCGCGCAGATGCTGAACGAGTGCTTCGACATAGCCGCGAACGCATCGCGATGGATGGGCTCGCGCGAACACTTTCCTCGCTCGATGGCGTGACGATCTTTGATCGACGCTTCGACGCGCCAACACCCTAACTCAGGTGCGCAGCGCCCCGAGCCGTGCTGCTGCAAACGGAAGCAAAATCGCGACGGGAAGAAAAACGCCGAGCATGACGGGAACGTCTGGCAGTGGAACCGTCATCAGAAAGAAACTCGTGAGCATCGCAGGCACTGCTGTTCCTGCGCAAATCACGCTCGCTTGCAAGAGTGTTTGCGGCACGCGCAGCAAGAAGAACGGCAAGCAAATCGCAAGCATGAGCAGATTCACCAACGCGCCCGCAAATCGCATCCCTGTTAACCGCGACGCCGTACTCGGTTCCATGCCGCCCTCTGCAGCGAGTTGTCGAAGTTGGTTGATCGAAAGCAATTGCGCGTAACTGCGGAAATGCCGCGACATGATTTCGCGCGGCGAAACGTCGGTTGCAACGAAGTCGCACGGCGCACTCTGATCAATGCGCGTCTCGCGCGTCGCGTGCGCATCCGGAACCTCTCGACCACTCGCGGTGCCCCCCACGAGTGCCCACCCCTTGCGCTCGTCATCCCACGTCGCTTCCTTCGCGACGATGCGGCGCTTCGCGCGCCCCTCTTCATCGCGTTCAATCACGAGGAGATCGCGGGCGACTTCCCCTTGCGGTTCGAAACTTCCTGCGAGAATCAAGGCGTGTGACGCGTCTTCGATGAGCGGTACAGAGAATCGCGCAACGCCATCGGAAAAAATCGCGTCGTGCTCACGCACGAGCCGCGGCGCCAGTCGGGGCAGCATGATTTCTTGATTTGCAAGTTGCACGAGATTCAGCCCCACCGCTGCGGTGAGAATGGCCAGCGCAATGCGATGCAGGGAAACCCCTGCAGACATCATCGCGACAAGTTCTCGATTGCGAACGAACTGCGCGAGCGTGAATCCCGCCGCAGCCACGCTGACAAGACCGACCATGTACGCGTAGAACTGAAAGATGCGCGGCGCATTGAAGTCGATGACCGCGAGCGGCAACGCCAGCAGCATCGAACCAAACTTCCCGTCCTCCACCGCTGTGCGCGCGGCTTCGACATATCGCTCGAGTTCGAGAATGACATCGATCGATGCCGCAAAGAGGTACATGATCAGGAAGAGCACGGCGAAATTCGCAAGAAATCGCGTCGCAATCCATCGGTCGAGGAGGGTCATCG
The DNA here is from genome assembly GCA_009691805.1 of Phycisphaerales bacterium. Lineage (GTDB taxonomy): Bacteria > Planctomycetota > Phycisphaerae > Phycisphaerales > SM1A02 > F1-140-MAGs142. Next base: position 10,463 of record SIAK01000042.1, read on the forward strand.
TGGTATTCCATCGCGCTAGTGACGCGCGAGGGTCCTCCAGTTGTGAGTGATGAGTGAGAGCAGCACGATGTTGCCAAGTGACGCGATGATCGCGCCAAACACGAGCGCACCTCCGCGCACGAGTTGCTCACCACCAGAGATGCAGAGCATGCAAGCGATGGCAGGGATGAACGCGTACATATAGATATGCAGCGGCAGCGCGCCACGCATGCGCACCGCAAGCACAGCGCCGAGTAACAATGCAAGCGGCGCAGAGAACGCCTGATTGACCCGCTGCACGAAACGTGCGAAGACATCCGCGTGCGTCTTCTCCAATTCACGCGCGAGCGCCGCGCTGCGCTGCGCGAGTTGTTCGGCGTATCCACTCGCGCCTGCAGCGAGCGGACTCGCGCGAAACGCATCCGCCTCCAGCATGCGCGGCAGGGAAGCACCCGAAAGCGCTGGATGCGCCGCACTGCCATCGACAGCGAGATTCAGCACACGACCAGGCCACCGACCTCCCGCGCCGATGCCACGAAGATCTTCGACTTCACTCGCCTTCACGCGCAGTTCAAACAACGCGCGCTCGCCAGGTTCGGACGCGATCAACTCAACAATCGCACTCGACGCCTTCGTGCGACGTGTTGCATTGCCGCGATCAAACTCAGTCAACTGTAAAAGTGCCGTGGCATCGCGCGGAGCAATCCCCCCCGGAACAACCTGCGCGTTCTTGATTTCGTAGGAGCGATTCGAAGTCACATCCGTGAACTGCACCGTTCCGTCGAGCGACTCTTGATCAAGCGCGTTCCATGCCGCACAACTTGCGAACGCGCGTTCGAACGCGAGGCGCGATTCTTGCACGGGCAGGTACGACTCTGGATCATTCCACAGCTGCCACAACTCCGACGCGCGCATGCCGCGCGGACTCGGGCGAAAACCGCGACCGAGATCGACTGCTTCAGGAATGACGGACGGCATGTAAATCAGCGCCTTGTCGCCCGAACGAAATCCCATCGCATCGACGAGCGCGAGCTTGAGGTAACTCGATCCGTTCCTTCGATGCACATCGACGGTTGCGAATTTCGCGGTGAACTCCGTTGCGGGTTGACCATCGGGACCAATCTCGACAGCGGCAACGCCAGCGAGTAGCAGTTCTGTCTCCGCGCCGTTCTCGTGCGGCCCTTCCACAACGCGAACTTCGTCCGCGTAGAGCTGCGTGTCACCAATCTTCAGCGACTCGCCCTTCCCAACGCTCGCGACGAAGAGCTTCGTCACATCGTTGGCGAGAATCTGTCGCATGCGTGTCCAGAAGTGCGGCACGCCAACATCGAGCAGCACACCCATGACACCGAAGAGCACAACTCCAAGCATGATCGCGGGAAAGAGCACCTTGCGGTAACTCATGCCGCACGCGCTCATCGCAAGCACTTCGTTGTCGACCGCGAGTCGCTGATAGACAATTGTGCCCGCAAACGCCGCCGCAAATGGAATTGCGAACTGCAGCATCGGGATCGATGCCATCGCGACGTACTGCAAGAGTTCGTCCGGACCGAGCAGATTCTGAATGATGGGACGAATGGCCGCGCCGAATGCAATCACTGCAACGAGCACGGCCGTTGTGAGCGTAAAGACGCGGAGAATATCCAAGAGAATCGAGCGGAAGAGAATCCGCGACATAAGGGGTTCAATCCTCACGCATTTGCGCTCATCACGCAAGCCGATGCCGAGCACGCTTGCGCCGGGCATACATGAACTCGACCGCCCCAACACTCGGCCCAATCCCTACAGTCGGAACTCGGATGGCCCGTATTCGGGGCGAATGCCCGAGGTTGGGAACACCCTTGCGTTCGCATATCCGATTTCTTACAGAGCGGTGCCTCTTCGTTCGAGCGCTGCTGAGGAATCTTGAATGCCAAGCGGGACTCGAAAATACTTGCCTCGACAGCGCCGCGCGATCTCGCTCATCGAGACGCTCGCGGCGATGTTTGTTCTCTCGCTTGCGGGCGTTGCGATTTTGAATCTCTTTGCGACCTCGCACGAGACTCGCGGTGAGGCAAACATCCGCCTGGCTGCGACGATGCGTTCTGAAGAAGCGCTCTCGCGATTTCTCGGCGCGTCGGAAACGACACGCGCCGATCTGTTGCGCGATGGCGAGAGTTTGCCATCGTTCGAGGCGGATTTGCCCAAGGGCACGACGACAACATTTTTCACGCAAGAAGAAACACTCGCGCTTGGCTCCGCGCAAACTCGAGTGCGAGTCCTGCGTATTCGGGCGACTGTTGCGGATCAAAACGGCTTCACGCTCGCTGCACTTGAACGACTCGAACCACTCTCGACAGGCGGCGCGCCATGAATACGGCCACACGCGCTCGACGTGCCTTCACTGTTGCAGAATTGCTGCTCTCGCTCGCAATTCTCGTGTTCGTCGGCCTTGGTATCGCGGGACTTCTCGCTGCAACTGCGAGCGCCATCGACGATCGCTCGAGGTTCGGCGACCCCACCGTGCTTGCTGCGCTCGCGCGAACTCGCGTCGATGCACTCACCGCTGGCGCGCGCTGCGTGCTGGGGACGGAAGAATCCCCCACGCAGCGCACCCTTGTCCTTTGGCTCGACGACGCTCGTCCAAGCGCGACTCCGCACGCGAGTGAACTTGGATATCTGCGGTTTGATCGGGCACGTGGCACGCTGTGGCTCGATCTTCCCGATCCAAGCGCACGCTCTTCACCGACCGCGCTCGCCAAGCGCGATCCTGAGATTGATTCAGAGAGCGGTTGGCAAGGGTTGAATGAAGAAGAACGCACGGCGGGACTCTTGCAATCCGAGATGTTGTACGAAGGTCTCGCCGACGTGCGGTTCGAAATGCATCGCGACGCACTTCGCGCCGAGAGTTTCGTCGTCAAACTTGAGCTGCTGCAAGATGCCGCACATGCGTCGCGCGTTCTCACCCTCCCCTTCGCATTTGAGGCTCATGAGGTACCGGTGCGATGATGATCCGAAGTTCTCCATCCCGCGTGTTGCCGCGCCGCGCACGGCGCGGTGTCGCGTTGTTGTTCGCACTCGTCACTGTCGCGCTGGCGTCGGTCGTCGCACTTTCCTACGCGAAAACGCGCGATAGCACGCTGATTGCTGCGGAGGAACTTCGCACTGCTGCAGAAGCGCGCAACGCCGCCAAGAGTGGACTCGCACTCGCGACCGCGATGCTTGACGCTGGCGCTGTTCCGTCGCCAAGCGATCAGGGCGTGCTCTTCCACCACGTCTCACTCGGGAACACGCACATAGACGCGACGCTGTACGACCTTGAAACAAATCTTCCTGCATCGCCCTTCACACGCGCGTTCATGCTCGTTGTCGCGGGCATGAGCGGTTCACTGCAACAAGTCACGACTGCTGTCGGACGCTTGCCCGCAGACGACTCCGCAACCCTTGCCGATGTGGATCTCTCGGAATTTGCAGCGTTTGCGACGACTTCAATCGACATCGCGCCAGACGCAGCACTCGCACGATGGAACAAATCTCCCTTCGCGCCACTGCACGAACCAATCGCCATCGCGACAGCGTCGCGCAACCCAACGCATGTGACGATTGGACGAGACGCGGACGCGATTGACTTCGTCATCGCGCGCGCCGCTCCGCTTCCAACCACCGCCGAAGCCGCGCAAGAATCACTCGCAAGCGGACGTGTTGACATTCCCGACAACATCGCGCTGCCCGCTGCGCCGTTGCCGCCAACGCTTCCTGAAGTCATCGCGCTCTCCGATGGAACGGCACTCACTCTCGATGGACTCGTGCAAGGTTCCACGCATTCGCCGGCGGATATTCGCATTCCAGCGCGTGCGTCGGTGACCGTGCGCGGCATCGTCACGATCGGCGCAGATGCAGACTTTCGGCTTGAACGCGGCGCGCGATTGATCGTCGAAGGGACCGTCGCGCTCGTCGTCGGTGATGATCTTGTGCTTGATGGAGCAGAGATCGAAGTCGCGCCAGGTGGAAGCCTCGTCGTGTATATCGGTGGCGATCTTGAAATGGAGAATGCGTTCATCGGTCCACTGCGTCTTGATGTGACGGAAGGTCGCGATAGCAGTGGCAACGCAGCGTGGGATGGCGGCGCAGAACGCGCGATGCTCTACGCAATGCAACCAGCAGATCGACGCGCGAGCAGCGCGGATGCCCGATGGGTCCTTCGCGGCAACAGCGTCGCGAAGGCAACGCTCTACGCACCAGCCGCGCTCGTGCGACTTGAAGGAACTTCTGCACTCTATGGCCGCGCGGTTGGTGATCGGGTGGAACTCGCGAGTGGCAGCGCGCTCTTTTACGACCCCGCGCTTGATGATCGTCAAGGATTCACCGCCTCCGCCAGTGGCGTGTATGACAATCGCGGACGGGTGCGAACGGCGATCCTCGCGCTCACATCGCTTGAACCCGCAGCACTCCTCAGCCTCGCGCAATCACTCGGTGGACGTGTGCAAAGCGTCGCGAGAAATCAGCCGTTTCTTGAACTCGCCTCCGACACGCAACGCAGCGCGCAACAGTCCGCCTCCGAAACGAGCATCGTGATTGCGTTTGATCGAGCGTCCGCAGCATCCGCACGCCTTCGCGACAGCACTCGCGGGTCTGGAAAAGATCACGAGGGCGACGTTGAAGACATTGACGAACAAAACCAGCACTCACGTACTGCGGAAAGTTTTCTGCAATCGATGCGCGATCGACGCGACGCTCCGCTGCGCATGCTGACCGTCGTTGGTCGCCAAGAAACTCGCCAAGAAACTCGCCAAGAAACTCGCCACGGGGGCGACTAAGCGCGCTCAGCGCAGTCCGTATTCCTTGAGTTTGCGATAGAGCGTGCGTTCGCCAATGCCGAGCATTTGCGCGGTCAATTCGCGATTGCCCGATGTCATCGCGAGCGTCTGGCGAATCGCTTCCTTCTCGAGTTTGTCGAGCCCAACGCCCGCGAGCGATCGCGTGGAAGGCAATTCCGAATCACTCTCGCTCGATCGAATCTCTGCGGGAAAATCTCGCAGATCAATCGCCTCGCCTTGGCACATCACGCTCAGTCGATGGATGAGATTGAAGAGTTCGCGCACATTGCCAGGCCAGTCATACGCAACGAGCCGCAACATCGCAGGCTGCGTGACTCCAAGTCGCGGCCGACCAATCTCCGCGCAGTACTTCATCACCGCGTGCTGCACGAGCAACGGAATATCGTCGCGCCGATCGCGCAGTGGCGGCACATGAATCTCCACCCCCTTGAGTCGGAAGTAGAGATCTTCGCGAAAGCGACTCTCTTGCACGAACGATTTGAGATCGCGGTTTGTCGCCGAGACCAATCGAACATCGACCTTCTTCGCATCGTTGGCGCCCAACCGCACGACATCGCCCGTCTCTAGCACACGCAGCAACTTCGGTTGCATCGTGAGCGGCATGTCTCCGATTTCATCGAGAAACACAGTGCCTTTGTCGGCGTATTCGAAGACGCCTTCGCGATCACGATCCGCGCCGGTAAACGCGCCGCGCACATGTCCAAAGAGTTGATCCTCGAGCAGACTCTCCGCTTGACCGGCGGCGTTGAAGGTGACCAATCGTCGCGTCGCACGACGCGAGAGTCGATGAATCGCACTCGCCACGAGTTCTTTGCCCGTGCCGCTTTCGCCCGTGATCAACACAGGAATGTTCGACGGCGCAATCTGTCGCACCGTTTGAATGAGCGCGCGAATGCTCGCGCTCTCGCCGATGATCCCTTCAAATCCGAAGCTCGCACTGACCTGCCCCTTCAGTGACGCGTTCTGGTTGCGCAGCGAAACCGTTTCTGCCGCGCGATACACGAGATTTCGCAGCACGACAAGATCAAGCGGCTTCTCGATGAAGTCATAGGCGCCACCCTGCAGCGCCTTTTTTGCCGTCGGCACATCGCCGTGCGCAGTGACCATGATCGTCTCCGCATCAGGCTGATGCTGTCGCGCGAGCGCGAGCACGCGAAGTCCACTTTCTTCCGACTCCATCACGAGATCGGTGACGATCACATCGAAGTGACCATGCAGCAATTCACCCTCCGCTGCTTTCAGTGAATGCACGACGGTGCAAACGTGACCAGGCCTGCGCAGCGACTCGGCCATCGCTTCCGCATGCTCGGTTTCGTCATCGACGATCAGCACTTGCGCACTGAGTGCGGGGCGAACTTCAGGTTTAGCGTCGGGCTTCAATTCCATGCGTTGGTCACTCATCACTCAACATTCCACTGTCTCGGCGTGCGAATTGTCATTTCTTCGATGCGTCCGCTTTCGGATCTTCTTTGCCATCTTGATCTATGTCGATGAATTCAAATGGTCGAATCGAACCGAATCCGCTCCACAGCGCGCAGTAACTCGCGCCGCCACCAACGCGGTTTGGATAGATCGCGTTCACAGGACCATCAAGTCGAAAGTGCGCGAGTTCATGCACCCCCGAGAGCTTCGTCGCTGAAGGAGTAGAAGCGGCGGGCGACTCTGAAGCTGCACTGTTGGGAACATCGGCTCCGAAGAGTGGGCGCACAACGTCGATGCCTTCGCTGTGACCAATCCAGAGTTCTGGTCCAACCAATGCGAGCGTGACCGGACGCGCGCCATGCTTCGGTCGATACGAAATCGTGTTGCGTCGTGAACTCAGTTTCACTTCGGCACCGTCTTCAGAAATCTGCGCACTGCCCCACGCGCCATCGACTCGCGTCGCGAGCGGTGTGGCGGTCAAAACTCCCTTGTTCACAAGCTCGGTGTCCTCACCAATCGTCCACAGCCACCAACCTTCCGTCGCGCATCCTGCGAGCACGCGACGACGATCCGTCGTGCTTACTTCAAGGCGCGAAGGCTCTCGATGTGCGAAGTAAAACAGATCACCCGGGTTGCCACCCTCTGGTCGAAATCGATAGAGCGAACGACCGAAACTTCCCGCGATGGCGAAGTGATTTCCGCGCACGCGTGCGACATCGCGCGCGCCGCGCACTGGAATTGAAAACAGCGCGCCAAGTTTGAAACTCCCGCTGGTGTTCTCCGCTGCTGCTTTTTCGATCGCCCACGTGGCGATTTCAAAATCATTCCACGCGTAGAGACGGTCGTCGATCACGCGCACGCCATAGATGGTCGCATGCAACGCTCTGCTGTCGGTGGTCAGAAATTTCGCGTCTTTGATGCCGACTTCCGCCATCTCGGATGCTTGCAAGACAAACGCGTACAAACCTGCGTACTCGCCATCGAGCGGCACGAGCTTGGTGGCTGCGCCGACGAAGTCTCCACTCAACAATCGCTTGATTTGCCGACCACAACAGCCGACCGCACCGCCTTCCGCATCCACGATCGAGCGCACCGATTCACCGGACAATCTCGAGATCGGCGCCATCGGCAGTGGAACTTTCTCGGGATCCTTCGCAACGAGCGCGGCGTCGAGCTGAGCTTGAAACGCGTCGATAGAAAGGACACTCGAAAGTTCCACCGCGCCTCCGTCGCCCGCGATCCACACCGCACCACTGGCGTAGGAAACTTCGCGCGGGCGGAATCCAATCTCTCGCGTACCAAATCGCGCAAGCACGCTCGGGCTCGAGGGATTCGTGCGATCAAGCGCGAGCACCATGTCGCCATCGAGCACCGCATAAAGCATGTTCGCGGGAGTCGCAGAGCTCGGTGGCATGAGCAGCGAAACGATTCCGCCGCATGTGCCGTAGGGCGCAAGTTCAGTCGAGGTGAGTTCCGAGCCCGAAGTCGGTTCGAGCACGAGGAGCGTCGCGCCAAACCCCTGATACCAGACACCGTCGGCAACGATCATGCCGCGATGCAATCCGCCGTCATGCGCGACGACACGCAACTCCGTCGTCCTCGGAAGGTCGACCGTGTCCGGATCGTCAATGCGCTCGCCCGGCTGGGAAATCTTGCAGCCCGTGGTGAAGGACAGGAGTCCAACGCACGCAAGCATCGCAACTGACTTCCATGAAACAGCGGACACTTGCTCTTGATAGTGGGCAATGTTCTTCATCGGCGAGCGAGTAGAGTACCCCCCCGCATGGCTTCCGAAGAACGTCGTCAAAAACTCCTCGCGCTCGTTGCGCTTGAACCCGAAGACGCGTTTGTCCTCTACTCGCTTGGACAAGAGTGCGCGGGCCTCGGTTGCCCCGAGGAAGCGCTCGCTTGGTATGACAAGGCGAGCCTGGCGGACCCGAAAAACTGTTACTCGTATTATCACAAGGCGAAGGCGCTTCTCGACCTCGACCGAACTGCCGATGCTGTTGCGACAGTTGCACTAGGGATCGTGCGAGCGCGAGAAGTTGGCGACACGAAAGCGCAGAGCGAACTCTGCGCACTCCGCGACGAACTTGAAGACTGAACGATTCCCACGACTGCCGCTGCATTGGATTGAACTCATGGCAAAAACCACCACCCGCAAGAAGTCCTCATCCACCCCCAAGCTCACCGCTGTTCCAAACTGGCTTCGAGGCATCAACGATGTCATTGATGCGATCGAACCATCGAAGGATGGAACGACGTGGTGCGTGAAGCTTGCTGGCGGTGGTGAACTCGAGTGCGATGCTCCTGTCGCCGTCGCTGCTGGCCTCGCCACGAGCGGTCGCGTGACGGAGTCGACGATCAAGTTGCTCGCCAAACTTTCGCTTGAGCATCTCGCGCGGACCGAGTCGATGCGATTGTTAGTTTCGAAGAATCCGCCCGCAACTGCAGCAGCGCTTCTCGAAGCATTGAAGTCTTCGCTGATGGAACCTGTCGCGTCCCGCACCGTCGTTGCGCAACTTGTGAAGGATGGCTGGATTGGCAAGGTTGCCAAGCCTGCGGCCAAGAAGACCGCGAAGAAGACGACCAAAAAGGTTAGTGCGAAAGTTGCAACGAAGGTCGCAAAGAAAACTACGAAGAAAGTCGCCAAAGCGGTGAGCAAGAAAGCCACGAAGAAAGTAACGAAGCGTGCGCGCTGACGCGAAGATCTTCGCAAGCTTGCTCTGTTGCGCGCTCACCGCATGCACAGGAAATCTCAATCAAGCGGACGGACCCGTTGGTTGTGGCGAGTGGAGTGCGTTGCAGTCGAGCATGCCGACAGCGCTGCCCGCGCCCGAAGGCGTTTCCATCGGAGCAGATGGAAGTCGTGATTGGAATCAAGTGATCGTCGCTGCGCCAGTGCGACAAGTGCAGGTCAATCCGACCTACCACTATCTCTGGCGGATCGATCGCACAGAGGCCCGCGACATGGGCGCGTACCCATCCACGGCAACGGTGCTGGAAACCTCAGGCGCAAGCGATGAAACACGCGCAGAAGGGCTACTCATGCCGCTCAACGTTGCATGCGACGCCGTGATGTTGCCATATCGCATGTTCATGCTTCCGCCCGACACCGTGCTCGTTGGAGCGCGCGCGAGCTATCGCGTGCAGCCACCGAAGGCGAAGTCGTGACCATGGTGGACGCACAAGGTCTTCCCATTGGATACTCGCTGCGACGCGATGACGAGACGACACCTCGCGAACTTCGCGCGATGCTCGACAACGGTGATGCAGTGACGATTGTCGATTGCCGTACGCAAGGCGAGTGGGATGTTTGCAAACTTGCGGGCGCGCAGTTGATTCCGCTGCAAGACCTTGAACGGCGGATGGATGAACTCAAGGCGTCGCTGGATGACAACCTCGCCACACGCATCGTCGTCCATTGCCATCACGGTCG
>SIAK01000043.1 GCA_009691805.1 Phycisphaerales bacterium
CGCTCACAGGCCTGTCCAGGATTCTTGCCAGACTGCGAAGCCGCCTTTGAAGGCGTTTGCGTTGTCGCCGAGGGTGCAGCCGTTTGGGAGCTCTCGGAGGTCCTTTGAGTTTCCGCCGCCAAGCACGATGATGTCGGGAAGAATTGCGCGCTGCAGGATCTCGATGACTGCGGAAACTTCTTCGCGCCATTTTTTCTTGCCGAATTCTTCTTTTGCGCGTACGCCGACGTAGTCCTCGAAGGATTTGCGCTTTTTGTAGGGGAGATGTGCGAGTTCGAGTGGGAGCACGTGGCGTTCATCGATCAAGCACGAACCGAGTCCCGTTCCAAGACCGAGGAAGAGCATGCGCCCTTTCGTGTAACCGCCGATCGCTTGCATCGCCGCGTCGTTGAGCACTTTCGTGGGCTTGCCGAAGGCTGCCGCGAAATCAAAGTCCTTCCAACCAGCGCCAAGATTTGCGGGCTCGCAGAGTCCTTTGCCGCCCTTCATAGGAATGGGAAGGCCAATCGCGACAGCGTCGAACGTCTCGCCCGCTAGTAATCGTTGCATGTCTGCAAGCAACATCGTCGGTGTGTAGCTCGGGCCGCTGTCCGCTTCGCGCTTCTCCTGCCAACCTGTCAACAGGAATTTTGCGTGCGTGCCGCCAACATCAATTGCAAGAATCTTCGCGGGGATCATGGAACGCGTAAGAGTAGCAGCACGGAACACCGACAGAAACGCCTGCTCTCGCGTAAAGTTTCCGTTGTGCCAGACTTTGCATACGCGCCCGCTCCAGAAACAGTCCCCGTGGAAATCTCGCCACGCAACGGGCTCTTTATAGGCGGGCAATTTGTTGCGCCGAAATCTTCGAAGTACCGCGTCACGACAAATCCAGCGACAGAACAGCCGCTTGCAGAAGTTGCGGAAGCAAATGCGAAGGATGTGGATCTTGCGGTCGCGAGTGCGCGCAAGGCGCTCAAGCCGTGGGCGAAAATGAAGGCGAGTGAGCGGGCGAAGATTCTCTTCCGTATCGCACGCCGCATTCAAGAACGTGCGCGCGAACTCGCTGTTCTCGAAACGCTTGATTCCGGCAAGCCGATCAAAGAAAGTCGTGATGATGATGTGCCGCTCGTCGCGCATCACTTCTTCCATCATGCGGGATGGTGCGACAAACTTGCGTATGCATTTCCTGGCGCCACACTCGAACCTGTTGGTGTCTGCGGACAGGTGATTCCGTGGAACTTCCCGCTGTTGATGGCTGCGTGGAAAATCGCGCCCGCGCTCGCGTGCGGAAACACCGTCGTGCTGAAGCCCGCGGAAACAACTCCACTCACCGCGCTGCGCCTCGCTGAAATTTTCGCTGAATGCGAGCTTCCGCCTGGCGTGGTCAACATCATCACAGGTGGACCTGATGCAGGGAAAGCACTCGTCGCACACGGCGGACTCGACAAAGTTGCGTTCACAGGTTCGACCGAGGTTGGAAAGGCAATCGCCGCAACACTCGCGGGAACAGGGCGAAAACTGACGCTTGAACTCGGTGGTAAGAGCCCACACATCATCTTCGCGGACGCTGCGATCGATCAAGCAATCGAAGGTGTCGTCTCTGGAATTTGGTTCAATCAAGGCGAAGTCTGTTGCGCAGGCAGTCGACTTTTTGTCGAGGAGCGGATCCTCGGCACCTTCATTGAACGCCTGAAATCCCGCATGCAAACACTGCGCGTGGGTGATCCGATGGACAAGAACACGGATGTCGGCGCGATCAATTCGAAGGAGCAGCTCGAACGCATCCAGCACTACATCAATCTTGGCGCATCAGAAGGCGCGACACGATTTGAATGTTCAACACCGCTTCCTTCGAAGGGATATTTCTGCAGACCGTGTCTCTTCACGGATGTGCAACCTTCGCACACGATTGCGCGCGAAGAAATCTTCGGCCCTGTACTCAGCGTGATGAGTTTCCGCACACCTGAAGAAGCGATTCAACGCGCGAACAACACAAATTACGGGCTGAGCGCGGGTGTGTGGACCGAGAAAGGCGCGAAGGCGTTGGAGATGGCATCGCGACTGAAAGCGGGCGTCGTGTGGCTGAACACCTTCAATCGATTCGATCCAAGCGCGCCGTTTGGCGGATATCGCGAAAGTGGGTTTGGACGCGAGGGTGGACGACAGGGACTTCGCGCGTATCTCAAGGTTGACGGACGCTGAGCGTTGAACGCGAGTGCACCACTATGCCAAGCAAAGCAACATCCGCGCCACCTAAAGTTGTCAAGACTTACAAGCTCTACATCAACGGTGCATTCCCGCGCAGTGAATCTGGTCGCTCGCTGCCGGTGAAAGACGCGAAGGGACGCGTGCTCGCGCATGTCTCGCATGCGAGTCGCAAAGATCTTCGCGATGCGATTGAAGCCGCGCATGCAGCGCACGCGAAGTGGGCGAACGCGACGGCGTACAACCGAGGCCAGGTGCTCTACCGCATCGCGGAAATGATTCAGTCGCGCGAAGAGGAGTGCGTTGCGCTGCTCTGCGCGACAGGCGAAATCACCCGCAAAGACGCGCGCGCGGAAGTCGATCTTTCCATCGATCGCTGCATCGCGTGGGCTGGCTGGGCTGACAAAATCGCTGCGGTTCTCGGCGGAAAACAACCCGTCGCGGGACCGTACCTTGTGTTCTCCACACCAGAACCAATCGGTGTTGTTGTCGCAATCGCGCCGGAGAAGCATCCACTTCTCGGGCTCCTCTCCGTGCTGCTCCCTGCACTCGCTGTCGGTAACGCGGTGGTGTTGTGCTGCGGCGGACGCAACCTGCTGCTTGCGGCAACATTTGGCGAAGCGCTCGCGACAAGCGATGTTCCTGCGGGCGTTGCAAATGTGCTCACGGGACGCATTTCAGAATTGATTCCGTGGATCGCGTCGCATCGTGATGTGCATGCATGCATCGCGGCGGGACTCTCGAAAGCAGAGACGCGCACGCTCGAACTTGGCGCAGCGGAGAACATGAAGCGCGTGACGATTCTCGATCGCAACATTGATCTTACGCAGAGCCCCGTCCTGCATTCGCCATTCCTCGCTGAGCGATTGGTTGAAATCAAGACGGTTTGGCACCCGTCGACGCTTTGAGAGATCATTGAGTTCTCGAGAAAATCCGCCGCACGCAAACCAATCCGAGGTTCCGCGGTAGAACGGCTCCCCTTCCGCCATGTCGCGCACTCGCCACCCATCCCTTCGAAGCCTTGCAACCGCGAGCAGCGCCGCAACAGTTGTGCTTGCATTGAGTGGATGCGAGATGGGGCTTCGACAGATTGATGAGTCCACGAATCAGAAGCTGCGTGAAAGCGCGGAGGCAATTGGCGGCGATGCCGTCGCGCCTGTCGTCGACGGTTCTCGTTACGCGACAGGTTCGTACTTCCCTGATTGGCCCGACGACGCGGACAAGCCCACGACAATCAATCCGCGCTCGGATGAACTTACATTCCACGCGGTCGACAAGGCCGCGAACGATGCGAAGAGCATTGCAGAACGCTTTGAACAGCTGATGGCTGGTTCGCCGGATGCGAAGTTGCTGACCTTTGACGAGTCCATCGCGTATGCGCTCGAACACGCTGAGGAGTACTTGCTCGCGCAAGAGAGTTACCTCATCACCGCGATTCGTCTGCTCATCGAAGAGCATCGATGGACTCCGCTTCCGACGAACGTGAGTTCCGCGTCAATCATCGCCGATGGCAACGATGGTCGATTCTCGAGCGCGCTGAATCTACTCAACGCGACGGCCGTTTCGCAACAGTTGCCCTTTGGTGGTGATGTTTCGGCAGCGTTTGTTGTCGACGCGACGCAGCAACTTGATAACGCGATCGATGACGATCAACAGTCCGCCGACATCGTGCTTGAAGCAACCTTTCCACTGCAACGCGGCTTCGGTGATGTCGCGCTCGAACCGCTCATTCAGAGTCGACGCAATCTCGTCTACGCGGCGCGGAACTTCGAGACCTTCCGTCGTGATTTCTACTTTGAACTTGCCACGAACTACCTCGGACTCGTGTTGCAGCTTCAGCAGATTGCCAATGCTGAACGACAAGTGGAACGCAGTCAGGATGTTGAAAATCGCACGAAAGCGCTTGTTTCTGCGGGTCGCACGGAGCCCTTCCAAGCGGACCTTGCTATTCAGAACACGCTCTTTGCACTTGATCGCTTGAGTGGTTTGCAAGAGTCTTATCGGCTCCAACTCGATCGCTTCAAGGTTCGCATCGGACTTCCGCAAGATGCCGTCGTGCGCATCGATCCGGTGCTCTTCGCGTTTCCTGTCCCTGTGACAGATCTCCGAAAATCGATTGAACTTGCGTTTCGCTATCGACTTGATCTCCAAAATCTCGCTGATGAGGCCGATGATTTCGCGCGTCGTGTGGATGTTGCGCGCAACGCGTTGCTCGGCGATCTCACCCTTTCCATCATCAACACACTTCCCACGGATCCAAATCGGAATCAGGGTGGCATGCGGTTTTCTGCTGGAGATGACTTCCTTACGGCAACGCTCAGTTACTCCGCGCCACTCGATCGCGTGCGTGAGGATCTGCAACTTCGCCAGGCACAGATTCTTCTCGAGCAATCGAAGCGACAGTTACAGCAGACACGGGACGAGGCTGCTGTTGAAGTACGCGCGGCAGTGCGACGACTTGATCGCGCACAGTTTTCGCTCGCGGTGCAAGAACGCAACGTCGCCGCTGCGAACAATCGCCAAGCAGCGATTGATGCTGCTCCAGATCGCGCAACAGCGCGTGATCGCACCGAAGCGGTCGATGCGCTGCGCCGAGCACAGGACCAACTTGCGAGTGCCAAACGCGAGATCCAAGAAGCAATTCTCGGCGCACAATTGGCGACAGGACAACTTCGCGTTGCGCCCGACGGACGCATGATTCCGCCACCAGGCATGCATGTTGTTGAGGAACAGGGCAGTAAACTGATAGATCGATCGAAGTAAACGCATGACCGCGACGTACTCCCAACTCTCACGCAGTTCCACGCTCGCACTCCTGCTCCTCACTGCAGCACCGACCGTCCTTATGCTCCATGGTTGCGGTGGAGATGAATCCGCTGTGACTGTGCTTGATGTCCATAAGGTCGCACTCACGGACTTCGACATCTTGCTTCCTGTTTCAGGTGAACTCGCCGCGCAGAAACAAGTGGAAGTGCGCAATCGCATCGAGCAGCGCGCGGTGATCAAGGAAATCGTCGCGGAGGGGACGCGCGTGAAAGCGGGCGATGTCCTTGTCCGACTCGCGCAAGAGGAGTTGTCGGATAAACAGAAGGATGCACAAGACAAGTGCAACACTGCCGAGAGCGCGCGTATCGCCGCTGAGCAATCACTCATGATCAAGCAGGGCGAACGCGCGAGTGAATTGGAGAAAGCGACAGTCGCGGTTCGAATCGCAACGCTCGCACTCGAAGGTTGGCGGCACGGCGAAGTCGTCTCGAAGCGAAAATCGCTTGAAATCGCGGGTGAAACCGCAGCCATCAACCACAAGCGACTTGTGGATCGATTCAATGAGAGCGCGAAGCTTGTTGAAAACGGCTACATCCCGCGCGATGAGTTTGAGAGGGATCGCATCGCGATGATCGAGGCTGCGGCGAAAGTCGAGCAATCGAAACTCGATCTTGAGGTCTACAACAAATACACCTTCGGACAAGAAGAGGCGAAGAAGAACTCTGATCTTGATCAAGCGACCGCCGAGCGTGGTCGGGTTGAACAGAAGTTCGACGCGGAACTCGTCAAGGCGAAAGCGGATCTCGATAGCGCTGCATTTAAAGTGGCGAGCGAGCGCGAGCGGCTTCAAAATCTTGAAGTGCAGCTCCAGAGCACGACGCTTGTTGCGCCGATCGACGGCCTTGTTGTCTACGCGACAAGCTTGGATAGTTCAAACGGCGGGCGCGGCGGCGGTGATGCGCAGCCACCACAGATCGGAACAGAGCTCAAGCCCAACGAGCTCATCATGATGCTGCCCGATACCTCGCGCATGCTTGCGAATTTGAAAGTGAGCGAAGCGCTTTCTGGTCGAATTCGTGTTGGTTTGAGTGCAACCGTCTTCAGCGACGCGATGCCGAACCGCGCGTTCGTCGGGGAAGTCCAGAGCGTGAGCGTGCTTGCTGCGAGTGGTGGTTGGCGCGATCCGAATCGACGCGAGTACACCGTGAAAGTCGCGCTCACCGCAGACGAATCTAGTGGACTGAAACCTGCGATGCGCTGCAAGGGTGAGATTCTCTTGGGTCACGTTGCTGCTGCGCTCACCGTTCCGGTGCAAGCTGTTTTTCGACACGGTCCCCTGAGTTTCATCTATCTGCGTGATGGTTCGGGGATTGCGCAGCGCGAAGTGACGCTCGGTCGATCGAGCGAATTGCAAGTCGAGGTTCTCACGGGTGTGAGTGTTGGCGACGAAGTGCTGTTGCGCGAGCCACTCGCTGGCGAAGCAGTGACGCGACTTGATCCGAAGTTGTTCGAAGAAGTGCCTGTTGTCGAAACAGCGTCTGCACCGATGACTGCGCCAACAGATTCCACTGCGACGACAGAAGATGCCGCAACCAAATCACCACGCACACCTGGTGGATCTGAAGGTCGCCCCTCGCGTGGTGGTCGCGGAAAAGGCGCGGTTCCAGACGCCAGTGCGCAACCGTCATCCAACTAAGAGTTCAAGCAGTGCGCGAATGTCAGGAATGATCGCATCGGGTGTTGGTTCGATCTCTTCTACGGGTTGACCGTGGTTGTATCCACCACGCACGATGATGCTCGTGATGTTCGCGCGTGCTGCAGTCAGTGCATCGGTGGAAGAATCGCCCACGAGCCACGCGTTGCAATCTGCAGCGACACCGCAACGACGGAATGCCTCTTGCACAACACGAGGATCTGGCTTGCGCACATCAAGTGTGTCGCCGCCCACGACGCCGTCAAGCAACTCGCTGCACGCAAAGTGCGTGAGGATGCGACGCGTGGGTGCTTCTGGTTTGTTGGTCAACACAGCAACGCGAATCGAACGATGGCGCAGTGCTTCAAGTGTCTCGCGCACATGAGGCAGAAGCGTTGTGCGGTTCGTGCAGCGCGCGAGATAGAGCGGTCGAAAACGTTGGACTGCGAGCTCGATTACCGCAGCACTTGCGCCGCCTTCCATCGAACCGCTGAGACAACGATCGAGCAAACTCCGCACGCCATTGCCTACAAACATGCGGATTTCAGCGTCTGTGCGCGCACCGCAGTCCATCGACGCGAGCACTTCGTTCGCCGCATCAGCAAGATCGCCCACCGAGTCAATCATCGTGCCGTCGAGATCGAACAAGATGAATTCAGGCGTTCGGTCAAGCATTCGTGACCGAATCCGATTCTGGTCCCATTCCTGTGGTCGGGTTCTCGATGAGATCACCAATGAGCGCGAGCCGGCCAGCGAGATGCGCCATCAACTGCACCCGCTTCGCTGGATCAGGCTGCACACAATCCAAGATTGTCTTCGAGAGAATTGCGGGAATATCCGTGCGCCGCTCGTGCGGTGGCACTGGAAGCCGAATCGATTTCCCATCAAGCGCGCCGCGATACAACTTCGTCTGCGTGTCATCCTTGGGCGGCATCGCGGTCGGAATCAAATCGCCCAGAAGCGCCCAGTACATCGTCGCGCCAAAGTTGTAAACATCTGTGAGCGGCGTGATCTCTTCACGCGCCGCCTGTTCGGGCGCGATGAATCCAGGCGTGCCTTGAATGCGCTTCTTCACAGTGCCAATCGCGCAAGCTTGCCCGAGGTCGATGATCTTCACCATGCCAGTTTTTGCGGTGAGCATCACGTTGTTAGGTTTCATGTCCGCGTGCACCACGCCCTTCGCGTGCATGCTCGCGAGACCAATCGCAACTTGCGCGAAAATGCGTACCGCGGCCAAGACTGCGGTTGGAGGATGCTCTTCAAGCGTGCGGCCATCCACGAACTCAAGGACAAGTCCGAGTTCAACAGTCCTAAACAGTTTGCGCTTCCGTTCAAGCCGCACAGTGCCGCGCACATTCTGGTGCTGGAGCTTGCTTCCGAGTGCATACTCCGCCTCAACCTGCTCAAGGAACCGATCATCGCGCTCGGATTTCCGCACGACGTGCTTCAGTGTGTAGAGGCTGTTGGATTTGGGGTCGCGAACCACATAGACGGTGCTTGCGGCGCCTTCACCAATCTGCTTCACAACGGGATAACCAAACAACTCCTGTGGCATGAGCCCCGCATTCTGCCGCAAAGACGCGGCACTCGCTCAGTTGCCAAGCGCAGAGAAAAACAACTCTCGTGGGAAGTAGGAGCCAGGGTCTGAGACTGCGCTCAAATCGGAGTGCAGAAACACCGCGGTGTCCGCGATCCCATAGGCTCGCTGAAGTTCTTGGACAGCGCGAACGAGTGCTTCTATCTGCGCCGCTGAAAAGGGACGGCGATCGCCGTTGCCTGCGAGGCAAATCGAAACTGCGTGCGCATCAAACCACGCGGAATCAGGCTGACTTCCCTCGGGCCGGGTCGCGGTCTGTACGCCTGTGCGCTGATTGTGCCATCGTTGACCCGCGCTCACGGAACCATCCGCGGCATCAAGACCATTTCCAATGACGAAGTGATATGGCATCGAATCGAGACCCATCGCTTGCGAACTGCGATCGAGGGATTGCACGCTCGCCGCTGGCGTCCCTGATGCATGGATGACAATCGATGACCAAACTGGCGCAAGTGGTGCATCATCAACGCGCGCCACGCTCGTCGCCTGCATCGACTCTCGCTGTTGAAACTCACCGCTCGCGTACATGAGTCCGCCCACGATGGTGAGCGCGCCCAACAGCACGCTCCACACAGCGGTTGCGCGACTTGGTGCCTTTCGAACACGCGCATGAGATGCGACCGCGTTCGAAGTTGGTTTGGAGAGACGAGAACCCGCCAAGCGGGCTGATTTCAGCTTTGAATATTTCGGCACTACTCGCGTCCTTGCGTGAAGCCTGAATGGGAAATCGAACCATCGGCAGTCGCGCGAGGGCAACTGCAGAATTGCCTTTCCTCAAGAGTCGGTATTGGGCGAGAGGCGCGCGCGGAGTGCAGGCTGCGGAGTGCCGAAGACGTCCGTCACTTCGAGTGGCTGAAACTTCTGACGCATCTGGTCGTAGGTTTCGTACTGCGTGCGTGGCTCGTCGTGGGGGAAAAGAACTTTCTGGCAACCAGCAAGTCCTGAGACAGCGCAGATCGTGGCGAGGATGAAAAACCTCGTCGTGCGCGGTCGTGTTTGTGAGTGGAAGCGAGACATGGTCACGATTCTAACTGCCCTTCGTGGTGATGCCACCCACGGTTGGATCCACCTGCGCCTGATCGGTCGCAGGCTTCTTGACGACCATCAAGACAGCGTCCGTGTGAAACTCTTTGTTCGTCCATCCGTCGATGAATATCGCGGTGATCAGCGCGGTCCTCATCTCTTCGGTGGCGCCCACAACGGGCAGTTCCACGGTGTAGTGCGTACCCATGAAACCCGCGCGATAGCAATCACGCAGGGCGAGTGGTGCGATCGTCGTTGTCGCAAGTGTCACTGCATCGGCGCCCGCTTGCGCGGCGGTCACGGTGATTGCCAAGGAGCCAGCCACCTGCATCTCGCGACCCAACGCGTCTTGCGCTGCAAAGAGTAGGACGGCGGTGTCTTTGCCTTCCTCGCGACGAATCATCGATCCACTCACGAGTGTGATCCGTGCGACGTGCGGAGTCGCTTCACGGATCTCCGTCGAAGGCTCGCGCGTCGCATCGCTCGCTTGCAACGCGAGAAGTTGCTGCTCAAACGAGGCAGCGGCTCGCTCCGCTGCTTCAACTTTGCTCTTGAGCGATTGGTTTTCAAGGCGAAGTGCGTCATTTGCGCTCGGCTTCAACACCGTTGCCTTGCATCCGCTGAGCGTAAGGACACCGACACACAACATGCTCGCCACAAGCAAGAAACGCTTCGATGCACACTGTCGAGAATCCATCAATCGCATACTCCTCACTTCGTACCATCCTCAAAATTTCCTGCGAGCCACACTTGGAACGCGAGTTGTTCGAGCGACACTGTGAAATCAACACTCACGATACTCACGCCGGGTGGCGCGGTGATACGTTTAGGCGCGAAGTTCAAGATTCCGACAACGCCGGCGGCGATGAGTTGATCGGCAACATCTTGCGCGGACGCTTTCGGTACCGTCATGACACCGAGCCGCACATCATGTTCGACGATGGTTGCGCGCAAGTCAGCCATTGAGCGCACTACGCGACCAGCGCTCTTGGTGCCAACGACTTTCGGGTCGATGTCGAACACGCCGACGATGTCGAAGCCTTCAGTCTTGAACTGGCCATACGAGGTAATCGCCCGACCAATGTTGCCGATGCCCACCACCACCACGGGCCACGACTGATCGCGACCCATCATCTGCCGCAGTCGCTTCAAGACATCTATGATCTGGTAGCCACGACCTGGTTGACCGAGCGATCCGAAGAGTGCGAGGTCCTTGCGAATCTGCGCGTCAGTGAGCCCAAGGCTCGCGCCAAGTGCGCGCGAACTCACCCGCTCTTGCCCATCTTCGAGCCGCGTCTGTAGTTCACGCAGATAGAGACTCAAGCGTCGCGCCGCGGGTCGAGGAATGTGAGCGCGATGCGGCACGCGCGCATGGTACGCGCGGCGCGTTTGCCCTACCTTGAAGCGATGCACCTTGGTGACGCCCTCTCCGCACGCGCTCGATCTGCACGCCAAGGGCCTGCGATCAGCTTTGAGTTCTTTCCGCCGAAGACTGAAGCGGGTTGGGCGCCGCTCTTTCGCACGATTGCAGAGTTTGAGGCGCTCGCGCCCGCGTTTGTGAGTGTGACGTATGGCGCTGGCGGAACCACGCGCGACAAGACGCACGCGCTCGTGCTTCGTATTCGTCGCGAAACATCCATCGAACCTGTCCCACATCTCACGTGCATCGGTCACACGAAAGATGATGTTCGTCGCATCCTTGAGCTGTACGCGATGAATGGTGTCGAGACAATTCTCGCGCTTCGTGGTGATCCGCCTGTTGGAGCGAAGTTTCACTCGCTTGGAGATTTCGAACGCGCGGAAGATCTTGTGCGGTTCATCCGTGTCGAAGGCGCGCGCCTTGGTGTGCATGGCGGTCGAGGATTCGCGATTGGGGTTGCGGGATTTCCTGAGGGTCATCCAGAGACGCCCAACACTCTGCATCAACTTGAGCATCTCAAAGCGAAGGTGGATGCGGGCGCGGACTACATCGTCACGCAACTCTTCTTTGACAACAACGCGTTTCATGATTGGCGTGAACGCTGCACGCTTGCACACATTCGCGTGCCGATTGTTGCGGGCATTATGCCTGTTCCATCCATCAGCGGCATGCAGCGCATGGCAGACCTCGCTGCGGGGACACGATTTCCCGCAGCGCTCTTGCGCCAACTTGAGCATGCGGGCAATGATAAGGTTGCTGTCGAAGAGGTTGGCATCGCGTGGGCTGAACAACAATGCCGCGACCTCGTTGCGCACGACGTTGAAGGCATTCACTTCTACACGCTCAACAAGAGTGATGTGACGAAGCGCGTGTGCCAAGCGCTCGAACTTCCGCGCGCGAATTCAAGCGCGAACATCAAGGTGTGATCGAGGCGCGTCATCATCGCGCTCGTGTTCGCTCTGCGGAGTTTTTCGCGCATCGCGTTGCTGCTTGCGGCGATGCTTCTCCTCTTGCGCAGCGTCTGGTTTCGAAGGCACCGCCTCTGTGAGTTCCACACTATCAGCGGCGCGAACTTCACTCTGCTCGACCATGCGTCGCAACGCTTCACGCGATTCCTTCGATGGAATCCTCACCTTCCCATGCGACAGTTGTTGCGCAGCGAAACTCGCAGCGAGTGATTGCAAGGGTTGAGGTGTTCCAAAGCTGCTCATAAAGAAGGCGTTCCGCTATAGACAAGATCGGTTCCAAGGCATTGGTTTCAAAAATGAAACCGAGCGCAGTCTGTGAAACTGCGCTCGGAGGATTGAAAGTGATTGCTGTGCGTTCTGCGAAGGGATATTTTCGGGCTTCTTACGCGGCTTTCGCACTCTTTGCCGCGACTTCCGGCTGTTGTGAAGGAAGAGAATCCACCTTACGAACGCCGGCTAGGCGCGCGAGTTTCAAGAGTTCAGAAGGCTTGAGTTCCAGGATCGCAATCTTCCGATCGGTCTCAAGAACGCGCGCGCCTGTGGATTTGATTCGATCGAGTGCCGCCTTCGAAATCTCTTCCATCAACACAATCACCTGCATGCGCCCCTCGCTATCGAGCGTGATGCCGAGTCCTTCAAGAATCGCCGGAAGGGTTGATGGATCAAGTTCCGCCGCAACGGCAACGAGTGCGAGCTCCTTGCCGAGTCGTCGCGCGAGCAGATCAAGATCCGCTCGTGTGAGTTGTGTTGCAGCAACTTGAGCGTCCGTTGGATTCGCTTGAGGCTTCGTTGTATCTGCGGGAGGTGCTGATACGTTTGTTGGAATGTCGGTTTCAGATTGCTTGGCGTCATGCTCAAGCTCTCTCGCCGCCTCGACGCGTGGAGCAATCTCAAAACGCAGAAGTCTTGCAGAATAAGTTATTGGCTCTGCTCCTACAGCACCTTGAGGCTGCGTGACTGGAGGAGCGCCGGGCATCGGTGGTGTCGTCGACGAAGATGATTTGCCTTTCGACTTTCCGAGTTCCTTCATCGCAAATGTTGGTGATGTTGCGGATAGAGCAACAGACATTGATTGAGGAGAAAGTGCTGGCGAACCGGTCGGTGCGTTTGCTCCACCACCAAATCCACCGCCAGATCCAGCACCGCCGCCTCCGCGCGGACTCAATGGCGCATTGCTCGAATCCACGCCGGTGCTCCAGCCACCTGTTCTTCCGCCCACCGTAGATCTGTCACTCGTGCGAGAACTTGAATCAGCCGCAACGCCACTCCTTCGACGAAGTTCATCCGTCCGCTCAAACGATGTGCCGGGCTCGCATGCCTTCACCATCGCAGCCTCGGCGCTCACGGTGTCACCGCGATCGCTATCACCACGTGCCTCAATTCCGAAGTACTGCTTCGCGAGGTGTTCGTCGCGAAGCTGGGTGGCTCGCATGCCTTCACCAAAGCATCCAGCCCAACTCGTGCCTTCGGGAAGTTCAATCGGTACGGCGACCAGCATGGATCTACCGCCGACAGTCACGCGACTCTTCTCAACTGCAACGAAACTCGTGTACCGCGTTGCGATGTGGAAGTCTTCACCAAGCTGCACGATTGCGCGATGAATCTTGGGATCAAGCGAATCACTCTCCACCGCAGCCATGTGTGGCAACAAGATGTCATCCACTTTCGCGCGCGCCCAGAGTGTTTCCACAACATCGTGCTCTTGCTCTACTGCTGGGAACTCGACGGTGATGCGTTTCTCCCACGCGCCCGCTGCAGTTCGTCCACGGACAATCGCCTCGCCCCTCGTGGCCTTGCCGTTTGCGTCGAAGCGACCAAGGACAACGAGTGGTGATTGATCGAAGAGATCGGGCAGCGTGCCTCCGCCTGGAAGCAGCGCAGTCGCGCCGAGTGATGCGTCAAAGGAAATCTCAATATCGGTGAGTACTGGATTCTCAATGCGTCGCACGAATCGTTCGACCACTTCGTCCGCGCCCTCTGCAAGCGTGACAACTTCGCTCGCGCCATTCCCAGCGCGCGCCATCTCTTCGATGAGGTAACGGTTCACACTGCTGCCGATGCCGAAACTGAAGACGCGGCTCGCGCGCACGTTGTCTCGAATCGCCGCGATCACACCTTGATCGTTCCCGATGTACGCATCGGTCAGGAACATCACGTAACGCGTGCGCGCATCCTCGTGCTGAAACTCCGCGCGATCAATGGCGAACACGCGTGTCGCGTCCTTGGTCAACCAACGACCTTCGAGCAAAAAGACCTTGTTTACAGCGGTTGGCATCGCGACCGCAAGTTCAATTGGAATACATTGACCATTCGCGAGGGTGATGGCCTTCGTACCAAGTGCGTCGCTCTTCACCGCAATCTTCACGACGCGCCCATCTGCAGGAAGCTCGAGCAACTTCGCCGCTTCAAGTGCGCTTCGGCCTGGCTGCACGAGCGCTGCGTTGATCGCTGTCATCATCTCGGTTCCACCGCCGCCCTCTTGCCGATCGACCATCGCTTGCGCTGCTGCAATGTTTTCTGGTGAAGCCGACTTTGGCTCTGGCCACAGGATGCGCGTGTCGCCAGCGAACGTCATCACATTGAATGTGTCGGTCGGGCGCATCTTCGCGATCGATTTCGACATGACCTCCTTCGCCTTCTCAATCGGGAAACCGCTCATCGATCCTGATGTGTCAAGCACGAAGATGAGTTCGCGTGGTCGAACCTCACTGCTCGCAACCCGCGCGGGTGGTTCGAGCATGAGCATGAAGTAACCACCCTTGGTGTTTGCGGGGCGTGGTCCACTGCCTTCACTATCGACATGCGCGAAGAACGCGGGCTCGATCGATGAGTTTTCGACCTGCCACGAGAGGATGAAGTCTTTGTTTGGAATTGTGGATCCGCCCACAAGCTTCACTTCGCGACGCGTCGCGGAGGTTTGCACCACTTCCACAAAATGCTGCGTACTCGAAACGCTCTTGAGTGTCGCACCACCAGAGTCGATGTTCACTCTGATCGAAAGGTCGTGACCGGCGCGCTCGGTTGGATGCACGGGCATCGGCGTGATGCGCGCGGCGTCAGGCACTTGATCGGTGTTCGTCGAAAAACCCGCACCAGGATCCGTGTCGAGCTTCGCGTAGAACCATCGACCATTGATTTCACCAACTCCGCTTTGCCAAAGTGAACCGAACTCCACACTACCGTTGCCGTACTTCGCATCAAATCGCCACGGCTCACCCGCTTGCATCACAACATCAAAGCGCGCCGCGTCAGGCGTGCGCACAGGAATCGCTGCGGTGAGAAGATCGAGTAAACGCGGCGCGGGGATGAAGCAGCCGTCCTTGGTTTCGATCGCTGCGGGAGCGCGCAACACGACGCCCTCTCGCACTGAGAATCCTTCAGGCAGTGTGGGCATCGATGCTGGTCGGCCTGGGATGTAGCGCGGGCCAACGACCGTTGGAAAACTCCATGAATACACGCCATCACGACGTTGCACCATCTCCACGGTGGCGATGCGAATACGCACGGTCGCACCTGGTTCGATGTTCGCAACACTCTGCGTGAAAATATTCGGTCGCTCTTGCTCGAGCAAACTCGCAACGTATCCCGACTCACGCGCCGCTTCGTACATCATGCGCGCCGCCTGTCGTTCCTTCACTTCGCTTTCGACCACGATCTCGCCTGATGGACCACGCACAATCATCGTCATGCGATCGACTGCGGCGGCGTTGGAAAGTGGAAAGGTGTAGAGCGCTTCGATCTTGCGTGGGTAGGGATTCGCGTAGACCTGTTCAATGACTGTGCGTACGAACGGACCGCTCGCTTCCGCGACAACATCTGTGTGTTGCAGTGGACAAGGTCCAAGGACATTGCCATTTTCATCAAGCGCACTGAGCTCGCCGCCCTCGGGAACTTGCACGATGCCACCGTCCGCGAATGCTGATTTTTGGCTTGTTTCACTGAAGAGAATGCCAAGCGTGACCATCGTTGCGAGCAGCGCAGCCGCGGCGACGAGACGCGGAATCCATCCACGTGTTGCAGGGCGCGTTGGAAATCGAAGCGATGCAGGTGTTGGTGTCGCGTCAAGTGCACCAGTCGCGCGCGCCTTTGCAAGCGTCTCGTCACGAAGCGCTTCGGCGCGTCCGCGATTTTCGTCATGCCACGCGCGCAATGTTGCGTCGAGTGGATGATCAGGAAGATGCGCGCCGAGTTGTTCCATGTCAGAGCCGCCAGAATGATCAGGAGTGTTTGGGTTGAAGCGCAGCGAGGTCATCGTTGAATTCCTTCTGTGGTGAGGCGAGCTGCGAGAAGTTCGCGAGCCTTTGCCACAAGTCGATAAAAAGTTGGACGCGAAACGCCGAGCGCGCGCTTGGCGGCTTCGACAGGATCGCGTTCGATATAGAACAGGTGCAACGCGAGACGCTCATCTGCCGGCAACGCATCAATCGCCGCGGTGAGTTGTGCGAATGTTTCTTGCCGTTCCAATGCTGCGCTGGGAAGTTCGGGAGCGCGTCTGATTTCGTTCTGCATACCAGTCTCCGGATCGCGTTTACGCCGAAGCCAAGATGCACGACGTTCGCTACACACGAATCGTGCAATCCCGCAAATCCAAGCCCGGAACCCCCGACAGTCGGTCACATCGGCGCGCTCGCGAAACGCACGCAGGAATGTTTCCTGCGTCGCCTCTTCAGCATCGTCGATCGAACGGCTGGGAATCGCATTCCGACAGAGCGACAAGATGAGTGGCGCGTGACGGTCATACAACCGTCGCCCCGCATCGCGGTCGCCTTCGTTGAGTGCGGCTAAGTCCTGGCAATCGTCGTTCACGCGCACTTCCATGGAAAGCGATTGTCCGCTGTCTCAAGATCCGTTGCAGAATCTCAAAATTCGTCTTCAGAAGCAGCGCATCGGTTGGAGTCGCTATACGGAACGGTTGACAATCGCGAAAGCGATGCCGGCTTCTCGAAGCACTGCTTCACTCTTGCCAATCGAATCGAGCCAGTGCGCGTCTGCGTCAGTCAACCCGTAGGTGACGACTCGCCTGATTCCTGATTGCACGATTGCAAGCGCGCAGTGCACGCAGGGGAAGAATGTTGAATAGAGCGTGCCGTCTACAGGGCTGACCCCGTTGCGCGCGCATTGCACGACGGCGTTCAATTCTGCGTGCACGATGAGGTCGTATTTCACTGGGCGCTCAAGTCGCTCAGGCAAATCTTCTACACCACGCGGAAGTCCATTGAAACCTGTTGCGATGATCTGCATCGAAGAGCTGACGATCACGCTGCCAACGCCTCGTGATGGATCCTTGCTCCAACGAGCAATGACATCCGCGACTTCTAAGAATCGCGCGTCCCACTTCAATTGCCGCGCACTTGCGTCGAGTTCCATTGTCACGGAGTCACTCCTATTGTCGCTGCAGAGTTGCTCGCGGGTACAAGCACTGGCTCGTTGGCGAGTTCTTCAACCGTCCATGATCGCGCGCGGCCCTTTGTTTGCTCGCGCACTTGACGCACCATCGCTGCATCCACAGGCTCGGCGTTGTTGCCCCACGCGCTTCGCATGTACGTCAACACGGCGGCAATGTCTTCATCCGACGAGAGTGCTGGAACTTGCATTGCTTGGTTGTAACGCACGCCATCCACTTCCACCGCTCCTTCAAGACCATGCAACACAATTCGAATCAATCGACCAGGCTCGCCGAGTGCGAACGGACTGCCGCGCAATGGTGGATACACGGGTGGTTGCCCGCGACCGTTTGCCTGATGACACGTCATGCAATTCGAGAAGAGGCGCTTGCCGCGTTCTGCGGATGACCCTTGCGACGCGAGAACAAACTTTGGCGCAACACGCGCAAGATCATTTCGTCCTGGCCAGTAGAGAAATTGATCGCACGCCTTTGCGCGCATCGCGATTGTGTCTGCGCTCGCAAGCAGTGCGTCCCAATCAGTTGGCTTGGCAGCAAGCAGTAGTTGTGTGGGTGTTTTATTGTTCAAACTCTGCGTGAGCGCCGCGCGCTCGAGCGCAACTTCGGTTTGCCACCCTCGTGTTTGTGGTGAAGCCGATGCGAGCCGCAACACGGCAAGTGTTCCTTGTGGCGAACCTCCATCAAGGACGAGGTCGCACAACTCAGCAAGCAGTGCGCGCGCGCCTGTTGAGTTTTCCGAGAGCAACGCTCCCTCGGCGATACGCGTGAGCATCAAGTTCTCGCGATCGACGAGACTGGAAAGTACCGCGCTGCGCATGAGTCGCCATTCAAGATCGCTGGCGAGTGCTCTTGTGAGAATCTCAAGAGCGTCCTCGTCGCTCTCCAACACCGCAGCTGCGAGTACAGCTTGGGCTCGCACAAATCGATTGTCGTCCATCGCCATGCGCCGAAGCAGTGGTGCAAACCACGCTGTATCTGCGCATTGTTGCTCTGCAACACGAAGCGCTGCAACACGAAGCATTGGGGGACCATTGCTCGCGCTTTCGATATCAGCGGGCGCAACAAGCCCAGCGGCGCCCAGTGTTTCGAGTGCTGCGATGCGCACTTCTAGCGCGGACACCTTGTTGTGCAGTATGGATTGCAATGGTTGCACTGACGTCAAATCACGGCGCGCGACAAGCTCGCGCCGCACTTGATCTCGCAAGCCTTTTTCTGGTGTGGAGATCAATTGCGCAAGCGCTGCGCTGTCGAGCGTTGAGAGTTGTGGTGCTGCTTCTGGTTTGAAATCATCGCGCACAACGCGCCAAATTCTCCCGTTCGAAACAGGAAGTGTGAGCCGACGCTCTTCCACTTGTTGACGCAAGAAACTCGTCATGAAGTTTCGGTGCTGCACGATGCCGCGGTAGAGATCTGCGATGTACAGCGCGCCATCAGGACCAGCGCCACACCACACTGGTCGAAATCGCTCGTCTGTTGAAGTCAGAAACGAGCGCGGCGCGTCGGCGTTGGTTGCGACGGGCACGCCATCTTTTTCTGTCAGATCAAATCGCTGGACGAGATTTCCTGTCACCTCGCACACGAATGCTTGCGGCGTACCATGCGTGAGCGCTGGTCCTTCGTGTATGTGTGTTCCACACGCGCCGGTGAAACTCGCAAGACGACCATCCTTCAAGAGTCCTTGTTGATAGCCGCGATTTACCCCCGGAGTCAGGTGGCTCGGCGCAACACTCATGTCGTTCGCGGCGCGCGCAGGAACGCCTTCAAATCCCTTGAGATCTGGTTGACGTGCTGCTGAAACGCGCGAGACGAGATCCACCAACAATGGATCAGAGTTTGGTGAGCAGTACACGCGTCCGAAAGAGTCTTGTGAAATCCCCCACTGTCCATGCGCGAGTTGTGGGATGAGATCGAAGCCGCGCTCGGCGTTGGGTCGAACGCTGAATGCATTCTGCGACAACAAAAATGAACCATCGAGTCCGAAGTAAAGACCGTTGCCCGCGTGCTCAGGATTATCAAGCGCTGCATCAAATCCGCCTGCGATGACTTCGGTTTGATCCGCGCGCCCATCGCCATCCGTGTCGATCGCGTAGAGCAGATTCGGTGGCTCGATGACGAGCGCGCCACGCGTCTTGTTGCTCTGTTGCGTTCCGCCAAATGTCCATGGAGCAACCGCGCGCGGTGCAACCAGCCCATCGAGAAACACTTCTGCGTGATCGAACACGCCGTCACCATTAGTGTCGCTCAGTACTTTGATCCGACCTGTCGGGCTGAGCTCATCGCTTCCGCGCACATCCGTCATGTAACTCGGCATCTCGACGACCCACAATTTCCCATCACCGTCAAATGAAAACGCGATCGGCGCTTCGATGAGTGGTTCACAAGCGACAAGCTCCGCGTGGAAGCCTGTGGGCAACACGAAAGTCGCGAGCTCTTCCTGTGGCGTCAGTGGTGCGGGCGGAATGGACACGCGCCATTCAGGTGGAAGCTGAGGCTGCGCTTCACCCTTCCGATCACCGTTCTGCGCGCA
>SIAK01000009.1 GCA_009691805.1 Phycisphaerales bacterium
TCGGTTTATTTTTTGAGCGTGAGTCGAGGAAATGGCGGTTGATCATCACGGGTTGACCAGTACAAGTTGCAGTCTCTAAAAAATGGATTTGCGCGTGGGGCGCGTGAGTTTGCGGCAACGCCTCGGTCAACATGAGCCATCATCTCTCCGACGATCGAAGCCATCACACTGTGAGAAACTAACTGCCGAAACCTCTGGAGATACTTAGGTCGAACGAAATCGCGCATCACGGTGAATTCTGGATCAGCCAAGACCTCAGGATCGAAAACCATGTCATCACGAAAAAAGGACTCCACATTGTCTGTCTGTTGGAGGAGATCCTCTTCAAGCACTGCCTTCACTCGGTTGAAGTCACGAGAATTTTCTGGATACAGCAAACATGCTTGAAACGGCGAATTCAATTCTGCTTCGAGTGCCGATCGCAATTCATGAGCGAGAGCGAGCTGTGGGACGCGCGCAAACTCACTCGCGAATGCATCCATGACTTGTGCGGCGCAAATGCTCCGCTGTTGCAGTCGCTCGTCTCGCACCTGCTCAGGCAGGACGCCACTGAGATTCCATGCCGCCGCATAAAGCTCCAACACTGCGGTTCGAGCCTGCACGATGTCAATGCCTTGGCGCTTCGTCGGATCAAACCTCTTCCAGAGGTGAGCCTCCATCGCGTTCACGAATTCTGCAGAGAGTGTGAACCCTGGCGGAAGCGATTCCTCCATCTGTCGGATGCGCGCGATCAGCTCGGCGATCGCCTCCTCCGAGAGGTCTGAACTTTTTCCAATCGACAGCGCACGCTTGAGCAACTCTTCAACTGCAAGATGCCGTCGATCGAGCGCACTCGCAACGGCGCATCCGATCGACCACGCTTCGATTGGAAACTGCTGCACAAACACAAAGCTTCGAAATCCCACGCTTCCATGAGGCACGCGCTGATCAAGGTGGAGCATGTCCACATCTGCGTGCATCGCTTTGAGAGATGCGCGAAGGTCTCGGACGCGGCGATCCGCACTCGCAATTTCCCCACGCGCACGAAGCAGTGCCTGTTCGCCATCCACCGCAACACACCACGCAACAAATCCAAGCGGATCGGGTGTCGGTAACAGTGGTGCCACAAGGGCAGGTTGTGCGATGACGGTCGCATCGATTGCAGCCGGCGCATCTACTCCCAACTCGCGCGCTGCTGCGACTCGCCTTGCTTCCCTGAGCAATGATTCGCCAAGCGCATACAGATCACTTGATTCATCGATGATTTGCTGCCTGCGCGCGCGCGACTGTTCGATGGTCGCTGGATCAACAGCAAACGTCGCATTCGTTCTAGTCGTTGTCCGCCTGAGTGCAGAGCCGAACTCCGCGAACGGATCAAACGTGAGGCATGTTGCATTCTCAAGCAGACGCGTCAGCTCATCCATCGCAAGTGATGTTGGCACACCGAACGATGCCACATTGAGTTCGAGACGCGCAACGGCATTCGCTCCTGCTCCGAGATCACCTGTGCGATAGGGCAAACTCAAGAGGGATGCAGCATCCGTCACACTGATCTTGGGAGTCACGCCCTCGCCCTCTAGACACGATGCGTTCAACAGAAGCGGTCCAAAGTGAACACGTGTGCACGCCCCTGTTTCTCCGCGCTCACATCGAACAACAAGAAATGCGCGAGTTGCAGTAGCCTCGCTCGCAGCATCCACTCCACCGTCTACACGCACACAAAGAAGTTGCGCGCGTGTGGCGAAGGGCGGCAGATGCTCGATCACCTTTTGCGCGAACTCCGTCGGAACGCTCTCTTGCTCCGCAGTCGATGCTTGCGCAGTGACTGCAACCGCCTGCGCGAGGACAGATGCGTTGAGGGGCGACAACCAAATGTTGACGCAAACCGCACCGACAACGAAAGGTCCGCTTCGAATACCAGCGAGAACCGTAAACATATTCAGCCTCCTCCCGTACTGCCCGGTGGGAGCGCTGGTTGGGGGTCGGTGCACTCTGCGCAATCATCTTCAATCTCGACAGAGAGTGCCAGATTCGTCGCCTCCGCGGTCGCGTGGGCCTTCTTCGCGTTTGAAACGCTTGCGTCAGTGTCTACTTGAAGTTCAATGAAGAACACATAGTTATGCGGCGCGTTATCGCTCGGCGGCGCAAGGCAAGAAAGTGCATTGAAGTAAAATTCCTGAGCGTCGTGAAACGTCGCAATACGCCCACCGGGGGGAATATTCCAATCTATTCCAAAGGTTGTTCCGACCTGAACTCCACCTCCGATGGTGAGACCAGGATCATCGAATGACTTTGCGACATGCATCGCTCTCAGACTCTCGGTCTCCATCTCACGCGCAATCTCGATCGTCCATAGTCCTGGCGCAAACCTCGCCTTCGCATGGGCAAGCGTCCACGCGCTTCCTTCGGGGCAAACTCCGAGCTTCATCTCTAGATCGATCTCGATTTTCGCCTTTGCTTTGAAACGCATCATCACAGCCTTTGGATCGGGCGTTGGACTCCAGCGAAGAATGAGTTCGTCTCGCGCGCTGAGAACATTCTGATCGTTGAGTTCCGCGCTGCATACGCACAGGTCTGTTCCCTTCTTGTGTTGAAGCCGTGAGTTCGATCGCAAACTCGAAC
This sequence comes from Phycisphaerales bacterium, assembly GCA_009691805.1. Taxonomy (GTDB): domain Bacteria; phylum Planctomycetota; class Phycisphaerae; order Phycisphaerales; family SM1A02; genus F1-140-MAGs142. The sequence continues at coordinate 2,602 of SIAK01000009.1, forward strand.
GCCAATTCGTGCCAGAGAACACATCGCACGACGCTGAGTGCCAGCGAGGAATCTCCATCGAACCTGGTTCTCGGAGAGCTAGATCAGCAAGTTCCCTGCAAACCACACTACAAGGTTCAGGGATTGGGAGCGCCGCGCCCCAATCCGGACAATCACAACGCGGTTTCTCTGGGCTCGGCGCGCCTGGTTTCAATCGGAAGGACCATCCTGAATTGCATGGATTCTCGGGTGAGGATCCTGGCGCAGTAACGGGATGCCATTCTGTTGGCGGAGTCCAAGGCACGTCATCTGCGCACAAGGCTGCCGTCATGTTGGGAAAGCGAGAGAGAGATAGAGACGGAAAACATCCGCTGCATTGCTTTTCCTTTGGACAAAATAATCGTCGCGATATGGAATGCATCCAAAAATCCAACCATGATGAAAGTCCCCACCTTCACACACGTGCGATGCCAGAGTATCCCGAGTAAGTCAGATGTCAATGCAATCTTACGCCGTTCTCACATTTTCTTCGTCCATCAGTTTTACACTTGCACGCCCCTCGAACTGCAGCATGAACGCTTCGATGCACAACAAAAAACGGGAGTCGCGCATTGGATGTGCGCGACTCCCGTTGGAGTGACTTGCGATGTTGCGTGGGATCAAGAATCCGTGCGGACGCCAGCGATGGCTCCGGCGGTTGGAATCGTGAGCTTCATGCCGACGCGAATGTTTGCAGGATCGTTGCCGATCGCGCCCTTGTTCGCGGTGTAAATCTTCTGCCAGAGTTTGCTGTCGCCGTAGGACTTGCGCGCAATCTTCGAGAGTGTGTCGCCTGCGACGACGACATAGTTTCCGCTCGCCGCGCTCGCGCTTGTGTTCGAGGTTGCTGCGGTTGGATTTGCGATTGGTCTCGTCGACGAGTTACCCGTCGCAGAGTTAGAACTCGCGAGTGTGTCGCTCGAAGGAATTCGAAGCTTGGTCCCGACCTTCATGCGATTTGGGTCAATCGAAGGATTCGCCTTGGCAATCACCGTCCACTTGGACTCGCTGCCGAGCAATCGCTTCGCGATGCCGCCGAGCGTGTCGCCTGAAGCGACGGTGTAGTTCGACTCACCCGAGTTCGAAGCAGTTGTAGGGTTGGCTGGCGGGAAGTTCGTTGGATTGGTTGGCGTCGTCCCAACTGGGCGTGGGCCTGTTGTGTTCGATGGGCTAAAGGTTCCGGTGTTGCCTGCGGTTGCGCCGTTTGCTGGCTGGACGACGGTTGGCACGGGGTAACCATTGCGGTAGCCGTTTGGATTCTGCGTAACCAGGGTTGAGCCATTGCCTGAGGCTGGGTTGGCCGCGTTCGTGCTTGGGAAGTCACCCTTGCCGGTGTCGTTTGTCGTCAAGCGTGGCTCGACAAATGGACGCGCTGCGGGAACGCCGGTCGGTGCGCCGTTCCCGGCGTTTGGAATCGGAGTTGGCGTCGTCGCGTTTGGAGTCAGAGTGAGTGTCGACGGGCCCGTGTTTGGGAATCCTGGCGTGAGCGTCGTCGTTGAGTTTGGTGCGGGCAGTGCCCCCAAAGTGTCCGACGGCGTCGTTGCTGAAGGAGCGACGATGACAGACTTCTTCGTTGGGGTCGAAGTCCACGTGTAGATGATCGTCCCACCGACGATCACGACCAAAGCGCCGACGGCGATTTTGGTTCCAGTTGGCATGTTCATGAGAAAGGCCTTCCTTGAGATGCTTGCAGACTACGGAAAATGCCTATTTTTAGGGCAGTTCGCGTCAGTCCATTGCGAGCGCTCCTCCCTGATTCCGGCATCCGTTCCGGGGGAGAAGTCGCGACATTGATTCGTAAACGTGGCGCTCGTGTGCCACGCGCTACCACTGTAACAATTTCATCGACGCGCGTGCGTCTTCGCATGCAAAATGAAAACGAGGGTCTTCAAATTTTTGAAGACCCTCGTAAAAGTAAACGCAAAGGGAAACATGCATCTGCGATGGCGACGGTCAGACTGTCGACAGAGTCGTCGCATGGTTAGGAGCCGCGGCGAGCGCTGCCTTCTTGCGTTCCTCTTCTTCAACCTTGCGGCTGTACGCGAGCGGCGCCGCGATCGCGATCGAACTGAACGTACCTGCAATGAGACCGATGAGGAACGTATAGGCGAACGGTCGAATACCCGTACCGCCAAACGTAATCAACATCACCGCTGTTGCGAGCGTGCTGCCACCCGTGAGAACGGTTCGGCTGAACGTCTGATTGATCGAATCATTGAGGCACTCGCGACTGACCCAAGCGCGCTTGCCCCGATTCTCGCGGACGCGATCGAGGATGACGACCGTGTCGTTAAGCGAGTATCCGATGATCGTCAGGAGACCCGCGATGACGTTGATGTCGATGCGGTACTCCTCGATGTAGAGGGACGAACCAACGCCGGTCGAGGCGAGCGGGATGCTGATGGCAAGGAAGCCGAGGCAGATGATCACGTTGAAGGCCACGGCTATGATGGTCGCTGCGGAGAAGCGGAAGCTTCCGAAGCGAATCCAGATGTAACCGACCATCAGGATGAGGGCGAGGACCGTTGCCACAAGCGCGCTTGCTGCAAGGCCTTGCGCGACCACGGGCGAGAAGCTCGAAACCTGATCAAGGCTTGCCTGCTGCGAGAGTGCGGTGGAAACGATCTTCCACTCTTCACTCGCGACGGTCCGATCCCAATTTTCTGCGTCAATCTCCGCCCAATCGCCCGACGGATCGGTCACCAGGACAGCGATCGAAGTCGCGCCCTTGCTTGGATCGCTCGGATCAGCAAATGCGAGCGGAACGACGAGCGTCTTACGGCCTGCGGTCGATGACCACTCAGGCTGCAAGCGCATCTGCATGACGCGATCCGTTGCATCGGAGGCGAGGACCGGTGGGTCGATCTGATCGATAATGACTGCAACGCCATTTCGGAAATCGCCGATCGGTTCAGCCGATGCGCTGGGACGACCGATCGAATCGCCGACTGTCGCGCGATCTGGGCGCTTGGTGTAAAGCCGATGATTGGTCGTTCCCGCGCCCGTGAACGAGAGCGGGAGCTTCATATCGCGATCGCTCGCGAACTCACGAACGACCGATGCGACGATGCCTTCGGTGATCTTCGACTCATCGAAGCCTTCCGGCAATGTCGCGGGATTGCCTGCGCGAATCTGGAAACTCGAGGCACCGCTCTCCGCGCCGCCTGCTCCGAGCGTCAAGACGTTGGCCGAACGAAGTTCGGTCAACACAATGTCATCGCTGTGCGTCTCGCCAATCTTGCGGACGCGCGCTTCCACGTCAGCGCGTTGGAGCACGAGTCGACCTTCAGCGTCCGCTGGTTCTCCTTCTCGGGCCGCGCGCGTCGACAAGGTCATCGCAACGCCGCCACGGAACTCGGTTTCGAAGATGTCGTTGCCGCGCGCGAACAACGCAACAAGCGCGAACACTGCCGCGATACCACTCACCGTCAACAGCATCGGCTTGTGCTTCACCCAGTCCGTGTGTGGACGCAATGCGGTCGACACGGATGGAACGACCGATGGGAGCATCGGCAAGGAGGTCACGCCCAGAGGACCTGTGAGGATGTTGAAGAAGAGTCGTGTGACCCAAAGGCCTGTGAACAGCGTGGTAAACACGCCGATGCTCATCGTGAGCGCGAATCCCTTGACTTCCGTCGCGCCGACATTGTAAAGCACCACACACGCGATGAGGTTCGTGACGTTGCCGTCAATGATCGCACTCATCGCACGCGAGTACGCGTTCTTGATCGCTTCCTTGAGACGTTCGCCCTTCTCCAACTCTTCACGAATACGCTCATAAATAAGCACGTTTGCATCGACCGCCATCGCGACGCTCAACGCAACGCCTGCAAGACCAGGCAACGTGAACGTGCCATCGAGCGTGGACATGATGCCGAAGATGAGCAGCGCGTTGATCGCGAGCGCAAGATCCGCCACAATGCCCGGCACGAAGTAATAGAGCAGCATCACGATGCAGGTCAGTGCGACGGAGTACACCGTCGCCCAGAGACCCTTCGTGAGATTGTCCGCGCCGATGCTTGGACCCAAGATGTTCAGCGAAATCGGATCGCTGCCGACCTTCACTTCGAGCGAACCTGCGGTCAACACGCGAATGAGGTAGTCAATCTCAGCATCGCCGAAACTACCTGTAATCGTGCCGGATCCGTTGATGGCGCTGTTGAGATTGGGCGCAGAATACACTTCGTCATCGAGCACGATGGCCATCGGCTGATTGACGTGCGGCGCGGTGAGTCGCCCCATCATTTCTGCGCCAGCTGGATCAAGCACGAATCCGACAGCCTTGCCACCCAGTCGTTGATCTGTCGTGACGAAAGCGTTGAACATGCCCCACGAAGTGTCGCCCGTGTGGGTCATCGACTTCTCAGGAGTGTCGTAGAGCAAGAGGTACGGAACGCCGCCGTAATTCGCGCCGACAAGCCCACGCGCTTCCAAGTACACCGCGGCATCCGCTTCAATCGCCGCGACTTGCGCGGGCGTTTCCGCCCACTGCTTCACATCATTGACTTTGAACCAACGCGCTGCGTCGCCGACCGTGCCCGAAGGTCCACGCTTGGCGAGATCCGCACGAAGTTGTTCTGGGTTCACACCGATAGGGACTTTGGGATTCACCGCGATGCGGAAATCCAGCACGCCCGCGCCGCGCATGAGACGCATGAGATCTTCAGGATCATCAAGGCTGGTGCGCTTCGCGACGTACGCGTCTCGGGCAACAACGAGCGCGTTGATCTCACTTGTGAGATGGGCAACCGACGCAGTCAATCGCGTGAGTTCCGCCGCGCGCAGGCTCGGCAGAGTTTCTGCCTGCCCATCTGCATCAAGTACGAGTGCGCCATCTGCGCCGCGCTTGAACAAAGACTTTGTCGAGAGTTCGAGCGCCGCGTGCAGTTGCGCGCGATCAATCGTCATTGCAAGCATCGAGCGAAGCAGCGGCTCATAGCGCGAGTCCGCTAGAACGAGGCGATCTTCCGCAGTGCCGATCAACGCCGCGTCTGCGTTCTGTAAGACGAGCGCGTCGTACTCCGCACGCGCCGACTTCGCTTCGTCGAAAGCACGCTGCAAATCGACCAGAGAAATCGCGCGAAGACTTGTCGCATCGCTTCCACCGAACTTCACCGCCGCAGTTCCCGTCGCGAGTGCGAGGTTGAGATCGGTCGCCGCAACAGTTGCTTGCGCGATAAGCGCATCGAACCGCGCTCGGAAACTCGCCTGCAACGCGCGCACTTCCGCACTTGGCAGTGGCATGACAACTTCGATTCGGTCATTGCCTTGCGGCGTCATCCCGATATCAAGTACGCCTTGTGGATTGACGCGCTGCTTGAGCACATCAATGACGCGACCTAAGACACGATCCGCGTCCTGCTGATCCGCGGGCATGCGAACGGCGTACACCAAACTCACGCCGCCTTGGAGATCCTTGCCGTAGCGGATCCCAGAAGAAGAGAGTCTCCACGCGCAGAGCACGCAGAGGGTGACGAGAATTCCGAGCTTCAACCAGAGGTTCTTCATCGCAAGCTTTCGTTGCAGTCGCTTCACGTACTCCCAAATCGTCGCGATGATTCCATCAACGCGACGATTTGAGATTCAAGTTCGAAGTGCCATCTTTCGGCTTAGTCAGCCTTCGTACTGTCATCATTCGTTGAAGGAGTCGCTTCAGCGAGGACAGCTTCCACCGCGCCACGAGTAAATGTCGCGCGCACATTGGAGTTCTCGTCAATCTTCACGACGACGATGTCAGGCTTCACTTCCACGACAGATCCGATGAGTCCGCCCGCCATGCGCACGCGATCGTGACGCTTGAGCGAAGAGAGCATCGCAGCGCGCTTCTTCTTTTCTTTGCGACCGCCGAAGAACATCGAGAAGATCATGATGCCGATCACGCCGAACATCACAATGTTGAACATCGAGCTCATGCCGCTTGCGGGCGCAGCGGGGGCTGGAGTTCCGTCGGCGCCGACGGTGGCCGTCGTCGCGCTCGCGTCGGCCTTGCCAGCTCCGGGTGGGAGTCCTTCTTGCACAGCAAGAATGAGTGTGGAAGGCATCGCGTCGAATTCAAAATCGTTGGTCATAAGATTCAATCGTTGAAGAAGTTGAGCAGCGGACAAAGCAAGAATGTAGACAGTCAGACGCCCGCCTCAAGGTCGGGTTTACACCGCTTGAAGCACGGGCCACTGCCCCTCAAAGGTAGACCAAGCATCTTCGCGGATTGCGACGCGTATGTCCACCATGAGGCGTTGAAAGTGGCGAATGTTATGCACGCTGACGAGCGTTCCGCCGAGGCTTTCCCCCGCCATAAACAGGTGGCGCAAGTACCCGCGCGAGTAACCGCCCGCGCAGCAGAGACAGTCGCAAGATGGATCGAGTGGCGCCTTTTCAAGCGTATGACAGGCATTTCGAAGCCTCACGGGGCCACTTCGGGTGAAGGCGTAGCCCTTGCGACCGTTCCGAGTCGGCAGGACGCAGTCGAACATATCGACCCCCGCTCGCACCGCCGCAACAATGTCCCGCTCATAACCAACTCCCATGAGATATCGCGGTCGGTCGCGAGGAAGTAGCGGCGCGGTGAACTCGACGACGCGACGAATGTCGTCGGTGCCCTCTCCAACAGCGACGCCACCAATCGCGTAACCAGGCAAGTCAATCGCCGTCGTCAGCGCAGCACTGCGCGCTCGCAGCGCGAGATCCGTTCCACCTTGCACGATGCCGAAGAGGCTCTGCTCGGTCGGTCGTTGATGCGCCGCTTTGCAACGCTCAAGCCAACGCGCTGTGCGCTCCACTGCTTCGATGAGTCGTCGCGCGTGCGCTTCTGGTGAGAGTGTTGCCTTCTTGCTTGGACGCGTCGATCCACCCTCATCACTCGACGTCGCGCCGCCCTCTTCATCAACGTCGCTCTCTGAAGTTTTTGAAACACTCGGAGGGCAATCATCAAACGCCATGATGATGTCCGCACCGATGAGATTCTGCACTTCAATCGATCGCTCAGGCGTAAGCATGATGGAACTGCCATCGATGAAGGAACGAAATCGCACGCCTTCTTCGGTGAGCGTCACGATGTCCGACATCGACCACGCTTGAAATCCACCGCTGTCCGTGAGCATCGAGTGCGGCCATCGCATGAACTCGTGGCTGCCACCGAATTGCGCGATGCGCTCCGCGGTCGGTCGCAGCATCAAGTGGTACGCGTTGTTGAGAATCATCCGCGAGGATGTCGACTCGATCTGTTCGACGGACACGCCCTTCATCGCCGCAGCAGTCGCAACGGGCATGAAAACAGGCGTTTCGAAGCTTCCGTGAAGCGTCGTGATGCGTCCAGCACGCGCGTGCGTCGACTGGCATGCGTGATCGATATCGAAGGTGAGTGGCGCGGTCATGATGCAGTTCGTCGTGAAGTTCGCAGCCAAGTTCGAGGAGCGCCTACGACTGACGAGCATTCGTCGCGCGACGCAAGGTTTCCTTTTCCGCATCGCTCAAACTTTGCAATCCACCCGCGTGCACCTTGTCAAGAATGCGATCAACTTCGATGGTGTTGGGCACATCGCGCGGCACGGGCGAACGCATGCGAGCAGCGGACGCGCGCGGCGCACGACCGAAGATCGAAAAGAAATCGTTGATGAGATGCGGTCGCCTTGCGAGCCACCAACCTGCGAGCGCGCCACCCATGTGCGCAGTTTCGCCGCCCGCGTTCTGTCCTGCCGTCAGCATGTTGTAGAGCGCGAACGCGATCACGCAAATCGCGAAAGTCGCGAGGCGCATCGGAAGCACGAACATCACGACAATGGTTTCGTTCGGTCGGAAGACCGCGCCCGCGACGATCACGCCGAACACTCCCGCGCTCGCGCCGATGAGCGGTGTCCACGGATCGGTAAAAAGAAGTCCAGGAACATTCGCGTCAGGACCCATGACGGCTTGCGCGCCAAGTCCTGCGGCGTTGAGCAGAAGGTACAAAAACGCGCCCATCATGCCGCAAAAGAGATAGAACGCGAGATAGCGACGAGCGCCCAATCGTTCTTCGACGAGTGGCCCGAAGACCCACAACCCAACCATATTCAGCACGAGATGCATCATGCCCACGTGCAGAAACTGGAAGCCAATGAATCGCCAGAACTCAAATCCGCTCACGCCTTGTGGGGTAATGTCGACGAGCGCTTGCGCGGTCGTGAATTGCAGCCACTTGCGCAGTGGCGAGACGAATTGGTAACCAATCGATCCAACCGCCGCGAGCACTTCTTTCGTTTTCGGATTGAACGGCACCATGTACGCGGTGCCAAAGCTCTGCTTCGTGTCGCCCGTAATGACGGGCGAGATCACCCATTCCTTCGTTGCCATCAGCTCGCGCGTCACTGCTTCGCCACCTTCAACAAAATGCACTTGCGAAGTCTGCACCCACTCCGTCGGCATGATGCTGTCGGCCATCGCGACAATCACGCACGCGAGGATCAGCATGGTGTTCGCGGTGAACTTACGCAAACCACTGCCCGCAAACGACGATGCGCCACTGCGAAGATAATCACGATCCTGCAAACCCATATCGCGCGAGTGTAGGCGATCACGCCGTGCGCGCTACCCGCGACCATCGCGCTTGCGGCGTTCGTCGGTCGCTTTGCGGAGGACTTCTTGCTCGGCGGGTGTGAGGCTGCCCATGCCGTCGCGCGAAATCTTGTCGAGGATGCGGTCGATGGATGCGTCTGCCGCTGTGGATGCTGCAGTCGTTGGCTTATGCGTGGTGGTCGTGGCTGCTGCGACTGATTTTGGCGCTGCCCCAAACATGCTGCGCTTCTGCGGCGGCGCGGGCGCTGGTTCTTCTTCGGGCTCTGCTTCTTCCGGTGAAAAGCCGAGGAAATCCGCTTCGAACGCGACGCGCCGATTGGTGAGGTAGCAGGTGATGCCGCCAAAGAGCGCGATGCCGAGGAGCATCGTGTCGTTGCGAATGAGCGCGAAGACGCCAACGGCAACTGCACCGACAAGACCGATGCGGCAGGACATGCGCATCGATCGCGCGAATCCCATCTTTGGCCAGAGCAACGCTTGCACGATCTTGCCACCGTCGAGCGGAAAGATCGGCAAGAGATTGAAGAGCAAGAGCAAGAGCGCGAACCAATTCGCAACAGCCAAGAGCAGCGTCCACCAGGTGCGTGAAACTTCTTCATGCAAGATCAGCATGTTGAGATCAAGCGGATTTGGAATCGCCACGCCCACGCCGATGCCTGTCACGAAGTAGAGCGTCGTGCCGAGCACCGCAACAATCGCGACATTCGCGAGTGGTCCCGCAGCCGCGGTGATCAAGTGCGCGCTTGGACGATTCGGCAGCACGCAACTTGCGAGCCCACCAAGCGGCCACATCAACACTTGCGTCGCGCGTCCACCAACATAGTGCGCACCCGCACAGTGACCGAGTTCATGCAGGAGGACAACGACGAATGCGGCCGCAAGCATGAGCGCGGTCGGAAGTAAACCAAGTCCACCCGACTCGCCCGCGTTACCCACGCTCGCCAATCGCACAAGCACGTACACGCCGAAGAAAAGATGCACGCGAAGATCGATGCCGCAGAGACGACCAAAGCGAAACGACCAAGTCATCGGGTCATCGAAGCTCGGGCGCGTGGCAGCGAAGTCACCGCCGAAGCCAGACGGACGACGCTCAAGGTCGTCGCCGGGCATCTCGCCATCGTGTTCGTCGTCTTGCCACTGGCTCATCGCGTTCCTACCTCAGGCATCATCAGTTCAAACTTCGCAAACGCCGCAATACTCTTACCGTCTTCTAATGTTCCATCGACGATCATTGCGCGAATCTGTGCGCGAGTTGCGGTGAAGACCTCGATTTCTTCGCCAATCTCAAGTTGCGTCGGCACGGCCGTCAACTCGGTCGCCACGAAAACGCGCATGAGCTCGTCGCAGAAGCCAGGACTCGTGTAATAGCTCCCGAGGGATTCGATAGAAGCCGCGCGATAGCCCGTTTCCTCTTCAAGTTCGCGCAACGCTGCGGCGGTTGGATCCTCGCCGACTTCGAGCTTTCCTGCGCAGAACTCCACCATCCACCGGCGCAGCGTGAAACGGTGGTTGCGGATGAGCACAATCGAACCGTCGGCGAGGAGAGGAATCACAGTGACCGCACCAGGATGGCGCACAACATCGCGCAGACGCGTCGCACCATCGCGATCGCACACCTCCACGCGCTCGACGCGAAACACTCGGCTCTCAAATATGACGCCGAGGCGATTGCTCGGCGGTGCAGCGTCGCTGCGAAAACCCTCGACTTGCGGAGCGGGATCCATCGAGACGATGATACGGACAATGGCCGAACCTGTCGCACACTCCAATCCACGCGCTGACTTTCCCGTTCGAGTGGTTGGATTGGTGAAGAATTTCGAGCGATTGAAAGTCCTCAAGGGGATCTCGCTCGATTTTCCGCGCGGGAAAACAACCGTCATCCTCGGTCCATCAGGATGCGGCAAGAGCGTCTTGTTGAAACATCTCGTCGGACTCGAGCGACCCGACAGAGGCAGCGTTTGGTATGAAAACCAGCGCGTAGACACGCTCTCGGAAGAACGCCTTGCACCCGTGCGTCGCGAGTTTGGATTCCTGTTTCAGAATGGCGCGCTCTTTGATTCGATGAGCGTCGAAGACAACGTCGCCTTCCCGCTGCGCGAACTTGAGGCATCTACGCCGACGAGTGCCTATGAACACGCCGAACGCGTGATCCGCGTCCTGCGCATGGTCGGACTCGAGGAAGCCGCGCAGAAGATGCCGTCTGAACTTTCGGGCGGCCAACGCAAGCGCATCGCACTCGCACGCGCGATCGTGCTGCGACCCAAAGTTGTGCTCTACGATGAACCAACCACTGGACTCGATCCGATTCGCAGCGATGTCATCAATGAGCTCATCATCAAGATGAAATCCGCGCTGGGAGCAACGAGCATCGTCGTCACGCATGATCTTGTGAGCGCATTTCGTGTTGCCGATCACCTGGTGATGATGCACGAAGGCGAAATCATGCTGGAAGGACCGCCGGAAATCTTCCGCGATTCAACCGATCCTGTAGTCTCCCGCTTCCTGCGCGGCGAAGCGAGCGAAGACGAACTTCGCGCAATTCGCGATGCCTCGCGTCATGATGGCAACCGCTCGCAAGCCCCGCGAGATTCGACTCGACCTTCCACTCCACACTCCACTCGATGAGAGACATCACACGCAATACCTTGGTTGGACTCTGCACGCTCGGCGGCCTCGTCGGAGGCGGGTGGTTGATGTTGAATGTCGGCGAGTTTGAAACGATGTTCCGGCGCACGTGGCACATTGAGTGCGCGTTCGATGAAGCGGGCGGACTGCGCTCAGGTTCGCTCGTCACCCTCAACGGTGTGCCGATTGGTCGCGTGCAATCCATCGCGATCGGACCGGATCGCGAGCGACCTGTTGTGATCATCGCGCAGATTGATGAAGGCTCGCGCATTCCTGATCCGAGCGTGCCGATGATTGCCGCAACGTTGCTGGGCTCCGGCGCGCGTTTGGAATTCAGCGCGGTGCTTCCGCTTGTGGATCCGCCCCGCTACTACCTCGAGAGCCGCCCGCCTGTCTTGCGCGGCGAAGTCCTCTCGATTGAAGATCGATTGACCCGCGCGGTCGACATTCGACTCAAGCCATTGTCAGAAGGATTGCTCGCCATCGGTGAACTCGCGCGCAATATGAACGCGCTGCTTGAGCCGCCCGCGGAAGGACAAGAGGACCAGAGCATCAAGACTGCAGTCGTGCGTCTCAATCGCGTGCTCGCTTCGGTGGATACGACACTCGAGGCTGCAGATATGTGGCTGAGTGATGAGCAACTCAAACAAGACGTGAAGTCCGCGGCGTACAACGCGAATGAAACATTGCGAGCAGCAAGCACAGCGATGCATCGCGTCGCGGAACTTGCTGACGGTGTGCGTGACGACACGCAATTCATTCGCGCGAGCCTTATTTCAACGCTCGATCGTGCAAGTCAAACACTCGATGAAGTGCGACGCGTCACGAGACTCGCTGCAGATGGCAAAGGCACCGTCGGAAAGTTGCTCAACGACGCACAGCTCTACGACGGGCTCGCCGACAGCGCCGCAAGACTGAGCGACGCGCTCGCAAAGATGAACCTCTTGCTCGAAAAGATCCAAGCAGAAGGTCTCGGCGTCGATTTGAGGTAGTTCAGCGCGTAGTTGAGCGCTCGCGCAGGTTTCTTGCCGCGCCAGAGCGCGCGGCAAAAACCTGCGGTCGCTTTCGACTCAGGCGCTGCGATGCATCGCAGACGCCTGAAATCGTGTGCTTGCGCCTTGCTTAAACGAGAAGAGTTTCGCGGCGATTGCCGCGAAACTCTTGTGCTTGATTCGGATGTTTGTCTTGACGATTAGTCGGCGGTTGCGTTCGGGGCTGCTTCTACGACAGCGATTTCGACGCGGCGGCTCTTTGCCTTCGAGCCACGTGGTTCTTGCGCGCCAAATGATGCGTAAGAAATCTCGTCGCCCTTGAAGCCCTTGGTCTCCATGTACTGACCGACGGTGTACGCGCGCTCAAATGCGAGGTGATAGTTCGACTTGAATCCGCTCTTCTTGATTGGATCTGAATCGGTGAATCCCTCGAGACGAATGCGCTTGCCTGGATAGGTCTTCGTGATCGTGCTCATGAGCGTGTCGAGTGTGACCATCGCGTTGTTCTTCAACGAAGTCTTGCCGCTATCGAAGAGCACATCGCCTTCAACGATGAGCACGAGCTCATTGCCTTGCCACTCCGCAGTCACGCCTGCAGGAAGATTCGTTGGAACCGGATACGCGCTCGCAGTTTCCGCGGTCGCTGGCGTGGTGGTTGTTCCATTGTTCGTCCCGTTCGTCGCGTTCGATTGCTCGAGTCGCTGACGCTCTTGCTTCTCCGCGTCAAGCGCGTTTGCAAGATCCTTGTTCTGCATGGTGAGCTGTTGATTCTCCTGCGTGAGCATGGAGACCTCATCTTTGGTTGCGTTGTTGCAACCGACGAGAAGTGCGGATCCGACGACGAGAGATAGAGCTAGCAGTGCACGCATGTTTGGTGTCCATTCCAAAGAGGTTCACTGCGGCTGCTGTTGGCGTCCTTGTCCAACATTCACGCTGCCGCAGTGGAGGCGGTTCAGTCGGCATTTCAACAAGCCCACATGCGATCCGCAAGGGGTTGCGCAGCAACTTCGGCAAATTTTGCGCGAACTTTTCTGAGTCATCGCGACTCAGTGAGAAGCGTCCGACGGAGTGTTCATCGCGACTGGGCTCGCGAGCATTTCGAACATCACGCCAACTCGAACGATCGCAGGGCGCGCGAACAGCACAACGACAGCCGCGAGCGCGAGGTGCGGACCGTACGGAAGTTCGCGACCGAAGAATCCCTTGCCGCGACCGAACAGTTTGCCCAAGAGTGACCACGTCAGCCCGCTAAAGGGCGCGAGGAAGAACGTGAGAATCGCTACTTTCCAGCCGAATGCTGCACCAACGGCGGCAAGCAGATGCACATCGCCAAGGCCCATCGCTTCTCGTCCGAATGCAAAGGTTCCGAGGATGCGAATGAGCCAGACGATGCCGCCGCCGACGATCCAACCGAGGAGCGCGCCGCCAAGGAGCGCAATCGGTTGGCACGCTGCGCCGTGGAGGTCAAACAAGTTTGGAAGGAGGCACGCGAGCCCTGCTCCAGCGATCGGAGGCGCGAGGAAGGCGAGTTCGGCGAACATCTCGCGGCGAGAGTTTGGATAGTTCGCACCGTCGCCATCGGGACCAACGACTTCGTGCCAATCGGCAAAACTTCGGCGCAAACGCCCTGTTTTTAGGAGCCACAGGCTGATCGCGAGCCCGATCATAAAGCCTATGCACGCGAACCCGACTTCCCAAGTTGCAACTGGGATCGGTACAAGTCCGCGGAGCGACCGTGACTCAGGCAGGAAGCCTTGAACTGTCCAACCAACGCAAGCGACGGCCGAAACGACCGACGGCACTCCGATGTCGATCGTCATCGTGTCCGCGTCCATCAGCGTCATCGTCAACAGACCGCCGAGCGCAAAGACAACAACGATGAATGCACTCCACGAGCGCGAGAATCCTTGGAGGTGCCACCACGGACTCGCCGCATCCATTCCCCAACCTTCGACGCGATCGAACGGACCGTAGAAGAGCAGGAACGTCGCGAGAAAAACGCACGCGAGGAGCAGTTCGATAAGCGGATAGCGCAGGCTGATCGGCAGCCGACAGCACTTGCACTTTCCGCGCAGCATGAGCCAACCGAGGATCGGAACGTTTTCCTTCCAACCAAGTTGATGACCGCACTTTGGGCAGCGCGATGGAGGTGAGACGATCGACTGACCGTTGGGAAGTCGCCAAGCAACGACGTTGATGAAACTGCCCGCGCACGCGCCGAACGCGAATGCAAACGCGGCGCCGATGAGCGCGGGAAGCCATTGCGCGAAGAGCAGCGAGAACTCGGTCACGCGCGCGACTCAGTTCGAGTTGTCGGCGCTGAAGTTGAAGCGGCGCGAAGGGTTTCGGCTTCGAGCGCCGCGCTTGTCTGGCGCACGCGAAGCTCAGAGCGATCGAGAAGTTCTCGGCAATGCTTGAGCAGCAGTTCGGCGCGACCGTGTGCTTCGAGGCTCTCGGCAAGTCCAACGCTGCCGTTTTCGATCTGTTCGAGCAACGCTTCGAGTTGCGCGAGTGCGGATTCGTAACTCAGCGCAGCAATCTCAGCAGGGAGCGCGTGTGTTGCAGAATCACTTGATGAAGCAGTTTGTTTCGCCATGACCCAATGCCTTCCTGATGTCCAACAATCTTGCGAGTTTGCGCGATGCTATCCGCTCTGCTTCTCGCCGTCACTCCATCCATCACTCCATCCATTACTCCATCCATCACTCCATCCATCACTCCACGCGTGCGCCGAAGAAGCCGTCTCCCGTTTCCACTTCGACTCGCTCGCCTGTTGCGACTTCCGTCGCTCGTTTCACAACTGCTTTCCCGTGTGCATCCACACGGAACACGACGCTGTATCCGCGCGCGAGAACGCTGCGCGGATTGACCGCCGCGAGTCGCTGCTGTGCGGCCGTCAACGCACGACGCTCGCGCGCAATCCGCTCAGTACCAGCCTTGACGCAGCGCAGCGAGCATGTGCCGATGCGAGCGCGTTGCGTCGCGAATGTTCGTTGCGTTGCGCTCGCCAATCGTTGCGCAAACGCCGACAACTCGACGCGCGCGGCTGATGCTGCAGCACGCGGAGAATGCTGCGCTACACGCAAACTCAATGACTCAAGGCGACGGCGCTCCGCTGCAATACGCGCAGCGATTGCCGAGGGAAGTCGTCGTTGGAGTGCGCGCAATTCCGTTTGCGCTTGCGTGAGCGCGGTGTCGCGGGCGCGAAGGAGACGGCGCTCCAATTGCGCGAGTTGTTCACCGAGCGATTCCCGGTCGGGCACGATCGAAAGCACCGCTTGCGTCGGAGTACTCGCGCGAAGATCTGCCACGTAATCGAGCACCGAATTGTCTTCTTCGTGTCCGATCGCACTCAGGACAGGAATGCGCGAAGTAAACGCCGCGTCCGCAATCACGCGCTCATTGAACGCCCAGAGATCTTCGCGCGAACCACCGCCGCGCGTGACCAGCATCAGATCAACGCCCAATGCAGCGTGATGCTGCGAAATGAATTGCATCGTCGCGGCAATCTCCGCTGCTGCGCCCTCGCCCTGCACGCGCACGTCGAACACAACAAACTCAACCAATGTGCTTCGCTCCGATGCAGTCTTCAGCACATCGTCAATCGCCGCTCCCACGCGGCTGGTGACGATCGCGACGCGCTGAGGGAACGCAGGCAATCGGCGCTTGCGCGCGGCGTCGAGATAGCCGAGCTTTCGCAACTCTTCAAAGAGCGCTTTGAGTTCGAGTTCGCGATCTCCGACCCCCGCTTGCTCAAACTTCGACACGACAAACTGCGTCCGCCCTTGCGGCGCGTAGTGCGTGAGCCGTCCTGTCGCGATCACCAGTTGACCATCTTGGAGCGCACAGCGATTGCGCGAAAGTTCACTCGCCCACATGACGGCATTGATCGTGGCGTTCTCGCCTTTGAGCGAGCAATAGAGATGCTTGCGCTCGGAAACGTTGGACAACTCACCGATCACGCGCAGAGGACCGTGCATTGATTCGAGCGTGCCGCGTACCAGTTCCGAAAGTTGCGCGACGGTGATTTCCTTCGGCGCTGCGACTTTCGCGGTCGGTTGGACGGACTCCGCTGCGACTTCCACAGGTTCAGCTGCGGTGATCGCTGGCTTCTCCTTCGGGGCAGCATCAAAGAGCCCGCCCTGCGATCCACCGATTGCGTTGGATGGATTGAAATTTGGTCTTCGCGGTGGAATGTTCGACACGACTCGTACTATACGCCCCGCATCCGTACTCTCACCGCACGCCTCCCAATGGAAGTCTCGGCCACACCAATTCTCGAAACGAAAGTCGAATCGCTCCACGGCATCGGTCCCGCGCGCGCGTTGCTCTTTGCGGCGCTCGAGTTGCGCACGGTGGGCGATCTCTTGCGGCACCTTCCGTTTCGACATGAGTTTGAACACGCAGAGGAAGAAGTCGCCGCGGCCGCGTTGCTCGTTCCGCCCGAAGGCGCGAATCTCGCGGTGCGTGGAGAAATTGTCGCGGTGCGCGTGACTCCTGGTCGCAAGCCGCGCATTGAAGCCACGCTCTCGGATGGCAGCGGCACGGTGCGACTTGTCTTCTTCAACGCGCCTTGGATGAAGTCGAAATTTCATCCGGGGCTACGCGGCATCGCGGAGGGCAAAGCGAAGTCACGCAGCGGTTACATCGAGATGTCGAATCCGAAATGGACCTCGCTTGCTTCAGGCACTGCCGAAAATGCAGCGACGGAACCTGCAAGTCGCGAGGCAAGGCTTCGCCCCGTGTATGCGGCGAGTGAATCTGTCTCGAGCGCGCTCATCGAACAGACGCTCGCGCCCCTGCTCCTTCCTGCGTGTGCGGCGATTCAAGATCCACTCCCCGCGGCATACCGCGAGTTGCATGCGCTGCCGATTCTCGGCGATGCGTATCGCGCGTTTCATGCGCCACGCGATCTGGATGAACTCGCTGCCGCACGACGACGGCTTGCCTACGACGAGTTGCTGACGCTGCAACTTGCAGTCGCGATTCGTCGACGACTGCGTGAAGACGGTGGCGCCAGTGTGCTCGCGACCTCGCCGCGGCTTGAACGCGAAATCTTCGCGCGGTTCCCTTTCAAACTCACCGCAGAACAAGTGCGAGCCTTCCACGAGATCGCGACGGATCTCGGCCACTCGACACCGATGAATCGATTGCTGCAAGGCGATGTCGGCGCAGGAAAAACTGCTGTTGCACTGAGCGCGATGTTGCTCGCGAAATCTTCCGGCGCACAAAGCGCGATCATGGCGCCGACGGAATTGCTCGCCGAGCAGCACCTGCGCTCCATCTCGAAATTTCTCGAAGGATCGAATGTGCGCGTCGCGTTGCTCACGGGAAGTTTGAGCGCTTCCCAACGCGCCGCATTGCGCGTGAAGGCGAAGTCAGGCGAGATCGACATGCTCATCGGCACCCACGCGCTGCTCACAGATGCGCTGGAGTTTCAGCATCTCGCACTCGCGGTGATTGATGAACAGCATCGCTTCGGTGTTGCGCAACGCGCGGTGCTGCGATCGAAGTCAGGTGTCGATCGAACGCCGCACATGCTCGTGATGACGGCGACGCCGATTCCGCGCACGCTCGCGTTGACGGTGTACGGCGACCTTGACGTTTCGGTGATTCGCGCGAAGCCGATGGATCGACAGAAGATTCACACGCGGCTCTTGCCCAGCGCGCGCGCAGATGAGGCGTATCAGTTTCTTCGCACGCGCATCGAGCAGGGCGAGCAGGCGTTCATCGTTGTTCCTGCCGTGGAAAACTCAGATCTCGGGCTCAAAGCCGTCGCAACGCATCTCACGTTTCTTCAACAAGGCGCGCTCCACGGGCTTCGTCTTGCGAGCATGCACGGGCAAATGAAGTCGGAAGAACGCGACGCGACGATGACGAGATTCCTCAACCATGAACTCGACGCGCTTGTGGCGACAGTCGTGATTGAAGTCGGCGTGGATGTTCCCAATGCGACCGTGATGGTGGTCGAACACGCGGAACGATTTGGTCTCGCGCAGTTGCATCAGTTGCGCGGTCGCGTGGGACGCGGCACGAAAGGCGGCGTCGCAATTCTCATCGGCGACGCGACGACGGACGATGGTCACGCGCGACTTGAGGCGATCCGCTCGACCGACGATGGTTTCAAGATTGCGGAACTCGATCTCGCAATTCGTGGTCCTGGCGAGTTCTTCGGCGCGCGGCAATCGGGACTTCCACCATTTGTCGTTGCAGATCTCACCCGCGATCTGCCGCTGCTTGAACTCGCGCGCCGCGACGCGGTCGCATGGATCGCGCGAAGCCCGCGTCTCGCTGCGCCTGAAGAAGTCCTGCTGCGGCGCAAGATCTTGCATCTTTACGGCGAAGCGTTTGGTCTCGGCGATGTTGCGTGAATCACGAACAGCGATGCCTTCCTCTACAATTTCGCGCCCATGACCTCTACCCAATCTTCACCACGCACGCTCACGGTTGGACTGCTCCAACACGCCTGTCCTGTGACCGCGACGAAGGAAGAGGTGCTCGCGAATGTTGCGAAGCTCGCGCGCGCGGCGAAGGCGCAAGGCGCGGAACTCATCGTGACGCAAGAGTTGTTCGTCGGAAGTTACTTCTGCCAGGCGGAAGACGCGGCGCGCATGGATCTCGCGGAAGCGATCCCTGATGGACCAACATGTCAGTACATGGCGAAACTTGCTGCGGAACTCGATGTGGAGATCACCGCGAGTTTGTATGAGCGGCGCCAAGCGGGTCTGTATCACAACACGAGCGTGTACTTTTCGCGCAAGGGTGCGATCCTCGGTCGCTATCGCAAGATGCACATTCCTGACGATCCGCGTTTTAGTGAGAAGTACTACTTCACACCGGGCGATCTTGGTTGGCAGGTCGTGCAAGGCACGAAAGCGATGTGCGGCATGCTGGTGTGTTGGGATCAGTGGTATCCCGAAGCCGCGCGGCTGACTGCACTCAAGGGCGCGGAGTTGATTTGCTATCCCACGGCGATTGGTTGGTATCACGGTGAAACGCCGCGCGACGCGAAGGCGCAGCGTGAAGCGTGGATCACGATGCACAAGGCGCACGCGATTGCGAATGGCTGTTTCGTCATTGCGGTCAATCGCATCGGCGTGGAAGCGGACTTGAGATTCTGGGGCACGAGTCTTGTCTGCGATCCTGCAGGGCAAATCATCGCGGAGGGATCGATCGACCAAGAAGAAGTGATCGTTTGCACGCTTGAACTCAACGCGATTGAAGAGATTCGTCGCGGCTGGCCCTTCTTGCGCGACCGACGCATCGATGCGTATCAGGGTCTTTCGCAACGCTTCAGCGATGAACCACATGCTTGATGCCACGCTCGTTCTTTCGGAATCCCCCGCTGCGCTCGGTTTTCACATGCCCGCCGAATGGGACCCACTCGCGTGCGTGTGGCTCGTGAAACCGCACAACGAAGAAACCTGGCCGAACTGTCTCGCACAAGCGCAAGCGGAGTGGGAAGCGTGGCGCGCGAAACTTGCGCGCGTCGTGGACGTTCGTGAATGCACCGCGCTCGGAATTCCCACGAATGACAGTTGGATTCGCGACTTCGGTCCGATCTTCGTGAAGCATCGCACCACCGGCGTCGTGGCGGGAAACTCGTTTCGATTCAATGGATGGGGCGACAAATACGAAGTGCGTTCACTTGACGACGCGGTGCCTTCGCAAATCTCCACGCGTTGGAAGATGCCGATGTGGCATCACTCGTTTGTGCTCGAGGGTGGATCGATTGATGTGAATGGAACGGGCACCGTCCTCACAACGATGCAGTGCCTTGAGAACGACAATCGAAATCCCACTGCAGCCAAGGGCGAGATTGAGCGCGTGCTCCATGATGCGCTGGGGATCACGAACATCGTTTGGCTTCCGGGTGGCATCCAAGGTGACGACACGGACGGTCACATCGATGACATCGCGCGCTTCGTGCGGCGCGACGCGATTGTTGCACTGCGCGCGCCGGCGACGCATCCTGATTTCGAAGTACTCGAGCGCAACTGGGCCGCGCTTTCGCAAGCGCGCGATGAGCGGGGCGAGAAGTTCGAACTGATCGCGCTCCCCGTGCCCGCAGAAATTTTCTACGACTACCCCGCGGATCGCTTCGGTCCGGGTGGACGCAACATGTTGCCAGCGAGTCACGCAAACTTCTTGATCGCCAACGGCACGGTGTTTGTGCCTGTCTTCGGCGGTGCGAGCGATGATGTCGCGTGCAGAGTGCTCGCCGACGCGATGCCGGGCATGCGCATCGAGCCCGTGCTTGCGCGCGCACTCGTTGTTGGATTGGGCAGCCTCCACTGTCTCTCGTGCCACCAACCTGCGTAACGCAAACGCTCGCAAAACTCAGCGTTTCTGCATGCGCCACGCGTTGAGCGACTTGGCATCCAATGCATTCAGGCACTGCGACGCGGGCAACCAACCTCGTTGCGCGGTGAGCACGCCGTAACGGAGTTCATCGAAGTCTGTGTCGCCGTGCACATCACAATTGATAGCGATCATGCAACCGGCGTTCATCGCGCCGCGCACATCCGTGTCGCGCAGATCAAGTCGAAGATGCTGCGCGTTGATTTCAAGCGCCGTGCTGTGCTGCTTTGCGGCAGCGAACAACTCGTCCATCGCGAGTTCGAGTCCAGGACGACCATTCACGATGCGTCCTGTGGGATGCCCGATCACATGAACTAGCGGATGTCGAATCGCTGCGAGTATGCGCGCGGTCGCAAGTTTCGACTCTTGCTTGAGCGCCGCGTGCGGACTCGCGACCACCCAATCAAGCTTCGCAAGAATCTCGTCGGTGTAATCGAGCGAACCATCCGAGAGGATGTCCACTTCACTGCCAGCCCAAATCTGCATCGTGGGGAAACGCGTGCGCGCCGCATGAATCGCCGCGATGTGTTCGAGCAATCGCGGCTCGGGAAGTCCCCCCGCTTGCGCCTGGCTCTTCGAGTGATCGGTGATCGCGATCGTGTGAAATCCGCGCTGCTGTGCGAGCGTGATGATCTCATCAATCGTCATCGCGCCATCACTCGCAACGGTGTGGCAATGCAGTTCCGCACGGATGTCCTTAATCTCGACAACATTCGGGACCTTGGCGCCCGTTGCGAATGCGTCGAGTTCACCGCGATCCTCGCGCATGGTGGGCGGAACCCACTGCAAGCCGAGCGCTGCATAGATTTCAGGCTCCTCCGCACTCACGATGGCAGAAGCTCCCTCCGCGACTGTGCCGTCTTCGCGCGCATGAAACAAGCCATATTCGTTCAACCGCATCTGCTGCGCGATCGCGCGTTCTCGCAGCCGAATGTTGTGCTCCGTGCTTCCCGTGAAGTAGAGCAACGCGGATCCAAATCGATCGAGCGGCACGACGCGAAGGTCGATCTGCATGCCATGCTTCGTGAGCACGCTCGTCTTGGTTTCACCTGTCACAAGCACCTTCGCAACATCGAGTCGCGCGCGAAATGCTTCCATGAGCGCAGGCGCATCGGTGCTTGCGGCAAGCACATCAATGTCCCCGATCGTCTCGCGCCCGCGTCGCAAACTTCCCGCGTAGGCGATGCGTTGCACGGATGGAAGCGTTTTCAGTTCGCGCACGAGTGCTTCGGCGATCGGAAGCGCTTCGCCAATGCGTATGCGACCGCGCGATTGCTCAAGAAACTCGATCCCTTCCTTCAAGTTCTCAATCGACTTGGGACCCATGCGCGGCAATTTCGAAATCGCGCCCGAATCAATCGCTGCCTTGAGTGTCGCGAGATCGACGACTTCGAGATCCGTCCAGAGCGAACGCACCGTCTTGGGTCCGAGTCCTTGAATCTGCAGCAACTGCGTGAGCCCCGCAGGAACCTGCGCGCGCAGTTCCAACAGTTCGGTCATCGTGCCTGTGGTGCTGAACTCATGGATCTTCGCAACCGTCGAGGCGCCGATGCCGTCGATCGCCTGCAAGACCGATGCTTCCATCGTGCATGCATCGCTTGTGAGTGCTTCAATCGTCCGCGCAGCGCGACGCAACGCGCTCACTTTGAAACCGTTTGCACCAAGAATCTCCGAGAGAACAGCAAGTTCCTCGAACGCGGCTACCACTTTCCCGTTGGTCGACATGCGGCTAGCGTAGCACCACTCGGATCGCCTCGGCGGTCGCGTTCGTCGCGCCTTGGCGACTTTGAATCACCGCGCGACCACGAGCAGCAAGTGCAGCGCGTTCCTGCGGATTCGCGAGCAAACGCGCAAGCATCGCGGGCAATGCGTCTGCCGAAACTTGCGCGATGCCATCGCCTTCAAGCAGCGCGTCCATCGACTCTTTGAAGTCGCCCGCGCGCGGACCGATGATCGTCGCCTTGCCGAGTCCAATCGGCTCGATCGGATCGCTTCCATGCAGCGTGCCAAACGATCGTCCAACAACCACGACATCCGCAAGCGAGTACGCCATGCGCAACTCGCCAATCGTGTCGAGAACGAAACTGTCACTCGACTGCGCGGGCACTTGCGGTTGCGTGCGACGCACGCACGGAGAAAGATTGCGCGCAACACCGTCGAACCACTCAGGTTTTCGCGGCGCGATGAGCAGTTGTGTTCCGACAGGCAGCGCGTCACGGAGGAGTTGCTCCTCGCCCGGCTCGGTGCTTCCCGCCACGACAAGTGGACGCGAGCGATCAATGCCCATGGCGAGCGCGAGTGCGTCCGCGCCTTCCACCGAATCGAGCATCGCAATGGAGTCCCACTTCATCGTCCCTGACACGCGCACGCGATCTCGCGCCGCGCCAAGCGCAACGAATCGCTCGGCATACTCAGCCGTTTGCGCGAGAACAAGTCGCGCGCGCGCGAACATCGGTCGCACCAGAAACCGCACAGCGCGATATCGACGGAACGATCGCTCCGAGAGTCGGCCGTTCACGACAACAACCTGCATGCCCCGTCGCGCTGCGATTGCCGTTGCATTTGGCCAGAGTTCAAGTTCAACGAGAATCAGCGTCGTTGCATTGACGCGTGCGTAGAAACGCCGCATCGAGCAAGAGAAGTCAAACGGCCAGCGCACGACTGCGTGCGCGCTTCCATACAGTTCCGTCGCACGACGAAAACCTGTATCTGTTTGTGCGGCAATCACAATCTCAACCGGAGGGACACTTGCGGCGAGCGTCGCCACGAGGCCTCGAATCGCATTCGTTTCCCCGACAGAAACCGCGTAGATCACAACGCGCGGCATTGTCGGCGCAGGCAGCATCGCGCCCATGCCAAATCGCGCGCGCCAGTCTGTGCGGATCTTTCCCGTGCGCATCATGCGGGTCAGCCAGAACGGACTGAAGAGCACTGCGCCAACGAAGTAGCAGCAGTCGACGAACCAAGAAAGCAGCATTCCCAAGATTGCGTTCATCGCAGATTCTTCGACATCGCTTTGATCCACGTCTCGCTCTGCACGCCCTGCGCGACATCAATCACATTGCCCTTGCTATCGACATAGACGGTCTTAGGAATCGTCATCCCAGGATCGTGCCCTTTGATCGCTGCGTAGAGCGCGGGCGTCGCCATGAGTTCAAGACCCGATGAGTCATTCGTCTTGAGAAAGTTTTTCACGAGATCACTGCCCGTGTCTGCACTCGCGGCAATCAGAGCAACGCGCGAAGGAATGTCCTTATGCACCGCATGAAACGCGGCGCGATTCTTGCGGCACGGTCCACACCAAGTCGCCCAGATTTCAATCACCATTGGTCGACCTGCGAACTGCGCGAGCGGAACATCCTTGCCGTCGAGATCCTTCAACACGACTTGATGCATCGGACCTGTGGATTTCGCAGGTGAAACGACCGGCTTCGCAGGTGACGCGACTTCGGCGACAGGTGCAATCGGCGCCGGACTAGGCGCCACAGTTGAGTCCCCGCAACTGGCGCTCAGCAACAGCGCGCCGCTCAAGAAGGTCACTGCGCAGAAGTTGGCAACACGAAATGCTCGCATCCGTGCAGAATAGTCGACAGTGGCAACTGAAGTACGCAGCCCATCCTCACGCCCAACGTGGCGCATCGCCCTCGACACAGGCGGGACGTTTACGGATTTCATCGCTTGGAGCCCTGATGGAATTGTTCGACGGCTGAAACTTCCGTCTGACGGTTCTCTCACCGCGCGATGTGATGCGCAAGATGGCGCGCGCTTGACAATCACGACGAACTACGGCGTCGCACTTGTCGACGGATTGCTCGTCGGTGCATCGCTCTCGACTTCAACAGGCGCGCTTGGCAAGGTCGTAGAACATCTGGGCAACGCCCTTCTGCTCGAACAAGATCCAACCGTGCAACTCGCGTTGCCGTGCGCGCTGACACTTCGATGGGACGAGCCCGATGCGCTTGACGCGCCCGCGCTTGGCGTGCACATACTCACAGCCACGCCGCCCTCGCTGCCACTCCCGCCCATTGAACTTCGACTCTCCACAACGCGTGGAACGAATGCGTTGCTCGAAGGCAAGGGCGCGAAGGTCGGCGTGCTCGTTTCCGCTGGCCTTGGCGGACTTCTTGCCATTGGAGATCAAACGCGTGACGATCTCTTCGCGTGCGTGCCGAAATCTCGCGTCGTGCTCACGAATCTCGTGCACGCGATTGCTGAACGCAGCATCGCGCGAAACTCTGAAGCGCTCGCGTTCACACCGAAATCGCTCGCCGTCACGCGGGAGGAATTGCTGCACGAAGCGACCTCACTGCTTGCGCAAGGGGCTGAGACGATCATCCTCAGTCTCGCGCACGCGCTTGAGCACACGCGAGAACAAGAGTTGTGCGAGATGCTGCGGGAATCTGGCATCCACGCACTTGCTGCGAGTGACCTCGCGCGACATAGTCGACTGCTGACGCGGACAGAAACTGCGGTGGTGCACGCAGCAATTGAAAAGACACTGCAGCGATTCGTCAAGCGTGCATCGCGTGGACTGCCGAGGGAATCGGTGCATATTTTTACGAGCGCCGGCGTCTTGCAGCGCGCGGATTCGTTTCTCGCGCGCGACACGTTGCTCTCAGGACCTGCCGGCGGAGCAAATGCGATGCTCGCCGTTGCGAAACGACACAAGCTTGATGCAGCGCTCGGCTTTGACATGGGTGGCACGAGCACGGATGTCGTGCGCATCGAGCATGGTCGCGTCGCCATCCGTCAAGAGTGTCGCGTCGGTCGCGCGTGTGTCGCGGCGCCTTCGGTTGCGATTGACACCGTCGCCTCGGGCGGCGGTTCCATCTGTTCGATTGTCGACAGTGAACGGCGCGTTGGCCCGCACAGTGCAGGCGCGTCGCCCGGCCCTGCGGCGATGGATCGCGGCGGACCGCTCACGCTGACCGATGTCAATCTACTGCTGGGTCGACTTCCCTCTCGCGTTGGAAGCGTCCAACTCAACGCGTCAGCAAGCGCACGAGCGCTCGACGCGATCATCGGTTCGCATGCGTCTGAGGCATTGCGCGAGCAAACGCTCTGCGCATTTCTTGACATCGCAAACGCGCGCATGGCGCTTGCGATCGAGCGGCTCGCCGTGCGCGACGCGCATGATCCCTCCAAGCACACGCTCATCGCATTCGGTGGCGCGGGCGGTCAGCACGCGTGCGCGATTGCCGATCGGCTGCACATCCAACAGATTGTGTTTCCCAAGAATGCAGGCTTTCTCTGCGCAATTGGCGTCGCGCAAGCTCAGCGCGCGCAGTTCGCGACTGTTGCGATGCTCGCGCCGCTCTCGAACGCAAACGCGCCGCTCATCGACGAAAGCGTTGCGCGAGCAGAGCACGACGCGCGCGAGGCGCTCTGCACTGACAAGACTGAGCATGACAACTGCATCGTGGATCGCGCGACAGTTTTTCTTCGACTGCGAGGGCAAGAATCCTCCATCGGTGTCGCACGCTCGTCGGTGGCGTTGATGCGCGATGCGTTTCATGCGGCATTCAAGCAGCGCTACGGATACGACGCGCCAGCGCGAGAGATTGAAGTCGAGAGCGTGAGTGTGCGTGTTGCGTTCGAAGACGCGTGGCATCAAGACACGCACGCGACACGCAGCATCAACTCTGGCACCTCGCACGAAGCGCACATCGTCGATCGCGACGCACTTGCGACAGGCGCGATGCTGCATGGTCCACTCTTGTGCGCAGATCACGGCGACACAGTGCTGCTCGATGCAGGTTGGAGCGCAGTTGTGCATGCGAGTGGTGATCTGGTCGCGACAAGATCGTCGGCGCTTCTGCCGCGCGCGAGTGCAGCGGAAGGCGAACTTTTCGCAGCACGACTTGAGGCGATCGCCGTCGGCATGGGCGAGATGCTTGAACGCACCGCGCTGAGTCCAAACATTCGCGATCGACTTGACTTCTCCTGCGCGGTGCTCGATGCAAGTGGCACGCTCATCCAGAATGCGCCGCACTTGCCCGTCCATCTTGGTGCGCTCGGCGTTTGCGTGCGTGCTGTCATGCGCGTGCTCGATCTTGAAGACGGTGATGTTGCCGTCACCAATCACCCTGCGTTTGGTGGATCGCATCTGCCCGACATCACTGCAATCGCGCCAGTTTTCGTGCAGCAACAACGCGTCGCGTTCGTCGCCGTACGCGCGCATCACGCCGAACTGGGTGGAACGCGGCCTGGTTCGTTTCCGCCTAACGCGTCTTGCCTCGCTGAAGAAGGCGTCGTCTTCGAACCGTACAAGGCGATCGCGCGCGGCGTGTACGACGAGAGTGCAACCCGTGCGAGGCTCACGAACTCCCCCTATCCATCGCGTGCGCCTGACGAGAATCTCGCTGATCTCAGCGCGCAGTGTGCGGCGCTCCGGCACGGCGTGCAACTTGTGCAGGCACTCGCATCCGAACGAGGAACACTTGAATTCAAGGCGCGCGCAGAAGCAGAACTTGCCGCATCACACCAGCGACTGCTCCGCGTCATTCGAGCGTCTTCGATTCCCACTCTCGAAAACCCTCGCCGTGTCGAGAGACATCTCGATGACGGTACGCCGATCAAACTCGCCATTGCGAAGCTTGCCGATGGCCGACTCTCGATTGACTTCACCGGCTCAGGCGCAGTGCATCCACGCAACTTCAACGCGCCACTCTGCGTCACGCGCGCGGCGGTGCTCTACGCGCTGCGTCTCTTTGTCCATGAACCCGTGCCGATGAATGAAGGATTGCTGCGCGCGGTCGAACTGTGTGTGCCGGAAAGTTTCTTGAACCCTCCATTTCCCGCAGATCCCAAGCAATGTCCGCCCGTTGTCGCGGGCAATGTTGAAACGAGTCAGCATGTGGTGGCAGCGATGATCGAAGCGCTTGGACTGAGCGCTGATAGCCAGACGACGATGAACAACGTGCTCTTTGGCGCGCACGACTTCAGTGTTTACGAAACCATCGGCGGTGGCGCGGGCGCGGGTCGCGATGCGTGCGGCGCCGATGCTGTGCACGTGCATATGTCGAACACTCGATTGACCGACATCGATGTGCTCGAACGCCGCGCGAGTGTGATCATCCGTCGTCACGAAGTGCGTGAGCATTCAGGCGGCAGCGGACTTTTCAACGGCGGGAATGGCATCGTGCGAAGTTACGAGTTTCTCGCGCCTGTTGAACTCAGTTTCTTCGGATCCATGCGCACGCAATCGCCACGAGGTCGCGAAGGTGGCAGCGCGGGACGTTGCGGCGAAGAAACATGCGCGAACTCCGCAGGCATTGCGACGACGCTCGAAGGAAGTACGCACGCACTTGATCTCTCCGCGGGGAGCATCTTTACGGTCGCAACTCCTGGTGGTGGTGGATACGGCGCGCGTCCAACGTGAGCATCAACGCGAGTGCATCGTGCGAAACGGTGCGCGTGAGTAATCCGCAGGAAAGTCGATGCGTTCGATACTCACAGCGAGTCCGGTCTCAAGACTGACTTCAACGACCGCGCCTTGAATCGCTTCACCGCCGCTGCCCATTTCAAACGGCACGTGCATGCCGCTGACGAAGTGACGCAGCACCTGTTCGGGCTTGCGACCAATCACACTATCGTGCGGGCCTGTCATGCCAACATCCGTCATGAACGCCGTGCCTCCGCGCAGCACGCGCGCATCCGCAGTCGCGACATGCGTGTGCGTGCCCAAGACCGCAGCCACGCGACCATCGAGATAGCGTGCGAGCGCGCCCTTCTCGCTCGTTGCTTCCATGTGCGCTTCCACCAGCACAACTGGATTTCGTTCCGGCACGCTCTGCAACATTTCATCGGCGCACGCAAATGGATCGTTGGCAAGCAGGCTCGGCATATGCACCCGACCAAGCAGCGTGAAGATGTAGAGATCACGCGGAAACTCAGGAGTCGCAGGAACGCGAATCATGCGCTTTCCCTGCGCGCGCACCGAGAGATTCGCAGGGCGCGAGATCGGCTTGGAGGGATCTTCAAGGATCGGAACGATGCGCGCATCGCGATACACGTGATCGCCAAGCGTCATCGCATCAATACCGAACCGTCGAAACGTTTCGTAGAGATCAGGCGTTAAACCCGAGCCATTGCGTGCATTCTCAGCATTCGCGACGATTCGAAGCGGTCCGAAGCGCTCGCGCAGCATCGGAAGTTGTTGCTCAAGGACCATCCGGCCAGGAGCGCCGTTGATATCTCCAATAAATGCGATACGCCCAGTCGACATGAGGAGTACACTAGCAACTGATCAATCCTCCCCTTGATCGTCAACGGTGAGGAATCGCTCCGCGCTCCCTGCGCGAAGAAGATAAGAGCAAGTACCTTTTGGAAACTCTCTCGCGAGAGTCGACACGATGTCGCCATTTACAGTTGCGCAGAGCAACGAGTCTGCAGGACTTCCTTCGCAGGCAATGATTAGTCAAGGCATGCAACTTCGCCATCGCCAGCGCCCTGAATGGGGCATTGGCAGCGTCACGCGTGTGGAGACGCTCACGCGCGCGGGCGTGACCGATCAACGCGTGTGGGTTCGATTTCCAAACGCTGGATTGAAGACACTCTTGCGCAGCGCCGCGGATCTTGAAGTCGTCGGCGGTGCGGCCGCTGCTGATCACACGTTCGCTGCGCGCCATCATGCCGCTGATGGCGGATGGCTTGGTGCGATCTCAACGAAGAAACCTGAAGCTGCGATGAGCGAGTTGCCTCCCGAAGCAACCGATCCATTCATTCCCCTCGAACGAAGATTGCAGCACCTCCTCGGTCTCTTTCGATTTTCATCGACGGGATCCAGTCTCATGGATTGGGCTGTTGCGCAGAGTGGTCTCGATGATCCGCTGTCGCGATTCACGCGCACGGATCTTGAGGGGCACTTCAAAAACTTTGCGATGGACCGCGACGCGCACGTTGGGAAGTTGCTGAGCGAAGCACGTAAGAACGGCAATCAAGTCGACGCGATTCTCGCCCAGGCGCACCCCACTGCCAAGAAAGTACTCGTCCGCCTCGGCGCAATCCGCACCTAGCCGCAACGCGCTCAACTACCGACGGAGTAGGTGAGGGGATCAAAGACTGAAGTGCACGCACGATTTCAACCGTTCGCGATTCACTCGCGACGGTTGAGTCGAAAGCGACCGCAGGTTTTTGCCGCGCGCTCTGGCGCGGCAAGAAACCTGCGCGAGCGCTCAAACACCGACGGAGTCGGTGAGGGGATCAAAGACTGAAGTGCACGCTAGATTTCAACCGTTCGCGATTCACTCGCGACGGTTGAGTCGAAAGCGACCGCAGGTTTTTGCCGCGCGCTCTGGCGCGGCAAGAAACCTGCGCGAGCGCTCAAACACGCGCGAGCGCTCAAACACGCCCGAGCGCTCAATCGTCGCATTCCGCACAGACCAACCTTCATCCACACGCTTGCGTGCATTCTCGTTGCAAGGCATTTCCCACCCTCCAAATCGGGGGTACTTGTTCTTTGTCCGCTACATGCGGTGTGTAAGAACAACTGAAGATGAAGGAGTCAAAGCCATGGACGAAATGACGTTCCAAGAGAAGATGAACCAAATCCTTGATCGCATCCGAGATTTACCGGTTGCTGAGCGAGGAACGGGCGAGACCACGGATGCGAGCACCGCACGCCGCGCACAAGTGCAGCAGTCCGTCGGTGAACTTCAAGAAGCGCTCGATTACCTGCGCCTCTCTGTGAAGTACCTCGTGTTCGATCTCGAAGCGACACGACGCGAGAACGCTTACCTCCGCCGCATGCTCGAAGCGAGTGCGCGTGAACATGAGAAGCGTCAACGCGGTGATGATGAACGACCAGAATCTCGCGATCAATGGGAGTGAACGCACCCTTCCACGAATTCGCATGACCGAGACTGCCGTCAGAACTTCAATTGAGGAACTCAGCAAGAACTTCAGGTTAGGAGAGCGAAGGACCACCACGCACGGCGTGTGGAGAAGAGAGCCACACGCCGGGTCCAGTCCGATGTGAGAGTCAGGAAAGAGTGATAGAGGGCCGATCTAGAGAACAGGCGGACACACCCGTGTCCGCCTGTTTTCGTTTTGCATCAATCGGATCAGCGCGCTCAAGAACCGCTGGGGTCAGTCATTGACGGATGGCGGAATCTCGGGCTGCGCGTCAGGTGGCAGACCATCCGTGCCCGCGACTTCGCGCGTCAAGACGTTCTGAAACCACACTGGATCTGCGCCACCTTCGAAGCGAACGTGTTTGACTCCCGCTGCAATCTTCGCATCGGGTGCGCTCGATACTCCATTGAGCCACATCGAAACATTTGCACCGACAACACGCACGCGCACTTCGTTCCACGACCCTGCCGCAAGTGGCTTCGGCGCATTCGGAAGTTGCACGTCGTAATTTAAGATGCGCTGCGCAGCCTGCGCTTCAGTTCGCGCTCGCGCATTGGGTCCAACAAGCACATCGATGCGCGGCTGCGTCGTTCCTTCTGTTTTCCACTGGCATGTCAGTTCGAAATCTTGCGCGCCGAGATTCGCGTGCAACGGTTCGCCACCTGTGTGCTTGAGCGCATCGTTCTCAACGATCCAACCTTCAGGTGCGCGACCGTCCTCATGCGCGACACCAACGAGTGTCTGTGGATCAAACACGGGACGGAATCCCTGTTCCACTTGCGGGGCGGAGGTTGGCGGTGCGCTACATGCTGAGAGCAACACGCAGCATCCGAAGGCACAGACCCACTGCTGGTGATGGATGAGAGAACTTCGCATGAGTTACGAATGCCCTGTCTGCACCACCGGCTGCGCGTTCGTTTCGCCACACAACACGACAAGCAGGTTCGAAACCATACGCACACGATCCACATCGCTGAACGACGCAATCTTGCGCGCTTCGAGCTGCGAAAGCGCCATCTCCACCATGCCGACTGCGCCTTCAACAATCTTCGTGCGCGCCGCGACGACTGCAGTTGCCTGCTGACGACGAAGCATCACTGCGGCAATCTCCGGCGCGTACGCGAGGCTGCTGATGCGTGCTTCCAACACTTCCACGCCCGCTTGCGCGAGCCGTTGATGCAATTCGTCGCGCAACTTCGCACCGATCAAATCCGTGTTGCCACGGAGGCTCGGCGTGACATGATCATCGGGCGCGTCGTAATGAAACTGACTCGCGAGATTGCGCAGCGCGCTCTCTGCTTGGATATCGACAAAGCTCACGTAGTCATCAACATCGAAAAGTGCTTGCGCGGTATCGACGACTTGCCAGACGACGACTGCGGCGATTTCAATCGGGTTGCCATCGCGATCATTCACCTTGATCGGATGACCGCGCGTGCGCGCGCCCTTCACGAGCACCTGCCCTGTGGCCGGGTTCGTGACGTCATTGCCCACAGAACTTCCGGTCTCAAAGGTTCGCACACGCAAACTCACGCGGCGCGTGTTCGAAAATGGTTTCACCCAGAAAAAACCAACGCTGCGCACTGTGCCTTGATACTTGCCGAAGAAGAGAATCGCGCGACTGTCGCCAGGCCCAACGACGAAGTAGCCAAGCCAACAGATGAACCACGCGAAGATGCACGCGATGCCGCCCATCAATTCTGGAATCATCGGCGGTGGACGGTCCCATTGGACAGCGCGCACGATCCACAAAATCACGCCAACGAGCAGCAACATATGCAACGGGAAAATGATCCATCCACTGATCGGTGCGAGGGAACGTTCGACATGTTTGGAGGAAACGTCTGCCATAGGTGATCACTCCTGAACCCGCGAACGATTCGCTCGCGAGAGCGCAGATTATATCGAAGCGGCCGCGCGCGGCAGTAGACAAAGACCCCTACTATGCGCCACTCATGTCGCGTCCTGCAAGCACTTCAAGCGCACTTTCCATTCGAGCGCTCTCCTTTCACTATCCGACTCGCGGCAGCGAGAACGGATTTCATCTTGGTATCGAAGCATTCGATCTCGCCCGAGGTTCAGAGTGCCTCTTGGTCGGTCGTTCGGGCGGTGGCAAGAGCACCTTCTTACAACTCGTTGCAGGATTGCTTGAACCACAGCACGGTTCGATCACGCTTGACGGAGTCGAACTCTTCGCACGCACGACAAATCGAGACCTCTTGCGCGGCGCGAAGTTAGGTTTCGTCTTTCAAACTTTCAATTTGCTGCAAGGATTTTCTGCGCTGGAAAATCTTCTCGTCGCGTTGATGTTTAGCACGCTTCCCAAAGCGGAGTGGAGTGCGCGCGGAGAAACATTACTCGCTGCCCTTGGTATCGAACAGCCGAACGCGCGCGTCGAAGAACTTTCCGTTGGCCAGCAGCAGCGCGTGGCAATCGCGCGCGCGCTCGTCTGCAAACCTGCGCTTGTCCTCGCCGATGAACCGACCGCGAGTCTGGATCCTGAGAACGCAAAGATCGCCATCACGCTTCTGCGCGAACACTGTCGCATCGAAGGGGCCGCGCTCTTGGTCGTGAGCCACGATCCCTCGCTCGTGCCGATGTTTGCTCGCGTCGAACAACTCTCCGCTCTGACTGCGGAAGGAGTCGCGCGATGACAGACCTCACGATCGTGCTTCGAAGTTTGCGACTTCGTCTCTTCTCGACCATCGTCACGGCGCTCTTGGTCGCGACAAGTGCCGGACTCCTGCTGTCGATGCTCTCGCTGCGCAATGCGGGCAAGGCAGCCTTCGAACGCGGTAGTGGCAACGCGCATCTTTTGGTGAGTGCGGATCAGAGTCCGCTCGTTGCAGTGTTGAACGGATTGTTCTACGCGAACCCTCCACGCGCTCCACTGAGTCGCGAAAAGGTCTCGGAGATTCGACGACTTTTTCCGTGGGACTTCATCGTTGAAACCCAACTCGGCGACAGCTACCGAGGATTCCCAGTTCTCGCGACAACGCCAGAGTTCTTCTCGAAGTTTGAGCCTGTCGTTGGCGAACCTTGGACGCTTGCGTCAGGCAAGTTCTTCGACGGCAACATGCAAGTTGTGCTCGGCGCCGCGAGCGCAAGAGAGACTGGACTTCGACTCGGCGCCAAGATCGTGCTCACGCATGGTTCAGGCGCATCGCGTGAGGGTGGCGAAGAAGAGCATGGGCATGTCCATCGCGAGTACGAGTTCGAGGTCGTGGGAATCCTCGACGCGACAGGTTCGCCGCACGATCGCGCACTCTTCGTTTCGCTGGAAAGTTCCTGGATGCTCCATGCGCATGATCGACGTGAGCGTGAGGGCATCGAAGGCAAGGTGACCGTCGCGGACTTGCTCGACGACGATCGCAAGATCACGGGCATGCTGCTTCGACTTCCCACGCGCAGCGGATCGAGTGTTTCAAGCGCACTGCAACAAGTCTTCGACGCACTGCGGCGCGACACTTCAATCACTGTGGCGCAGCCTGCGGATCAAATCGACAAGTTGTTCGCAATTGTTTCGAATGTCGATGGCATCTTCATCGCGCTCGCGATCGCGACGCTGCTCTCAAGTGCTGTCGCGATTCTGCTCTCGATGGTGAACTCCATGGCGGAGCGCCGCCGACAGATCGCGGTGCTGCGTGTGCTCGGTGCAAGCCGCGCGCGCGTGTTCGGCATCGTGTTGACAGAAGCAATGCTCATTGGACTCGTCGGCGCTGCAGCAGGCATCGTCATTTCCGCAATCGTGCTCACGATCGCGACGTCTTGGCTGCGCGCAAACCTCGGACTCATCATCGCGCCCGACTTCGATCCGCGCGCGTCCGTCCTCGTCGCAGCGGGCGCAGTGCTCCTCGCTGCAATCGCAGGACTTGTCCCCGCAATGCTCGCGTATCGCACGAGCGTTTCGAAACAACTCCGCCCGCTTGGGTAAGTTGGGTTAAGTTTGGGTTGAGTTTGAGTTAGGCTTGAAAGACTCCTATGAAGTTCGTGTGGATCCTCGTGCTCGTCCTCGTTCTTGGCGCACTTTTCGTGTTCCTGCAGCCTGATGCGCCCACACGTATGCACGAAGCCGCGCGCGAGCAAGAGGAAGAACTTCTCAACGAAGCGGAGTCGAGCATGACAGTGCCGATTGCGACGGTCGATGCACCTGCGACAACGCCGATTGAATCTGCGCACGCAATCGGCGGCACGTCTGTCAATCCTGAACTGCTCGCGCAATCACGCGCGCTCAGTGCAGAGCTCGCAGCAGCAAACGCTGCGCGGAGTCAAGAAACACCCGAAGGCGAGATCGCCGCGATTGCCGATCAACCGCGCGCGCTCATCACGGATCTTCCGATCGGCGTGCCCAAGGCGATCGAAGAGGGAAAGATGCGCGTCATTCCCTCGAAGTTTGAACGACTCGCGGATGGCACGATCATCGCCGACGAAGTGTGGAAGATCACAGGTGACGGCAGCGTCGACAATCCGTACTGCGTGAGTTGGGAGTTTCTCGCGAGCGCTGCAGACACCTACACGCCGCGCGTCGACGACTTCGGATTTCCGCAACGCATCTTGCTTTTGCATGGCAAACACATTCGCGTCGCAGGGTATCTCGCGTTTCCGTTGGTTGCTCCTACAAGTTCAGAATGTCTCGTGATGCTCAATCAATGGGACGGTTGCTGCATCGGAGTTCCACCAACTCCCTACGACGCTGTCGAAGTTCAACTCCAATCGCCCATTCCTCGCTCGCGCCGACATGCGATGGCATACGGCACGGTGGAAGGTGTCTTCGAAGTCGAGCCGTACATTGTCGAGAGTTGGCTCGTTGGTCTCTACATGCTCAAAGACAGCCTCGTTGAGCAAGGTCTCTAAGTAAACGTACCCATCATGCTCATCACTTCCCTTGTTTCGCTTTCGTGTTGCGTGTTCCCTCAAGTTGCGGCGCTGCCTGAAGTCGCCGTGCCGCCCGCGGTTGCCGCGCCTGTTGCAGTTGTTGTCGCAGTTCCTCCACCGAGCGCATATCCAACCGACGCAGCAACGCTCGCGCGACTTGAGAAACTCGCGTTGGAGAATCCAACGTGGATCAAGAAAACTGATTTCGGAAAGTCTGCGACGGGAACAGCGCTCACTGCATGGAGCATTGCGAAACCAGACGCTGGCGTGCGTCCGACGCTCTTGATAGTTGCAGGCGTGGATGGTGTGCATCTCTTCTCGACGCAATGCGCCGTCGCCGCAGCGGAAGCGGCGCTCGCGGGCGATCGCAGTGTGCTTGAACATGCATCGCTGCTCGTCATTCCAGTCTTGAATCCCGACGCTCGCGCGGTTGCATTCGCAACGCACGCGCCGCGCGCGACGACAACCGAAGCGATCGACGATGACCGCGACGGTGTGACCGATGAAGAGGCGCCGCAAGATGTGAACGGCGACGGCATCGTCAGCATGATGCGATTGAAGGCGCGCGTTGGACGCACACCAACGCATCTCATCGACACAGTCGATCCGCGCATCGTTCGCGCGGCCGATGCCACAAAGCGTGAGCACGCCACGCACGAGTTGTTCATCGAAGGGCTCGACAGCGATCGCGACGGAAGGATTGCCGAAGACGCAATCGGCGGCACAGATCTTGATCGGAACTTTTCACATCGCTGGCCAGAGTTTGCTTCCGATGCCGGCGCGTATCCACTTTCTGCGGCGGAATCGCTGGCGTTTGCGGAGTTCGTCGCGCTGCATCCTGAGATCACATCCGCGCTGATCTTCGGCGTCGCAGACACACTCGCTGAGTTTCCAGACTCTAAAGACAAGGACGCTTCAGGCAGCACGCCTTCGATCTATCACGCGGATGACCACGCGATGTACAGAGAGATGGCGAAGGCGTGGAAGGACGCTTCCAAATGTGAGAAGGCGATCGACATCGCGCACGGCGATCTCTCAGGTTCGATCGTGCTGTGGCTCGCGAATCATCGCGGGATTGCGGCAGTGACGACGAGCGCGTTCGCGCGTCCTGATGCGCCCAAGCCAGCCGAAGGCGCCCCTGCGGTTGTCGCGACTGGTGACGCAGACCAGCAAGCGTGGCTCGAGTATTCCGATCGTGTCTTTGGTGGCGCGGGCTTTGTGGCTTGGCAACCGTTTGAACATCCGACCTTGGGTGCCGTTGAAATCGGTGGTTGGCGCCCATTCTTCAAAGAGCAACCATCTGCAGAGAACGCAGCAACGATCGCGACCGCGCAAGGTGAAGGTGCGAAGGCAATGCTCGCGCTCCTTCCGCGACTTGAGATTGAATCGCTCACCACGACACCACTCGCGAGTGGTTTGATCAAGGTTGAACTCGTGCTCGCCAACACAGGCGCGCTTCCTACAACGACAAAGATGGACACGATGGCGCGCGCGCGTCCACCGATTGTTGTGCGAGTCAACCTCGCCCCTGAACGCTTCCTCGACGGCAAACCTGTCGAACGCATCGACCGCATCGCAGCAGGCGCGACCGCGCGACTCTCCTGCACGTTGCTCGGAACTCCCGGCGAGCAAGCAGTGCTCCGTATCGACGCGCCAGGATTTCCAACGATGACGCGCGACATTCTTTTTCCTCGCAGCACGGGAGCAACCCGATGAATATTCCACAACTGACAACATGCTTGGTTGCGACGCTTCTCGCATGGAGCGCGCCGCACAGCGCGTCTGCGGCTCCACAACAACGGACCG
This sequence comes from Phycisphaerales bacterium, assembly GCA_009691805.1. Taxonomy (GTDB): domain Bacteria; phylum Planctomycetota; class Phycisphaerae; order Phycisphaerales; family SM1A02; genus F1-140-MAGs142. Next base: position 39,681 of record SIAK01000009.1, read on the forward strand.
AGACGAAGACATCGTTGCGCTTCGATCACTTTCGTGATTGGCCAACGATGCTTGCGGAGATGAAGGAGTTGGAAGCTGCGTTCCCCACGCTCTTCACCGTCGTTGAGATTGGGCGTTCCGCACAAGACCGACCGATTGTCGTGGGCATTCTTGAACAGCGCGCGAGTGGCGATGAACTCGACAAGCCAGCGATGTACATCGATGGCAACATCCACGGCAACGAGATTCAGGCAGCGGAAACTGTGCTGTATTCAGCGTGGTATCTGCTCGAGTACTACGGGAAGAACGCCGCGATCACGGAACTCGTTGATCGCAGCGTCTTCTACTTCGTGCCGAGCGCGAATCCTGATGGTCGACAGAATTGGTTTGACAAGTTAAACACCTCAAGTTCCGCGCGCACCGGACAAGCGCCGACGGATGACGATCGCGATGGCGTGTGTGATGAAGATGGACCAGACGACATCAACGGCGATGGTTCTGTTGGTCAGATGTGGCGACGCGATCCCACCGGTCCGTTTCGCCCCAACGAACTTGATCCCGACGAGATGGAGTACATCGCGCCGGAAGTGAAGTCAGACGGCAGCATCTTGCGCGGCGGTTGGTCGATGGCAGGCATGGAAGGCATCGACAACGACGGCGATGGTTTGGTAAACGAAGATGGCACGGGCGGCTACGACCTCAATCGCAACTGGCCCGCGGATTGGCACCCCGAACATGTGCAGGGCGGCGCGGGCGATTGGCCCTTCTCGCATCCTGAATCGCGCGCGATCGGCGCGTTCATTCGCACGCGATCCAACATCGCCGCAGGGCAGGCGTATCACAACGCGGGTGGCATGATCCTCCGCGGTCCTGGCGCAGCGACACGGGACGCGGAGTATCCGCAAGCGGATCGCGCCGTGTATGAATCCATCGCAAAAACAGGCGAGAATCTGCTTCCCGGATATCGCTCGATGGTCATTCACTCGGATCTCTATCCCGTGCGCGGTGGATTTGTGAACTGGCTCGCGGAAAGTTTGGGCGTCGTGAGTTTCACCAATGAACTCTGGACGGACAAGCGCGTGATGCAGAACGGTCAGAGCCCGACGAAGGAACAATCGAAACTCTTTGAAGAGAAGTTGCGTTTCGAATCGACGCGCACGCCGCTGACGAAGGCGATGCATCCAACACATGGCGAGGTGCTCGTCGGTGGCAGCACGAAGTGGGACTCGCGCATCCCACCATCATGGATGCTCGAAGAAGAGTGCCATCGCAACTTTGCCTTCACGATGCATCACGCGGGCGAGATGCCTCGCTTGCATTTCATCGCACCCGTCGTGAAGCGACTTGGCGAGACGCTCTGGCAGGTCGACTTCGAGATTCAGAACGATGCATTGATTCCATCTCGGACCGCACGCGCAGCCGACAAGCACATCGGGATGCCGGATCGACTCGTGTTGACCGTTCCTGCAGAGGCTCGCGTCGTAGCGAGTGGATTCCGCAACGGTCGATTCGATCTCACCTTTGATGAACAGAACGACACGCCTGCGACGCTTGATTGCGAGCGCGGTGTGCCGAGTCGCGGCAGCCTCTTCACACGATTTCTCGTGGAAGGAAAAGAAGGCGCGCCATTCACTGCGGTCTATCGCGCTGAAAAAGCGACGGACCGCAGCGTGGAGGGGACGCTGCGCGAGGCTGCCACGCCGTGAGTGCATCGGCGCACGACGCGTTTGATCTGCTCATCATTGGCGCGGGCGCTGCCGGCCTGATGGCTGCAGTGACTGCGGGGCGCGCGGGTCAGCGTGTGCTTCTCCTCGATGGCGCGCGCACATTGGGCGCGAAGATTCTCGTTGCGGGTGGTGGTCGTTGCAATGTCACGCACGCAGTCGTGAGCGAACGCGACTACGCCGGCGGGACACCGCAGCAGATTAAGAAGGTGTTGCAACGATTTCCCGTGCGCGAGACGATCGCGTTCTTCGCAGCACTCGGCGTGGAGTTGAAACAGGAAAGCACCGGCAAACTTTTTCCCACCACCGATCGCGCACGCACGGTGCTCGATGCGCTCTTGCGCGCGTGCAACGACGCAGGAGTCCGCATCCATCATCCGACGCGCATCGAGCGCGTCCATTTCAACAGCGCGCAATCTCGTTTCATTGCAGAGAGTGCGATGGAAAGTTTCTCCGCGCCGCGCATCGTGCTTGCGACTGGCGGCAAGGCTCTGCCGAAGTCTGGATCCGATGGCGTGGGCTACAGCTTCGCGCAGGGATTTGGGCACACGCTCACGCAGCACATTGTTCCTGCACTCGCCCCGCTGCTCTTGCCGCCTGCACACTGGTTGCTCGCGCTCTCGGGGCTCGCACTCGATGTCGAACTCTCGCTCGCGCTTCCCACTGGCGCGCCGTTTAAGTTTCCCGCGCAATTCAAGGCATGGACAGTCGAAGGCGCTCTCCTCGCGACGCACTTCGGACTCTCCGGTCCCGCAGCACTCGACATTTCACGGCATTGGACGCACGCGCACACGATCGAGCATCAAGTCTTGCTCCGCATCAACTGGCTCCCGCAGCATCGCGAAGAGACCCTCGACGCACTACTCGTTTCGCGCAAGGGTGTGAGCATCCTGACTGTGCTTCGCGAGCATTTGCCCGAACGATTCGCGCGCGCAATCTTGCAGCAGCTCGCACTCGATCCGCTCATCACACCGCAACAACTTCCACGCGAGCGGCGGCAGGCGTTGGTGCGCGCGTTAGTGTCGACGCTCGTCGAAGTCACGGGAGATCGCGGCTTCACGTATGCGGAAGCAACCGCGGGTGGCGTGCCGCTCGACGAGATCGATCTTTCCTCGATGGAATCTCGCATGCAGTGCGGACTTTTTCTCGTGGGAGAAATTCTCGATGTCGATGGACGCATCGGTGGATTCAATTTTCAATGGGCGTGGGCGAGCGGACTAGTCGCTGGTACTTCCGCTTCCCGCGGTTGACGACGCGTCCACGACCGCTCGCGCGGCATTCTCTGCCGCAACTCTCGCGATTGCCATCTCGCCAATCTCTTTCAGGACTGGCACGAAGGTGTTGTCGGCATCACGGAAGAGCGGCACGTGCCCGCCTTCGTACACAAACGTGCAGGGAGCGCCAAGTGCGATTCGCAATCGCTCTTGAGCAGAGACTGGGACAATCATGTCCGAAGTTGCCTTGATAAAAACGATCGGACATTCACGCAAGGTCGGCGCTGCGTAGAGTGGATCGAGCCGACAAGTCTTGGCATATGCCGCTTGAAATGCGGGATCCGTCAGTAACTCGGGCGGAATGGGTCCTGCGACGAGCAACGAATTCGTCGCAACATCAAGACAACTTCCGCCGCCCGCCACCAACACCGCGGCATCATATGGAACCCTACCGGTTGCAAGCAGGCCGACCATCATGAGCGCCCCGAGGCTCTCACCCACCACCAAGATCGGTGCATTCTGTAACTCGGGGCGCCGCTGGCGAAGCTGTTGCACCTGAGCGCGAGCGACATCTGCCGCAACGAACAGCATCTGATCGATCGCATAACTCAGCGTAACTCCGCGCACGGACGCGCCCATGCCCTCGGTCGCGAGCATCACATCGCTCGCGACCCTTTCGATGGGCGGGTTCAACTCATAGACCTCCCAGCCCGCATCCACGAGGCTCTCGGCGGAGAACGGTTGTCCGTTCAATCCTGGCAGCGTGATGCAGATGCCAATCATCGACGATTGGTGCCCGAACAGGGTGTGCATTGTCGAAAAAAAGGACGGCTGTATCCATAAGTCGGGCGCACGCATCGCGGGAAGAAGCGCGACCATAGCTGCGATTTCACCGGAATGCGGCGTGATCGGTTGCGTGATCACGCCCGTTCCTAGCGTGCATTCCTTCGGCCGTCGCATCGTCCCACCGCAGCCCGTCATTCCTGCACTCAAACCGATGACACACAACATGCAGCACAATCGTTGCGCGCACACGTACTTGATCAATTCACTTTTCCACATGCTGCCTCCTTGTTGTTAACTAGCGACTCCTGGCACTGCCACCAGCGCCACACGGCGCGGGCCAAACTCCACTGCCTCGGGCATCCATTCTTCGCTGAAACACAGCGCTTGGTCCCACGTCACATCCTTACCGCTGCGAGCAGCCATACGACCCATGATAGCCACCAAGCTGCTCTTCGCGACTTTCTCGCCTTTATTGATCGCGATGCTGTTGCGAATCGCGTTCTGCAGATCGATGTGCTCCGCGAGCTTGTGCCCCAACGATTCGCGCGCGCAATCTTGCAGCAATTCGCACTCGATCCGCTCATCACACCGCAACAACTTCCACGCGAGCGGCGGCAGGTCTTGGTGCACGCGTTCGTGTCGACGCTCGTCGAAGTCACGGGAGATCGCGGCTTCACGTATGCCGAAGTAACCGCGGGTGGTGTGCCGGTCGACGAGATTGATCTTTCCACGATGGAATCTCGCGTGCAGCGCGGGCTTTTTTCTCGTGGGAGAAATTCTCGATGTCGATGGACGCATCGGTGGATTCAATCTTCAATGGACCTTGGGCGAGCGGACTAGTCGCTGCCAATGCTGCTTTCCGCAGGTGACGATTCCTCCAAGACCGCTCGCGCGGCATTCTCTGCCGCAACTCTCGCGATTGCCATCTCGCCAATCTCTTTCAGAACTGGCACGAAGGTTTCGTTGCGCTCACGGAAGAGTGTCAGATGCCCGCCTTCGTACAGAAACGTGCAGGGAGAGCCGAGCGCGACACGCAATCGCTCTTGAGCAGAGACTGGGACAACCATGTCCGAAGTTGCATTGATCAAAACGATCGGACACCCACGCAAGATCGGCGCTGCGTAGAGTGGATCGAGCCGACAGGTCGCCGCGTACCCCGCGTGAAATGCTGGATTTTTCAGCATCTCACGCGGAATGATGCCGAAGCCCAACAGTGAGTTCTCCACAACATCAAGGCAACTTCCGCCCCCAGCCACGATCACCGCCGCATCAAAATGAACCTTGCCCGTCGCGAGCAGACCCACTGTCATGAGTGCTCCAAGACTCTCGCCCACGATCAGAATCGGCGCATTCTGAAGCTCGGGGTGCTCGTGGCGAAGCTGTTGCACCTGAGCGCAAACGACATCTGCGGCAGCGAACAGCATTTGATCGATCGCGTGAGCGAGCGCGGCACCACGAGCAAACGCGTCCATGCCCTCGGTCGCAAGCATCACATCCTCCGCGATCCATTCGAGGGGAGGCTTCAGTTGCAAGGCGTACCAACCAGCATCGACCAAGCCAAAGTCCGAAGTCGTACCTGCTTTCCTTGCCGCGAGCAGGACACAGATGCCGTTCGACCGCCTCATGCCGTTCAAAAAAAAAGGCTCCAGCATCGTGCTCACGGGGGGTTCCATCCACGAGTTTGGCTTCTCCATGCCAGCGAGACGCGCGGGCAATTCGCCGGCGCCCGCCTGATGCGGCGCGATCGGTTGCGTGATCACGCCTGTTCCTAGCGTGCATTCCTTTGGCCGTCGCATCGTCCCAGCGCAGCCACTGACTCCGACGATCAATGCGCCGACGCAGAGCGCGCGACACAATCGTTGCGCGCACACGCACTTGATCCGTGGACTTCCCCGCATGCTGGCTCCTTGTCTAATGCGCGACTCCAGGCACCGCCACCGCTGCCGCAGGGCGCGGGCCAAACTCTACTGTTTCCGGCATAAGTTCTTCCGTCGAGTACAGCGCTTGGTCCCACGTCACATCCTTACCGCTGTAGGCAGCCATACGACCCATGATCGCCACCAAGGTGCTCTTCGCGACGCGCTCGCCTTCATTGATCGCGATGTTGTTGCGAATCGCGTTCTGCAGATCGATGTGCTCTTGCACGTACGGATTTGTCTGCTTTTCTGCAAATTTCCACGCCTTCGCGCCTGTGAGCACCGCTGAACCTGATGTCAACTCCGCGACGCCTTCACTGCCGGAGATGATTTCTTCCACTTTGCCATCTGTGCCATCCTGCTGACGACAGAGGCTCAAGACAAAGCGGTCGCCAGGGTAGACATACTCCAACCCGAAGTGGTCGAAGATGTGTCCGTAGAGTTTCGTATCCGTGCGTGCTTGTCGACCACCCACGCCGCGCACGAGCACAGGATCCGCCTGCATGACCCACTGCATGACATCGAGTTGATGCACATGCTGCTCGACGATGTGATCGCCGGAGAGCCACGAGTGATAGAGCCAGTTGCGCACTTGATTCTCGACATCCGACTTGGCCGCGTCGGGCGCAACATTCCAAAGGCTGCCCATATTCCAATAGCAACGCGCGGCGATGACCTTACCGATGTCGCCGCGATGAATGCGCTCCATCGCCTCGATGTAACTGCGCTCATGTCGCCGTTGCGTTCCTGCGACAACCTTCAACCCAAGCTCTTTGCTCTTCACTGCTGCCGCGAGGAAACGACGAATTCCAGGACCGTCCACCGCGACGGGTTTTTCCGTGAACACATGCTTGTGCGCATCGACCGCGGCCGCGAAGTGTATCGAACGAAATCCTGGCGGCGTCGCAAGAATCACGACATCACAATCACTCGCGCAAACGCGCTTGTACGCATCAAATCCCGTGAACACACTTTGGGCGGAGACTTCATGCATTCCCGCTTGCACGAGTCCTTCATTCGCGCGCACCACGCGATCAGCGAAGAGATCCCCGAGCGCGACTACTTCGACGGAGTATCCGCTTGATTTGCCCGCTTCGATGGCATTGAACATCGCGCCCGTGCCGCGTCCACCACATCCGATCACGGCGATCTTCAGCTTCGGCGCAGCGTCCTGCTCCACTTGCGCGCGCGCGCGTTGCGTGAAGAGCGAGAACGCCGCAGGGACAGCCAATCCTGCGGCAAGTCCCGCGCCAAGACTTGTTCCAACGAATGCGCGTCGTGATGCATGCTGTGATGCGTCCTGTGTTGAATGCTGTGTTGGATGCTGTGTCATAGGAATGTCCCTCTCAAAGCGCGCAAGCTGCGCGACTAGTTTTTCTTCACTTCAGGAGCGGTGTCACTCACCACTCGGAATCCACAGAACGGTCCGTCCGCAAGCCACCACACTGACTTTGGAAACTGTGGATCGCTCGCATTCCAATCCTCGGTCGGAGTCAGTGTGTTGGCGCATCCCACCGCCGCTTGGGTGTCTTGAAATGATCCGCCCATCATGCGCGCGTTCGCTGCGTCATTCACCCATTCGCCTGCGTTGCCGTAAAGATCGAAGCATCCGAGTGCGTCTGCTTTTTTCTTCGCACACTTGTGCGTGGTGTCGGGCGAATTCTCAATCGTCCACGCGTAGTCCGCAATCGCGTCAGCAGGAATCTTCGCTTGGGCACAGATCAACTTCCATTCTTCCTCCGTCGGTAGACGCGCCGCAAGACTCGCCTTCGCTCCGATCCACTGCGCGCATTGCGTTGCGTTCTTGTGGCTCAAAGAAATGGCTGGAAATCCCGCGTGACCGAATCCGCGATCCGCAGCGACGTATGGTTTCGTCGGCTTCGTGACCGCCTTCGACACATCCGTCGCGGACTTGTCATCAAGCGCAAAGACGAAGACATCGAAAAGATCCCACGGGATTTCAATCGTTGAAACAAATTTCGTGCTCCCATCCGCAGCGGAAAACGGCACGAACGCGAGTTCGCCGGTCCACCCCTGCAGTGTCACAGTGAATCCCTTCGGAGCGCTCGCGGCGGGCGCGCTTTGCGTTGCAGCAATGAGAAGCGCCGCCAGCGTCAGGAGTGAAACTCCCAGGACACTGGCGGCGCGCGAATCTATCGAATGCGAGTTCTTCACACGCGCACTCTAGAGGAAGTTGCTTTCAGATTCAGCCGGTCCAACCATTGAGGAGCATCGAAATGTCTTCCGCGCCAACAACACCGTTGCCGTTGATATCCGCTGCTGCATTCGAACTACCCCACGCATTGAGCATGATCGTCAGATCAGCGGCGTTGACCACGCCGTCTCCGTTGAGATCACCGAGCAAGATCGCTGGGCATTGCAAGTTGTACACGTGGAAGTCATCGACACCTGCTTCAATCACACTGCCCGAATCAAGGTCACGAGCGATGAAGCGCACGCGAACTTGCGTTGTTGGAGTGATGTAGTCACGCACACGGAATGCCTTGCGAACCCACGCGCCTGCGTTTTCCGCGACGAGTTCCATCTGCACCCAAGTCACGCCGTTGTTTCCAGAGATCTCCACTGGCATCGTGTCAAGGCCTGCGGACGCGCCTTGATTGTTCGAGTACCAACGATGATAGGAAATCATTGGTTCAGAGAACCCGGCGAGGTTGAGTGCGGGCGACAACAGCGTCGTCGTGCCTCCATCGACGTCTGCCACACCGACCGTGCCACCCACAGCACCGTTGCCAGTGATCCAGCACAGGGTGCCTACTGCCGTGTGGTCATCTTCAGGCTGCGCTGTCGTTCCCACGGGATCCGCGCGAACCCACTGACCACTCGTTGCCGTGTCACCTGTTATGCCGCCTGTCCAGCCGAGATTGGTTTCGAATGTATCGAGCAAAACTTCCGTCGAACCCAACGCGTACGTTGTGCTGCGCGACGTTGGATCGGTGGAAGTATCACCCACGTTGTTCGATGCGGTGAAGGTGTACGAGGCGAGCGTCGTGCAAGCATCCGATGGGAAGATCGCGCGATAAATATTGCTGCCGAGCGAACTCATTGGCACAGCGACGTTGGCTCCGTTGGAGCCCGTGATGTTCATCTTCACGGTCGATGGATTGATCGTGTGACCAGAAGACGCGAGCACGCGCATATCAATCGTGGATGTCCCGACGGGGCTCACGAAGGTCGGTGCTGTGCCCACGAGTTCGAAGTTTGCTGCATCGACTTGCAAGCGCCAGACAAAGAGTCCGCGTTCGAGATCGCTGCCGATGATCGTTCCGCTTGGGAAGTATGGCCAGACATTCCAGAGACCATTGAAGTTCGGCGCATCCGAACTTGGATAGGTGTCAAAGTACGCAACTTCAGGTGGATTCGTCACGCTCGCACCGAGATCGAACACGCGCATGCCCGAGCGGTAATTCGCTTCGAGCAAGAGATTGCCGACGGTGAAGAGATTGTGTCCGATCGCGACGTTGCCATTCGTGAACTTGCCGACGTAGGTTGGTGTCGCGAGCGTTTGCACGTCGATGACGATCGTGTCGGTCGTCGTCGTCGTGTTGCCTTCATCCAATTCGTCATTGATGTAGAAGTACTTCAAGTCTGCGCTCAACCATCCTTGATGGCAGTAGCGCGCGCCTGGATACGTCACGAATCCCAGTTGCACCGGCGCAGCTTTGTTCGTCACATCGACGATGTACAGACCCGTGTTGACGTTGCCGCCGTTACCGCCGCCGCAGCAGAATGCGATCTGCTTGCCCGCATACACGCCGGTTGTGTAGGTCTTCGGCGTCATCTCATGCACATAGACCGAGGACCAAGCGCCGACATAGGGCGGATTGCCCGGCGTCGTGTTCACGTCATACATACGAAGACCATTCGAACCACCACCCGCTCGGAAGAGCGTACCGCTCACGGTATCGATCGCGAGAGTGTGCGTCGCAGCGTTCGTGCCTGTTGGTGTATTGATCGTGCCTAAGACAGACACAGTTCCCGTCGCATCCAATTGCGACATGTCGAAAATCTGAACACCGCTGCCGCCTTCGGATGCGCAGTAACAAATGTTTCCGAAGACGCGCATATCGCGCCACAGACTTGTCGGTCCCGTGCGGAACGCGCGCAATTGCGCATTCGCTGGATCGGTAACTTCAACCCACGCCGTGCCGCTGGAAATTCCGATGATTGCGTACTCGCGACCTGCGGGCGAGATGTATCCCCAGCAACTATTTCCACTTGTCGATGCTACGTCGAGTGTGTTCAACGGGAACCAACTCTTCAACGCAACACCGCTTGCGGCGAATGTTCCGCCGGCGACGCCGCCTTCTGATTCACGATAGACGGGACCGTAGACGGGCTTCTGTCGGTCGCGCGCTTTGCCATCACCTTCGTGCGCGAACGATGGGAGCACCACCATTGCGGCGGCGGCGAGAAGAGCAAGCGTGTGCTTCGGTCGAATCTGCATGAGGGACTCCGAGTTGAACAACTCTCGATGTGGAAAATGAACCCTGCGATGAAACTAGGCGAAAACATGATTCATCGCGGGTGGGCAAGGGGGCTGCTCGAATGTATCGCGTGACAGAGTGGACGGTAACGAAATGAGTAGGTTTCGGGAGTTTTTACTCCCGAAGTCTAGTTTGCGTTCGCCCAAGCGCGATCACTTCGCAGCAATAGGTTCGACGGAATCGAGCGACCGAAGGAAGGCGATGAGGTCGGCCTTCTGTGTGGCGCTCAATCCGAGCGGTCGGAGGACGGCTTCTCGGTGATGGTCGAGTGCGATCGCTCCTTCGAGCGTGTCATAAAACTGAATGACGTCTTCGAGCGAAGCGAACCGTCCATCATGCATGTAAGGAGCAGTTCTACCGACATTGCGAAGACTTGGCGTGCGCATTTGTCCCCACGTTTCAGGATCGGACTTCAATCCTCGCACGAGCGTCGCTTGCTTGCCATCGACATCGTCACTGAACAACCCTGCGGAACTAAATGGATCAACCTTCAACTTCGGAATCGCGCCGTGTCGACCACGATCATCAGGCAATCGGCCGTCAGCACCTGGCAATCCAAGGTTGTGAAACTCACCATCCGTGAACTCCGTACCCGAGTGACATTGATCGCACTTCGCGACTTCATGAAAGACGATCCATCCGCGCGCTTCCGACTCGCTCAATGACTTCGCGCCCTCGATGTCACGGTCGACGATCGCCTTCGCGTAGTGATCAAATCGCGATGGTTTCGCATCCAGCGTGCGTTGAAACGCGCCGAGTGATTTCACGATGCGGCTGAAGACCGCGTCCATCGCCTCGCGGCGCGACGGTACGAGTGCATCCCATGCAGCCGACAAATCATCAGCCGCTGCATCAAGTCGTAGCGGACGCGCGCGCTCGGCAAACTCAACAGGTGGAAGACCAAGTGGCATCTCGCCAAACGCCGCTTCATACGCGGCAAGCAGCGTCGGATCGTTGCGAACAAGTTGCACAGCGCTCACGCGATCGAAGTTCATTTCCACGCCAGCTTCCATTGGTTCAGCAGCTTGCGACCAGAGTGTGTCCGCGCGACCGTCCCACGTCTGCCAACGTTGCCGCGCAGCGCCCAGCACAGTGGGCGTGTTGCGCGTGCCCGTGCCAACACCAACAGCGACCTTCGCGCCGTCGGTGAATGCGCGCGCTGGATCATGGCATGTCGCGCAACTCACTTCGCCGTTCGAAGAAAAACGCGCGTCGTGAAAAATCAACTCGCCAAGTGCTGCCGCGTTTTCATCTTGCGCCCAGCGATTCGTGCGATCGACCGCCACGCCTTTGCGTTCCGTGAAGAGTTTGACCGACTTCTGCAAACGCATGTGCGCAACTTGTTCCTCACTCGGACGTGAGTACTGCGCGATCAAGAAGAAGATTCCGACGCCGCACAAGACCAGCGGAATGCGCAGGAACAAGTTCGGACGCTTTGGAGAAGAGGGAAGCATCATGAGCGCGGCATCACGGCATCAGATAGAGAAACTGCGCGCGTTCGGTGACCGCGCCATGCGTTGCGTCAATCATGATCGACCATCGACCTGGCATGTGCAGCAGCATTCCCTTTGCAAGGAAATCTCCCGTTCCACGGCGTTGCATTTCCGCGACGACGTTCATGCCATGACCATGTTCAGGCATTTCCGCATCGATCGTGCACTCCACATCCGCAGGTTTTCCTTGCGCATCAAGAATACGAATCTCGACATCGAAGGGATCCGCGCGCGGAATCAATCCGCCGACCACGCGCCAGGCGACTTGATACGTTCCATCCGCACTCTTTGCGGTTTCCCACGATGTGTCGATCGACGAACTTCCACCGCAGGCGACAAGGCATTGCATCGCGACCAAGCAGAAGAACAAGTGAATGCAACGATTCACGATTCGTTTCCTGTGGAGTCGGTGGCGGGAGTTCGCTTGCGCGTATAGAAACGACTCAGAGAGGTCGTCAATGTCCACTGACCATTCGCATCGAACAGTTGGAAGCGATGATTGCCTCGGTCGACGGCGGTGAATCCATCACCAAGCGGCGCGACTCCGAGCGGCATCCAGAACTCTTCGTCGAGTTCTCCCCGCGTCGATAAGGCGCGCGCGACTTGAGCACTTACTGTTTTTTCCGAACTCGGCGTGCAGAGATACACACTGTCGCGGCCAGCATCACTCACAACAAGCGCGTGCGCGGCGGTACTCGCAACGCCCATCGGGCGAATGAACGGCATGGGTCCATCTGGCAAAAGCAGCGTCCTGATCTCACGCCACTCGTCAGGTTTCTCGCCCTCTCGACTCCATAAACATTGGCTCGCAGGATCAGCGACGACGATCAGCCCGTAGATGAGGCAGAACTCGACAGGCTCGCGAATCTCCTCCGGCAACTTCACTTCTGGTAACGCCGCGAAACTCCACGAGAGCTGCACGATGCTTCGATTCGCCGAATCGAGCGCGTAGATCGTTTCCTGCTGAAACTCGATATCCACGATGCGCGGAGTTCGCTCAGGCTTCGAACCATCCGCGTTGCGCAACTTCGTCAGGTCGAGTGACTTCACAAGTCGCGCACCGAACGCATTCCAAATGAGCGGCTGCGTTCGATCGATCTCGCACGCCCAAACATCAAACACGTTGCGCGATGCATCCGCAATCACGAATCGCTTGCCGTCAGGAAACACTCCGAGCGCGCTGATGGATGGATACCGACCAGGACTCGCGCCGCTCGCGCCTACCGTTGCAACGTTGTATGGCGGGACGTTGATCGCATCGAAGAGTATGACCGCGCCAGTTTCAGGTTCATGCATCGCGAGCAACCCGCCCGCGCAGGCGACTTCACTCCCGAAATGGCTTGAAACTGCGCCCTTTCCGCTCCCTAGACCATCGTCCACCGACGCGGCGCCGCCCGTTGCAAAAAGTTGCACGCGATCTTCGAAGCCTTCCGTGATCGCCGCAATGCTTCCGTCGGCATTGAGCGCGATCGCATCGGGATAGTGAATGCGTCCGTCGCCTTGACGAGGGACGACAGCGTGCATGCCCCAATATCCCATGAATGCGCCGTTCGCTGCATGCACGATCGCGATGCGGTGATTCAAGTGATCCGCGACGAAGAGACAACCATCACGCGCGGCAAGGGCCCGTGGTTCTGTGAACTGCCCTGGAAACGAACCGCGCTCACCGAACGCCTTCGATGCGCCTCGTCCGTGATCTTCCACGCAGTGCAGCTGATGCTTCTCAGCATCGCTCCACCACAAGTGTCCGAATCCATCAAACGCAACACCCGAAGGACGCGTGCCCTGATGACGCGCGATGATCGCGTTGTTCGGCGCAGCGAGATCAAAGACCAACACTTCGCCAAGTCCGTCATCCGCAACCGCGACGAGCGTTCCGTCGACCGCGACCGCGCAGGGCGTGCGCAAAACTCCTCCACCGAGTGTGAAATGCGTGTCTCCGTGAAAGATCGCGACACGACCCGCGCCGCGCTCGACGATGAGCAGTGCCTCATCATCACTCGCCATTGCGACAGGCCACTGCAAGGTTCCAAATCGATCCACTCGCGTCGCGGTGAGACTGTCGGTGACGGCGAAGACGGCATTGCTCTCGCCACTCGAAACCAGCAGCAGCTCGCCCGATCCTTCTATGCCGAGCGCGGCGCGCAAGTCACCACTAATCCACGCGCAACCTGCTGCGCCATCGACGCGATCCACCTGTCGAAGCGGCTGCGCATGCACAGGGCAATCTTGCGCTCCGAAGAGCGCGCTGACGAGAGTGACGAGTGCAACGAATGCCATAGGTGCGAAGGGTATCCATCGACACGCGCGCCGTCATTGCGTGAAGCCGATACCTTAGATGCGTGCAAGATCCGCAGTCGACATCCAACTCACAGCACACTTCCGAGTCATCGCCAATTGTGCAGCGATGGAGCAAGCGTGCACTCCTGGCGTATCTGTTCGTCGGGACTGCAGCGCTCGCGACGATGCTCTCGTACGCGATCTTTTCGCACAAGGCAGCCGACGCTTCCACAGCGCCTGACCACGCTGAACTCTCCGACACCTGGATATTCGGCGCTGCGCCATTTGTGCTGCTGCTTCTCGCGATTGCAGTCCTTCCGCTCCTGCGTTCGACCGCGCATTGGTGGGAATCCAACCCTCATCGATACGCGGTGTCGATGACTGCCGCGCTCCTCGCCGTGCTCTACGGCATCTGCAACGATGGCATTTCTGTTGCTGCAGTGCGACTCGAGCACGCAGTGCTCTTGGAGTACATCCCCTTCATCGTCCTGCTGCTCTCGCTCTTTGTCGTCGCGGGAAGTATTCGCATCCAAACGCCGCTGCGAGGAACTCCGCTCCACAACGCGTTGATCCTTGCAATAGGAACACTCATCGCGAGTTTCTTTGGCACAACAGGCGCAGCGATGATTCTCATCCGTCCGCTCCTCGCATCCAACGCGCATCGCACACAGCGCGCGCACACGATCGTCTTCTTCATCTTTCTCGTCTGTAACTGCGGCGGAACTCTCCTTCCTATCGGCGATCCGCCCTTGTTTATGGGCTATCTCAAGGGCGTTCCATTCTTCTGGACACTCTCGCTGTGGAAGGAATGGATGGTCGTGTCGCTCATCGTGCTCGCGGTCTACTTCGCGCTCGACTTCTTCCTCTCGCGCAAGGAGATTGCACCGAGCAACACGCAGACAGCGCCTACACCATTTCGCATCGAAGGCTCGTCGAACTTTCTCTTGCTCCTCGGCATTCTCGCCGCAGTCATTCTCGTGGATCCATCGCGAGATATTCCCGGCACGACGTTTCGACCATTTCTCTACATGCGCGAACTGTTGATGCTCGCGATCCTCGGCGTAAGTCTGCGATGCACACACAAGTCCGTGCGCGACGCGAATCAATTTTCTTGGAGTGCGATCGTTGAAGTTGCCGCGATCTTCATCGGCGTGTTCGTCTCGATGCAGGTGCCGCTCGAAGTGCTGCGATGGAGTGGACCCACACTCGGACTCACCCACGCATCACATTTTTTCTGGACGACGGGCTTCCTCTCGAGCATGCTCGACAACGCGCCAACCTATCTCGTATTCCTCGAGGTCGCGAAGACGATTCCAGCGGATGCGACGCACACGATGGTGCCTCTCACCGAGGGCTTTGTCCGCGAAGATCTGCTTACTGCCGTCAGCCTTGGCGCTGTCTTCATGGGCGCGCTCACCTACATCGGCAACGGTCCAAACTTCATGGTGCGATCAATTGCAGAAGCGAGTGGCACGCGCATGCCAAGTTTCTTTAGTTACGCATTCTGGGCGTGCGTCGTGCTGATTCCAGCATTCTTGTGCGCGAGTTTCTTGATCCCCTCACTGAAGCCCTAACTGAATCCTTGCACTGCGCGGTCTTCGCGCTCACGGCTTGGGTTGCTTCATCGTCGCATAGATGACACTCTGCACGACGACGCTTTCGCCAAGCAATCGTCCGATGCGCTCGGTCGCCTGCTGCAGCGTCTTGAACTTCCCGGTGTCGAGTTCGCGTTCGAAATCGATGAGTGAGTTCTCCACCGCGAGCATCATGCTCGCAACGACCGCCCACTCTTCGCGCGTTTGCGGCCAGAACTCTTGACCCTGCACAAGTTCAACAGGCACGGTCACGCGCCAACCATCGTCCGTTTCCACAAGCGCGATCGTGCCACCTAGTGCAGGTTCGTCGTGCCACAAGAGTGCCGCGGTTCCATCGCCGAGATCTTCCGCAGTGAGGTGCTGCCGCTTGTCGGCGAGAAACGCAAACGGATCAAGCACGATGCCCTGCACCATCGGACCAAGTCCGAATCGATCGACGGTCTTTGATGCAACCAACTTCTCTTTCGCGAGATCTTCCGCGTATCGCTCCTTCATCTTCTTCGCAACGCGCCCAAGTTGACCCAGCGTCGTGCCGAGCTTTGCCTTCACGTCGCCGATCGCGCTCGCTTCCGTCACACCATCGCTGAAGGTGATGTCGCGCGCGCCGATCTCGATGAATTCTGGAAGCCGTTCAAACATGCCCTGATCGGCGACTTTCGCGACAGCATCGAGCAGCGCTGTCGGCGTCGAGCAATCAAACTCTTCTTGCCCGCAGCCAGAAAAGGTGAGTGCAGCGAGCGCACAGGCGCAGAGCAGGAGATCGCGGTGAGATTGGGTCTTCACAACAGCAGCGTACCCCTCGACCCTCACTTTCGCTGCGCTCATTGTGAAACTTCTTCCTACACTGATCCACGGCTCATGGCTGACATCACGATTCATCTCAATGGCGAAGTCGTCGCGCTGCATGCAGGCGCGACCGTAGCGGACGCAGTCGCGAAAGCGGCGCCGCGTTCGAATGCATACGCGATTGAAGTCAATCAAACGCTCGTGCCGCGACGCGAACATGCGCGACGTGTTCTTCTCGAAGGCGACAATCTCGAACTCGTCGTCCTCGTCGGTGGCGGCTAAACCCACACTCAACCTCATGTCCAACTGCACCACTTCTCCCGCTCCAACGACCGCCGCCTTCGCCATTCCTGCGCTGAAGATAGGAAAGTTCGCGCTCCAGAATCGCCTCGTCGTGGGCACGGGCAAGTACGCCGACTACCCAACGATGCAACGCGCGCTTGCCGCGAGCGGTTGCGATGCGGTCACCGTTGCCGTGCGGCGCGAACGCTTGCTCGACAAAGATGGCAAGAGCATTCTGGAATTCATCGACACCGATCGCTACACGATTCTTCCCAACACAGCGGGTTGCTTCACGGCAGTCGACGCTGTGCGCGTCGCGCGATTGGGTCGTGAGATTCTTGAACAACTCAACAACGCAGGCAGCGCATGGGTCAAGCTCGAAGTGCTCGGCGATCGCAAGACGCTGCTTCCGGATCCTGTTGGAACACTCGAAGCGTGCAAAGAACTCGTGCAAGATGGATTCACCGTGCTTTGCTACTCGAGTGATGATCCGATTCTCGCGACGCGTTTGCGCGACGTCGGCGCAGCGAGCGTCATGCCCGCGGGAAGTCCGATCGGTAGTGGTCGCGGCATCGCGAACGCTGCAAACATTCAACTTGTGCTTGAATTGCTGAAGGATCCGACGAGTGGCGGCGACGCGAGTTACCCCGTCATCATTGATGCAGGCGTTGGAACGCCGAGCGATGTGACGCTCGCGATGGAACTCGGCGCGGATGGCGTCCTTCTCAATACAGGCATCGCGCACGCGACGGATCCTGTTCGCATGGCGCACGCGATGCGACTCGCGCTCGAAGCTGGATATCACGGCGTGCGCAGCGGACGCATCGGCAAGAAGTTACACGCGAGTGCCTCGAGCCCTTGGCAAGGCGCGATCACAAACATTCCTGGCGAGTAATCGAACTCAGCCCGCGACTGCAACGTCCGCCCACGCAGTGGCTTCGTCGGTGCGACCTTGCGCGTTGAAGAAATCGCGCAGCACGACCCGCGCCTTGTTGCGCATCGGCGCATTCGCTCCGATGTAATCGCGAATGAGCCCTTCCGCGCGAATCAGCTGCGCCTCTGCCTCAGGCATGCGTTCAAGCTTCCACAGCGCCTGACCACGCTGCAACTCGAAGAGCAATGTCCACGGCTTGTGCTCACGCGCCTGGGCGTACTGAATCGCAAGCAGCGCATCGAGTTCCTGCAGTGCGAGATCGAAGCGCAATTGCTTGTTGTAGACGTCGACGCGGTAGCTGCGTGCTTCGACTGTGCTCTGCGTGTCAGGTCCTGCAATGCGTGTGGACCGCTGCACGGCGCGTTCGAAATACTCGAGCGCCTTAGCGTGATCACCATCTGCGTCGGCGTACTCACCGAGTGCGCTCAAGCAACCGCTCGTCGTATCAATCTCATCGCGTGTTTCCACGATGTCGGCGAGTTGCACGAGCATCGCCCTCGCCTTCGCCAACGACGCAGGGTCTTCGAATCGCTGCAGCGCAGCCGCTTGCACGCAGCGCGCTTCGATGGAAGTTCTTGAATCCGCGCCGATGCTCGCGTTCGCATGCGCTTCGGCGCGTTCCGCCCACGCGAGCGCTTTCACATGATCGCGACCCATGCCCTTGAGCCAATCGAGGGCAAGCTTGTGCGCTAAGAGCGCGCTCGCTTCAGAATTCTCTCCGTTGACGAGCACGCTTAACTCATACGCAGCAAACTCAATCTCGCGAACAGCAGGCGCGTCTTGCGTCATGCCAAGTTTCTTGACCGCAGGCACGAGTTGCTCGACCACACGCGCCGTGATGCCCTCGGCACGTAATCGATCCGTTCGCGCGTCGAGCGCGATGAAGATCGCACTTGCAGCGAGTGTCGGAAAAACCACGATGCTTGCTGCGCACACCGTCGCGAGCGCGGGGTGGCGACGAGCCCAAGAGCGAAGCCTTCGCGCGACAGAAGGGACTCGTGCGCGAATCGGCTCGCCCTCCATCGCACGTTGCAGATCCGCAGCAAACTCCGATGCGCTTGCATAGCGTGCCATCGGATCGTCCGCGCACGCCATCGCAACAATCGCGTCGTAGTCGGCGGAGATATCAGGTTTCACATCGCGCAGCCGAGGAATCGGCTGCTCTGCAACTTGCCGCAACGCTCCGTGAATAGTCTGCCCTACAAACTCGCGCGGTAAACGCTCTGCGAGCAACTCGTAGAGCACGGCGCCGAGTGAAAAGACATCGCTTCGCACATCGACACTCTTGTTGTCGCCGCGGCACTGCTCAGGACTCATGTAGAAGAGCGTGCCGAGAATCTCGCCCGCTTCCGTCGCCGCACCAAGCGTTGCATTGTCGCGAGAGGTGTCAACAAGACGCGCAAGTCCGAAGTCGATCACCTTCACTTGCGCCGCTTGCGAGACCAAGATATTCGTCGGCTTCAGATCACGATGCAAGACACCCTTGTCATGCGCCGATGCGACAGCCAAGCACGCATCGCGCAACAATCGAACGCGACTGCGCGGCGGCAACTCTTTCGCGTACTCCGCAATCGACCTTGCGCCCACGACAAACTCTGTTGCGATCCACGGCGAAGAGGTTGCACTATCCGTGCCGGATGCGTAGATCGACGCAATGCACGGATGGTCAACGATCGCGAGATGTTCCGCTTCAAGTTCGAAGCGCCGACGCAATCGTTCCGTCGCAAGATCAGAACGAAGAATCTTCAACGCGACCGAGCGCGCGGGCTGCTTCTGCCTCGCTTCAAAGACCCAACCTGCGCCACCTGAACCGATGAGTCGCACAATGGTGAATCCACCAACTACCGTGCCAGGAGCGAACAATCTCGAAACACCACCCGGCGCATGCGCGATCGCGTCTTGCGTGAAGTTCTTGAGATCCGCAAACGCGCCGCTCACTGTGGCGCCAACATCAAGACTCGTGTCTTCATGCAAGAGCGCTCGCAATCGATCCGCAAGCGCAGCGTCACGCATATGTATAAGTGCAAGTAGGCGCTCACGCTCACTCCGCCCAAGCGGAAGCAATTCCTCGAACAGTTGCTCCAACGAATCGCTCATGCGACGAGCCCGCCCATTCCTTCAACGCCGCCGCGATCTCTCTTAAGGCGATTCGCGAAGAACGCGCGTGCGTATCGCAAACGATTCTGTACCGAAATGACCGTCATCTCGAGTGCTGCAGCGGTCTGCTCACGCGAGAGACCAAAGAGCACGCGCAGACGGAACGCGTCCGCGGCTTCAGGTGCTTCCACTTGCAAGTCTGCCATCGCTTCAAGAATCCACACGCGATAGTCAGCATTGTCGATCTGCACCCCACCCGCTCCTGCATCAGGTGCAACAAGCAGATCGAGCGACTCCTCCATTGCGCCGCCGCCGCGTTTCTGTGCTCGCACTGCGCGCGCGTGATCGATCAAGAGTTGGTCGAGCGCACGCGCGACGATGCCGAAAAATTGCTTGCGCGATGTCCAAGCAGTGGGCGGACTGCCCTCGAGTTTGATGTACAGGTCGCTCACGAGCACAGAGGGTTGGAAGGCCGCGTTGGGAGATTCGTTGAGCGCGGCGATCGATGCAAGTCGTTTCACATCCGTGATGACAAGCTCCCAGAGCGTATTGCGCGCGTCACTGTCGCCCGACTGTGCGCGCTGCAGAAACGATGTCAATGAGAGATCCGCCATTCGACACCATCCTAATCCCTTCACTCACAGAATCGGCGCGAGAATTCCGCAGAGATTCTCGACGATGCGGTGATGCGCGCCGCGCTGCTCCCAACGTTCTCGATTGATGCGCACCGAGTCTTGCAGGTATCCATCCTGCAGGCGGCGAATATCCGCACTGGCCGCCGCGTCGTAGAGCACAAGCGCGAGTTCAAGATTCAGCTCGAAACTTCGTCGATCGAGATTCGCGCTCGTCATCAAACTCACCTGCCCATCGACGACAATCGTCTTCGCGTGAAGGAGCCCTTTCTTGAACTCCCAGATTTCGACGCCCGCTTCGAGGAGTCGGGAAAAGAAGTGCCGACTCGCATGTTCGACCAGCCAACTGTCATTGCGCTTGGGGACGACCAGCACCGTGCGCACGCCGCGTCGCGCCGCCGTTGCGAGCGCAGCGTGCGTGGGTTCGTCGGGCACAAAGTACGGCGTGGTGAGAATCAGCTCTTGTTGCGCAAGATGGACGAGTGAAACGACAATCTGCGGCATCGCGCCGGAGTACGTGATCGGTCCCGTTGCGAGCGCTTGGATGAGCGTGCCGCCTTCGCGCTGTTCGACCTCCATCGGAACACTGCCCGAGAGATCCCTCCCCGTTTCGAGAAACCAATCTTCGAGAAAGATCCGTTGCAAGTCTGCTGCGATCGGGCCTTCAATGCGTAACCCTGCATCGACCCACGGCGCAAAGCGCTTCTTGATCTTGAATGCGCCATCGGCGAGATTGTGACTTCCTGTGAACGCGATCCATGAATCGATCACGACAAGTTTGCGGTGATTTCTAAGATCAATGCGATTGAACAACATGCGGAAGAGTCCGACGGGAAGTGCCGCAACAACTTCCACGTTCGCGTCTCGCAAAGATTGACAGGATGCCGATCGCAGAAACGGACGCGATCCAATCGCGTCAAAGATTGCGCGACACGCGACGCCACGAGCAGCTGCTCGTTTGAGCGCGTTGAATACTTTCTCGCTCGTCACATCGTGGATGGCGATGTAGAACTCAAGATGCACGCTGTGCTGCGCGCGATCGATGTCCTCTGCCATACATTCGAACAGTTCGGTGGAGCGACGAATCGCTTTGACCACATTACCGCCGAGTGGACCATCCCCTGAGATACTCGACGCGAGTGCGGCGAGTCCTCGGTGCGCGGGAAGCAATCGATGCATCACATCCTGCTGCGCGTGATGTGGCGATCCGTGCGCGCTTCGATCTATGCGACGAAGTTCTTGCAGACGTCGCGAAACTTGTTTGCATCGCTTCTGACGTCGATGCGAGAGCCACGGCGTTCCAAATGTCCAGTACAGCATTGCGCCGATGAGCGGCACGACGAGCACGAGCAACAACCATGCGAGTACGACTGGTCCTGTGGATCGGCGACTGAGGAGCACCGCGAGAATCGTGCCGAGTTGGAGGGCGAGTTCTGCACCAATGAAGAGCCAAGCAGTCGCCATCGACCCCCGCGCCAGCAGGTACTCAACAGGAAAATTAGGGAGGAAGTCCATCGCGTGTGACCTGAGACCAAGCGCCGCTAACTACGCGACAGTGTCGCATGCGCGAGGATGTTCGCGAAGTCCGCAGGGATGTTCGCGAAGGTGTTGCGTATACTTCGGCTAGTGTCCTCTTAGCTCAGTTGGATAGAGCAGCGCTTTCCTAAAGCGCAGGTCGCAGGTTCGAGCCCTGCAGAGGGCGTAGTAGAGCGGGGCTGATGGAATTCTGCCCGCAGCGGGCAAATTCCATCAGCCCCTTTCGACTCGCTGCGGTCGGCATAGCCGACGCGGCAGCGAATTCGTGCGTGCACTTCAGTCTGCTTAGCCCCTCACCGACTCCGTCGGTAGTGGAGCGCGAGCGATGGAATTCTGCCCGCAGCGGGCAAATTCCATCGCTCGCTTTCGACTCGCTGCGGTCGGCATAGCCGACGCGGCAGCGAATTCGTGCGTGCACTTCAGTCTTTCAGCCCCTCACCGACTCCGTCGGTGGATGTGTTCGCGGGTGCGCGTTTGGTTAGGACTGATACTCGGCGGCGAGATCTTCTTTGGTGACTCGCTTCGAGAAACCCTTGCCATTCGCGCAATCGCGTCGTGCTTGCCCGACGCAGAGAATGCAATACGTGCTGCAGGCGATGATCCAGAGGAGGTTTGCAAAGAGCACGGGCATCATGGGTGAAATTCCTTCGCAAGACTGATCGGACAAAGACGCATGCAGGCTTCAGACAGGGTCGCAATCGCAGACAGGACGTGCCGATGGGCGGACTCGAACCGCCGACCTCCGGGTTATGAATCCAGCGCTCTAAACCAGCTGAGCTACATCGGCAGAGGGGCGCGAAGTATAGCCTAGAGTCGCCAAACAAACCCAAACGAGCCGTTCGCTCGCCTTGCGATACGCTCACTCTCGCACCCTTCTCGCGCGTTCACTCATGGCATTCCCTGCTCCACTTCTCAACTTCGTCCTTCTCGAACCTGAGATTCCGAACAACACGGGGAACATCGGTCGAACGGCCGCGGCGCTCGGTTGTCGCCTTCATGTGATCCATCCGATTGGATTTGATATGCAGGAAAAGGCGCGGCGACGCGCGGGACTCGATTACTGGCACCTCGTCGACTGCGTGGAACACGCTTCCTGGGAAGCGTTCCTCGCCGCGGAGAATCCGGCTCGATTCTGGCTCTATTCCGCGCATCACGGCAAGGCGCATTGGAACGCTTCCTTCCAAATGGGTGACTACCTGCTCTTCGGCAAGGAGTCCGCGGGCGTCCGCGAAGATGTCTTCGCATGGTTTCGAAAGACGCACGGCGACGATCAACTGCTCACCCTCCCGATGCCCGGTTCGGACGGTCTGCGCAGCCTCAACCTCGCGACAGTCGTTGCGATCGCGGGATATGAAGCGCTGCGGCAGTTTCGCTTGAACCCGGCGTGAACCGCGGTCGTCGCTCCTCACACTGCATCACGCATCACGCAATTTTCAATTTCATCGAAACAATTTCGCGCCTGCCACCGTATTCTCCGTACACCGGATGGGCGTGACGAGGCCAGGAGCGATGCTTCTGACCACTCAGCGCCTGTTGTTGTATTCAACAGGCTCCTTCTTAAGGACGCCAAGAATGACGACCCATACCGCTTCATCCACGATCCCCACGATCCCCACGATCCCCACGAACCGTTCACTTCGATCGACGAGTGCTTTCACACTCACCGAAATGCTCGTGGTGATTGGCATCATCGCGTTGCTCATCGCGATCCTGCTACCCGCACTTTCGAAAGTGCAAGAACGCGCGCGCAAGACGGAAACCGAATCGCTCATGCAGGAGTTCGCGAAGGCGTGCGAACTTTTCCAACAGCAGAATGGTTTCTATCCAGGCATCGTGCCTGAGAACATTCTTGCGGCTGATCCAAAAATTTCAGGAACAGAGAACGCGATTCTCCAACTCTGTGGCGGCGGCATCCCGCAAGATGATCCGCTCTACAACGACACGCTCTACAACGCGGCGAACGGTTGGACTGAAATCACCTTCAACGGTGGCGCTGCGGGAATCTTCCGCATCAAAGTGAATCCAGCCCGTGTTGGATACGGACCTCGCATTCGCGGCGTCGAGACACCGCCCTACTTCTCACCGAAGTCTGGATCGCTCGCTCCATCCGCTGGGCAGTCCTTGGTCTCCGCAAATGCAGACCCGTTTGCGTCAGACACGTATCGCATTCCAGATTTGCTCGACTCGTGGGGAAATCCGATCGTGTACATGCGTCGCATTCGTGATGTTGGGCCACTCGTCGGTCTCGCGAGCAATTCGCAATTCGCTATGTCGCCGATCACACCCTACACCGCATCCGTCGAACTTGGTGATTCAGGGCAAGATCAAACGAACAGCCTCTTCAACGCTGCCATCGCGACACTTCGCGATGCGACGCTTGCGCAGATCATCCGATCAAGCGCGTTCGGCAAGAACCATGAGCCGTTGTATGGAAACGCGAAGGGATCGATCGCGCTTTTTTCTGCAGGCAAGGATGGCGTCTTCTTTTCGAAGTACGACGGACCAGGATCGGTCACCACCGCGAAGATCGACATCGTCACGGCCGCTTCGAATCCAACGGGGCCTGATGTTGTGAACGAGTACGACGATGTGCGCGTGTTCACAGGTTCCTGAACAGGATCATCTCTTTGCTCGAATAGAAACGGGCGCGACCGAAAGGGTCGCGCCCGTTTGATTTTTGCTCGTTCGCTGCCGTTGTCTTACGGATTCATCGGCTCATCACTCGATGGCTGATCCTTGTCCTTGCCGCTGTCCTTCTTTTTCTTGTCGCCCTTCTTCTTGTCACTCTTCTTCTTTCCATCTTTCTTGGCGCTGTCATCTTTCGTTCCATCCTTGCTGCCCGATGCGCTGTCGCCCTTGGTCGGTGGCGTCGCGGGCGCATCAACAGCGGGCTTCTTCGCGCCGTCTTGCATGCCATCCTTCGAGCCTTGATTGCGAGTCTTCATCTCCGCAGCAGCCTTCGCCTTGAATTCATCAACCTTCACTTTGAGTGCACCGCGTTGCTCATCGTTCAACACACCGTCGACTTGCTTCATCACCGCTTCGAAGTTTGGACGTGCTTTCTCGAGCTCTTGAAATTTCGCCTTCAGCGCAGGATCGACTGGTTGATCCGCAGGCGCGTTCTTGCGAGCCTCTTGCAATTCCTTCAGTCGAGGGGCAGATTCCATTTCAAACGCTTGCATGGATGTGCGAAAGCCGTTCATCGCGGTCTCGATCGATGCGCGTTGCTCTTCGCTCAGATCAAGCGATTGCACCGCTTGCATGTATGCACGCATCGCCATCGGACGACTGCCTGACTGCCTGCCGCGGCCGTCTTTGCCTTGGCCATCCTTCATCTGTCCATCTTTGCCGAACGCGCGATTGCCTTCGAGTCCAGCGGGTGGAACCTTTGGCCCTTGCAGCGTCTCACCTGTGCTCGGTGGCTTCGGTGCGTCCTGAGCGAGCAGGGAACTTGCAGACGCGATGAAGAATGCGCCCACGCAGGGAAGGAGCAGAGGAAGCGCGAACAATGTGCAGGAAGATCGTGAGCGAGAGTGCATGTCAGTTCAAGCCTTTCAAAGATGGTGCGTATGCTACGAGTGGTTCGATTGTAAAACGGAATCCCCCATCGGCTATTGCGCCGAAAATCATCTCTTCCGAAGAGATTCCGCATACGATCGCATCCCCTCACTACGTTACGCGCCCCATTGAGCACTCGATCTTCATGCCTCTGACCTCCTCCCATCTCACAGAAGCCCTCAAGACAGTTCTCGACCCCGATCTTGGGAAAGACCTCGTCACGCTCGGCATGGTGAAGTCCGCAGAAATGGACGCAAATGTCGCCCGCATCGGCGTGGAGTTAACAACGCCGGCGTGTCCGATGAAGGACAAGATTCGCGGAGACATCGAACTTGCCGTGCGTCGCAAGGCGCGCGAAGTGGGCGCTGTGGAACCTGAGATTGAAGTTGTCTTCACTGCAGATGTGCGCCGACCGAATGACAAGATTCGCGGCGAATCAAATCCGCTGCCACACGTTCGACAGATCATCGCAGTCGGCGCTGGCAAAGGTGGCGTCGGAAAGTCCACGATCGCTGTGAATCTCGCGGTCTCACTCGCTCGACTTGGCGCGCGCACAGGTTTACTCGACGGCGACATCTACGGACCGAGTGCCCCCACGATGCTCGGACTCCAAGGTGTTGGCACCGAGACGCGCGACAACATGCTCGTGCCGTTTCATGTGCATGGCATTAAGGCGATGACGATCGGAAAACTTGTCGACGCGGACAAGCCACTTATCTGGCGCGGACCCATGGCGCACGGCGCGTTCAAACAACTTGCGACACAAACGGAGTGGGGCGAACTTGATTACCTCATCGTTGATCTTCCACCAGGAACGGGCGATGTTCCGCTCACGCTTTCGCAGTTACTTCCACTGACAGGCGCGGTCATCGTGTGTACACCGCAACAAGTTGCGCAAGATGATGCGCGGCGCGCCGTACGCATGTTCCAACAACTCGGTGTGGAAGTGCTCGGCGTCGTCGAGAACATGAGCTTCTTCGTCGACGATGCAGGACGCGAACACGATTTGTTCGGTCGCGGCGGCGCGCAGATTATGGCGGAAACCATGGGTGTTCCGTTCCTCGGCGCGCTTCCACTGCGAACCGAGTTGCGCATCCACTGCGACGAAGGAACGCCACTCAAGAATTGGGACAACCCAATCCTCGGCGGCGAACTCGATCGCATTGCGAAAAACATCGCAAGCCAAGTTTCGATCGCCAGCCTCGGCGGCAAGTACATGATGCCGACGCTCAGCATCAAATCGTAAGACTTCAAGAGTCCGTGCGCTCGCGGGTAAAGATAAAGGTATAAACCACCTCCGAGGTCTGCAATTCCTACGAGGTTCTTCGATGCTCCCACGCTCGCTGTCGCCGTCACTCTCCGTTTCGCTCCTCCTCGCGCTCGTCACGCAAACGCGAGCGGAGGGCACTCGCGAGAAGTTGCGCGAGATTCCTGAAGTTCGCGCTGTCGATGGGGTCACGAAACTGACGCTGCACGCGAAGGATGGATTGGTCGCTGTCGGCGAGACAACCGTGCAGACGCTCGTCTACAACGACACCTACATCCCGCCGACGATTCGCGTTTCGCGCGGTGAGCGCATCGAACTCACGCTCGTGAATGAAGCGGACGAGAACACCAACGTGCACTTCCACGGCATGCAAGTTTCACCGCGCGACTACGGCGACAGCGTATGGACGATGGTGCCCCCTGGCCATGAGTACACCTACAAGATCGACATTCCGACGTATCACGAGCCTGGGCTCTATTGGCATCACGCGCACGCGCATCAAACAAGTGAACGCCTCGTCATGAGCGGGCTCGCGGGGTCCATCATTGTTGAGGGCGTCCTTGAAGGATGGCCATCGCTCGCGTCCGCAGGCCTGCGCGAACGGCATCTCGTCTTGCGTGCGATGCAACGATCATGGAACGGCGATCTCACCTGGGGCATTCAAACCTCTGGATTTCCGTCGATTCGCACGGTGAATGGACAATCGAATCCTGAAATCGATATCCGTCCTGGCGAAACGCAACTCTGGCGCGTCGTGAATCAGGCGAGCGATCATTACTTCAACATCGAACTCGGCGGCATGCCGTTCCACATCGTCGCGTGTGATGGAAATCCAGTTCCTGCGATGATGACAGCGACCCGCTATCTGCTCGCTCCTGCCGCTCGCGTCGAGATTCTCGTGACAGGCGGCGCTGTGGGCGAGACTGCATTGACCACTCGACAGATTCGCACGGGACCCGTCGGTGATGGCTACTCCGCAATGACGCTCGCGACGCTCGTGTGTGCGGGTGATGCCAACGCTGCCCCGCTCACGCTGCCGATGGATCGCACGGCTGATGCGGCAAAAAACCCGCTCGACATGCGAACGCTCTCCATCGACAACAAACGCGACATCGTCTTCGACGAGACGGACAGCGACTTTCGCGTGAACAATCATGTGTTCGTTGGCACACGCATCGATACGAGTGTGCCGTTTGGCACGGTGGAGAAATGGAAGATCATCAACGCGACAGGTGAACTCCACGCGTTCCATATCCATCAAACCGATTTCCAAGTCATCTCGATCAACGGTGTTGAGCAGCCCTTCACCGCACATCTTGATACAGCAAATGTTCCGGCGTTTGGTTCGATTGAAATCCTCTTGGCTTTCACGGAACCGTGCGTGCTCGGCAAGTTCGTCTACCACTGCCACATTCTTGAACACGAAGACGGCGGCATGATGGCTTCGATCGAGGTCTATGACCCTCACGCGCCAGCAGCATCCGTCAACAAACAATCGACGGATGCGCATGACACTGTGCGCGCAGCGAACCCGAACGCAACGGGCGGCGCATTTTCGCTCACCGACTCTGCAGATCTCCCGCGCACCCAATCGGATTTCACAGGTCTCACGCTCTTCACGTTTGGCTACACCCACTGCCTCGGCGCATGCCCGCGAACGATTGCGTCCTATCAGGCGGTGCGCGCGCTGCTCACGAGTGATACGACGCCACTCGAATTCGCGTTCGTTTCCGTCGACACCTCGCGCGACGACGCTCTCGCGCTCGCCGCGTATGAACGCGAGTCAGGTCTTCCACTCATCGCGATGCGTGGCTCGGTTGAAGTCACCGCGGAAACTGCGCGCACATTCGGCGCTGCGTATGAGCCACAACCTGCTGCAGCGGATGGAACCTATCGCGTAAAACATTCAACAGATATCTATCTCGTTGGCGCGGGAGGACGGATCCTTGAGCGATTTGATCTCACGACTGAACCAAGCGTCATCGCAGCATCGATTCGACAGCACGCGCATGAGGTTCCCCATCGCGTTGCCGTTGTCGCGCGCGCAGTTGAAGGAGGTGTGCGTTGAATCTAGCAACCCACTCTCTTCTCGTCGCGGCGATGCTCAGTTGGAGTAGCGGCGCGTTCGCGCAGCATTCCGGTCAAGCGGTGCAGCGATCGAAGGCGAATCAGCGCGCTTTCGCGAACCTTGCGGATATGTTCTCCGACTTCGATGGTTGGCACGGACCTGTGACGAATCTCGCCCTACAACCGCAGATTTCGTGGACGCGCGACACGCTTGCAAATTCCAATGTTGTCACGGGCTCGCTCGCGGTCACGAGTTACACATGGATCACGCCAACGCTGACGACTGTCATCGACCTCTCCATCGATCAGGTTGCAGATCCACAGTACGGCGAGACACTGGTCTTCTCTGGCGAAGGCTTCGGCATCGATGACGCCTACGTGCTTTGGAGCGATCAGCGCGTTGGATTGCAAGCGGGCATGTTCACCGTTCCATTCGGATTCGATTGGGGAACGCTTCCTGGTCTCTTCGATACGACATTCGTGAGCGATTACCAATTCGACAATCGCGTCGGTGGCATCGCATCGCTTTCGACGGCGAATGATGGTTGTGGCATTCACGGCTTGCAAGCAGGCGCATTTTGTGTGGACGGCTCGTTCATGTCGCAAACCGCGTGGACTCGCTCAGGCCCTGCAAATGACGGAGATCCGCAGCCAGGTGACGATGGCGCAAGTTGGTTCGTCTCCTACACCGCGACAGAGATTCCATTGCTTGCGCCGAGCTTGAGTTACCAGTTTTCGTATATCTCGCAATCTGCGCCGACGAGCGGGTTGACGAACGAGAAGGGATTCAGCGGCGGATTCTCGTGGACAATTCCGCTCGATGGAAGTGTGGAGGCGACGGTGGAATCAGAATGGCTCAGTGTCACACCGAGCTTTGAATACGTGAACTTCTGGGATTGGCAAGGCGTCGAAGGCGCAAACGCCGATTACCTCACGCCCGCAATCGCGATCAATTACGGCGATTGGGAAGTTGACTTTGCAGCGACGTGGCGCAACAGCGACGATGGAACGGACGCGAGTGATGACGTCCTCCTCAGTGCGACGCTTACCTACAACTTCTTCTGGCCGCAATCACAGATTCAATTTGGGTACGCGTACCAAGACACGGACGATGGCATCGACCACATGATCGGCATGCAAATCAACATGCCGATCAACGTCATCAGTTACGGTTTGCTCGGGCGCTGATGCGTGCGTGAGGGTCAGCTCGTCGGAGGCCCGACGCGGGTAGGTCGCACGATCAACCAGTAGTAACTTCCGAAGGCGAGCCACA
>SIAK01000044.1 GCA_009691805.1 Phycisphaerales bacterium
CGATTGTCATTTCACAATTGAAAACCCCACAGGGGTTGAGCCTGTGGGGTCGAGAGTTTGCATTGTCGTCGCCGTTGCGACCTTACGCGCGATTATTCGCTGTCGATGTTGCCGGTGATGGATGCATCGCGCTTGTCTGCCGCGAGGTCGCTTGGGCTTGCTGAGATGACGGATTCCATTGCGAACTCGTTGCTGCTGTCAAACTCGCCGCCCTGTGCGTTCGCTGTTGCGAGGCGCGTTGCGACGGTGGTCATGCTGCCGCCTCGACGCTCTGCGCCGAGCGACTCTGCTTCGTCTGCAGCGTCGGTGTACATCGACTCGCTGTCGTCGTAGATCGGCTCAGCCACGAGTCGCTTGACCTTCGCCTTCGCGTACGGATCGAAACCAGTACCCGCTGGGATGAGGTGACCGAGCAACACGTTTTCCTTGAGACCAAGCAGGTTGTCGACTGCGCCCTTGAGCGCAGCTTCGGTGAGCACCTTCGTGGTTTCTTGGAACGACGCACCGGAGAGGAAGCTTTCCGATTGGAGGCTTGCCTTCGTGATACCGAGGAGCAACGTCTGACCGCTCGCTGGCTTGGGCTTGCGTGTCTTGCACGACGCCTTGCCGGCTGCTTCAGCGCGCATGTTTGCTTCCTTGATTTCATCACGATCGACGAGCGCGCCGAGCGGAAGATCCGTGCCGCCGCAATCTTCGATGCGCAGCCGACGGCTGAGCTCTTCATTGACTTGTCGGAAGACGAACTTGTCAATGACATCGTTCGGGAGCAACGCAGAATCGCCAGGCGACTTGATCTTCACCTTCGACAACATCTGTCGGAGGATGACTTCAATGTGCTTGTCGGAAATCGGCACGCCCTGCGCGCGATACACCTTCTGCACGCCATCGAGCAGATAGTTGTAAAGCTCTTCTTCGCCCTTGATGCGCAGAATGTCTGCGGGCACCGCGGGTCCATCGGTGAGTGGATCGCCAGCGTTGATGAAGTCGCCGGTGTGCACGAGCAACTGTCGACCTTGCGCAACGTGATGATCGTGCTCAAGACCTGCATCGCTAATGACGCGAATCGTGACCTTACCCTTGCGCTTGTCGTTGTGGAGTTCCACGCGACCTGGGATTTCTCCAAGCACTGCGGCATCCTTAGGAATGCGTGCTTCGAAGATTTCGGTGACGCGGGGGAGACCACCGACGATATCTGCTGAACGCGCCGTGTCCTTCGGCGTACGCGCGAGCATCTGACCTTCGACAATCGCGTCGCCGTCCTTCACTTCGATGCGCGCCTTCGCGGGCAAGTGATGGAATGCGAGGATGTTGCCATTCGAGTCTTCGACATTGATCTGAGGATGACGATCACCAGTGTGCTCGGTCACGATCAGTTCAATACCGCCGCCCTTCTTCTCTTCGGTGCGCACAGTGACGCCGTCGGTGATGTCCTTGAATCGGACAGTACCGCTCTTCTCAGCAAGAACTGGCGTCGCGTGCGGTGCCCACTCCACGAGGAGTTGACCCTTGCGCACTTCGTCGCCGTTTCGCGCCTTGATGACCGCGCCGTATGCAACCTTGCGCTTGTCGAGTTCGCGACCCTTCGCATCCTTGATGAAGAGTTCACCACCGTTGCGCTTGAGGACGACGAATTCGCCAGGAGCACCACCAGGAACAGGCACTTCGTTGCAGTCGCGGATCGTGACGAATCCGGCGGTGATCGCCTTGTATTCGTTTTCACCGAGATCGCGAGCCGCCGCGCCGCCTGTGTGGAAGGTACGCATCGTGAGCTGCGTGCCTGGTTCACCAATCGACTGCGCTGCGATGATGCCGACAGCCATGCCCACTTCGACAGGCTTGCCTGTCGACATGTCTTGACCGTAGCACTTCGCGCACACACCGCGTGGTGTGTTGCAGAGGAGTGCGGAACGCACGACCACTGTCGTGATGCCGAGTGCTTCGAGCTTCGCTGCTGCGGAGTCCTCGATGAGCTCATTGCGCTCGACAATCACTTCGTCCGTCATCGGATTCACGATGCGCTCGAGTGAAGTACGACCGCGGATGCGGTCAAAGAGTGCAACGTCGACTTCTTCACCCTTGAACACTGCGGACTTCGTGACGCCCTTCATCGCGCCGCAATCCTCTTCGAGGACGACGACCGACTGTGCAACATCGCAGAGCTTGCGTGTGAGGTAACCCGAATCGGCGGTCTTGAGCGCCGTATCTGCGAGACCCTTACGCGCACCGTGCGTCGAGGAGAAGTACTCAAGCATCGAAAGACCTTCGCGGAAATTCGCGCGAATAGGAGTCTCGATGATTTCTCCATTGGGCTTGGCCATAAGACCACGCATACCCGCGAGCTGCTGCATCTGATTGATGTTGCCGCGCGCGCCGGAGTCACTGAACAAGAACACAGGGTTGATGTACTTCCCACCTTCGGCAGTTCCGATGGCAGTCTCTGCGCCTGTGAGTGGATCGCGTCGATCATTCTTGAGAGTCTCAAGAAGGACCTTCTGCAAATCATTTCGGCACGCTTGCCAGAGATCGAGCAGGGCGTTGTGACGTTCACGCGTCGTGATGGCGCCGCGATCGCACTGCTTCTGAATGTTGTCCGCCTTCTTCTGCGCTTCGTTGAGCAGGTGCTCTTTCGTCGCAGGAATGCGAAGATCGGAAATCGCGAAGGAGAGACCTGAAAGCGTGGAGTAACGGAATCCAACATCCTTCATGCGATCGAGAAGATCAATCGTCTCGCTCTTGCCGCTGCGTGCAAACGTGTCATCGATGACGCGTGCTGCACCCTTCTTGCCGAGGGCGCAGTTATAGAAGGGCATGCCGTCAGGAAGGATCTCGCTGAAGAGCAAGCGACCCATCGTCGTCGTGAGGCGACGATTGGCTGGCATTGCTTCCACGGGCTTGCGCTGCTCGTTGACGACTTCGGTGAAGCGCTCGAGGCGAACTTCAATCTGATCGTGGAACGAGATGCGATTCGGATTGCCGTGTGGCAGGTTGAATGCAAGAAGTGCTTCGGAGAAATCCTTGTACCTACGAGGAACGATTTTGCGCGTTGGATCGATGTGACCCGTCGTGAGGAAGTACACACCCATGACGATGTCCTGCGAAGGACTGACGATGGGGTTTCCGTTGGCAGGGCTGAAGATGTTGTGCGTCGACATCATCAACACGTGCGCTTCGGTCTGCGCTTCCAGCGACAGCGGGAGATGGACTGCCATCTGATCGCCGTCGAAGTCAGCGTTGTAACCAGCGCACACGAGCGGATGGATCTTGATCGCGTTGCCTTCCACGAGCACTGGTTCAAACGCCTGAATACCCATGCGGTGCAGCGTGGGTGCGCGGTTGAGCAGGACGGGATGGTTGTGAATCACTTCTTCAAGCACGTCCCAGACTTCAGGGTCGCGACGCTCAAGCATGCGCTTGGCGCTCTTGATCGTGTCGGCAAGGCCGCGATCCTTAAGCTTGCGAATGATGAAGGGTTGGAACAACTCGAGCGCGATCTTCTTGGGAAGACCACACTGATGGAGCTTGAGATCAGGACCAACGACGATGACCGAACGTGCCGAATAATCGACGCGCTTGCCGAGCAGGTTTTCGCGGAAACGACCCTGCTTGCCCTTGATCATGTCCGTGATCGACTTCAGTGGACGATTGCTTGAGCCCAACACTGGGCGACGGCAACGACCGTTGTCAAACAACGCATCGACAGCCTGTTGCAACATGCGCTTCTCATTGCGCACGATGACCTCAGGCGCGTTGAGATCCATGAGCTTCTTGAGGCGGTTGTTGCGGTTGATGATGCGGCGATACAGATCGTTGAGATCGGATGTCGCAAAGTTGCCGCTCTCGAGGAGGACGAGTGGACGCAGATCAGGTGGAATCACCGGAACAACGTCGAGCACCATCCACGCAGGATCATTGGGCGAACCACGAATTTGTTCGACAAGCTTGAGGCGCTTCGAAAGATCCTTCTGGCGCTGCTTGGACTTCGTGGTCGCGAGACCTTCGCGAATCTGCAACGCGAGCTCATCGAGATCAAGTTGCGTGAGCAACTCGCGGATGGCTTCGGCGCCCATCATCGCGGTGAACGAATGTCCGTACTTCTCGTGCGCTTGGCGGAACTCTTCTTCGGTGAGCACCTGACGCTCATCGAGTTCGGTGTCGCCCTTGTTGGTGACAACGTAATCCTGGAAGTAGATGATCTTCTCAAGATCGCTCGTCTTCATCTGCAGCAGGGTGCCCAAGCGGCTCGGCATCGCCTTGAAGAACCAGATGTGCACAACAGGCGCAGCGAGATTGATGTGTCCCATGCGCTTGCGGCGCACGCGACTGTGGGTGACCTTCACGCCACAACGATCGCAAATGATGCCCTTGTACTTCGTGCCCTTGTACTTTCCGCAGCCGCATTCGTAATCCTTCTCAGGACCAAAAATACGCTCACAGAAAAGTCCATCGCGCTCGGGGCGATAGGTTCGGTAGTTGATCGTCTCTGGCTTCTTAACTTCGCCAAAGCTCCAACTTCGAATATCACTTGGGCTCGCCAGAGTGATCTTCACAGAACCGTAGTCGTTCACGCGGTCGTAGACGCTTTCGGACATCGCTTCTTCGCCTTCTTCAAGTCCGCGCGGCGCACAAAGGGCGCGTTGCGGAAATTTGCGGTCAATCAAGACTGAGTAATGCAAGGACTAGTGGAGACAGGATTCGAACGGCAATCGACTAGAGCAGGGCGGACGCTTCTTGCGGCTGCTTCTCAAGTTGAATGTTCATACCGAGACCCTTGATTTCGTGGCAGAGCACGTCGAAGACAACGGGCATGCCCGCTTCGAGGACGTTGGTTCCCTTGACCATCGAGTCGTAGATCTTGGTGCGGCCTTCCACATCGTCGCTCTTGACGGTGAGGAGTTCTTGCAGCACATACGCTGCGCCGTAGGCCTCGAGCGCCCACACTTCCATCTCGCCGAAGCGCTGGCCGCCTGTGCGCGCCTTGCCGCCGAGTGGTTGCTGCGTGATGAGGCTGTAGGGACCAGTTGATCGCGCGTGGATCTTGTCATCCACGAGGTGATGCAACTTGAGGATGTACATGAATCCAACGGTCGTGCGCTGATGGAACGGTTCGCCTGTGCGACCGTCGTAGAGCTGAATCTTGTAGTTCGCTGGCATGCGCGCGAGAATTTCGCGCGGTGCGCCAGGGTTCTGGCCAGTCGCCGCGAAATCCTTCAGACGCGTCTCGACGTGCTTGTTTGCCTCTTGCACCGCCGACTGAATCTCATCTTCTCGCGCGCCGTCAAAGACTGGGGTCACTGCTTGGAAACCCAAGATCTGTGCAGCCCAACCAAGATGCGTTTCGAGAATCTGTCCAACGTTCATACGGCTCGGCACGCCGAGCGGATTGAGCAAGATGTCCACGGAATTTCCGTCTTCCATGAACGGCATATCTTCTTCAGGCACGATGCGCGCGATGACACCCTTGTTGCCGTGTCGGCCTGCCATCTTGTCGCCCACGGAGAGTGTGCGCTTGGTAGCGAGGTAGACCTTGACCATCTCGAGCACGCCCGAGTTGAGTTCGTCGCCGCGCTTCATATGTTCGATCTTGCGAGACTTCTCCGCAGCGATCGCTTTCACGCGTGGCCAGAACTGTCCGTAGATGACCTTCGCTTGTTCACGAAGTTCAGCGGAACCCTTCATCCACTTCTCGCTGAATCCATCGATCTGTTCGAGGATGACTTCAGGAATATCGCTGGCGCCGACCTTCTGACGAGTGGTCGGATCGACCATCTCGCCGCCGAGGATGCGGTTGAGTTCAACGACCATCTGATTGAAGAGCTGAATGCGCCGCTGATCCATCGCTACTTCGAAGTCTGCAACTTCCTTGCGGAGTTGTTTCTTCTGCTCATCGTTGTCATTACGACGACGGCTAAAGCGGCGCGTGCCGATGACGATGCCTTCCGTACCCGCTGGCACTTCGAGCGAATCGTTCTTCACGTCTTCACCGACGCGACCGAAGATCGCGTGGAGCAACTTCTCTTCAGGCGAGAGTTCGCTCTTGGACTTCGGCGAAACCTTGCCGGCGAGGATGTCGCCAGGACCAACGCGAGCGCCGAGGCGGATCACGCCGTTTTCATCGAGATTGCGCAGTGCTTTCTCGCTGACGTTCGGAATGTCGCGCGTGAACTCTTCTTTGCCGAGCTTGGTTTCGCGCACTTCAACATCAAAGCTATCGATGTGAATGGAAGTGAACACATCGTCGATGAGCAGGCGCTCGTTGATGACGATCGCATCTTCAAAGTTGTAACCATCGAACGTGTTGAACGCGACGAGGATGTTCTTCCCGATCGCGAGTTCACCTTGCTTGGTGCTTGCACCGTCCGCGAGGATGTCACCGATGTTGACCTTCTGACCCATCCTCACGACGGGCTTCTGGTTCTGACAGGTGCGCTCGTTGAGACCGCGGAACTTGCGGAGCTCATACTCATCTGCGTTCTCGATGATGATGCGTTCGCTGTCGACGAACGTCACGACGCCGGAGCGACGCGCGCGCACGATCATGCCGCTGTGCAGACCAACGACGCGTTCCATACCCGTCGCAACGCATGGCGGATCCGTCTTCACGAGCGGCACTGCCTGCCGCTGCATGTTCGAACCCATGAGCGCGCGGTTGGCGTCATCGTGTTCGAGGAAGGGGATCAGCGACGCGCTGACGCCAACGATTTGCTTTGGACTCACGTCGACGAATTCGACTTCGCCTGCAGGAACATGCGCGAGATCGCCGTCGATACGCGCGAGCACCGTGGTGCCCGCGAGCTTGCCGGTCGCGCCTGGTTCGAGCGTGTCGGAAGTCGCGAGGACGCGCTTGAGCTCTTCGTCGGCGCGAAGACGCTGAATCTGCCCAGTGGCCTTGCCGCCCTTGACGGTGCGGTATGGCGTGAGTAAGAATCCGTAGTCGTCGATTTCAGCGTAAATCCCGAGCGATGCGATGAGACCGATGTTCGCACCTTCAGGTGTTTCAATCGGGCAGATGCGACCGTAGTGGGAGATATGCACGTCGCGCACTTCGAAGCCTGCACGCTTGCGATTGAGACCACCAGGCCCGAGGGCGGAGAGGCGGCGCTCGTGGACGAGCATCGACAATGGATTGGTCTGATCGACAACCTGTGAAAGTTCGCTGCGGCCGAAGAAGAAGTCGATCGCGGCCGAGACGGACTTCGAATTCACGAGATCCGCAATCTTGCCGATTTCGCTTGGGTCCTTCGTCGACATGCGCTCTTGCACTGTGCGACGGAACTTCAGGAAGCCCTTGCGCATTTCTTCGGTTGCAAGTTCATCGAGGGTACGAAGACGACGATTGCCCAAGTGATCGATGTCATCGACGTGCGCCTTGTTGCGCTTCGAACGAAGATCGAGGATGTAGCGAATGACGGCGAGGAAATCTTCCGCACGGAGATGCTGCACGCTCTCCTCAGGAAGTTCGCCCTTGGACTTGCCGTCCTTGGAAGGATTCGCATACACCGCATCGTGTTCAAACTTGCGGTTGATTCGGAAGCGACCAACGCGACCCAATCGGTAGCGGTTCGGATCGCGGAACTTCTCGTCAAAGAGATTCTTCGCCTTGTCGATCTGCGGTGGATTGCCTGGTCGAAGTCGATTGTAAATCTTCAACAGTGCCGCTTCGTGCTCGGTCACGTCGGCGAGGAAGTCGAGCTTCTCTTCGGCGATCGTGTTGAGAATGAGCGGGTCCGATGGATCCATGATGACGCGCACCGAACGCAGGTTCGATGCTTGAATCGTCGGGACATTGTCGCCCAACATCGCACCAGGACGGCAGAGTTCTTCACCCGTGTCCGTATCGATGATGAGTTCAGCGGCGTAATGCACAGGCTTCAATCGCTCGACCTTCACATCGTCCACTTCATAGAAGAGTTCGAGGAGTTGATCGGTGGAAGAGAAGCGAGGATTGTCGTGATCGTCGAGTGCGCGAAGGAACGTCGTCGCGGCAAGCTTCGTCGACTGGTCGATGCGCATCGCCAGTTGATCCTTCTTGTTCACTTCGAGTTCAATCCACGAACCGCGCTCAGGAATGATGCGCGCGCTGTGGAGGGGACGATCGCCGTAAGAGCTTGCGATCGAGAAGTCCACGCCCGGCGAACGATGGAGCTGGCTCACGATGGCGCGTTCCGCACCATTCACGATGAACTCGCCACCGCCCATGAGAATCGGCACTTCACCGAGATAGATCTCTTCGGTGGTGACTTCGTTCGTCAACTCGCGGATGAACTTCACGCCGACCTTGAAGGGTCGACCGAAAGTCAAGCGAAGTTCGCGGCACTCGTCAGGCGTGTAGCGCGGTTCTTCGAGCACGTAGTGCGTGTATTCAAGTCGCATCGAGCCGTCGTAGCTCTTGATGCCCTTGATATGAGTTTTCGCACCGGGAGGCGCGTCCATCTCAAAAATTTCGCGAAGCAGTGACTCAAGGCCGATGAGTCCACTGCGCTTCTCAGCTTCCACATCAAGTTGCAAGAAGCGCTTGTACGCGTCTTGTTGAACTTGCGTGAGATCTGGAACGCGGAGTGCATCGCCGCGTTTCGAGTAGTTTCTGATGGTGGCGGTCGGATTCGGCATCGAAGTCCCCTAAGGTGACGCTGAGGCTGCGAAACAAACGAAGACACGACCCAGGAACGCTGGGTTGGGTCGGATGTTCTAAAGATGAACGCGAAAGTGAGCTACCACAGGTCGCAAAAGTCCAGCAAGTGTAACGAAAGGGCTTGTTTCCATCCATTCCAGCGTTGCGTCAGTGCAAGCGCTGCAAGGGAGGACCGGTTGCCAAAGCGGGATTCTTGAGGGGGAGAAACTCCCCCTCAAGGTCCGCTGAACTGTCGTTTACTTGATCTCGACCTTAGCACCAGCGGTCTCAAGGGCAGCCTTGAGCTTGTCGGCTTCGTCCTTCGTGATGTTCTCCTTGACGGCCTTCGGAGCAGCGTCAACGAGACCCTTCGCCTCGGCAAGACCGAGACCAGTCGCTTCGCGAACTGCCTTGATGACGGCAATCTTCGTCGCGCCTGCTTCGAGGAGTGTCACGGTGAACTCAGTCTGGATGAAGGCTTCTTCGACCTTGCCAGCAGCAGCAACCATGACGGCGCCTGCAGCTGGTTCGATGCCGTAGGTGACCTTCATGTACTCAGCGAGGCTGACAGCCTCCTTGAGGGTGAGGGTCGCGATCGAGTCGCCGAGGGTGGAAATCTTAGTTTCAAAGGTTGTGGTGTCGGACATGGTGTGTGCTCCAAGGCAGTGCAATCAAGAGGTGCTGCGACGCGCGGCATTTAACCCCGAGGGGCCAGTGGACTGCAGAGTGGTCTTTGTAAGAGTCTTGCGGGAAAAGTTAGTACTGAAAAAGTTTGGCGGAAAGTTGCGAGCGGTGCGTTGGCCTTAGCCAATCTTCGCAATGCTCTCGCCTCGTTCGAGACGCTCCTGAATTTCTTTGACGATGCCCAAGAGTCGCGCGCCTGGTGCCTTCGCGATGCCAAGGACGTTGCTGAGCGCTTCTTCGCGCGTTGGCAACTTGCTGAGTTGTTCGACGCCTGCTTTGCCGTCGTAGTAATCGCCATCAAACGAGGCGCCGCGGAACTTGAGATCCGGGATGCCATCCGCGAGCTTGACGATCGCGCGAGCGATGTCGACCGAACTCTCTAGTCCGTAGAGCACCGCAGACGAACCCGTGAGCGCTGGCGCCAGGGTCGAAAGTGGGTGGTTCTTGAACGCAGCCCGTGCGAGTGCAGTGCGCACGACTGTCGTGCGAATGCCGCTCGCGCGAAGTGCGCCACGGAGTTTGGTGGTGGTGATCGAGTTCAGGCCGCGGATGTCGATGATGACTCCGCCTTTCGCCTTCGCGAAGCGCCGGTTGTACTCGGCGACGAGCATGTCTTTGACTTGCTTGCTCATATTCGTGTCCTGCGCAAATGTGCGCCCTACAGCAGTTCAGTGAAGGAAAGTATTAGATGCCAGCGACCGCGACTTGCACACCAGGAGTCATGCATGCTGCGATCACACACTTGCGAACGTATTGACCCTTGGCTGCCGAGGGGCGTGCCTTGGAAATCGTCGCGATGAACAGGTTCAGGTTGTCGGTGAGCTGCTCATCCGTGAAACTGAGCTTGCCAATTACGCCGTGCACATTGCCACCGTCATCGTTGCGGTATTCCTGCTTGCCTGCGGTGTATTCCTTCGCCGCATTCACGACGTCGGCAGTCACAGTGCCAGCTTTCGGCGAAGGCATGAGACCCTTTGGTCCGAGCACCTTGCCGAGTTTGGAAACGACGCGCATCATGTCGGGGCTTGCGATGGCGACATCAAATGCCGTCCAACCAGCTTCGATCTTCGCGACGAGATCTTCAGCACCTGCTTCGATCGCGCCTGCTGCCTTGACTGCTGCGACCTTATCGCTTTGGCAGAAGACAATGACGCGCGAAGACTTGCCGATGCCGTGTGGGAGTGCAACCGAACCGCGGATGAGTTGGTCTGCTTGCTTAGGATCAATCCCGAGCGAGAAGACAACATTGACGGTCTGGTTGAACTTCGGAGCCTTGAATTGACGGAGTGCCTTGATCGCTGCTTGTGCAGTTTGCGCGCCCGTGGGCATCGCACTCTTAATGGCGTCGTTGGCTTTGAAACGTTTAGAAATTGCGTTTGCCATGATTTACGCCTCCACCGTGATGCCCATCGACCGCGCGGTACCGGAGATGATGCTCATCGCCGCGTCGAGATCAGAGGTGTTGAAATCCTTGAGCTTCTCTTCCGCAATCTGCTTGAGTTGTGCCTTCGAAATCTTGCCCACCTTCTCGGTGTTCGGCTTGCCTGAACCCTTCTCCACTTTCGCTGCAGCAGCGAGAAGCACAGAGGTTGGCGAGTTCTTGATTTCGAATTCAAACGTCTTATCGGTGAAGACCGTGATCACGCAACCAACGACACGCCCATTGAGCGCCTTCGTGGCTTCGTTGAACTTCATCACGAATTGACCGGGATTGACGCCGTTAGCGCCGAGCACTGGTCCGAGTGGAGGAGCAGGGGTTGCCTTGCCTCCAGCGGCCATGACTTTGAATGACTTAAGGACCTTCTTGGCCATTTGTTCTACCT
Organism: Phycisphaerales bacterium; assembly: GCA_009691805.1. GTDB lineage: Bacteria > Planctomycetota > Phycisphaerae > Phycisphaerales > SM1A02 > F1-140-MAGs142. The sequence goes on from SIAK01000044.1 coordinate 11,116, forward strand.
CCCACGATCTGTGAGGACTCTGCAGAGTACGCCTCCGCGTCGGTCTTCTGCGTTGTGAAACGCATTCCCTCTCTCTCTCGGAAAGGGCAGCCGTGGTTCAATCGGTTCGGAATGGAGAGCCCCGTACTGTAGCAAGCCCCCCGATGCCTTGCAAGTGGAGGTTCGCGCGATTTTTGGGGGGCGTGGTTCGGCTTGAGCGTCGGCTTCCCAGATTCTGCGGGACCGATTCTTCCGAGATGTCCTTATCCTCTCAGTCTCCTTCAGAAGCGGGAGAACTCTCAAATTTTGCGGCAAAAGAGGCAAGTGCCGCGCGTGAGATCTCGGTTCTGGTCTTAAGGAGCGGCGCAAGTGCCGCCGGTAACCCTTGTGGACGGGCAGAAGCGTCACCTCGTTGGCGCGCTCGGTCCCAGGCGGCGCATTGGTCTTCAAGTTGCTCGGACGTCGCTGCATAGTTCAGTTCGTGCTCGTCGAGTATGAACTTTGCGAGGACCCGATTCTGCGGAGAGAGGACTTCGTTCGCGAGCATTCCATGGAATATCGCGTTGCATTGCGTTGCTATCGAATCGGGGTAGAGTTCTGGGAACAGTCGCTCGCGTGAAAGTGTGGAAAGACGTTCGGCGGCAGAGCTGTTCAGCAGAACAGCGCACTCACGGACCGCTCGCGTGTGCAGCGCTTGAATCTGGGTTCCAATTTCACCTGATCGGATCCAGAGCTTACTCCGATCCGCAAGCTGGGTTCTGTCTTGTTCTGATGCAAACAGAATCTCTTGCATACGCTCTCCGTCTGCGAGATAGGCATTCGACCACTCGCGCAGTAGTTCAGTGAGAGTGCGTTCATACTCAGCAAGGAAGAGTAGACAAGCGTTTCGTTCAGAAGGCGTGAACTGCGTTGGCGGAATGACTTCAAAGACTTCGCGCAGTTCGAAGTTGAGCCAGTGACTGCTCGACGGTACAGCATGGCATCTCCGCCGAATCGCGAAACCCCTACATACCTCGATGTCTCTCGTTTGTTCTGGAGTCAGCAGGGGTACGGCGTCGTAAACGCGAGCGCAAATCCCGCTACGGCAGAGGAGGTACGACCCTCTGTGAGACATCGGTGACGCGCGCGACTTGATCTTTCCCGCCATCTAGTTTTTTATCTCTCAGTCTTCGCCGAGATCTTCGATCGCGAGTCGGACCATCGCTTCGACGCCGGTGGCGATTGCATCGTCGTTGAAGTCGAAGGTGGGGTGGTGGAGTTTTGCGCTCGGCGAAGTCGGTTCATCCAACCCCAGCAGGTAGAAGCAGCTCGGGACTTTTTGCGCGTAGTACGCAAAGTCTTCGCCGCCCATAACGGGCAGTTCCATCGGCACGACTTTATCGCGACCGAGCGCAGCACCCATGATGCGCTCGAACTCATCGACGCTCGCATCCTCGTTGTAGGTGACGGGATAACCGCGGTGATAGATGCCATGCGCTTCGCAACGATGCGCGCGAGCAACGGACTGCGCGATCTCGATGATGCGCTTCTCGAGATGATCTTGCGTGTCATTGCGCAACGCTCGCGCGGTGCCTGCGAGTTCGACAGTTTCAGGAATCTGATTGCTCGCGGTTCCACCATGGATCATCGTCGTGCTCACCACCGCAGCATGCAGCGGATCAATCTCGCGACTCACGATTTGACCGAGCGCGACGACAATCGCCGCAGCAGCAAGCACAGGATCGCGTCCGTGATGCGGCCACGCGGCGTGTGCTGCGCCGCCCGTCACCGTGATTTCGAAACGATCGCTTGCCGCGAACAGCGCGCCTTTTCTCGTCGAAATCGTGCCGCGCGGAAGTCCTGGCCAACCATGTAAACCATAGATGCGCCGTACGGGCTTGCCTATCTTCGATCCATCGAGCGCGCCATCTTCCACCATGCGCTTTCCACCAGCGCCGCCTTCTTCTGCGGGTTGAAAGAGCATCGTGACAGGATTCGGAAGCGCGCCTTGTGCAGCCATTTTCGCGAGAACACGCGCGGCACCGATCATGATCGTCGTGTGTCCATCGTGTCCGCATGCATGCATGCGAGAGGAAATCTTCGAGCACCAGGGACGACCTGCAACTTCGTGAATCGGGAGCGCATCGATGTCGGTGCGCAGCGCAATCGCACGCGAGGCATTGCCATCGATCGCAGCGAGCGTGCCTGTTCCTCCCGCAAGACCCGCAACAAAGGGCACACCCGCGTCCGTCAATTCCGCGCGAATACGTGCGGCAGTACGCACCTCTTCGTAGCAAATCTCAGGATGCTGATGCAGATCGTGGCGAAACGCTTTCAGTCGATCGAGTTCGGCAGCGATGAGCGAGCGAATCTGCATGGATGCAGGATAGCGGTTGCTCTCAACTGCGCAGTCGCACGAGTCCGCACGCTTCTCGACCATCATTCACCTTCGCAAACGCATGGCGTTCGTGGCGAATGAGTCGCGAGAGTTGGCTCATCGTGATACCGAGAATTCCCGCAGCGCCCGCGATGTCATAGCGACGCACGGTGACCACATCGAGTGCTTCCGCGAGAAGACCTGGGTAGTCTTCATGCTCGGGATTCACAGGCATTTTCTCGCCTTGACGGCGACGCTTCCAGAGTTCACTCGGCAGATGTCCATCACGACTCACGATGGTGCGCACTTTGATTGCGAGCTTGAGTTTCAGGCGAAACAGTGCGCGCGCCCGATTCTGAATCTGGCTACGGCGTTCGCCCGCATGACCTTCAACACCCGTCGCTGTGTGCGTGATCCACACTGCAGTGTCGACCTTGTTGCGATGCTGTCCACCGGGTCCTGAGATGCGACCGGTTTCCACTTCGCAAACTTTCAACAAGTCATCATCTTCGAGCGTCGCTGGATGCGGCGCCTTCACTTTGATGGACTTCTCGTCAACGTAGGGCAGTCTTGGGGTCATTGCGTGTGGCGCATCGTAGGCGCAATCGAGGTGTGCTCGCGTTGCGATCGTTAGGCAGAGGCGAGTTTTGACATCGGCTGCGCAGGAATGGTGAGCAAATCGGGCGCATCGCCGCGCGCGATGCGCATCCACGCAGCCCCGCCGATCATCGCAGCATTGTCCACGCAATACGATTGCGGCGGCATGCGCAACGCGATGTTGCGTTCGAGTGCAAACGCCATCAAATCATGGCGCAGCGCGTTGTTGGCGACGACGCCGCCACCGACAAGAAGCGTTGGACAGGGATGCAACTCGTACGCTTGTCGCAATCGCCGGAGGACCGCGCGAATCGCCGCAGATTGAAAGCTCGCCGCGAGATCCGCCTTCGCGCTTTCGCTGAGATCTTCGTGTGAACGGGTGAAGTGACTGGTCTTGCCGCGACCTGCAGGAACGCCGCGCACAGCGTAGAGCATCGCGGTCTTGAGTCCGCTGAAACTGAACTGCAGCGCGCCGCCATCCGCAAGCGGAAACGCGTGCGCTTGTGCGTTGCCGTGCGACGCGAGCTGTTCAAGATGCGGTCCACCAGGATGTGGTAATCCAAGCATGAACGCCGCCTTGTCGAATGCCTCGCCGAGCGCGTCGTCGATGGTCCATCCAAGAAGCTTTGGAGTCGCTGAACTTTCGAGCAGAAAGAGGCTGGTGTGTCCGCCGCTCACCACAAGTCCAAGCGCAGGAAACGCAGGCAAATCCTGTTCAAGCAGTCCACTCCACAGGTGCGCTTCAACGTGATCGATGCCGTAGAACGGTTTCGACAAACTCCACGCGATTGCTTTGGCTGCGCTCACGCCGACGAGCAAACTTCCGATGAGTCCTGGTCGAATCCCAACGCTCACCGCGTCGAGGTCAGCGAGCGAAACCTCCGCGACCGCGAGCGCTTCGTGCACGACGGGCAGAATCTTTTCAAGATGCGCGCGGCTCGCGATTTCAGGCACCACGCCTGCGTATCTGCGGTGGAGTTCGTGCTGCGAGGCGACGATGTTCGATCGCACGCGCAGCGCGCCGCTCGTCTCGCGCTCGACAATCGCAGCGGCGGTTTCATCGCAACTCGATTCAATGGCGAGCATGACGCCGTGTGAAGGCGCAATTTGCTCTTGAGTTGTGTCCGCACACGTCACGATCGGAGAGTACCCTGAACCCATGCAGACGAACATTCGCGAATCCATTGAAAACCTCTCTGCGGAGGCGGCAATCCTCGTGGGTGTGCGGCTGTCGACATCGAAATCCGATTGGCTCGATCCACTCGGCGAGTTGCGCGCACTCGCGGAAACTGCAGGTGCTCGCGTCGCCGGTGAACTGCTCCAGAATCTCACGAAACCGCGCGGAAAAACCTACATCGGCAAGGGCAAAGTCCAAGAGCTCGCGGTGATGGTGAAGGAACTTGGCGCGCGCATTGTGATCTTCGACAACGAACTTTCACCGAGTCAGATTCAGTCGCTTGAAGAAGAGACGCATTGCAAGGTGCTCGATCGCAGTGAACTCATTCTCGACATCTTCGCGAATCGCGCGACGACACGCGAAGCACAGTTGCAAGTGGAAATCGCGCAATTGGAGTACACCGCGCCACGTTTGCGCGCGATGTGGTCGCACTTGGGACAGGTCACCGGCGGCGCGCCGATGGGGGTGGGCACGCGCGGTCCTGGCGAGCAGCAATTGGAAATTGATCGACGATTAGTGCAAGCACGCGTGACGGTGCTTCGTCGCGATCTCGACGGCATTCTCGCACGCAAAGAACGAGAAGTGCTTGAACGACGCGCTGAACATTTCACCGTCGGCATCGTGGGCTACACGAACGCGGGCAAGAGCACGCTCTTCAATCGGCTGACGGAAGGCGGCGCGTATGTGGCGGACAAACTTTTCGCAACGCTCATGACGCGCGTTGAAGCATGGAGTCTTGGTGGTGGCGAAAGCGTGCTCGTCTCCGACACCGTCGGTTTCATCCGCGATTTGCCGCACCATCTCGTCGCGAGCTTTCGGTCGACGCTCGCAGATGCGGTGCATGCGCACTTGATTTTCATCGTGCTTGATGTGAGTGATCGACTGGCGCCCGCGCAGCTCGAAACAGTGCGCGAAGTGCTCGACGACATTGGCGCGAAGTCGCAACCTCGATTGTTGCTCCTCAACAAGAGCGATCGACTGCCAGACCTTGGTTACGAAGCGAAGCAATCGCTGCGCACACTCGAAGAATGGAAGGCGCTTGAACCTGATTCCATCGCTATCTCTTCCACGCTGGGGACAGGAATTGACGAACTTGCAGCGTGGGTGAAGTCGCACAAGGGCGGCGCTCGCGTGACGCATGTGCTGCGCGTTCCACTGCAAGCGTCGCGACTGATTGACGCAATTGAACGACGCGTGGAAGTCGTCTCGCGCGAGTACGGTTGCAACGACACGGGCGATTACGTGGAGTTCACCGCTCGACTCGGCGCGCATGTGCTCGACGAACTCATCGCAACCGGCGCGCAGTTCATGATCGACGGCAAGGAAGCGCGCGGAGCCAAGGGCGGATGGGCTACAAAGAGCCGCGTTCCGCCGCATCTTCGAGATGCTTGATCGTGACTTGATCGTGGCTTGATCGTGGCTTGATCGTGGCTTGATCGTGGCTCGATCATGACTCAACGTTCGAGTGATTATCAGCAAACCTTGCGCGCGTAGGTCGCGCAATTGTGGATCGTTCCGTTTCTGCGGGCGGCATTCTTCGATTTCACACAGGGAAACGTGTCGCTTGGTGCAGGAGGAGTGCAGAGGAGCCGAAACAAACGCTCAGAACCTTGCGGCATGTGACGCACGGAGTTGCGCTTTGAATTGCAGGAGTGTGCTTTTATGCGCATTGGCGAATTACTTGTTGAACGAGGCGTGCTCACGCGAGCGCAAGTCGAAGAAATTTTGGAGACGCAAGAACGCGAACACTCGCCCTTTGGCGAAGTTGCGGAACGTCTCTTTGGCGTGCAGCCTGACGCGATTGAGAGCGCGCTGATTACGCAGATCACTGCGCGCGCGACGCTGATTTCACGCACGGATGAAGTGGACGAAGCGGTCGCGAGTCTCGTCGTTCGTCGGCAAGCGTGGCAGTTTGGTTTCGTGCCGATGCGCTTTGAAGATGGGCATCTTGTCGCCGCGACAACCGCGGCGAGCCTCGCGCGCGCGGTGCGATTCGCCGTGCGGATTCTTGAGATCCCCACGATGTTCGCTATCGCGGACGAGTCAACGCTTTCGGCGCTGCTTCAGTCGCAATATCCGATTCCTGGCATGGCGCAGGGCATGCTTGATGGAACCGAAGAAGTCCGTTGGCTCGGCAAGCGCAAGGCGCGCAAACGAGCGGCGTAACGCGCGAACGATTCTGATCTCTAGGGTTCGAGTGGCAGAGCGTCTTTGGACTGACGAACACTCGCTTCATGGGGGCATGAAGCGAGTGTTTGTCGTTTTCAAAGAGTCGGTTCGCAGAGCCGTTCTGCAAAGCAGGGGCGGGAACCAGAATGGCAACTCGCGGACTTGAACCGCGGACCCGCGCATTTTCAATGCGCTGCTCTACCAACTGAGCTAAGTTGCCAGCGCCGCGGAAGACCGCGGAACGGCGGGGAGGGTAGACGAACCGTTGCCTGAGAGCAAGTACACATTCGATACTTGTTGTCGCTTACGCGCCAACAAGTCGAAGCACGGTTCGCGACGCATGCATGCCATCGCGAGCATCATCAAGTCGCGCGCGCGAGCGTTCGAGTCGTCCAAGCAATTGATCGGAAATCCACACGCGCAGCGGCCGCGCGCCGTTGTACTCGTGAATGCCGCCCGAAGCCGCGCTGAGTGTTGCGCGTTCGAACTCCACCCAGAATCGTCGCGCCACGAGGATGGCTTCTTCATTGGCCACGCGAAGTGCAGCAGTGCGCTTGAGAATCGGTTCCATCTCCACACGCAAGATGGAAATCGGCAGGGACGCAGCAGTGGATCCCGCGCGGGTACACGCTGTTGCGAGCACGAGGTCCGCAACATTCGACGCGAGAGGAAGTGCTATTTTTTGAGCACTTGCGCGCGCAGCCACGCGCTCAAGATGCACGGCGATGTCTTCGTCCGTCACGCCGAATCGTTGCGCGAGCAGTGCGGCTCCACCGAAGAATGCGCGGCGCAGTGCATCGCGCGAACTTCCGTCGAGTTCAGGAAAGAGCGTCATGCCGCCAGCGGCGTTGTGCGCGCGTTGCGCGCGGAGGCGCTTCGATGCAGTTGAATTTTTTTTGCGCGCGTCCTTCATGATGATCCAACGACGGCAACCGATGAACGCGAGCGAGTGTAGCGATCTCTTGCTCGTATGGGCGCGCGGCGCGCAAGTTCAACGAGTATGGACAACTTCGCAGTGACCGAGAAGTGCGCGATCAAGATCGCGAAGCGCCGAGAACTCTGCGCGCACACGATCGATTTCCGCGCGATCAAACGTCGCACTCACATGCGAATCTGTTTCACTTCCTTCGGCAACGCGCACGCCAAGCGGACTCACGATTGCTGCGCCACCGACATATCGGTGCGAAGGATCGGAGCCGGTGCGATTGCTCGCAACAACACACGCTTGATTCTCCATCGCGCGCGCCACAAGCAGTTGTCGCCACGGCTCTTGTCGTTGCGATGGCCACGACGCGCCGATGGTGAACACTTCTGCGCCAGCATGCGCAGCGATGCGCCAAAGTTCCGGAAATCGCAGGTCGTAACAAACGAGCGGACAGATCTTTGCGAATCCGCAATCGACGATGTGCAGCGTGTTGCCCGCAACAAATGCGTTTGCGCCTTCACGTTCACCCGGAAACAGAAAGTGCTTGTGATAGATCGCTTTCACTTCGCCACGCGGATTCACAATCGCGGCGGCGTTTGTGAATCGCCCATTTTCCAGTTGATGCGCGAAACCCGCTTGCAACCAGATGTTGCGTGCGCGCGCAGTTTCGATCATCCACGAAAGTGTTTCGCCGCCAAGAAGCGCCGCGCGATCGGTTGTCCATCCCGTGTCGCACATTTCGGGCAGGAGGACAAAATCGCCTGCGTGCGGTGCGGCGCGATCGATCATCGTTTGAAGCAGCGCGTAATTCGCCGCGCGATCGTGCCATCGCACTTCGGGCTGCAGCGCATGAAATCGAGAATCATGACTCACGGGCATTGCAGCCAATTCCAAAGGAATACAAAGGGAGATCGACGGGATTTGAACCCGCGACGTCCAGGATCACAACCTGGCGCTCTACCAACTGAGCTACGACCTCCAATGG
>SIAK01000045.1 GCA_009691805.1 Phycisphaerales bacterium
GCCTTGAGATCGGGGTACGCCTCAGCGATCGCCATCAGGCGACCGAGTGCTTGCGTGAGTTCACCTTCAGCAGCGATCTTCGCGTCGATCGGCCCAGCGCTCACCGCTTTCGCGCGCGCGCTGATCACCGCTTCAAGCGTGCCGCGTTCGTGCGTCGCGTAGCCCTTGACGGTTTCGACGAGATTGGGAATGAGATCGTGTCGACGCTTGAGTTCGACATCGATGCCGCTCCACGCTGCCTGCGCAGCAACGCGCAATCGTGCGAGACCGTTGTAGACGCCCATGAGCCAAAGCCCAAGCACGAGCAACACCGCGACGAATGCGCCGCACACCAAGAGACCAACGATTGTGATACCACCGCCCATTTGCAATACTCCCTTCGCGCGCACGATGCGAGGTGCGCGACGTAAGGGAGAAATACTATCAGTTTGCTGCTCGCGTTCATAGAAGGAGTACACCTGAGCTTGTTATCCTCAGCACTGCATCGATGAGCGCTTCGATTCCTGTCACCTTCGCACTCGCGCTCGCAGCACCTTTCGCGCTGCAGGATGCTGCACCTCCAGTTGCTCCTGTGGTCACTCCGCCTGCAGTTGTCGTGCCGAGCGCAACGAGCACAGCGAAGCCGATAATCAAAGAACGCAATGATGATGCGCGCCGCGAAACACGCGAGCGAGAATTGCGTGAGCAGTTTCTTCCGACAGCAACGGCAGCTGAGGAGTACCGCGCGCTCGCGATTGCGCTTGGACTCAGTGAACATGATTGCGGCATCCTGGATGAACAGATTGCATTCGCGACGCTCCTGCGTGCAGAACTCGAGAAGAAGCTTGGTCGCAGCATTGGTGCCCTGCTTCCCGCGTCCTATCAATACGACGCGCGCTCAAATGCGTTCGATCCTCGCTACACGCCTGAACTGGTGATGCTGCACAAGCAGCGTGATGCGCTACTCACTGCGATTACCGCGCTGGAAGAACCGATTCTGAAAGTACTGCGAAGTGGCTCTGAACCCGACCGTCGCGCGCCGCTTGAAGATTTCTTGCTCGCGCGCGCGACGATGCGAACGCCGACTGCGACGCGCATTCCTGGAGCGTCGATTGATCTGCGCGAACTCATCGCTGCGATCGTGCCGAAGATCGAACCAGCGACTCCACTGTTTGCGATGACGCGCCGGTACAGCGTTGAACTCGCCACTGCGCTGGACACGCGACTGCTCGCGCTGCGTGTGATTCAAGCGGAACGCGCCGCGCTCCTCGTGAGCCTTGGTCCTGAGTGGCAGCTCACGAAATCTGTCGAGGAAACTGCCGCGCTGGAGAAAGAGCTTGACCTTCTTGACGTGCGTGAAGCGGAGAGCGAGTTCACGCTGCGTGATCTCAACGCGCGTTGGGTGGAACTCTTGCGGAAGAGTTTCGCGCAGGAACTTGGGCTTCGCCTGCCGCGCCTTTGGATTGAACGCACGCATCCAGAGATTGACGAGGAAGAACGCATGCTGCGCAAACTTGTGGATGTCTTCACGAGTTCGCCGCTTGTATCTCCGAAAGATGCGTCGGCAATGACGGATGTGCTTCTCTCTGCGATCGAACGACTCGCGCCTCTGACGCGGGCGGCGGCGAATTCCGCGGACAAAGCGCTCGCGCTTGCGATGGCGAGTGACCCGCTGCTGGTCGAGCAACGGTTGCACTTTCAAGCGGACACACTCGCGGTGCAATCGAAACGCCGCGCTGTCGTGCGAGAAAAAGTGCGCACGCTTGATCGCATTCTCAGTAGCGAAGCGCTCGAACTTCGCCCGCGCCTTGAAGAAACGATGCAAGCACTCGCAGCACTCGATCGTGCGGATGCATTCACGCACGACGGCTTACTCAACGCCGCCGCAGCCGCAGGCATCGCCGATCCTGACACACTGCAATCGCAGGCGCCTGATGCGACAACGCCGAGTGATGCGACGAAACCGGATGCAAGTTCGGGTTCGGATGTCGACTCTTCTCGCAACACTGATGCGCCACCGTTGATCGATCGCGGTCGATCGCGTGGTTCTCGTAAGCGACCGATTCCGTAACCCTCGCGACCAGTTCCATGCGCTACTTTTCATTGCTCCCGTCTTCTGTCACCTCGCTGACTTCGCTGCTCGCGCTCATGTGCGTCCTTGGTTGCGGTGACGCGCAGTCGGTTGCGCCGCACGTTGCACCACCTGTCGTTGCTGCGCCGACTGAGATTCCCGCGGTTCCCAACGTCGCGCCGACTCCGCCCGCAACAGAACAAGACGAACTCTTTGCGATCATCGAAACTGCATCAGGGCGCGTGAAGATCAAACTCGAGACGAAGCGCGCGCCTCGGCTCTGCGCGAACTTCGCAAATCTGGTGGACCACAAGTTCTATGACGGCGCGCGTTGGACGGGGCACACCTTCGTGGTGCGTCAAACCAGCGGCGTCGACGGCGTGAAGATTCCTGACTACTCGATTCGCCCTGAATACTCGAAGGATCTGCTCTTCAACGAAGGCGGAATGGTTGGGATGGCGAAGCTCGCGGATGGCCCGAACCAACCGATTCGCCCGACGACATTTTTCCTGACGATCAAAGGACAAGAACGTTGGAATCTTGATTACCCAATCTTCGCGACGATCGTTGAAGGCATTTCTGTCGCGAAGAACATCACGAAAGATGAGCGCATCACGACGATCCGACTCGAAGGCGATCCAACGCCTCTCTACACACGCTTCGCAAAGGATCGCGCCGTGTGGAACGCTGCGCTTGAATCTTGAGCGCGAGCGATGGAAATCTGCCCGCAGAGGGCAGATTCCAGCGCTCGCTTTCGACTCAGGCGCTGCGAGTGAATCGCAGACGCCTGAAATCAAGTGTGCACTTCAGTCGTTGATCCCCTCACCGGCTCCGCCGGTAGTGGAGCGCGAGTGAGGCGGGGCGCTTATTGCGTGGCACTTCGCTACAGTTCTGCCTCGTGGCGCAAACAATCGAGATTGACTTCGACCGACCTATCGCAGTGTTCGCACTGCCGCATGTCGTGCTGCTTCCACACGTCGCGGAATGGCTGATGATGTTTGAACCGCGCTACCAGCAGATGGTGGAAACGTGCGTCGAGGAAGGTGGTGGAGTCCTGCAATCCGCTTCGCCGATCGCGCTTGCTTCCTACGCGCCCGCGCATTGGATGGGAGAACGCATCGCGCTCGGCGGACAGAGTGCACCGCAAGAACCCGCGCTTCGCCGCATCGTCTGCGTGTGTAAGATTTTTGAACATCGTCCACTCGACGACGGTCGGCATCAAGTGCTGCTTCACGGCATTTGCCGCGCGCGCATCGAAGCAATCGATGAAGCGAATGATGAACGGCTCTATCCACGCGCGCTCTTGCGTCCCACCGAATCGCTCCATCGATCCTTCGGCACGATTCGAACACTGCGCAGCGCGCTCTTGAAAAATTTGGAGGGCGGTGAACTTGCGCGATCGCAAGCGCTGCGGCCGATTCGACGCTGGCTCACGCAAGAGCAGATTCCCACCGAGATGTTGCTTGAACAGATTGGTCTCTTGCTCGCGAAGTGCGATGCAGAGCGCTATCGACTGCTTGCGGAACCGAGTTTGCGCGAACGCGCGCGACTCATCCTCACGGAACTTGCGACGCTTGATTCAACAACGCGCAAAGCCGCAGCGCGCACTCCGCCCGCCACCGATCGCGGTATCAGTTTGAACTGAGCGCATGCGAAACCGCGCACTTAGCCTGCGAGCAGACCTTCCGCTTCATCGAGCGAGATCGCGATCAGTTCACGGCATGCTTCGAGTTGAGACGCGGTCAATCGCGCCGCTTCAAGCGCGGCTTCAGGAATCTCGCGCGGATAAAGATCGCACGTGAATCCACCATTGCCCACCACGAGGCGCTCTGCAAGGTAGATGATCCAGGGCAATTGCCGCTGATCATGCGGAAGACCCGCAGGATCATGGTGATGACCACAGACGAGCCCGAGGCTGCGGGGAAATTTCCACGCGTCACACAACGCTTCGCCGAAATGACAGTGATCTGCGCCAAACGCATCGCGCTCCGCAAGGCGGAAATCGATGAGCGGCTCGCCGTCGGCGCCGAACTGCATGTTGTTGAATACCTGCGTCAACTTCACGCGATCGGATTGCAATTCGACCATCACACCGATGTCGTGGATGAGCCCCGCGAGAAATGCTTCGTCACCACTCGACATCCTCGCCTCGCGCGCGAGCACTTTGCCCGCCGCAGCGACAGTGATCGAATGCGTCCAAAGATCCTTCGCATCGAAACGATCACTCAACGCGCCACCGCGAAACAACTTCGCGAGGCTCGCGGCAATCGCGATGTTCTTCACCGCGTTCAGCCCTAAGAGTGAAATCGCGCGATTGATCGAACCAATCTGCCGTGGAAGCCCGTAAAACGCGCTGTTCACAACCTTGAGAATGCGCGCAGACAGAGCGGGGTCATTGCCGATCAATCGATTGAGATCTTGCGCGCTTGATTTGGGATCTTCGACAAGTTCGATGATGCCCATCGTCACTTCAGGAAGCGTCGCGATGTGCGAGACCTGTTTCACCGCCGCCGCAGCAATCTGCGACGCGTCTGGTTTCACTTCATTTGACGCAGGTCCCTGCATACGCTTCAAGCCTCCAAGCAACAGCAGAAGACGCGCGGATCCGTCCGCAAGAACTCCGTTCTGCCAAATGCTCATCGGCTTGCAGTTCGTCGAAGTGACGCGCGAAGGCGCAAATCCCGATTGCGCGCGGTGGTCTGTGACGATTGCGCGGACTGCCGACCACGCGAACTCGGTTCCGCGATTATCGAACAGTGCCATCCAGGCAGAACGAGATTTAACCACCGTATCGCTGAGGCGCATTCCCGCTTTCAATCCACTCGCCTGCGCAATCGGCATTGCTCCCGCAGATGACTGTCAAGGTCCTGATTGCGACGCGCGCGTTAGTACGCGTTGTGTTTCGCGAGTGCGTGCACCGTGAAACTTGCGTTGGCAAGCACGGTCGCTGCGCGCGTGCCGGCGTGGCCATCGCCATATGGGTGGTGACCCGACGGTGTTGACGCGAGAAGAGCGGTCATCGACGCATCCAGTGATTCCGCGGAATCAAGCGGTGCATCAAGCACATTGTCCGCGCGCTCTCGACCGTGCTGTCTTGTGCCGACATTCAATACGCGCACGCCGAGCGCCGCGCACTCGATGAGACCTGCACTCGAGTTGCCGACCATCGCGCGCACTGCACCGCGCTTGAGTAAGCCAATGAATTCCGCGCGCGGAAGATGCGCCGTCGCTCTGCACGCGCGTGGCTGCGCATGCGTTGCGCATGCAATCGCCTGCGCGATGCCTTCGCAACCTGGATCGGAGTTCGGGGCAAGCAGCAACACGCGTCCACTCTTCGCGACTGCCGCGAGCAGCATCTCTGCATCGGCGCGCTCTTCACTCTCAGTGCGACCTGTTGGATGCAAGAGGAAGACAAACTCCGGCCGACCGAGCTCCGCGTAGCGCGTGTCGTCGAGTGCAGGAATGCCAGCGAGCGCATCGATCGCGGGTGATCCAATCACGTGCACTTGCGCCGCATGTTCACCCATCTGTCGAATGCGCTCGGCACTCGCGGCAGTTGCCGCAAGATGTATGTGCGCAAGTTTCGTAATCGCGTGACGCATTGCTTCATCCGCGACACCTTCGGCGCGATCACCGCCATGCACATGCGCGACACGAATGCCACCGACGCTCGCGGCTGCCGCTCCCGCAAACGCTTCGATGCGATCGCCAAGCACGAGAACGATGTCGGGAGCCATCGCATGAAAGAGCGCGGCAAGATGTTGAATGCCCCGCCCAAGTGCGGCAGCGTCACCAAGACGCGTGGTCTCACCAACACGCTGCATTTCGAATTGCATCAGATCGGGAACGCACGCGCGAACCTCTTTGATCGTGTGCGCAGGCGGCAACAGATGCGCGCCTCCCGCACACAGCATCAACGAAAGATCGCTGCGCGCTTGAATGGCTTCGCACACACACTGCAGTAGACCCCAGTCGGCGCGCGTGCCTGTGATGACCGCGATGCGCCTCACGCGAGATCCTCGAGATGCAGCACGCGATCGCACGCGACCGCGCGCCGGAGCACGCGACCCACCGTCGCCTCAAGTTCCGCCACAGGAATGCCTGTGCCTGGACGCTTACACGCAAGGTCGTGCGCTGTGATCGCATGTCCCTCTGCAAGATCGCGCGTTGCGACGAGTGATTGACGACTCACGCTGCGAACATCGCGCTCCACATCCTGGAGCAATTTGTGCGGCGAAGAAAGCAAGATCGCCGCGCGATTGGCAAGCTGCACATACTCCTTGAATTGCGCTGGATTCAAGCTCGCCGCGTGATCAGGTCCATGCGCGCTGCAGTCATAGGTGAGATGCTTTTCAAGAATGCATGCGCCTGCGGCAACTGCGAGCGCGCCCGCGTCAATCGATTGTGTGTGATCGCTATATCCCACGACGCGTCGGGTGATGGATGCGACTTCATGCATGCCGCCGATGGCTGCGCACGCATCTGAGGTCGGATACGAACTCGTGCATTGCAAGAACGCGACTTGTTCAATGTCACTCAGCCACGCTGCGCCTTGCGCGACTTCTTCGCGTGTTGCTGCACCGGTGGAAACAATCAGTGGGCGACCGAGTTGCGCCATCGCGCGCAAGAGCGGTCGATTTACCAGATCAGGCGATGCCATCTTGAACGCGTGCCAACATTGCGCCGCTGCGTATGGAACAAGTGGTAACGAGAACACAGTCACGATCGGATAGATCCCCGCATCCCTGCACTCCTCTGCGAGCGTGCCGAGATCCGACGGTGAGAGTTGGAGTTGCTGCAGGAGTTCGCGCGGATCGCGTGCGCCCCGTTCGCGCTGGTACACCGCGAGAACAGCATCAAGGCTCATCAGCATCGACGCATCGAACATTTGAAACTTCGCGGCACTCGCGCCCGCAGCTTTCGCGGCATGGATGAGCGAACACGCGCGCTCCATGCTGCCATCATGGTTGACGCCAATCTCCGCAATGATGAACGGCGCGCCGCCACTGCCCAGTGTGCGACCAGCGATGTGAAACGAAGCAGTCGTCATACCTTGGCACCTTCTGTCTGTCGCAAGATCGCTTCCGCAACCGCGAGATCGACCTCGGAATCCACGTCGATCACCGCGCCTTCCGCATTTTCAATGCCACGGCGATCCGCGCCAAAGAATGCGTGCGGCTCGCCTTCACGCGTGTTGAACAACGACGCGCGCGTCACGGCAATCACGCCGCCATCAGGCATGTAGAGAGGCGGAAGTTCTTGCCGTCGATAGATGCGGTTCTCGATAAATGCCGAGACGCGTCCATTACTCTCGAGTTGCGACATCCAATACGGATGCGTCTTGCCCACTCGGTAGTAACTCTGCACGCTATGGGCGCCTGTTGAGCGCAGCATGCTCACGGCGCGATCGAGAAGTCCCCGTGGTCGCACAGGCACATTGGCATACAGCATCACGATGATCGACGCGGTTGATCCACTTCCTTCGACGGCGTGTCGCACTGCGCTATCCACCGTGGCAGTGTCGTTGGCGAACTCGATTGGTCGCATGCACACTTCGGCGCCTTCGCTGCGCGCGATTGCGGCGATCTCTTCGCCATCGGTGCTCACGAGCATGCGCCCGATGCTTGTCGCTTCTCGTGCGGCGCGAATCGTGTGCGCAATCATCGGCACACCCGCCACCAACAATGCGTTCTTGCGCGGAAGGCCTTTGCTTCCTGCTCGACCAATGATGACGGCGAGCACGTCACTTGCGTTCGCACACACACTCATGGCGCCCACGTCCTCAACTCAAGTGCACCTACGACCGGTTCACGCTTCGCTGCGCGGCGCCGCGCAATCACATCGCGCCAGATTTCCGTCAGCGAATTGCGATCGACGTTGGCAACAATCTGATCTGCGCGAATATCGAGTTCACCAGATGCAATCGTGCCATCAGAGAGCACGACGAGTCGGCGCATCAACTCGCGATACATCGCATTTGCAGGTGCGCGTGCGCTTGCGAGCGTGTCGAGCGGCGCTTCGGTCGTTGCGTCAAACGGTGGCGGACCTTCGAGCACGGGCGTGCCAAGGAGATACTGCCAGCGATCGAAGAAACTTTCGACATCGACGAGACTCTCCACGCGGCGCTGCAATCTCGGCACGATCCACGGTGTGTACATCGCGCTCGATCCTGCGGCGCCTGACACAAGGGTGCGCAGCGACATGAGGTACTCGAGATTGCCAATGGCTTCGGCGAATCGGTGCACCCCCGTCATCCGTTGATAGCACGCTGCAGTATCCGCATGCAGGTCGACGCTCACGATGTCGACGCCCGCTTCCACCATCGCAGCAATCTGCGGTCGAGGCGAGAGCAATTCCGTCCGCACATGCACCGCGCGAATGCCTCCTGCCTTCGCTGTGCGAATGAAGTCCGCAAGGTCAGGGTGTTGCAACGGATCACCCGCACCCGCGAGTGTGAGCACAACATCGTTAGCGGCATCGCTCTGCTCGATGAGTCGATCGAAACGCTTCCGCGTCATGATCGTGCGCTGCACACTGCCGAGTCGATGCGGACTTGATGGACCGGAATGCTGTCGACCTGTGCAAAGTTCAACAATGAGGTGCTGCGGAGGCAACGAAATGCCGCCGAACTCACTCTGCGATTCGAGCAGTTCGATGATGGTGCTCGCATCAAGTTCCGCAAACGCTCGCCCACTTTGCATCAAGAATGGCTCAATCGCTCGACGAATCTGCTGCATCCCGCGCGCGCTGTCCGCAGTCGCGCGCACGAAACTGCGGCGCACTTCATGCGGAATCTGCACGCAGATGTCTTTGGAGATTGGATCTTGTTGCGGACGCGTCGGCTCATAGCCGAGCATCCATCCGAGCGTCGCGTGCCGACCGCCCGAACGCACGGATTCAAGTGTCGCGCGATCGAAGAGCACGCCACACAACCCTGGTGGTGCTTGCGAGAACACCAAGTGCATGAGATCTGGACGCACGCGATGTCGTCGCACCAGATCATCGCAACCACCCGCTCCCTGCACAACAACCAGTGGCCAATCAGGCGCAACCAACACAACCGCTGTGAGATTGAATCGCTCCGCAGCTTCTGCAGCAACACGCGAGCATCGCAACTCGTCATACACCGTCATGCCTGCGATGCCGCCGCGCCAAGAGGAATCTGCGAACACGCGCGCAGCTGCGATCGCCTCGCGCCCCGGGTCGTAGGGCGTTGTGCCTGATCGATGGATCTCCACGGGCAGGTGAATGTGCTTGCGATCGAGAAGCGCTTCCACCTCTGCTTGCACACGATCGTCATCCGCAATGAGCAAGATGATCGACGCGCACTCACGCGAACTGCCGAGCCGCTCAAGCGTGCGCTGCAAGATCGGACGCTCCGCGAGAGGTTCCGCAAGTGAACGCGGCGCGAGCAAGCCGCCGCGCTCTAGGTCAATCGGCACGATGAATGCAGCACGAACCTCTTGCACGGAAATCTGCGTGCCACTGAAACTTGCTTCGAGTTGCCGCTCGGCGCGCACGGTCGTTGCCGCTTCGTCATCGGTGTCGTCGGTCACACTCACAGGCGATTCAAGCGCGGCGATCGTTTCGTCAAGTCGCTCGATGTAATCAGGTCCTGTCTCCGCAAGCCAACGCACATTCACAAGATCGCGTTCGAACTGCAATCGCTGCGTTTCAACGGGAGTTAGCGCTTGCGAGAAGTGAATGCGACGATCGGACTTCGCGCGACGGAAGACTCCAACTTGGCTGTATTCATCGAGCAAACCAAACGCTTCAAGCCGAGCGGCGACCTTCGCGCGTTCTGTGTCGAGCATCTTCCAGAGTCGATCCTCTGTTGCTTCTTTTGGAGTATCGCCCGCGATCTGCGGAAGCAGTTCCGCGGTGCGCTTGGCTGCACTCTGAATGATCTCGACATCCGCACGCACGGCGCGCAGTCTTGTCGCCGCAGCACGGAGTCGATCGAGATCGAGCGATTCCGAGGGCGCAGGAAAAACTGGATTCGTCAGGAGTGCGTACTGCGAGAGCGTTTGCTCAAGCGTTACGATGTCCGTGCCCGCTTTGCGAACGCCGCCTTCGGTGGCATCAATCGTGGTGAGTCCGCGACGTTTATCTTGCAGGAAAAATCCTTCGAAGCGCTGAAGATAGGACTCCATCTGCGCATCCGTATAAATCGGACGGCCATGCACATCTTCAAGTTTGCGCAGGTGCTGACGATGTCGGACGATGCGCGTCCATTCAAGATTCTCAATCGTGTTGAATGGATTGAGTTCAGGCGCCCAGACCTCATCAATCGCAGTACCGCGTGCGTAGTACAGCCCGTCGGTAAAGCCGAGATCTTGACCGATGAGCGCGACAGGATCGCAACCGAGATAGCGCGCGATTTGATAGCAGAGATGCGCGACCGTTGCGCCCGCGGGAAGATCTCCCTTGGGCTTCGCGAGCGGTCCGAGCAACTTATCAAAGTGCGACGCGCCGATGCAACGCACAGGTCCCGCGTAACTGTGCGCAACAACGGGATTCGCTTGTGGGTCGAGGATGAGCGTCGTGTCGCACACATCTTCGTGCTGCAAACCTTCGAAAAAACGCTTCGAAATGCGGTGCCAATCGAGACTCGCGACAAAGTGCGGGCGGATGCCTTCCTTGAGCAGTGGCTTCAACACCGTCTGCACCGCGATGATGATGCAACGGTCGCGAACGCCTGGCTGCGCGAGTAAATGTAGATTGCGACGCAAGCTCGGTCCCGCACTCACGACAACGCCGAGCCGACCTTGCGCGATGCCTTTCAACGGAGCAAGCCCCGCACCTCCAACATACGGTCGCGCGTTGCGGAACACAGATTGAATCGTCTGCGTTGAACGGACGAGCGCGGTCGAAACGGTCATGCGCGCGCCGCGCACGAGTTCGGTCATGCACTCTAAGAATTTCTTGGGCGAGTTTCCAAGCCGCTGACGACTGGGCGGATGCTCAAGAATATGCACGCCCATCGTGAGGATCGCTTCGGATCCACCAAGACGATCGACGAACACGCTTGTCTCTTCACTGCCGTCGAAGATGAAAACATTCGAAGCCGACAACCATGCGGAGTGATCGATGCGCTCGAGCACTGCGCGCAAGAGTGCGAAATCAGGTTCGAGAACAACAATGAGTCCGCTTCGAAGGACACGCGTCGCGAGCGCCGCGATGTGATAGCCGAAGCCGAATCCGAGAACGACCGTCGTGGCTTTCTCGCGAAGATCCACGCGCGCTGCGATCTGCTCCGCCTCTTCACGCGGTGCATGGCGCGACGCAAGTGTTTGCGTCGCATAGATTCCGCTCAGCACGCCATCTGCTGCAGTGACCCACGTCACATCTGCGGCAGTCACCGTCGCAAGGCGCTCCGCAAGTTCTGGATTGCGGAGCGCAAGCGCGGCGAGGTTTCGTTCAAGCAAGGACGCGGTTTGCATCTCGATAGTCGCCGTCTTTGGCAAAGCGGAAGGCACAGTGGAAATCGGCGTTGTCGACATCGTCAATCTCCAACACCAACGACCGCACTCGGTGGAACGAACGGTGGAATGGGCAACAGCTTGAGCAGTCGCGCGTCGAGATTGCTGTCTTGCACACCAACGCGAACATCGCGACCCGAGAGTCTTCGCGCGCCGCCAGGAAAGTGGAAGACGCGCATCGCGGACTGACCTGGTTGAAGATCTTCAATCGGCTTGCGGTTCTGTGTGTAGCCATCGGCGACTGCGAACGCTTCGACATCGAGCGCCGCCGTGCTGACGTTTGTCACTCTCGCAGTCACGACAAGATCAATGCGATCACTATCCACACTCTTCGCCAATCGCCACGAAGATTCGAGCGATACCTTGGAAAATCCTGTTTCGACAACTGCGCTCAGCGGAATCGTGTGCTCCTCGTTACCTGACACTTGTGCAACAAGATGCAGATCAAGTTCGCCGGATGGTCGACTGCGCGGAATCCCGAGCGCAACTTCGACTTTCGATTGTCCTGAGGGAGGAATACTGAACGAAACAGAACGCGGCGCGAGGTCTGCGTCTTCAAACTGCGGAAGCAAGAGTGTGCCGCTGATCTGATGTTTCCACGGGTTTTGCAGCACAATCATGATCGGCTGCGGTGCGCGACGCGCGTCGATTGATGCGGGCTCGACGCGCACAGCGGCGCGGAACTGCAAGAGTTCTCGTTCGATGCCTTCTACAAAGACGGGCTCGCGCACGAGTGCGAGCGTGTGACCCTCCGCAGAAGGCGCGAATTGTTGCACGCGTCCCCACAAGTCTGTCGCAGTCACGATCGAACGGCCGAGCGCGATCTTCAACGATGCGCCTTCTGCGCGCGATTCGTTCCACGCGATCAAACACGCGCCGCGTGGACCATCCGCGAGCATGCCGCGCAAACCTTCTCCGAGTGGCACATCCGTCACGAACTTCCGACCGCAAAGATGCGTCGAGAGTTGTCGCCATGCTGCAACTCCGATCGACGGACCAGGAACTTCACTGTTCGCTTCCGCTGCGACAGCGATCGACCCGATGCCGCACTTCCATGCGTCGATCGCGCGGAGCGCAATATCAATCGCTTGATCGCGCGGAGCAATCTCAAGAAGGCCATCCGAGGCAGATGCAGGGAGCGGTTCAATCGTTGCGAAGAGACGTTCAGGCGGCGGAAGCGTCGCGAGCGGCGCATCGCCTTCACTCAACGACCACCCAGGCGAGAGTGGCAACTCCACCCACGCGCGTGCATCGTCAAGGTCCTGCGTGATTGCGCTCGGCATCGCTTCTTCAGCCATCCACGGCGTGACGATCGCAGGACCCGCGATGAATGAGCGAAGCGCATCAGAAGCGCGACGCAGTTTCACGGCAAGTTCTGACGCGGAAGGATCGAGTGCTTCTTCGCCGAGGAACCAGTGCGTCACGTGTTGACCAAACGCAATGAGCCAAGGTTCGAGTGCGCCCTTCCATCGCGCGCCGTCCGATGCGAACAGATCAATGACTTGCGTGCTGTCGAGTTTTTCAGAGGTCGCGAGTGAATCAGGAATGCCGCTGATGCGAAACATCGGACGGATGCCCTTTTCAAACAACGCTTCCGTCAAGTTTCGCATGTCATGCACGAGTACCGTCGAACTACCGAGATCCGTTTTCGCGGTCCACATTGGAAGCACAGCAAACGCTGCGCGCGCGAGCGACGCTTGCGCGACAGTGCGAGCGCTGTCGGTGGTTGCGTCTTCGGAGAACACGACGCCGAAACGCGGCGGCTGATTCGGTTCGAACACATCCTCAGGAACAACACAGAACTGCGCGCGTCGCGCGGCGATGCGTTGTCCTTCATCAAGAAAGTGCGCGTCGGCGGAGTACCAACCCGCGCTCAGTGCGCCGAGCGCGATGCTCACCTCCTGCGCATTCACAAGCACGGTGTCTTTGCGCGCGACAACCACGCCTGCAACATCCCGCACGACAACACGAACAGAAAGTTCCGTTGCAATCGGATCGCGACAAGCAAGCGTCAGCATTGGCGCGTTTTTCGCTTGAAAAATGCCGCCATTCGTCGCCGCGAAGTCCGCCGTCGGCAACTGCCACGCCACGAGATCATCCACATATGCACTACCTGTGACATCGCGGCGCGCAGGCAATCCATCCTGGCCCGACGCACCATCGGGTTGCATGACGGCAACTTCAATTGTCATTGCAGTCGCACCGTCGGGAGCTTCGGGTAACGCGAGTTCAATCTTGCGCCAACCTTGTTCGCTTCGCGCAGGAACAGTCGCCCATGCGCCAGGCAGTGCGACGCCCGCAGCATCCACAAAGCGCGCGGTGAATCGAATTCCTGCTTGAGCCAATCCATGCGTGTGAATAAGCGCGCTGATTTGTGGGCGCGCTCGATGCGTGAGTGGAATGAGTGCAGGCGAAGACGCGACTGCGATGTCCGCGCCGTCGAGTTGAAACGAAAGTGCCCAGTGTCCCTTCGGCGCGGATGCATCGCCCGCATCCGTACGCACAAGTGCGACTCTGCCGAAAGGAGGAAAGCCAGGTTGCCCTGACTCACTCGTCAGCACGCGATAAAAACCGGGCGGCATTTCGGTTGGAAACTCTTCCGCGCTTTCAAAGTCGAATCGCTTCAGCAATCGGCGCGCCGCAGCACCGCTTCGTTCCGACTGCGCCGCAGCAACTTGCGAAGACATCGCCACGACATCACTCGACGCGATGGACGCGAAGAGTGAGACGGCGAGAAGATGGGAGGCAGAAAATGACTTTCGTGAACAGCGGCGCAACGTGAGGATCTATCGGCAGTTCGGGTGCGAGTGACTGATTTCGATGGAGGGTGAGATTGAAGGCTTCGCGGGCAAATCGCGTCGCGTCTGAGCAATCGACGAGGCGTGAAGAAAAGCAACGCGGGAACGCTCTCGTTTCAACCAACCTTGAGCACTCCTGCAACGCGCCATAAGTTTAGAGTTTTCAAATGGTTATGAATTGGCGAAAGGTCGAGTTTGACGCCGCATCGCCCTAACAGAATCGCCGCTACCCTCGCATGATGATTGATCTCCGCAGCGATACCGTCACCCGCCCCACGCAAGCGATGTGGGATGCGATGCGAAGCGCGCCGCTTGGCGACGATGTCCTCGGCGACGAACCGACTGTGCAAGCGCTCGAATACAAGGTCGCGCAATTGCTCGGGCAAGACGCGGCGCTCTTTGTTCCGAGTGGAACGATGTCCAACCAGCTTGCCATTCGCACGGTGTGTGAAGGCGGCGATGAGATTCTTGCGCACAAAGAGAGCCACATCATTCATTATGAAACCGGTTCGCCTGCGGCGCTCAGTGGTTGCATGATCGCGCCACTCGAAGGTGAGGGCGGTGTGTTTGACGCAGCGGCAGTGCGCGGAGCGATCCGCCACCGTGATCAACACGCGCCGCTCTCTCGCATGCTCGTTGTCGAGAACACTTCCAATCGCGGCGGAGGAACGATCTGGAGCGTCGAGCAATGCACAGCGGTTGCAAAAGCCGCGCGTGTGGGCGGATTGCATTTGCATATTGATGGTGCGCGACTCATGAATGCATGCGTTGCTCTTGGTGTGACTCCGCGCGACTTCACCGCACAAGCAGACAGCATCTCGCTTTGTTTTTCGAAAGGGCTCGGCGCACCCGTGGGGAGCGCGCTCGTTGGTCCTCACGCATTCATCGCACGAGCGCGACGCTTCCGCAAGATGTTCGGCGGCGCAATGCGACAGTCGGGACTGCTCGCGGCAGCGGCGATCTACGCGCTCGACCATCATGTCGCGCGACTCGCCGACGATCATCAGAACGCACGCGCGCTCGCCGCGCACATTCAAAAGGTGTCGGGACTGAAGCTCGAAGGCGATGCTGCAAAAATCCCCACAAACATGGTGTTTTTCCGCGTCGAGAGTGCGCTCGGAACGGCGCAAGCGTTCTGCGATCGCTTGCGCGAAGCAGGCGTGCTTGCACTTGCACTCGGCGCAGATCGCGTCCGTATGGTCACGCATCTTGATGTGAGCGCATCCGACATCGACCGCGCAGGCGAAACCATCGGCACTGTTGCATCCTCGAGTAAGGCCTGCGCATGAACGCTGCGATCTTTGATCTTGATGGCACACTTGTCGACAGTTACGACGCGCACTACCTCGCGTGGCGCGAGGTGAGTGCGTCGCATGCGGTCGAGATTTCTGTCGACGACTACTACCGACACTTTGGGCGACGCAATGAGGATCTCTTGCGGGAGTGTTGGCTTCGTGCAGGAAAGGGATCGCTCAGCGACGCGCAAGTGCATGCGCTCGATCATGAGAAGGAAGCGGCGTATCGCGCGCAGGTCGCGACGCAGTTTCCCGTAATGACAGGCGCAAGCGAACTTGTGCGATCACTGCGCGATGCTGGTTGGCGACTTGCCGTGGGCAGTTCCGGTCCTCCACTCAATGTGCAGTTGGCACTCGATGGACTCGGACTCGCGGACTGCTTCGAAGTCCTCGTCACCGGCAGCGACGTCAAGCGTTCGAAGCCTGATCCTGAGTGTTTTTTGCTTGCTGCAGAGCGACTCGGTGTCGCGCCGAAGCATTGTGTTGTGCTTGAAGATGCGCCCGCGGGCATTGCTGCCGCGAAGTCCGCAGGCATGGCGTGCGCGGCGATCACGAGTAAAGGGCACAGCCCAGAGCGGCAGGCGCACGCGGATCTCGTCGTTGATCGACTCGATGCGTGGACACCCGCCGTTCTCGCGGAGTTGATCCGCGCGGTCGCTGCTCGTTCGGTATCTTGATGGACTCGATTTGCTTTCCCATTCAATCTGCAAAGGTGTTCGCCCAATGTCCGACCCACGCTACGACCAACTCGCGCATCTCCTCGTCACGCATTCGATGACGCTGAAGCCCAACGAGCATGTGCTCATTGAGACTTTCGACGTGCCCGGCGAGATGGTGATTGCGATGATTCGCGCCGCACGCAAGGTTGGCGCGCATCCGCATATCGCGGAGCGATCCACGCGCGTGATGGCAGCGCTGCAAGATGCGTCGGGCGATGAAGGACTTGCCGCGTGGTGCGCGAGCGATCTCTTCCGCATGGAGAAAATGCAGGCGTATTGCGGCATTCGCGGCGCGAACAATGTGAGTGAAGCGTCAGGCGTTGCGCCGGAACGGATGCGTGCGTATTCCAAGATGTACGGCACGCCTGTGCATTCAGAGCGTCGCGTCAATCACACAAAGTGGGTCGTCTTGCGTTGGCCAAGTCCTTCGATGGCGCAGCTTGCAGGCAAGTCGACGGAAGCGTTCGAAGACTTCTACTTCCGCGTGTGCTGTGTGGACTACGCGAAAATGGCGCGAGCCTGTGAACCACTCGCGGCGCGCATGCGTGCGACCGATGTGGTGCACATCAAGGGACCGTCCGACACAGATCTCACGTTCTCGATCAAGGGCATCGGCGTGATTCCATGCTGCGGCAACATGAACATTCCAGATGGCGAGTGCTTCACTGCACCTGTGCGAGATTCGGTGAACGGCGTGCTCCACTACAACACGCCCACCGTCTACGAAGGACAAAGCTTTGACAACGTGCGACTCGTGTTCAAGCACGGCAAGATTGTGGAGTCCTCGTGCATCGGCGATGCCGCGCGACTCGCGCAGATCCTCGACCGTGATGAAGGCTCGCGCTACATCGGCGAGTTCGCGATTGGTTTCAATCCGCACATCACGCACGCGATGAAGGACATTCTCTTTGACGAGAAGATCGCAGGCTCGTTCCACTTCACACCTGGTCGTTGCTACGAAGAAGCCAACAACGGCAACAAGAGCGATGTCCACTGGGATCTCGTCTGCATCCAACGACCAGAATTCGGCGGCGGCACGATCGCCTTCGACGGCACAGTGATCCGCAAGGACGGCATCTTCGTCCAAAGCGATCT
>SIAK01000046.1 GCA_009691805.1 Phycisphaerales bacterium
GCATCGTCGATGCCGCGGATCTCGCCGTACTCCTCAATGCATGGGGAACGACCAACGTCCTCGCGGACATCGATTGCAACGGCATCGTCGACGCAGCCGACATCTCACTCCTACTGAATCGCTGGGGCGCGTGTAGTTAGTCGACGCACTGCAACCCTGCGGCGAAACTTTCTCCTTCACGCCGTCGCTTCGGTGACGCGGAGGACGTCTTCGACGGTGGTGCGGCCCTGCTTCACTTTCGCGAATCCATCGTCGCGCAGTGTTGCCATGCCGCGTTCGATGCAGATTCGGCGGAATTCCACGACGTTCGGGCTCGCGCTCACCTTGTCTCGGAGGAAATCGTCAAGCACGAGAAGTTCGTACAGACCAACGCGCCCCGCGTGACCGGTCTGGCGACATGCGTTGCAACCCGCGCCTACTTTCATCGTGCCAAAGATTCCGTACAGCGAGAGCACATCTTCCATCTGCTCTGGAATTGGTTTCTCAGTGATGCAATGCGGGCAGATTTTTCGCACGAGTCGCTGCGCGAGCACCGCGTGCAGCGCCGCACCAACGAGAAACGGTTCAACACCGATGTTGATGAGTCTCGTGATCGAACTTGGCGCGTCATTCGTGTGCAGTGTCGACAACACCAAGTGACCGGTGAGCGCGGCTTGAATTGCGGTCTGCGCAGTTTCGGTATCGCGAATTTCACCCACCATGATGACATCAGGATCCTGACGGAGCAGCGCTTTGAGCGCCTTCGCGAATGTCATGCCGATCCGCTCATGCGTCTGGATCTGCGTGATGCCGGAGAGGTTGTACTCCACAGGATCTTCGACGGTCGACACATTCAATCGTCGCGTGTCCATCTGTCGAATCGACGAGTACAGCGTCGTGGTCTTACCACTTCCCGTTGGACCAGTCACCAGAATGATGCCGTGCGGTTGCTCGATCTGTTTCTTCCAGATCGTCAGCGTGTCTTCGGCAAATCCCAAATCATCAAGTGTCACTTGAATCGATCGGTTGTCGAGAATACGCATGACTGTCTTCTCGCCCTTCGGCGTGGGAACAGTCGAAACGCGCAGATCGAGCCTGCGTCCCATCACTGTCGCGCGAATGCGGCCATCTTGCGGCAACCGCTTTTCGGCAATGTCGAGGTTCGCCATAATCTTGAGACGACTCGTCAACGCTGCGTGCAACTTCTTCGGCGGTGTCATGGATTCGAACAGCACACCATCGATGCGGAATCGCACCTTCAGTGTCTTCTCGTCAGGCTCGATGTGAATGTCACTCGCGCCTTCCTTCACCGCCGACTGGATGATGTGATTGACATAACGAACGACGGGCGAGCTGTCCGCTTCCGCTTCGAGATCGCGCGAGTCACTGTCGTCCTTCTCGACTTCGACCGTTTCATCTTCCGAATCCACGCCCGCGAGGAGCGCATCCACATCGACATCATCCGCAGCGCGCGAAGCATCCGCGTCCGACACCGTCTGCAGCGCTGCATGAATGTCACAGGCGGCAACGAGAACGTGTCGCACGCTAGAAATGCCAAGGCGACGCTTGAGTTCATCGAGGATGAACACATCGTCAGGACTCGTCGAACCAACAATGAGTCGCGTGCCTTCGGTTCGCAGCGGCAACACATGATTCGATTTGCAGAACTCCACCGTCAATCGCTTCACACTTGCTTTATCGAATCCACAACTGCCATCCGAGCTCTGCGCTGCGATGCGTTCAAACGGCATGCGCGCGAGTTCCGCGACCGCTTCGGCGAGTCGATGCTCGCTCACGCCAGCTTCGCGCAGCAATTCCGACAATTTCCGACCGACCGATTGTTTCTGCAATCGCTGTGCACTTGCGATTTGCTCGGCGTTCGCAACGCCGCGTTCAAGCAACATCGTCGCGAGGTCTTGCATCGCGGTCGAATCGACTTCGCTAGGAACATACAAGTCACTCAACGCATCATCGGGACGCACGCGCGTCGGCGCTGCATCACGGAGCGCAGGGGTTGGACCAAGCGCGCCACCGAGACCGTCCCCACGCGCATCGGGTGGACGGGGAGCATCGACAACAGGAGGCCCTGGCTCCCATGCGCTCGGTACATCGACGACTTCTTCGCGCGCAATTTCTCGCGCGGGAGCAATCGGTTGCTCGGGAGTACCGAGACTTTTCAGAAGTTGATCAATATCGAATCGACCCATCGTGCCTCACAAACTTTTCTACTTACCGAGATGTTGGAACAACCACAGGGACTGTGACGAGACGTTCATGCTTGAGTTCATCGTGATACGCGCGAAACGTGGCGCTCTCCGTGTCCACTTGATGCACGGTGAACACGACCTCCGAGGAGTCCACACCAAACTCATCACCGAGCCGCATCGAGTGACCATTCACACTGACGAGATTCGATCCTGCTCGCGAGGAGACCAGCGTCATGTCCACTTGAATGGTCGACGCAGCGCGATCCACTTCGTCTTGCCAACGCGCGAGCGCCCGCACGCGCTGATCGACGCGAGGCTCCGCACGCGTGACTGCAGCGGCGGCTCCAGAATCGATGATGTCCGTCGGAACCACGCCAACTTGCGCAACACCATCGAGTACGAACGGATTTTTCCGCAGCATTTCCGCGGGAAGAAGGCTTCCCGCTGCGAGCAGCGAAATGTCAACTGGCGCTTGCGGATTGAGACTCGCCGCACGTTCCTTCAAGAACGACTCGACGACTTTGCCCGCTTCTGTCGGCGCAGTCGCAGCGCCCGCACGCCCCACCGCGCGCATCGACCACAGGCAGACGAGACTCGCCGAGGCTGCTCCGACGAGCGCAAGCGTCGAGAACTTGAAACGACGTCGCGCCGCTGACGCAGTGATCGTCATGCCTTCACCGCTCGTTCCATCAAGTGAACGCGCGAGGGAGTCGTTGGTTTCGGAATCAGCCGAGCGATCTCCACTTCCAGACGTTGTGCGGTTTGGCTGCATAGTTACTGCTTGCTCCCGTTGCTGGCAACCGCAGACTGCGGTCTGAAATAAATGCTCGTGACAAACTCCGCGCGCATCGAACCTTCAGGCAGATCCTGTAGTGCGGCGGCGTGAGGATCACGCGGCGCGTTGCCTTCTCCTGGTCGCGTCAACTTCATCGAGTGAATGCGCGCGATGCGCTCCATCTCTTCGATGGCGAGTAGAAAGCGGTAGAAGTTCGAGAAGTCGCCGTCAATCGTCATGCGAAGCGGGAGTTCTTGCGCGAGTGGCGAGTCGACAACCTTTTCGCCCTTCACCGAACGCACGATCAGATCGTGTTCCGCTGCAATCTCCGTAATGCGCTGCAACACCGCATCGACGCCTTCGCGATCAGGAAGCTTCTCGTCGAGCCGGCGCAATTCATCTTGCCGCGCGCCGATTTCTCGACCAAGGTCACCGATGCGCTGCGTCAAGCGCGCGAGATCCGTCAAGCGCGTGCGCTTCATCGAGATCTCAGACTGCGCTTCAGCGATTTCCGTGTTGCGCGGTCGGAACACCAAGAGATACGACGCGAGCGGAACCGCGATGAGCACCACTGCAAATGCGAACGTGCGAAGTGCGGATCGATCACTCATTGCCCCTCCTCCTTCGATGATTCTTGCGTGATGAATCCGGTAGGACTCATGACCGCTGGTTCTTCCGCGTGATACATCGGGTCCGCCAAACTCTCCCCTGCACCCGCAGGCGCGAGCGCTGCAAGTCCATCCCACGTACGAGCGTCAGCATTCGATTCGATCCGCATGGAGATCTTGAAGTGGCGCATTGGACGACCGTCAAGTTCCTTCTCTTCGCTCAATTCCAGCCGAATCGACGAGAGATACGGCACTTTTCCAAGTGCGCCCATCCAACCACTGACCGCAAGATCATCGGGTGCCACACCCTCGGCAGTCACGAGCACGCGACGCTTCACAGCTTCAAGCTTCGGCGCATCTGCGCCAGCGCCTGCCTTCGCTGGCTTGGCACCCTTAGCCTCAAGTTTTTTGGGCTGTTGTGAGATCGCGCGTCGAGGCAGTTTGATTTCTTCGCTCTTGAGTTCGAGTGCGAGCAACGACAAACCGTCGGGCATCGTGTTCACCAAACTTGCAAGCAACATAGAACGCGGCACAGGTTCAATGAGCCCGCGCGCGAGTTCCGCCTTCTCGATCATCATCGCGCGCATCTCTTCGAGGCGCCACATCTCCGCGATCTCCTTCGCGGCAGATTCCGTTTCCGCGTCGATTTCCATCTGCGCGGTGCGGACATCAACCCACTGACGATTCGTCACGAAGAACGCGGCAGCAACTGCGCCGATAACCACGGTGAACAGCGCGATGCCGAACATGCCCGTACGACGATCGCGTCGCTCTTCAACAAAGTCCTCAGGCAAGAAACTCGAATGCGCCATGCATTTCCTTCCGTAGCGCGTGAAGCGCCACTGCAATCGCGAGACGGCGAACAGTCATTCAAAGGTCATTAGGCGCGGACGCGAGTCCGCACACGACAGCCCAACCAGGATGCGACGACGACGAATCTGGAAGCCCCGCAGGTGCGGAGCCATGTGCGAGCACGCGAGCGAGCGGATCCCCTGCCTTGGCGGGAAGCCGAAGCGCCGCGGCAAGTTGCTGACAAAGTCCAACGCCGCGCGCTTCTCCGCCGAGAAACACGACGCGATCCAGCGGACGGCTTGGAAACAGTGCAGTGTGGTACCGCATGCACATCGAAAGATCGTCGGCGAGCGAATCGATCTGTTCGCGCAATGCGTTGATTGCCGTTGCAGAGTTCGTCTGCGTCACATCACTACCAAGCGCTGGCGCAACATTCCCTTCGCGTCGATCCGTCGCAACAGCGCTTGCGCCGTGCGCTCGTGCCGCATCTTCTTGACTCGATTGCGCGGCCATCGCGGAACGAAGCATTGCCATGCCGCCGCCAAACTCCTCGCCGTTTGCGCTGCTCGCGCGCGCCGCCACAACGTGCCGTTGCGGTATGAATCCGTCCGTAATGCGACGGGCATTCGCCACCATCGGCGTCACACCCCAAACATCTGCGAGGCTCTGATCGAAGTGCCGTCCACCGAGCGCGATCCACTTCGCAAACGCGAGATCGGCACCGTGCGCAATCGCGACCTTTGTTCCACTCCAACCGATGTCGACGTACATCGTCGTGACGGCGGAGTCTTCGATGCGTCGATGGATGTGATCGAACGCATGCATCATCGCGGCAATCTCACCGTGAATGCCAATGACGGAGAGCTTCACACCCTTGAACAGGTTGATGTAACTCATCACGTCGAGTCGGCTCATCGCCATCGCGATGACCTCGCCGCGCGGTTGCCCATCGCGGGCGGTTTCGCAAACGTCGACGGTGCGCACGACAAGCCCGAACGGATCGCACTGCAATTGCATCGACACTTGCGCCAACACATTCGCTTGTAGCGTCGCGCCATCGCTCGGCGCAACTTGATAGTGCTGCACCAGCATGTGCGCGCTCCATGGTGATACGACCACGCGACTTCCAGAAAACCCGCCGCGTTTGAGCGCTTTCGGCAACTCGACGGCGAGATGCGCAAAACGCTCCTCTGCGTTGGAGCAACGCAAGGAGTCAGGGACCGGAATGAACGCTGCTGCGGTGATCGCAGGCGTGTTGCCGTGCGAGACCTGCAGAAGTTTCAAACCAGAACCCCCAAAGTCAGCCAAGATCGGCGCTGCGGCCGTACGGAAGTACCCGAACTTCATGGATCCTCCGCGAAAAGCCCGGGACGATGGGCTCTTGCGCATGAGGTGGATCGACTGAATCAGGGAGCGCGTTGTCGTGAGGAGCGGGAAGCGCGTGATTTGACCACTCGCATTGCCCACCCATTCGTTGCTGGCTGCGCAGACGGCAGGAGCGTTACGCGTCCTATGAAGCGCACGCAATGCGCGCGCACGCTGTCACGACGTCGTCGAGCGCGATCCACTGCTGTTCACCTGACGCGAGATTCTTCAGCGCGACTCGACCATCCGCAATCTCTGCTCCGATGATGATCGCAAATCGCGCGCGCACCTTGTTTGCGTCACTCAAGAGTTTGCCAACATTGCGAGTTGCTTTGTAACTCGTTCGCGCATGCAGACCAGCCATACGCATGCGGCGCACAAGCGGCGCGACGAAGCGATCCGCGTCTCCACCCGCAGAGATCACGAATGCATCAGGCTGCGGAAGCAGCGTTGCGGGATCCTTCGGCAGCAGTCCGCGATCCGACAGAACATTCGCGAGCACGACATCACCCATGCCAAATCCGCAGGCGGGCATCTTTGGACCACCGAAGAGTTCCACGAGTCCGTCGTAACGACCACCGCCTGCGATGGCGCGTTCTGCGCCTGAAATCTCGTGAATTTCGAAGACCGTGCCGGTGTAGTACGCGAGTCCTCGCACGATGCCGACATCGACCGTGCACCACTCGAGAATGCCCGCGTGCTCCGCTGCCACGCGAATCTCTTCGAGCGCGCTGAACGCGTCGACTTCGACACCGATCGACTTCGCAAGCGCGTCAAAGGATTGCGCAAGCGGTTGCGCCGCACGTGCGACCGCGTCAAATCGCTGCACGGCTTCGGTCGAAAGTCCGAGCGCTTCAGCGCGCTTCTGAAACTCCGCCGCGTCAAGTTTGTCGCGACGATCAAGAAGTGTCATCGCATCCGACGCTTTCTCTGCAGCCACGCCGAGCGCGGCGAGCACGCGACCGATGACGACGCGATGCGAGAGTCGAACTTGCACATCGCGCGCAGTGAGACCGAGTCGTTCGAGTGCAAGAATCGCAACACCGATGACTTCGACATCCACCGCCGCGCCTTCAAGCCCAAGCAGATCGATGTTCCATTGACCAAACTCGCGCAGTCGGCCACGTTGCGGTCGCTCCGCGCGATACATCATCGGAATCGCGAACCATTTCACGGGAGTCGGAAGACCGCCGGCCTTCGCTGCCACCATGCGCGCGAGCGTCGGCGTGAACTCTGGTCGCAGCGCGTAATCGTTTTCACCACCAGCGCGGCGAAAGGAGAAGAGCTCGCTGACGATGCCCTCACCACTCTTGGCGGTGTAGAGCTCGAGGTGCTCGAAGGTTGGACCTTCTATCTCGTCAAAACCAAAATCCACCGACGCGCTGCGCCACGCATGTTCAATGCGTCGGCGCAGCGCGAGATCGGTGGGATAAAAGTCGCGAGTGCCTTTAGGTGCCTGAAACGAATGCTCTGCCATGATGCGCAGCAGCGTAGCCTGTTCTTATGCAGCCGCTTTCTTGCGCGAAAGCATGAAGGAGATCGCGCACGAGCCAAGCGTCCACGCGACGATCACATCCAGCCAGTTCGCAAGGACATAGTTGGTTGGGAGATGCATGAAGTTCCACTGGACGCCCCAGATTGCCGTGGCCGCAAAGAGCGCGAGCGTCAAGCCAATCCCTGCTCGTCGCTTGAAGCCACCGTCGATTGCGCTCAACACGCAGGTTAAAAGTAATGCCGCGATGAACTCGATGACGAAGCCCTTCGCCATTTCGAGCGGCGCCATCGCTTCTGTGCCCACGCGCTGCACCAGAACGAGCGCGAGTGGGCCCTTCTGATGTTGCAAACTGTACGAATCCCAAGTCGCCTTCCCCTCAGCAGTATCGGTCGAACACTCCGGCATCGCCGGCAAGACATACGCGCCCGACTCCACGCAGTTGTTATCAATCGATTGCATCAGCACAGACTGATTCGCGGAAGTGACGAACGCGAAGTCCCAGATTCCTAACGCTGCCCACGCTAGAAAACCCCACATAAACACAACGACAGTACCTACCAACGCGGCGGACAAGTGACGCATGCGATGCTCCTTGAGTTGTGAAACTTGGCGAGACGATTCAGTCGTGAATACAGCTCGGCGCGCGCAGCATGAATGCATCGAAGTGCTTAAAGCAAATGCACACGTCGCCCAGACCGAGAAGTCGGCGATTCATTCGGCAAGGTTGTATTAATGCGAACGACGATCTTGCTGCGTGGAGCAGAAACCGCGTCACGAGCGCTCAAACGCGCATACGGATTCACGAAGCGAGCCTTCGAACTCGATCACCACTCAGGACCGCCCGAGTAGCGGCCGTACACATCGGCCATCGCTTGGACCATCTCGCCGAGCGTGCATCGAGCGTGCGCGCCTGCGACGAGTGTGGGCATGACGTTGTCGCCCTTGCGAGCGGCCGCGCGTATGCCATCAAGTGCGCGCGCGACTCCATCACGATCGCGTCGGCGACGGAAATCCGCGAGTCGATTGCATTGTTCGACTTCGACATCGTGTGGAATCTGGAGGATCTCAACCTGATGATCGTGACTGCCCTCGGTGTACGCGTTCACGCCCACGGTGATGCGATCGCCTGCTTCCATCTCTTGACCGAAACGGTAACTCGCCTCTGCAATCGCGCGGCGGAAGTAGCCGCGATGCACACCAGCGACCACGCCGCCCATGTCATCGATTTCGTGAATCATCGCTTGCGCGTCGGCTTCCATGCGATCGGTGAGTGCCTCGACATACCACGAACCGCCCAGCGGATCGACGGTGCGATGCACGCCTGATTCATGCGCAATGATTTGCTGCGTGCGAAGCGCGACGCGCACTGCGGTTTCTGTGGGAAGACCGAGTGTTTCGTCCATCGAATCCGTATGCAAACTCTGGCAACCGCCGAGCACACCCGCGAGCGCTTGCATCGCAACGCGCACAACATTGTTGAGCGGCTGCTGCTCGGTGAGTGAGCAACCCGCCGTCTGCACGTGCGTGCGCATGAGCATCGAACGCTCCTGCTTCGCGCCGAATCGATCGCGCATCGCGTGCGCCCAAATGCGCCGCGCGGCGCGCAACTTGCAAATCTCTTCGAAGAATTCGTTGTGGCTGTTGAAGAAGAACGAGAGACGCGGCGCGAACGTATCCACCGGCAATCCGCGCTTGATGCATTCTTCGACGTACTCCATGCCATCGCGCAGGGTGAACGCGAGTTCTTGCGTTGCCGTCGAACCCGCTTCACGAATGTGATATCCAGAAATCGAAACGGAGTTCCACTTCGGCAAACGCTGCGTCGCGAACTCAATCGTGTCGACGACGAGTTTCACGTGTGGCTCGGGCGGATAGATGAATTCGTTCTGCGCGTGGAACTCTTTGAGAATGTCGTTCTGTAATGTGCCGCCAAGTTCCGTCCACGGAATCCCGCGTTCTTCGGCCATCGCGAGATACATCGCCCAAATCACCGCGGCAGGCGCGTTGATCGTTTGCGACACCGTGACTTCACCGATCGGAATGTCCGCGTACAGACGATGCATGTCGTCGATCGTCGAGATCGCGACGCCGCATCGACCAACTTCGCCGCTCGAGAGCGCGTCGTCCGAATCACGCCCCATGAGCGTCGGCAAATCGAACGCCGTCGAAAGCCCCGTGTTCGCCTTCGTGCCCTGCGCGTTACTCAAGAGATACTTGAAACGTTTGTTCGTGTCGTCGGCAGAACCGAAGCCGGCAAACTGTCGCATCGTCCACAATCGCGCGCGATACATCGTCTTGTGCACGCCGCGCGTGAAGGGAAACTTGCCAGGCTCGCCGATGCGCTCATGCGGCTTCGAAACGTCTTTCACATCGCACGTCACGACGGTCTCGGGACCGTAGCGTTCTTCCACGGCGTAACCCGAGAGCGTCACCGTCTCTGGATCGATGCGTGGCTTGCTTGGAACAGATGCGCTGTGCGGTGAAGTCGTTGTCATGCGGAAAATCCTTGCCGCTGAGAATAGCACACGGGCAGCGTGGAATTCCCACAATGCACGGGGCGAAGTTACTTGGACGGATACTCGTACACGCCACGCTTGGTCTTGTCACCAAGACGCCCCGCTTGCACCAATTGCCGCAGCAATGGGCATGGGAAAAACTTCGGCTGACCGAGTTCTTTGTGCAACACCATCATGATGTCGTGGCAGACATCAAGGCCGATGAAGTCGGCCAGCCGCAATGGTCCCATCGGAAAATTGCAACCGAGCAGCATGATCTGATCGATGTCTTCGGGTTTCGCGACGCCTTCCATCCATGCGTAAA
Source organism: Phycisphaerales bacterium (assembly GCA_009691805.1). Classification (GTDB taxonomy): domain Bacteria; phylum Planctomycetota; class Phycisphaerae; order Phycisphaerales; family SM1A02; genus F1-140-MAGs142. The sequence goes on from SIAK01000046.1 coordinate 10,042, forward strand.
ACGCCTCGTTGATCATGGGCATGAGCACGCGATTGGAAACAAATCCCGCGCGATCGTTCGCAGCAACGGGTGTCTTGCCGAGATCTCTCGCCAGTTGCATCGTGCGCGCTGTTGTCTCTTCGCTCGTCGCGATGCCCTTGATGACTTCGACAAGTTTCATCAATGGCACGGGATTGAAGAAGTGCATGCCAATCACGCGCGACGCATCCGCACCGAGTGCACTTGCGAGATCGGTGATCGAAATGCTTGATGTGTTCGTCGCGAGAACCGCATCCGATTTGAACGCCGATTGCATCGCGAGGAAGATTTTCTTCTTCACGTCCACCTGCTCTGTTGCGGCTTCGACAACCCAATCCGCGTCCTTCGCATCCGCCATCGCGGTGCAATAGGAGATGCGCGCGAGTGCCGCCGCAGCATCGGGTTCGGTGATCTTTTGTTTTTCGACAGCGCGTGCGAGCGTCTTCTGGTGATACGCCTTCGCCTTCTCAAGGGCGGCTGTGTTCACATCAATTTGAAACGCGCGAATGCCGGATTGCGCGGCGGTGAGGGCGATGCCAGAACCCATGGTTCCGGCTCCGATGATGGCGATGCTTTGCACTTGCGACATAGAAGGTACTCAGGACGAATGCGAATCTGAATTCGATTTTGAATTCGAGACTGTAGCACTCCGCGCACAATTCAGACGGCATCCATGCCAACATCCATGTCAAGACTCATGTCGAGACCAACGTCCGTCCATCGCACGGAATGCGTCAACGCGCCAACAGAGATGCGGTCCACGCCAGTCTGTGCAATCACGCGCACGGTTTCCATCCGCACGCCGCCTGATGCTTCAAGCAACAAGGTTGGTTGCAGTGCATCGCGACGCGCGACTGCTTCGCGCAATTGCTCGAGGGAGAAATTGTCGACGAGCGCAATGTCGAGCACGCCCGCAGGCAACTGCAATAGCGCGTCTAACTGTGCGAGCGTGTCCACTTCGCAACAGACAAAGCGCGGCTGTAACGCAAACGGCGGACGGCTCCGCGCGCGCGTCGAAACTGCCGCAACTTTCGCGGAGATCGCACTCGGACTGAGTCCTGCGAGATGATTATCTTTGAGCAGAACCGCGTCGTGAAGCCCGAGTCGATGCGTTCCACCGCCTCCGCAATGCACGGCGTACTTCTGCAACATGCGAAGCCCTGGCAATGTCTTGCGCGTATCGAAAATGCGTGCGCGCGTTCCATCGATCGCATCGACATACGAACGCGTCACTGTCGCCGTCGCGCATGCAAGGCCGAGCAGATTCAGAAGCACGCGCTCGATGCCGAGAATGGAACGAAGCGAACCTTCAATGCCGCCAATGGTCGCGCCCGCTTCAACCCGCGTTCCGTCAAGCGCGCCTCCAGTCCATCCACGCACGCCCTCGACTCGCTGCGCAAGCAACGCGATGAGCTCCACTCCGCTGACGGTGCAAGGCTCGCGCGTTCGCAAGACCGCACGACCCTTCGCAGAGACATCAAGCGCAAGCGTGCTTGTGATGTCACGCGATGCGCCGTCTTCCTCCAAGGCGATATCCACAAGCGCCGCAAGACTTGGCGCAACATCCGTTGAAAAGCAGATTGCAGGCTCCATCGCAGTCATCGCAGTCATGGCGGCATCCTAAGTTGATTAAGCCTACTCTGCGCGCATGAAACCGTTCCTCTACGCGGTCGAAGTGCACGCCCCTCGTGCGACTGTGTGGGATGCGATTTCGGACATCGAGCGTTGCCATCAAAAGATTCCGGCTTCTGTTTTTTACATTGCATGATCGGAATGCGAAGTAGGCTGCACGGAGGTGGGCTACTCATTGGTTTCGATTCGGATGGCTTCGACTCGACTTCCATCCCTTCTCGCTACACCTCGCCCATCGACATGCGCAAGGCAGTTGTTGGCCGTCACCTTCTCTATCCCCTTCCGCGGAGTGCAGGCATGATTTTCATGAAACTGACTTGTGTTGTCGCTCTTTCAACTACATCGCTCATGGTCGGCGCCGCTGCACGAGAAAAGTGTCGCGCGCGCAACGCCAACACTTGTATCTCTATTCACTGGTGGCGCGATCGATCAGCAGGCACGTTCATCATCCTGCACTGCGGACGGCATCTTCCCAACACGCTGTCGTAGCGATCGGTCGTTCGATCACGCATTCCAATGCAGTTGCATCGGGCCCTTGTACTCCGCGAGGGGGCGGATGATGCGGTTGCTTTGATGCTGCTCCATGATGTGCGCGCACCAGCCTGTGATGCGGCTTGCAACAAAGATCGGCGTGTACTGCGGCACGGCGATGCCCATGATGAAGTACGTCATGCCGCATGGGAAATCCACGTTGGGATGAATGTTCTTCTCGCGCAGCATGATCGCCTGCACTTGGTCGCCGAGGTCAAACCACTTCTGTGATTGCGGCCCCTGCTGCGCTGCAAGCTTGAGACCCCAACTGCGCAGAATGCCCGCGCGATGATCACCATTCTTGTAGACACGATGTCCAAACCCCATGAGTTTGCGCTTCTCTACATACGCACGCTGCATCCACGCTTCGACTGTCATCGCGCCGCCCGCGCAATCGTGATCGATCTGCTTGAGCATCTCCATCGCCATCTCGTTCGCGCCGCCGTGGAGTGGTCCCTTGAGCGCGCCGATGCCGCCGCAGACTGCGCTGTGCAAATCTGATTCCGTCGAACTGACAACACGCGCAGTGAAAGTGCTCGCGTTGAAATCGTGCTCCGCGTAGAGCACGAGTGAAACATCCATGATCTTCGCGGCGAGCGCGTCAGGCTTCGTGCCGCTCATCATCCACATGAGATTCGCGGAGTGCCCAAGGTTCGCATCAGGTTCGACAGGGCTCTTTCCTTCGAGCGTGCGCTGGCACGCACCGATGAGCGTAGGAATCTGCGCGAGCAATCGCTTCGACTTGCGGAGTTCCGCTGCTGGCGAGCAGTCCTCGCAATCAGGATCAAGATGCGAAAGAAGCGAAACACCAGTGCGCAAGATCGACATCGGGTGCGCCGTCGGGCTCTCTTTGGAAACGCGCACGATGGCATCGCGCACGCTCGTTGGAATCGCGCGCATCGACGCGACTTCCGCGCTAAACGCTGCGAGTTCGCCCGCGCTCGGTTTGTGCCCGATGAGCAACAGATACGCAACCTCTTCGAACGTCGCGTGCGCGGCGAGATCCGCGATTTCGTAGCCGCGATAAATCAACTCGGTTTGCGTGACGGCGCACACACTTGTTTCGCCGATCGTTTGACCCGCAAGTCCGCGTGTATCCACAGGCTTCGGTGCGGCGGGCGTGTTGGGAGTCGACGCGGGTGCGTTCTGGTTCATGGGGGTTTCCATGCTAGCAGCCTCCCGTGGCAATGCGGATAGCATCCGCGTTCCATGACCAAGACCACGCAAAAGACAACGCGAAATCACACGTTCCCTGCATATCGAACCCCTGCGATTCTTGCGGTCTTTGCGGCGACTGCCACACTGAGCACCGCGTGCAACACGCTCACGCAAACGCGCACCGAAGTCGTCGCGCCTCAATCGTCGATCGCGTCCACCAACGCGAGTTCCACCGCCGCCACTCTCGCTGCCTGGCTCACCGGCTCGTATTCCACGCACGCGCAAGCGATCGCGGATCCGTCCTTCCACGATCTTCATCTCGAGATCGTTCCTTGTTGGACGGATCGCGCCGATGGGCCGTGGCTTTACTTCGAACAATCGAGCGCCGCGACGATCGACAAGCCGTACAAGCAACGCGTCTACAAGCTCATCGAAAATCTCGATACCACGATCACGATGCTCGTGTTCGAACTGCCCAACGATCCGCTTTCCTACGCACTCGCGTGGAAACTTCCGCGACCGTTGAACGATCTCACACCGGAGTTGCTCAACGCACAAGACGGCTGCGCGATGTCCATGACGATCGCGCTCAACGGCACTTCGGCAACGGGTGGTTCTGAAGGCACGCATTGTCCAAGCACGTATGCAGGCGCGGCCTACTCGACTGTGGAACTCATCGTGAGCGCTGATCGATTGCAACTGTGGGAACGCGGATTTGATGCGAAGGGAACTATCGTCACCGGTTCGCGCACAGGTCCGTGCGAATTCATGCGCATTCCGCAGACCGTCGCCGCAGTCGCGATCCCTGTTTTCTCCGACACTCTCAGCCAGAAGTAAACTTTTCCAGTGAGCATGATGAGTACACCCAACGCAGGCGCCACACTTCGCACGCTGATGGACAAGGGCATTGTCATCGCACCTGGCGCATTCAATGCGCTCGTTGCGCGTGCCGTTGCCCGCGCGGGATTTCACGCGACCTACATCTCAGGCGGCGCGACCGCGAATGTTGCGGGATATCCCGACATCGGGCTGATCACATTGACCGAGATGTGCCGCACGATTCGCGAAATCGTCGACGCTTCAAACATTCCTGTGATCGCAGATGCGGACACGGGCTACGGCGAAGTGGAATGTGCGCGACGCACAATCATTGAGTACGAACGCGCGGGCGCTGCCGCGCTGCATATCGAAGATCAAGTCTTTCCCAAACGTTGCGGGCACCTTGATGGCAAAGAGTTGATCTCAGCGAACGCGATGGCGGACAAAGTCAAGGCGATGTCAGACGCGCGAATCTGTTCGGACTTTGTCATCATCGCAAGAACCGATGCGCGACACGTCACGAGCCTCGACGATGCGATTGCACGCGCGAATCTCTACCGCGAAGCTGGCGCGGACGTCATTTTCCCGGAAGGGCTGCATGACGAAGCTGAGTTCCGTGCATTCGCGAAAGGCTCACCAGGTCGCACCCTCGCAAACATGACGGAGTTCGGCAAGACGAAACATCTCAGCGCGCAAGATTTCGCTGCGCTCGGTTGCAGCATCGTGATCTTCCCGCTCTCGCTGATGCGCGTGGCGATGCACTCTGTCGAAGGCGCGCTCGCGTGTTTGCGTGAACACGGTTCGTTCGAACCAATGCTCGGTGCCATGCAGTCGCGCAAGGATCTTTACGCACTGCTCCGCTACGAACCAGGACGCGAGTGGCACTTCGGGAATCGCGCGCCTTGATCGACGGTATCGGCGGGAATCGCTGTGACGTCCGATTTTGCGAGTTCTCGCCCCCTGCACGAACACTCACAATGCATGTATTTTCATCCCAATCGACCAAGAGGGGTGGATCTTTCCCTGAATTTGTGGCGTAATGTGTGATGTCGAGGTTCGCTCGACACGCAGGCGGAAAGGGCTGCTTGCGTCGAACGCTGTACCGGTTGACCGGTAGGGCGGAGGACACAAGGGTTGGAGCGTTGGAAAAAAGGGCCGGCGCTCTGAGGACGCGGAAAGGGATACTTCGCGTCAGTTATGTCGGGATTGTGGACTCTCTCCACACAATCTCAGGCGTACCCCAATTTGTGACCGGTCGCGCTCCACAAGGGCGCGGCCGGTATTTTTTTACCCGTACGCAATCACGATGTTCGCACCCGGATAGCCGTGCGCCAAAATCTCTCGCGCACTTTCTCCCTTGCGCGATGCAGCTTCTGCACCGAACTGACACATGCCAACACCGTGTCCGAAGCCGTGACCATCGAGCACGAGCGTTGCACCAACAACAGATGGATCGAAGTACGCGCTCTTCACGCGCTCTTTGAATGGCTTCGAGATGCGAGGATTCGCTGGATCAGCACTCAACGCCCAACGCACGCGTTCGGCGGGAAGTTCACACGCGAGCCCACTCTCCGAATCCACGCGCATGCGTTGATTGCGACCTGCTGCATTACGACCAACAACTTCAAGCGCGCGAACATTCGCGAAGGAACCGAGTTCACGGAATCCTTCGAGTGGTCCCCATGCAGAAAGAGTCTGCGAAACACCTCTTAACTGCAGAGATACGGTCCAATTCGCATTCGGCGAGAGGTGCATGCACCCGCAGCCGCGCGGCGCATGGATCGCCTGCAGTGGCGCGATGTCATGCCGTAACGAACTTATGATCGTGCCTTGTGCATCAGCGCGCGCACCACCGCAACAACTCGAGTAGTACGCAGGAACGACCGCGTTTTCGAACACGAGCAACTGCCCGCGCGTGCGCCGCACTGCTTCAAGACTCTTCTTGTGTTCCGTTTTTCCTAACCACGCTTGACTCGCTTCACTCGCGTGCACGTCGAAGTGACGAAGCTCCGCCCAACGCGCCTCTTCGCAGACTGCGTAACTGCGCGCGGCAACCGCTTGCGCCATGTGCGCTTCAAGCGACCAACTGTTGTAGAGCTCTTTCGCAACGACGCCCGCGAGATAGGTTTCAAGCGCGACATGCGCAATCACATCCGCGCCGCTCTTTGTCGGCACGAGGTGCAGCGTTCCTGGCCAGACCCCTCCGAGTACATGGAACTCCTGCGACTTCGCACCAACCGTTGCCACGGTAAGTTCGCCACCCGTCTCGATGCGCACGCACTTGGCGGAGCCACCATGAGGGAGGATGGACCAACCGCCCGCGTCGCGAGTGAAGAGCGCTGGCGCCTTGATGCGCCGCGTTTCGCCGGATCCTGCCAAACCCACCGCGAGCATCTGCCCCGCTGCTCCGACTTCGACGCCCTTGCCTTGGACGATGCCGCCAACCTTGACGCGAACTGAAGGCTCTTTCTTGGGCGCAATGGGGCGATCGACCTTCTTCTCACTCGGTGCAGTCGCCACCGGAGGCTGATTTCCATCACCAGGAACCGCACCCGCCCCGCCTGCGACGTCACCGCTTCCAACCGCAGTTCCGCTTCCACCTGCTGCCGTGCCGCCGAGCGCACCTCCATTGGCGGTCTTCGCGCCCTGCGGAGCTTTGCAGGAAGCAAGAATGCTGCCCGCCAAACCGACAGCAGCGACGGC
>SIAK01000047.1 GCA_009691805.1 Phycisphaerales bacterium
ACCCAGAAGAGGCTCATCCATGCAAAGAGCATGTGGCGCGCGTTCAACCAACTGACGCGCGAGTAGGCAGTTTGTCGCACTTTGCTGCACGACATGCAGTCATGCTTGCCGCCCACAAGGTGGCGCCAGCAGTGACATCCAAAGGTGTAGCCACCGAGCAACACAACGTTCATCGTGAGCACGAGTGAACCCACGCTGACGCCGAAATGCTTCGCGCCTTGCGCATCGACATTCCACAACGAAGTCCACGCATCAAACGCGAGCAAGAAGATAAACACGATCGCGATGTACAACGCGTATCGATGCACGTTCTGAAAGATGAGCGGGAACTTTTCTTCGCCGCGATAATTTTCGCTGCGGAACTTTGGCTCACCGACTGCGCAACTTGTTGGATCTCCCCAGAATGCTTTGTAGTACGCGCCTCGGTAGTAGTAGCACGTGAAACGGAAGAGACCAGGGAACGGCAGGATCAAGAGCGCGGGAGAGAAGAGCATCCACGCGGGCCACCACGCGGGAAGTCCTGCGAACCACGCGTGACCAGATTGGAGACCAGCCGCATCCCACACGACAGGTGAGTAGAACGGCGAGAGCAGTTGCTGCGCGCCGACATCCGCTGGTCCACCGATGAAGTAGTGGCTTCCTTGCAGCGCCGCCCACGTGGAGTAGACGATGAACGCGCTGAATCCGAGGAGCACGACGAGTGGTTGAAGCCACCAGAGGTCTTTGCGATTGGTCTGGAGAAAACCACGTGCTTGTGGAAGTGGAATATTCGTCATGTGCAGCCTCTTATGCCTGAATCGACAGGGGGAGAAGCATAGCGCGATCAACGGCATTTGTGCCTGTAAGGGCGACACGTTTTCTCGTACTCTAGGCTCGTTATGGCGCGCCTTGGTATTCGAAACACTCTCACTGCTGTGCGTGAGTCACAGCCTGGCATTTATCTTGATGGCGGCGCGCTCGGAGAGATCTTGCTGCCCGGCAAGTTCATTCCGCGCACGCTTCGCATCCGAGACACGATTGAAGTGTTTGTGTATCGCGATTCGGAAGATCGACTTGTCGCGACAACCGAAACTCCACTCGCGTGTGTTGGTGAGTTTGCATGCATGCGCGTGAAAGACATTCATGAACGCGCGGGCGCATTTCTTGATTGGGGACTGTCGAAAGATTTACTGCTTCCCTATCGCGAGCAGCGTCCGCATGTGCAAGTGGGCGAGAAGGTTGTCGTGAAAGTGTTGCACGACACCGAGACGGATCGCGTGATTGCAACCGCGCTCATCACGCAACACTTCAGCCGCACGAAGCCTGAGTATGCAGTCGATCAAGAGGTTGATTTGCTTGTGTTTGAGACTTCGGAACTTGGTTGCAGCGTGATCGTCGAGCATGCGCATCGTGGTTTGATCTACAACTCGAGCCTCGCGTCGCCGCTCGAAGTTGGCACGCACGTGCGTGGATTTGTGCAAGAAGTACGCGAGGATGGGAAGATTGATTTGCGATTGGATAGGTCGGGCTACGAGCGCGTGGCTCCATTGACGGAACAGATTCTCGAAGCGCTCGCGAAGGCGGGCGGCCGACTAAATTTCGACGACAGCAGCTCGCCAGACGCGATTCGCGCACGATTTCACACGAGCAAAAAGGCGTTCAAACAAGCACTCGGCGCGCTCTTCAAGGCACGCAAGATCACGTTCCTGAGTCCTGGGATCGAATTGACAAAGCAAGCGTGAAGAAATCTGCGGCTCGGCGGAGTGATTTTTCTTTGAGTTCTGATGGCGGTCGATGCGTTGGCTGAGGAGCGAACGATCCTCTCCTCAAAGCTTTTCTGGCATCGCCAGAGTTTGCGGACTTTCGCTCCACCCTTCCAGAGGCGGGAATTGCTTCAAGGCGCGATGCTGAAATTGCATATGTTCGAATCTCAGCCATCTTTGTAGCGTGAGCGAAGCAATATCCCTGCGCGCGCCTCGTTCTGAAGCGCGCGCGTGTCACTGTGTGTGTGCTGCGTGTTGATCTATCTGGAGCATTCCGATGTCGCTACTTTCTAACACGCGCTCGATCTCGAGGTTGTTGACGCTCACGTTGCTCTGTTGTGCGAACACTGCGTCAGCGCAATGGTCTCAATCAACAGGCACCGCCGCACTCAACATGCAATCTCTATTGTCACGCGGTGGATTTGTGTTTGCGGGGGGCGCGACAGGCGCGTATCGATCCGACAACAGCGCAACAAGTTTCACTCTCTCGAACACGGGCAATGACGCAGTCGGACCGACGCGCGGTTTTACTGCGGATCGCACGTATATCTACACGTGCACAAGTCAAGGAGTGTTTCGCAGCGCAAGTAACGGAAGCCCATGGGTTGCGAAATCTACTGGGCTTACAAATCTGCTCACGAGTGGAATCGTGTCTGCGGATTCGCATCTCTTCGTCGTTGGGCCAACAGGAGTTTTTCGTTCCGACAACCATGGTGATACTTGGGCTGCATCTGGAATGGTGGGCGTCGATGTTCGATGTGTCTCCGTCGTTGGAACAACAGTATTTGTAGGGACAAATGGCTCAGGTGTGTACAAGAGCACGGACTGGGGAGTGACATGGAGTGCGAGCAACACAGGTCTCGCTTCCACGAACATCCGCGCGCTTGAGAGCAAAGGAACGACGCTCTTTGCTGGAGGTCAAATCGGAACGGGGGTGTACCGATCAACGAACCTTGGCGCAAGTTGGACCTTGCTTGCTGGTGGTCTCACATCAGGTTCTTATCGAGGATTTGCGCATGACGATCGACTGATCGTTGCGGGTTCCTTTGGTGGCGGTGTCTTCTACTCGCTCAACAACGGAACGAACTGGACACTCATCAATGTTGGACTGACGGATCTCACCATCTTCGATCTCGAGATTCACAACGGCTTCATCGTCGCAGCAACGAATACGCAAGGGGTGTTTCGATACGCAGTTTCTAATCTCTCGGATCTCGATGGCAATGGATGTGTCGACGCACCTGATCTTGCGATCCTGCTTGGTGCGTGGGGTCCTTGCGCGAATTGCAAGTCCGATCAGAACGGCAACGGCGTCGTCGATGCTGCAGATCTCACATTATTGCTCTCGAACTGGGGAAGTTGCGGCAGCTGAAGAATGAGCTTCAGCGCAACACTGTGCGTGGGAACGGCGTGCGCGATTCATTACAATCAGCGGGCATGCTCGCCTCTTCCACGATCTCTCGCTCGCGTCTCTGGCAGGTCATTGCAGCGTCGTCGGTCGGGACGATGATCGAGTGGTACGACTTCTACATCTTTGGAAGTCTCGCGACCATCATTGCGCCGCTCTTCTATCCAAGCGGCAATGACACATGGGCATTGATCGCGTATCTCTCGACGTTTGCCGTTGGATTCGTCGTACGTCCGTTCGGTGCACTTTTCTTTGGTCGCATCGGAGATGTGGTTGGTCGTAAGTACGCGTTCCTCGTGACGCTCGTCGTGATGGGTGGTGCCACAGCCATTGTCGGCGTGCTTCCGACGTTTGCATCCATCGGTTACGCGGCGCCAATCGCACTGCTTGTCATCCGTGTGATGCAGGGTTTCGCGCTCGGCGGCGAATATGGTGGCGCTGCTGTGTACGTCGCTGAGCATGTGCCCGATGACAAGCGCGGCTTCTACACGAGCTTCATCCAGATCACGGCAACGCTTGGGCTCTTTCTCTCGCTCGTCGTGATTCTCGTTGTGCAAACCATGCTGGGCCCCGAAGCGTTCAAAGCATGGGGCTGGCGCATACCGTTTCTGATTTCGATTTTCCTCGTTGCGATCTCGCTCTACATTCGCATGCGGATGAAGGAGTCGCCGATTCTTGAGCATCTCAAGAGCAAGGGGATGACTTCCTCGAAGCCGCTGAAGGAGGCGTTCACGGAGTGGAGCAATCTCAAGGTTGTGCTCATCTCACTCTTTGGCGCGACCGCGGGTCAAGGTGTCATCTGGTACACGGGGCAGTTCTACGCGCTCTTCTATCTGCAGACGATTCTCAAAGTGCATTCGACAAGCGCGAATTGCATCGTTGCAGCAGCACTGTTACTGGGCATGCCATTGTTCGTGCTCTTCGGAAGTCTTTCTGATCGCTTCGGACGCAAGCGACTCATGATGAGTGGCTGTCTTCTCGCGGCGATTTCCTACATTCCGATCTATCACGGCATGCAGTGGGCTGCAGGATCGGGAGTGGTGAGTGTGGTGTCGCAACGCAATGCCGTAACTGGCGCTGTGAGCTTGACGCCGCAAACAATGGTGGATGGCGTACTCACGAATGCCTCTGAAGTGTTGACGTATCACGGTCTCGCGGAACTCTTCACGACGCCCGCAGCGTGGATGCTCATCGGGCTGATCTTTGTACAACTCATCTTTGTTGCGATGGTCTACGGTCCCATCGCGGCGTATCTCGTCGAAGCATTCGCTGCGCGCATTCGATACACCGCGCTCTCGCTTCCGTATCACATCGGCAACGGCATCTTCGGCGGATTGCTTCCGCTCATCGGTCTGACGGTCGTCGCGATGACAGGTGATATTTACGCGGGGCTCTATTACCCCATCGGGATTGCGGCGTTCACATTTGTCATTGGTTCGATCTTCCTCAAAGAGACGCACAAGCAAAAAATCTGGGATGAAGTGAAGTCCTAGTCGCTGCGTTACGCTGCGTGGATGTTTGCAGCTCTCGCGTGCGCGGCTCTTCTTTTCTCGCAACAATCGCCAAGCGTGGCGCCCGCGCCGCCTGCTGCGGGTCGTATCTGTGTGAACATCACGGAACTCGCGAGCGACGCGATGAATGGGCGTTCGTTTCGAAGTGACGATGGAAAACGCGCGGCGGCGTGGGTCGCCGCGAAGTTCGCGGCCGCAGGCGCAGTTCCACTCGCTGGTCGCGAGTCGATGTTGATTCCAGTTGCGCGCATGCCTGCTGCGAGTCCGAATGTGGCTGCGTGGTTTCCGCCGCGCGCAGGGATCGCGCAACCCACAGGCGAGTTCATACTCGTCACTGCGCATTACGATCATCTTGCGAATGCTTCAAGTGGCGAGGATCGCATCTTCAACGGTGCCGATGACAACGCGAGTGGTGTCTGCGGAATGATCGCGGTTGCAGAAGCGCTGCGCGGTGAGGCGCTCGACGTGGGTGTGGTGTTCGTCGGCTTCACCGGCGAAGAAGCGGGACTCATCGGTAGCAGCGCATTTGTCGAAGAAGAAATTCTTCCACTCGCGCGCATCCGCGCTGTGTTCAACATGGACATGATTTCGCGCGCGCCTGATGGAGCGATTCGCCTTGATGGTGGACCGACAGGCAAGGTGCTTGTGGAGTTGCTCACGCGGCTTGCGCCTGCAGCATCGTTGCCGATGGTGGTGGACACGCACGGCGATTGGTTGCAACGCAGTGATCAGGGTGCGTTTCTTTCTGCAGGCGTTCCCGCGGTGCTTTTCAGCTGTGAAGATCACGAGGACTATCACAAGGTGAGCGACGAAGTTGCGCTGGCGGATTGCGAACTCGCAGCGAAGGTCGCGACGCTCGTGACAAACGCGGTGCGCGTGTATTCGAAGGAGATGTCGCCGCGCTTTGATAAGGCTCCGCTTGAGCGGACTGCGCTGGATGCGCGCACGCGCGCGCTTCGCGTCGGTCATCCTCGCGAGGCCGAGCCATTCTGGAATCCAACAACGCGTCGCCAGCGAGACCGAGGCTTGGACGCAGAGGTGTGGACAGAACTTGAGAAGCGACTTGGATGGACGATTGATCCGAAATTTGTTTCCAGCAGCGATGAGGAAGCTGCGTTGCGCGGAGGCGAAATCGATCTGATCGCAGATGGTTTCTTTCAACTCGGTGCGCGTAGCACTGAGTTTGCGTGCACTACGCCATATCTCCATGCGGACGGAATTGGCGCACTCGTGAAGGCGAAGTCAGCGTGGACAGCGCAGTCGCTCGATGGTGCGCGTGTGTGCGTTGCGCCCAACAGCGTGTTCGCGTCGTGGGCGCGTGAGCACTTACCCAAGGCGACGCTCAGCGACGCGGCCGCAGCGATCGGCACGCACGTGAGCGCGGTGGAGAAGGGTGAGGTCGATGCGCTGCTCATGGACTTCGCCGCAGCGGTCGTGCGAGCCAAACGCGACACGACATTTTCCGCACGCCTGCTCGCGCCCATGCCGAGCGTGTACGCGCTTCGACAGACGGACGCTTCCATCGCACAGCGCATCTCGAAGGAGATCGCCGCAATGGAATCAGACGGATCGCTCGCGAAGATTCGCGCGAAGTATGGCTTCATCGAACATCGCATCCTTGGACAAGACAAGGGGCGCGTGGTGTTGCGCGATGCTGATGGATCGATCGTGTGGGAGATTGCATGTCCGCACAACTCGCATGATCTTGCGCTGCTTGACAATGGCAATGTGCTCATGCATCCCGCGCCCAATCGCATTGTTGAAGTGAACTCTGCGAAGGAGGTTGTGTGGGAATGGACGAGTCATCCCGTCGCGCCGTACGCGGGCAATGTCGAAATTCACGCGTTTCAAAGGCTCGCGGATGGCAACACGATGATTGCGGAGACTGGAAACCTTCGCATCATTGAAGTCGATGCGTCGGGCGCAATCGTGAAGCAAGTGCCGCTCACCGTCGAGCGTCCTGACGCGCATCGCGATACGCGCAGAGTGCGCAAGGCGGACGCGGGGACGTATCTCGTCTGTCATGAAGGGCTCGGTCTCGTGCGCGAGTACGACGCGGCGGGCGCGATCCTCTGGGAGTTCGCACTCGACCTGCATGATCAACCTGCGAGAGGTGGCCATGATGGACATGGCACAAGTGTGTTCAACGCGATTCGGTTGCGCAATGGAAACACACTCATCGCGGGCGGCAACAACAACCGCGTGTTCGAAGTGAACGCGAAGAAGGAAACCGTTTGGTCTATCGAACGCGACGAACTCAAGCGCCCCGATGGACGCCCGATTCATCTCTGTTGGGTCACGACGCTGCAAGTGCTGCCTAACGGTCACGTGCTCATCGGGAACACGCACGCAGGTCCTGACAATCCGCAGATGATCCAAGTCACACGCGAAAAGCGAGTGGTCTGGATGCTCGATGATTGGATCGCATTCGGTAACGATCTCTGCACTGGTCTGTGCGTCGATTAACCAACGCGTTCCGCGACAAACTGCGGAATCTGATCGAGTGCGACGCGCTCTTGTGCTTGCGTGTCGCGGTGGCGCACGGTCGCGGTTCCACTTGTTGCGCCATCGTGGTCGATGGTGATGCAGAATGGAGTTCCTGCTTCGTCCATGCGTGCGTAGCGCTTGCCGATCGATTGCTTCTCATCAAACTCGACCGCATGTTGCTTGCGCAGATCACGGAAAAGTCGCTCCGCAATCTCAGGGAGCCCGTCCTTGTTGACGAGCGGAAACACGCCTGCCTTGACGGGAGCCATGCGTGGATTGAACTTCATGAAAACACCTGACGCGCGCGTTGGATCCGCGGTGTACGCCTCGCACAAGAGCGCGAGCGTTCCGCGATCCGCACCTGCGGAAGGTTCGATGACGTGCGGAAAGTAGCGCTCGTTCTTCTCTTGATCGAAGTAGCGCATCTTGTCGCCCTTGCCGCAATGCGTCGCGTGCGCTTTGAGATCGAAGTCTGCGCGATGCGCGATGCCTTCGAGTTCTCCGTAGCCAGGTGCAGTGAATGGGAATCGATACTCAATGTCGCTCGTGCCCGCGCCAACCTTGGCGTAGTGCGCGAGTTCGTCGCGATTGTGTTCGCGCAGGATGAGATTTTCGCCGGCGAGTCCGATCTTCTGCCACCACGCGAAACGCCAATCGCGCCACCACTTGTACCACTCGTTCGCGCTCTCAGGGCGAATGAAGAATTCAATCTCCATCTGCTCAAACTCACGACTTCGGAAGGTGAAATTGCGCGGCGTCACTTCATTGCGAAACGCCTTGCCGATTTGCGCGATGCCGAAAGGCACGCGCACGCGCGTGGAATCGCAGACATTCCAGAAGTTCGTGAAAATGCCTTGCGCAGTTTCTGGTCGCAAGTACGCGAGTGAATTTTCATCGCGAATCGCGCCGCAGTTCGTCTCAAACATCAGATTGAACTGTCGCGCTTCCGTGAGCGTGCCTACCTCTTTGGCGTTCGGACCGACGGTGCGCGCGCGTTCTTCGGCAGTGATCGTGGGAAACGCGCGCAGCACATGTCGCGCGGGATCGAGCGTGTCGCGCTTTTCATACTTCGCGAGTGACTTCGCTGCTTGCGCTTTCTGCTCGTCATCGTTCTCAATGTACGCATAGAGACGCGCGCCCGCTTCCATCGCACCGAGGACCACAAGGTGATCGGCGCGATAGCGAGACTTGCTCTCTCTGCAATCGACCATCGGATCGTTGAATCCGCCAACGTGTCCTGACGCGACCCACGTCTTCGGATTCATGATGATGCTCGAATCAAGACCAACGATGTCGATCGCAGTTCCATCGGGACCGATGAGTTCGCGTTCCACAACATCGCTCCACCACGCGTTCTTCAGATTGCGCTTGAGTGATGTGCCGAGCGGACCGTAATCCCAGAAACCATTGATGCCGCCGTAGATTTCGGAGGATTGAAAGATGAAGCCGCGTCGTCGACAGAGTGCGACGATGTCTTCCATCTTCTTTGGTGCGGCAGTGGGAATCGATGCAGGTGTGACTTCGGACATAGGTAGCACTCGTTGCGAGAATTGAGGCGCAGAGGATATCGGTAGGGCGAAAGCCCGTTTGCGTGGGGAAACACGGCAATATCCGCGCTGCAGGGTACATGCTCGTGCGGGTTCGCATGCTCAGTGGATACGATCCTCGCCCGTTACCCGCTGCATGGACTCATTCATTTTCAAGGAGGTCAGCATGAACCGCACACGTATCGTTTGTAGCATCGCACTCGGCTCGCTCGCAGTCTGCACCAGCATTCTTTTCGCGCAAGACGCGAAGAAGCAGTACACAAAGTCAACGCCTCCAACGAAGCCCGCAGTGGTCACTCCAGTCACGCCACCCGAAGCGCAACTTCCTCCAGGCATGACTGAAGAGATGATGCAGGATGCGATGTCAGCCGGAACACCGGGTCCAATGCAGGCGTACCTTTGCGAAAATGCTGGCGAGTGGGCTGGCGCGTGCTCGACGTGGATGGCACCAAACACACCAGCGATGATCACCAAGTCCATGCTCACTGTTACGCCGATCCTCGGCGGTCGATTCGTGCAGCAGCAGACGAAGGGTGACATGGGCGAGTGGGGCCCGTTTGAAGGCTTCAGTCTGACTGGCTACGACAATGCGAAGGGTGAGTTTCAGGCCTACTGGGCCGACACGATGGGCACAGGAATGATGTACGGCACTGGGGAACTCTCTTCGGACAAGAAGGTGCTCACGATCAATTACAACTACAACTGCCCGATCCAGAAGAAGAGCTGCGCGTACAAGCAGACGGTCACGCACAACGACAATGGGACGCAGACCCTCCGCATGTGGGGTCCAAATTTGGGAACGGGCGAGGAGTACAAGATGATGGAGATCGTCTACGCGCGCACGAGCGCGCCAGCAGTGCATGCGGAACACACGGACAGCAACCACATCGCGCATTGATCGCGGGTGTTGGCATTGGCACATTGCACAGAAGTCACGCGCGCCGAGGGTCCCCCTCGGCGCGTTTCGATTATACACCGACCGCAACTCCCACCCAACTTTCTGCAACGATGCAGGGATGCAACTTCGATTCATCATCCTCATCGGCGCTGCCTTCACACTTGCAGTCACAAGCGTGCTGCTGATCGCCGCGCGCGCGCTGCCGCAACGCGAGACAGTGCAAGCCGCGTGCGCATCCGCCTTCGCGAAGACGCTCTCGGAAAGTGAACGCGCAGCAGGCATGCGATCACTTGAAGACGCAGAGCGCACGCAATGGCAATTCGTGCGCGGTGCGCGCGCTGGACTTTTTCTACGCGATATGGATGCAGAGACCCGCACGGCGGCGTTGAAACTCATCGAGAGTTGTCTCTCCATTTCAGGGCGGGAACAATGGCGGCTCATTCGAGTCATCGAAGCACTCAACGCGCAGAATGAAATCGCTGCAGGTGTGACGCCTCCAACCTACGGGGCAGATCTCTACAGCGTCATCCTCTTCACAACCAAAGGCGAGCGCGCGTTCGCAATGCAGATTGAGGGTCATCACTTTGTCCTCAATGTCGCGGGTGCAGACGGCGTGGTGACGGTGACTCCCTCCTTCACCGGGTCATTTCCAGTCGCTGTTGCGAGTGGCGCGGATGCCGGCAAGCGTCCGCTTGGAGCAGCCGTCGAGATTGCATTCGCGCTTGCGAACTCGATGGACGATGCGCAACGCAAAGAGGCGCGCATTCTTGACGGGACACCAGCGGACGTACTCTTCGCTGTTGGCGCGGATTCCAAGTCGCCCGACATGCGTGGATTGACACGAGCATCCATGACTTCCGCGCAGCAACAGCTCGTTGATGCGTTGCTTGCGACGCATGCGGGTTTACTGGACGAGGAAATCGCGAGCAATCAACTGAAGGAGTGGCGGACGATGCACGCGGGGCAGCTCGCTTTCGCGTTCGTTGGCGAAGCGGATCTCGCAAAGGCGCACTATTACCGACTCACATCGCCGTGCTTCACGATTGAATACGACTGCACGAACGCCGATCCCAATCATGTGCATTGCGTTTGGAGTGACTCGCACGCGAATTTCGGCGGCGAAAGGCTTCGCGCGCATTTGAAGCAGCCACATCCGTAATGCGCTCGCGTTTCTTCCCCAAAACTTGCAGAATCGGAGCGCGGGCGGATTCATTTTCCTTTGCACCTGCCTGCGCGTCATGGGGCGTATGCGGCTAGACTGCGCCCGCTGCGCAATCAATACCTCGCGCCTGCATGGAGTCCGCTTGCTCAATTCGACTACTGCTCAACCCGCGCTCGCCATCGACGCGTCCATTCTTCAAACACTCGACATCGCGATTGACAGCGATGAAGTGAAACCAGCAGAGCGATACGAAGAGCCACCAGGTGCTGTTCTTGTGGACGTGGAACTGCTGCGACCCATTTTTGCGGTGCGCGTCTTTACGATGATCGCGGTCACCGTTCCGCCACTCGCGCTCGTCGCAGTCATGATGCTTGCGTGGGGCGGTTGGTTCAGTTGGGTAGATCTCACGCTGCTTGGATCGATGTATGTCATCACCGCGCTCGGCGTGACGGTGGGCTATCACCGTCTGTACACGCACAAATCATTTGCAACGCGCGGACCGATCGCTGCGTTGTTCGCAATCTGCGGAAGCATGTCGGCGCAAGGTCCTGTCATTTGGTGGTCTGCGATTCATCGTGCGCATCATCAGCACTCCGACCATGAGCATGATCCGCACTCGCCGCATGCAGGGCGCAAGCCTGGGTTTATAGGGCTTCTCAGCGGATTTGCGCACGCGCATGCGGGTTGGCTCTTTGACAATGTGCCCGCAGATTTTCGGCGCTATGTGCCAGACTTGCTCGCGGATCGCACGACCGTGCGGATCAATAATCTCTTCCCCTACATCGTCCTCTTCGGACTGCTGCTGCCCGGCGTGATTGGCGGACTGATCACGATGACGTGGATGGGCGCGCTGCTCGGGTTCCTTTGGGGCGGCGTCGTTCGCATGTTCGTCTTGCATCATGTGACGTGGAGCATCAACTCTGTCTGTCACATTTGGGGTTGGCGCGAATACGCATCAGGCGATCACAGTCGAAACAATCCGATCTTCGGCATTCTTGCGTTCGGTGAAGGTTGGCACAACAACCATCACGCGTTCCCCGCAAGCGCGCGTCACGGATTGCGTTGGTGGCAGCTCGATGGAAGTTGGATCGTTATTCGCTCGCTCGAGATTGTTGGTCTCGCGAAGAAGGTTCGCTTGCCATCAACCGATCGACTCGCAGCGCGCCGCGTCTAATCGCGCGCGTTGAGTTTGCGCCGAGCGTGCGAACGCAATTCGCGCCAATGCGTGAGATTGGATGCACCGTCGCGCCCGCAATGTGTTCATGCGCGTTTCCTAGTGAGCGAGAAGTTCTTTGGACTGCTTCCACGCGAGCATGCCGCCCGCGAGATTGCATGCGTCAAATCCGTTGCGTTGCAGCAAGGCGCATGCGCGTGAAGATCGCCCGCCGCTGTGACAGTTGACGAGGATCGTGCGATCCGTGGGAAGTTCGTCAAGGTGATTGAGGAGTCGCGTGTGTGAGATGTTGACGGCGCCCGTGATGTGTCCTGTCGCAAACTCCGTCGCGCGGCGCACATCAAGCACGAACGGCGCCTGCGTGTCCAACATCGCGCGCGCTTCTTCAACGCTGACTTCGTTGGTGCTGACGAGCGTGCCATTGTGCGTGGACTCATAGGTCCCAAACTGATGCACCATGTTCGCGTCGAACCATCCACAGAACCGATCCAAACCGATGCGAATGAGAGAGCGCACGGCTTCATCGACGCGCTTGGGATCGACGACCAGGTGAATCACCTCTGTGTCACGCGCGAGAGAACCCGCGTCGGTGCTGAAGGACGCAGTCAATGGGAGAAAGAGCGAACCAGGAATGTGCGCTGCCTTGAACGCGACCCACGGCCGCGTGTCGAGAATGAGGCCCTTTTTCTGCACGACCGTGTGCATGGCTTCGATGCTGAGTCGACGCGGATGCGGCACGGTGTTGAGCACGCGCGGCCCGTGCCTGTTGTCGCGCTTCATGTTCGCGAAGTAGAGGGGCGGCTCTGGTTGACCATCGAGAATGTGCGTGATAAAAGTTTGTTCATCGCTCGCCGCAAGCACGGCGGGGTTGAAAAGTTTTTCGTAACCCACTGTGCTCTGCGGCACAGCCCCGAGCGCTTTGCCGCACGCGCTGCCCGCTCCATGTGCAGGCCAGACTTGAAGGTAGTCCTCCCATGTGAGGAACTTGCGCACGCTTTGAAAGAGCTGCTTCGCGGAAGGCAGCGCTTTTCCCGCGAATCCCGCTGCAGATTCGAGCAGATCTGGTCGTCCAAGATCACCGACGAAGACGAAGTCGCCCGTCAGCACGCCCATCGGTTTCGTCGCGCCGCCACCCACATCCGTCACCATGTAGCAGATGTGCTCCGGCGTATGTCCTGGCGTATGCAGAGCGCGGAATTCAATGCTGCCGACATGAAACGTGTCGCCATCGCGGAGCAGTTGATGTGCGTATGTCTCGCCGTCAAGCGTGTGCGTGAGCCACTCTGATTTCCAATCCGCACCGCCCTCGTCCGACGCATAAACCTTCACGCCTTTCTGCGCGAACTCGCGTGCGCCCGACACGAAGTCGGCGTGGATGTGCGTCTCGGCAGCAGCGACGATTTTTAATCCATGCGATGACGCGAGCGTTTCGTATCGATCAATGTCGCGTTGCGGATCGATGACGATCGCTTCGCCCGTGCGTTGGCAGCCAATGAGGTACGAAGCCGCTGCGAGATTTTCGTCGTAGATCTGTCGGAAGAACATCGCGTGAACTCCAGATGCAAGGCGTGAAATCGCAGTTTAGGAACATCAATTGAGCGAAGCACGGTAGGCGATCGCTTCCGCTTCAAACGCTGCGTCTTTCGTGGCGCTTGCCGCCTGCGTGATGAAGTCTGCAATGCCACGCGCGTCGCCACCGCGATTGGCTTTCATGAGCGCAGCGATCAGATTTTCGATTCGCCGCAGCCCATCCTTTCGAAGAGGCGCTTGCCACGCGATGCCATTGATGAGCCTCCGCACACATGAGATCCACGCGTCGTGAGCAGGTCCGCTCGGGGCGATATCAAATTCGTTGCTTGCCGCCAGCGACATCTCGATGATCTTCACAGCGAGTGCGAGCGGAACGACCGCGCTTTTCGCGTCCTCACCCTTTACCAGCGCGCGCGCTGCCGTTGCCGCTTCAGGCGCCATCGCCTCCGCCTCGCGCACAAGGATTGCTTGCAGCGCGAATGAAACAAGGCCCGCATCCGCACCAGCATTCACCATGACCGCGAGTGTGTGCGCGGATTTCACCGCGAAGCTTCGTCGTGCCGCGGGCGTGGACTTCGCATCAAGCAGTGCAGGCTCCGCTTTCGCCAGAAGCGCGCCATACGCCATCGGATGTTTCGCGAGTCCCGCAGCCGCTTGCTTCATCGCCTCTTTCCACTTCGCGCTTGTCGCGCCCTTTGCATCTTTCTGCATTGCTTCCATGCGGTCTTGCCACGCGCCGAAGTGTTGCGGGCACTGCGCGCATGCATCTGCGAGGATCACAGCACGCGCGTTTTCTGGCGCGAACATCGCGCACGCGCGCAGCGTTTCCGCGGCATGAAATTTTTTCGGCACGCCTTGCGCTTGCTGCATCAGTGGCATGAGCCACGCTGGTTGACCCCACGTCATCTGAATGCCGTCGTGACAGCCGCTCTCTGCCCAACCAGAAACATCATTGTTGATCGACCACGCGTGTGGCTCTTTCTGCCAGAGAAATGCGCAGTGTCCCGGTTGACCAATCGGCATTGCGGGCACGCCGAATGCTTGCGACATCGAAGTTCCGAAGCGCGAAATCGCTCCGCACACGCCGCCGTACTCCAGCATCACTGGGAGTGTCATGGGCTTGTCGTCATAGAACTTGCTGCCTGCTTGCACACTCACTCCGTTCTTGTTGGTGGCGTTGTACGCCAGCATGTGCGCGCCATCTCCCACTTTGTCGCGCTGCTTCAATTCAGGCTTAATGTTCGCGCGCGCCCAAACGAGATCTTCATCCGTTGACCAACTTCCAACAACGTAGCGAAGTTCCCACGCGCTGAGATCGCGAAAAGTCGCGAACAGCACGCCATCCGCGTCCCACTGCTTGTACGCCTCGTAGCGAGTGATCGGGTCAATCACTGCGCCTGCTGCCATCGCGTTCACGGGTGTGGAGAACACCAGAGCAGTCGCGATCGCGATGCGCAGTGCAAGTCCTTCGCGCGCTCGAGGATCTTTGTCGACGATCTCGCAGAGAATGCGCGTTGCTTCGTTCCAACGGTTGCCTTCGACATCGCCCGAATCCAAAAAAGTTTCAAGCGGTTCGCGGTTCGAGAGCAGCCAACACAGCGTTGCGCCGTGCGCAGCGGAGAGTGTGGCGCGGCTCGTCGCATCAAGTCGCGAGAGGAGTCGCCATTGCAAGAGTGCGAACGAGCCCGCGTTCGTTGCGGCGAACTTGCTCATCACTATCGGCGTCTTTCCGTCGAGTGATTCGTGCAGCGCTGCATCAAGGCTTGTGGCGTAGGTGTCGAGCGCGCCTAATTTTGCGTGTTCACAAGATTCTGTTTCAAGCGCGCTTGTCGTTAAGCGCAGCGGAGGATCGGTCGCACCATGTGCCGCTGAGACCATGCAAGCCAATGTGAGGAGCGACGCGCGAAGAGCGAAGTGCATAGATGAAGTCTACTAGTGGTACACTGAAAATATGAGCGAATCGGCGCCGCAATCGGAACTACCAACTCACAACTCCTCATTCGGTTGGCCTATCGCCGCCACGATCGTTGCGGTTGCGCTCATCGTTGGCGCGGTCTTTGTGGTGAAGTCCTGTATAGATGTTCCGATACGCGTCTTCAACGGTGTTATGAACGGCATTGGGCTGGCGTTTCAACCGCAAATCTCGATTCAGCAGACCATATCTCTCGCCGTGCGCGGGCTCGATCCAAAGCTTGAACTCAAAGTTGGCGAGCGCGAAGTCGACGCGATTGTGGAACGCACGGTTGAAACGAAGTGGACCGGAGTCAAGGTCGGGACCACGGTGACGCGTCTTGAAGTCCGTGGCAATCGCGTGCAGTACATCGTTCCGCTCGCCGGTATCGCGTCGCAAGACGAATGGGAGTTTGTCGGCAATGAACACGGCGGTGTGTTGATGGTGCACCTCCCATCGCCATCCGTGGACGCGCAGATGGTCTCCGTGCAAACGAATCCTGCGATGATCAAGGCCGAAGTAGATGACCAGTGGCTCGCGAATGTATTTGTCTGGCAGGCCGATGGCATCGACGAGACGAAGCACATGATTCGTGAGGAGGCGGTGAAGCAGGCGAGCGCGAACGTATACTTGCGCGAAGCGGAGGTCGAAGCCGCGCCGAAGATCGAAGCGCTCTTGCAATCGGCGCTGCAGTCCTCGCTTCGCCCCAATGTGAAAGTCAAAGTTATCTGGCAGCGCTGAAATCGCGCGCGCGCTCTCTGGCAAGGAACCAGGGATGCACATGCCCCTGATGCGAGGAGAGCAGAGCGAGCACGGGATTTGTGATACGCGGAGTGCGGAAATCGACGTTGAACTCTCGTGTTCACGAATCTCCGCGACCTCTGCGGCGCGCAACTGCAGTACACTTTTTCAATGCTCAATGCCCCAACGACCTCAGGCGAAGGGCGCCTCTCTCTGCCCGACTCGGTGATCGTTGGAAAGATTGATTGGGTGTACCTCGTTCCGATCGTGGTCATTCACGCGCTCGCGTTGCTGGTGATCGTTCCCGCGTATTTCAGTTGGACTGGTGTTGCTGTCATGTTCGGGAGCGTGTTCGTTTTCGGCCAGGGGATCACGCTCTGCTACCACCGACTCCTCACGCACAAATGCGCGACCGTGCCGAAGTGGTTTGAACGATGCTTGGTGATTGTCGCGCTGTGCAGCCTTGAGGACACACCGGGGCGATGGGTCGCGACGCATCGATTTCATCACGCGCATTCCGATGAGAACAACGATCCGCACAGTCCGCTTGTCGCATTTCTCTGGGCGCATGTCGGTTGGCTGTTCATCTATAACCCCGCGACACACAATATCGGTACCTATCAGAAGTATGCGCGCGATGTGCTTGAGGATCCGTTCTATT